>DASTXB010000086.1:0-119537 GCA_035765695.1 Nocardioides sp. | reverse complement strand
CCCGACCACCGGGTCGTCAGTAGCCCAGGCCGTGGCCGAGCTCGAACAGCTCGCCGGTGCCGTGCGGGCCCGGGATGGAGACGGGGAGCCGGCCGGCGGGATCGACCTCGCCGAAGAGGGTGCGCACGAGCGCCTCGACCTGTTCGGGCGTGTAGCCGTAGGTGTCGAGCACCGTCGGTGCCGAGGGGAAGGACGCGACGTCGTACGGGTTCCGCATCGCCGCGACCACGACCGGCGTCCCGGTCGCAAGGAGCGCCTCGACCAGCGTGGTCTGGGCCGCGGCGGCCGCGGTCGGGAGGCCGGTGGCGGCGTCGACGTTGTAGGCGTTGTTGGTCGTGACCACGACCAGGTCGGCGTCCCGCGCGGCAGCCACGGCAGCGTCGACCTGGGCGACCGAGGGCGTCGTGCCGGACTCCAGGACCGCAGCACCGGCGCCGCGCGCCTCGAGTGCCGTCGCCAGCAGCTGCGTCGTCGTCGCGCCCCATCCGGCCACGAGGACGTCCCGGGGACCCGCCGTCAGCGGCAGCAGGCCGGCGTCGTTCTTCACCAGCGTCGTGGTGCGGTCGGTGATCGCCTGCGCGATCGCGAGGTGCCTCGGCGCGCCCATGACCTTCGGCGCCGCCGCGGCATCGACGAACCGGTCGCGGAACAGGCCGCGACGGTACTTGTGCAGCAGGATCCGGGACACCGACTCGTTGAGCCGGTGCCTGCTGATCACGCCGCTGCGGACGGCGGCCAGCACCGCGTCGTACGCCGTGTCCATCTGCGCCGGCACCAGGAGCTGGTCGGCGCCGGCGAGCACGGCCTTCACGGGCGCGACGTCCGGCGGGTACGTCGCAGCGGCGCCCGCCATGTCGAGCGCGTCGGTGACGATCAGCCCGCTGAAGCCGAGCTCGTGGCGCAGCAGGCCGGTGAGGATCTTGTGCGACATCGTCGCCGGGACCCCCGGGTCGATCGCCGGCATCACGACGTGCGCGGTCATGATCGTGTCGACGCCGGCCGCGATGTCGGCCTCGAACGGCGGCAGGTCGATCCGGCGGATCTGGTCCAGCGTGTGCGTCACCTCGGGCAGCCCGAAGTGGCTGTCGACGCCGGTGTCACCGTGGCCCGGGAAGTGCTTGGCGACCGCGGACACGCCGCCCCGGTGGAAGCCCTTGATCTGTGCCACGGCGAGCCCGGCCACCAGCCCGGGGTCGCCGCCGATCGAGCGGATCCCGATGACCGGGTTGTTCGGGTTGACGTTGACGTCCGAGACGGGTGCGTAGTCCTGGGTGACGCCGACCGCGGCCAGCTCGGAGCCGATGACCCTCGCCGAGCGACGCGCGTCGGCCGGCGACCGGCCCGCGCCGAGCGCCATGTTGCCCGGCATCTGCGTCGCGGGCGCACCGAAGCGCGCCACGAGCGAGCCGCCCTCCTGGTCGACCGAGATCTGCAGCGGGATCCCCAGCGGCTGCGAGAGCGCAGCCATCTGCAGTCCGTTGGAGAGCGTCGCCACCTGAGCCGGGTCACCGATGTTGTCGTCGGTGTTGCGGACGGTGAAGTAGATGACGCCGCCGGGCTGGTACTTCGCGATCACCTGCGCAGGCGTGTCGACGCCGTACAGCCTCTGGTTGACCGCCTTCGCGGCGTCGCTCGGCTCGAACGCGTCACGGCCCGCCACCTCGATGACGAACAGCTGGCCGACCTTCTGCTCCAGCGTCATGTGCCGCATCAACGCGCGCACCCGGTCGTGGTACCGCACCTCGCCCGCCGGCGCTCGCTCACCGGTCGGCAGCCGCTCGCCGGCCGTCGCAGCCGGCGGCCCGAACGACCCGGCGAGCGCGACGGATACCGCGAGCCCGATACCGAGCAGGGACGTGGCGCCGGACCGGGCACGGGTGAGCACGGGAGGACGCTAGCCCCGTCTCCCGGTCTCCGTGCCCGAATCGGCCGGGACCCGGGCCCCGGGACCCCCGGGTCCTGCGCCTCTGCCGACGGCGACGGTCCCGAAGCACCGTGGAGGTGGACGCACGGCCGGCACTTCCCGGGCCGGCCCGCCACGGAGGAAGTCATGAGCGGTCACCTGCCCGCACGCACCCTCGCCCTCGTCGCCGCCGCGGCCCTGGTCGCCGGCGTGAGCGCCTCGGCCACGGCTCCGAGCGCGGCAGCCCCGGACGCCCCGGCCCCGTCGTGCCCCGTCGCCACCGACCTCACGACGCTCGCGCGCGGCGCCCCCGTGCACGGGCTGACCGTGAGCCAGGGCACCACCCCGGAGGGCTTCACGGGTGAGTTGATCGGCATCCAGCACGACGGGATCGTCCCCGGCGTCGACCTCGTCATCGTGTCGCTCGACTCCCCCGCGATCACCGACGCCGGCGGTGTGTGGCAGGGCATGTCGGGCTCGCCGGTGTACGCCGCCGACGACACCCTGGTCGGCGCGGTCTCCTGGTCCCTGTCCTACGGCGGCTCCGACATCGTCGGCGTCACGCCGGCCGCCGAGATGCAGACGATGCTCGACGCCGGCACGAGCGCGGCCGCCCGGTCCGTGCCCACGCGCCTCACGCTGTCGCCGGCGATGCGCCACGCCGTCGTCGCGAACGGCTCGACGTCCGCCGCGGCGAGGGCGGGCATGGAGGCGATGACCCTGCCGATGGCCATCTCCGGCCTCACCAGCCACCGGATCGACCAGCTGACGCGGCGCGCCGGCCCGGACGGCGTGCACCCCTACAGCGCACCGGCCGTGCCGATCGAGCCGTCACCCACGGCGATCGTGCCGGGCGGCAACCTCGCCGCGTCGATCGCGTACGGCTCCCTGAGCGCCGCCGCGGTCGGGACCGCCACCGAGGTGTGCGGCGACGAGGTGCTCGCCTTCGGGCACCCGATCATGGACATTCCCCGGGGTGACCTGACCCTGCACGGCGCGGACGCCCTCTACGTCCAGCCGGACCCGCTGGGGCAGCCGTACAAGCTCGCCAACATCACCGGCCCGGTCGGGTCGCTGCCGGACAACCTGCTGCCCGGACTGCACGGGTACCTCGGCCCCGCGCCCCCGGCGACCGAGGTCGACTCGACCTCACGGCTCGCCGGTGGTGGGAGGGCGACCGGCACGACGTACATCAGCCTGCGCCCGTTCGCCCCGATGTACGTCGCGTTCAGCGCCATCTCCGTCGAGGACCGGGCCCTGGGCGTGAACATGAACGCCTGGTACGGCGCGCCCGGCACCGACCTGGTGACCTGGACGGTGCACGGCGAGCGCGCGGACGGCACCCCGTTCACCGCCACGCGCACGGACCACTACGCCAGCGCGACCGACATCGGTTACACGTGGCCGTGGGAGCTGCACGACCAGCTCAACCAGCTGATGAACAACGAGACCGAGGACGTGACGGTCACCCGCGTGACCACGACGTCGCGGACGAACCCGGTCTACCGGCACCTGCGGATCTCCGGGCTCGAGGCGCGGGTGGCCGGCGACTGGCGGCCGGTGCGGACGCACCGACCGCTCCAGCTCGTGGCCGGCACGACGCAGCGGCTCCGCGTGGTCATGAGGTCGGCAGCGCTGGGGACGCGGTACCAGTGGCTCACGCTCGACATCCCCGCGGACGCCGTGGGCCGGTACGGCGACCTGGTCGTCAGCGGCGGTGACGACGTGTACGCCGAGGCGCCGTCCGGTGCGACCGTCGACCGGATGCTGGCGTTCTTCGCCCGGATGCCGCGCAACGACCAGGTCCTGACCCGGCTGTCGTTCTCCGGCCTGCACCCCGCGGCCGACCGGTTCGTCCAGCACGCCACGGTCGGCGGCGAGGTCGACGTGCAGATCCAGGCGGTCGACTGAGGAGGGCCGGCCGAACCCGGTCAGACGAGGTTGACCGCCCGCACCGAGGCGGCGTCGATCGCGTGCTGGATCTCGGCCAGCGCCTCGTGCGGGATGGCGGTGTCGACCGACAGCGCCACCAGGGCGTCGCCGCCCGGCTCGATCCGGGAGACCTGCATGCCACCGATGTTGACGCCGGCGTCGCCGAGGATGTTGCCGACGGTGCCGACCATGCCGGGACGGTCCTGGTAGGTGAAGAACGCGAGGTGCTCGGCGGGCTCGATGTCGACGTCGAAGCCGTTGACCTCGACCAGCCGCTCCTTCTGGGTGATCCCGACCAGCGTGCCGCTGACGGAGACCTGCGACCCGTCGACGAGCGTGCCGCGGATGGTGATCAGGTTGCGGTGGTCGGGGCTCTCGGGGTCGGCGACGAGCCGTACGGCGCAGCCGCGCTCGGCCGCGAGCAGCGGGGCGTTCACGTACGACACCTGCTCCTCGACGATGTCGGTGAAGACCCCCTTGAGGGCGGCGAGCTCGAGCACCTTCACGTCGTACTCGGTGATCTCGCCGCGGACCTCGACGTCGAGCTGCTGGGCGACCTCGCCCGCCAGGCCGGTGAAGACGCGACCGAGCTTCTCGGTGAGCGGGATGCCCGGACGGACGTCCTCGGCGATCACGCCGCCCTGGACGTTGACCGCGTCGGGGACCAGCTCGCCGGACAGCGCCAGGCGGACGGAGCGGGCCACGGCGAGGCCGGCCTTCTCCTGGGCCTCGTCGGTGGACGCGCCGAGGTGCGGGGTGGCGACGACGTTCTCGAGCTCGAACAGCGGGCTGTCCGTGCACGGCTCCTGGGCGAAGACGTCGAGACCCGCAGCGGCCACCCGGCCCTCCTTGAGCGCGGCATAGAGCGCGGCCTCGTCGACGATGCCGCCGCGGGCGGCGTTCACGAGCACCAGCGACGGCTTCACCCGGGCCAGCTGCTCGGCGCCGATCAGGCCGATCGTCTCGGGGGTCTTGGGCAGGTGGACCGACATGAAGTCTGCCTCGGCGAGCAGCGTGTCGAGGTCGACCAGCCGCACGCCCATCTGCGCGGCCCGGCCGGCCTGGACGTAGGGGTCGTACGCGATCACCCTCATGCCGAAGGCCGAGAGGCGCTGGGCGACCAGCACGCCGATCCGGCCGAGGCCGACGATGCCGACGGTCTTCTCGTACAGCTCGACGCCCGTGTAGCGCGAGCGCTTCCACTCGCCGTTCTTCAGCGCCGCGTGCGCGGGCGAGACGTGCCGGGCGGCCGCGAGCATGAGCGCCACCGCGAGCTCAGCGGCGGAGACGATGTTGGAGGTCGGTGCGTTCACGACCATGACGCCGGCCTGGGTGGCGGCGCGCACGTCGACGTTGTCGAGCCCGACGCCGGCGCGAGCCACGACCTTCAACCGGGTCGCCGTCTCCAGGGCCTCGGCGTCGATGCGGGTCGCCGAGCGGACCAGGACGGCGTCGGCGTCGACGATCGACCGCAGCAGGTCGTCGCGGTCCGCGCCGTCGCAGTGGCGGACCTCGAACTCGGGTCCCAGCGCCGCGACGGTGGCCGGGCTGAGCTCTTCGGCGATCAGGACGACGGGCATGCTCACAGCGGCGGTCCTCGACGTGGTGCGGGCGGGTGACTGCACGGCGCTGTGCTTCCGGCGACTGTACCCGACCGGTCTGCGATAAGAATTCGCGTCCACGAGGCGGCAGCCCTACTCTTCTGCCCATGGAGCTCTGAGACGTCCCCCGTCCCTTCCCGATCTCTCAGGAGCCCCCCATGTCCTCGACCACCGCGGTCGTCTCCGCCTCCGGCCTCACCTTCGCCTGGCCCGACGGCACCCCCGCGCTGCGCGATCTCGACCTGCTCGTCGGCCCCGGCCGCTCCGGCCTCGTGGGCGTGAACGGCGCCGGCAAGTCGACGCTGCTGCGGGTGATCGCGGGCGTGCTGCGGCCGACCGCCGGGCACGTCAGCGTCGCCGGGGACGTCGCGTACCTGCCCCAGGACCTGACCCTCGATGTGCACCAGCCCGTCGACGACTTCCTCGGGGTCGGCGCGATCCGCCGCGCGATCCGGGCCGTCGAGTCCGGCGACGTCGACCCCGCACATTTCGACAGGATCGGGGACGACTGGGACGTGGAGGAGCGCGCCGTCGCCGAGCTCGGCCGCCTCGGTCTGCCCGCGGACGTGCTCGACCGGCGCCTCGGCGAGGTCTCCGGCGGCGAGGCCACCCAGCTCGGGCTCGCCCGCCTGCTGCTCCGCCGCCCGGACGTGCTGCTGCTCGACGAGCCGACGAACAACCTCGACGCGGACGCCCGCGCCCGGCTGTACGACGTGGTGGAGGGCTGGAGCCGCTCGCTGCTGGTCGTCAGCCACGACCGCGAGCTGCTCGAGCGGATGGACCGGATCGGCGACCTGCGCGACGGGTCCGTGCGCTGGTACGGCGGCGGCTACTCGTCGTACGCCGCCCAGGTCGAGGCCGAGCAGGAGGCCGCGCTCCAGGCCGTGACCAGCGCCCGCTCGGACCTGCGCAAGCAGCGCAACGAGCGGGTCGAGGCCGACCGGATGCTCGCCACCCGCAAGAAGGTCGCGAAGAAGGCCGAGCGCACCACCGGGCTGGGCAAGGCGGCGATCAACGCCAAGAAGCAGCAGGCCGAGGAGTCGGCCGCCCGGCACCGGCGGGTGCAGGACGACCGGGTCGACAAGGCCCGCGACCGGCTCGACGCGGCGGAGTCGCGGCTGCGGGAGGACCGGGAGATCCGGATCGACCTGCCGGGCACCGAGGTGCCGCGCGGCCGGGTCGTGCTGGAGGCCACCGACGGGCTGAGCCTGCCGATCAGCGGGCCGGACCGGATCGGCCTCGTCGGCCCGAACGGCTCCGGCAAGACGACCCTGCTGCACCGGTTGGCCGGCCAGGCGCGGGTGCCGGTGGGGCTCCTCCCTCAGCGGCTGGACCTGCTGGACCCCGAGGACACGGTGTACGGCAACGTCGCCCGCCGGGCGCCGGGCGCCGACGCGAACGCGGTCCGGGCGCGGCTGGCGCGCTTCCTGTTCCGGGGCGCGGCCGCCGACCGACCGGTGCGGGACCTGTCCGGTGGCGAGCGGTTCCGCGCGACCCTCGCGGCGCTGCTGCTGGCCGACCCGGCCCCGCAGCTGCTGCTGCTCGACGAGCCGACCAACAACCTGGACTTCGCGTCGTACGCCGCGCTGGTGTCGGCGCTGGCGTCTTACCGGGGAGCGCTCGTCGTGGTGAGCCACGACCCGGCGTTCCTCGAGGACATCGGCGTGGAGCGGATCGTCGACCTCAGCTGACCCTCACGAGAACAGGGACTGTCCGACGTACTCCCCCGGTCCGATGCCGGCCGGGGCGGCGAACAGCGCGGAGCCGGTGACCTTGACGTACTCCATGAGCGCGTCGACCTTGGCCATCCTGTTCTGGATCGGGATGAAGTGCGTGTCGGGGTTGCGCACGAACGCGATGAAGAACAGGCCGGCGTTGAGCCCGCCGAGGGGGTCGGTGCCGTCGACGAAGTTGTAGCCGCGGCGCAGCATCCGGGCGCCGTCGTTGAAGTCCGGGTGCACGACCCGCACGTGCGCGTCGCGCGGGATGATCGGGCCGTCGCTGCCGGGCATCGCGAAGTCGGGCTCGGTGAACTCCGACCCGCCGGACAGCGGCGCGCCGCTGCCCTTGGTGCGGCCGATGAAGTCCTCCTGGTCGCCGAGCGACTGGCGGTCCCAGGTCTCGATGTTCATGTTGAAGCGGCGGGCGACGAGGTAGGAGCCGCCGGCCAGCCACGTCGCGCCCGGGTCGTCGTCCTCCGCGACCCAGACGTGCTCCGCGACGTCGGACGACTCCTCGGCCTTGATGTTCGCGGTGCCGTCCTTGAAGCCGAAGAGGTTGCGCGGCGTCGACTGCGACGTCGAGGTCGTCGAGGTGCGGCCGAACCCGAGCTGCGACCAGCGCACCGCGACGGTGCCGAAGCCGATCCGGGCCAGATTGCGGATCGCGTGCACCGCGACCTGGGGGTCGTCGGCGCACGCCTGCACGCACAGGTCGCCGTACGACCGGCTCGGGTCGAGCGCGTCGGCCGGGAAGTGCGGCAGGGTCCGCAGCGCCTCGGGCTGCCGGTCGGCGATGCCGAACCGGTCGCGGCCCTGCGCGTCGCGGAACAGAGTCGGCCCGAAGCCGAAGGTGATGGTGAGCCCGCTCGCGGCCAGCCCGATCGCCTCGCCGGTGTCGTCCGGCGGCATGTCGACCGCGCCCCCGGTCGGGCCGACCTGGCCGGCGGGCAGGCCGCGGGTCATCCGGTCGGCGGCCTCGGTCCAGGCCTTGAGCAGCGCGATCAGCTGTGCGCGCGAGCCGGTGGTGACGTCGAACGCCGCGAAGTGGAGCCGGTCCTGCGCGGGGGTGGTGATGCCGGCCTGGTGGGCGCCGCGGAAGGAGTACGCGTCGCCGCCGGTCGCCGCCGGAGCGTCGTCGGCTGCGGTCGCCCGGCCGGCCGCGAACGCGCCGACGGCCACACCTGCGGCGACACCGCCGCCGACGAGGCCCCGGCGTGAGAGGTGCGGCGCGGTCAGGACAGCACCGCCGCGGTCAGCCCGGAGAGCGGCTCGGCGAGCGCGTTCACGGCGTTCGCGAGCTGCTTGACCTCGTCCGGGGTGAGCTGGTCGTACGACACGAAGCCGTCGCCGTCCCGCTGCGCGTCGAGCAGCTTCTGCAGCGCGGCGAACCGGTCGTCCAGCGTCTCGAGGAGCTCGGGGTCCTTCTGCGCGAGGATCGGCTCCAGGTACTCGAAGGCCTCGTGGGCGCCGTCGACGTTCGCCTGGAAGTCCCACAGGTCGGTGTGCGACCAGATCTCCTCCTCACCGGTGACCTTGCCGTTGGCAACCTCCTCGAGCAGGCCGCGGGAGCCGTTGGCGATCTGGTCGACGGTGTAGGTGAGCTCCTGGATCCGCCCGTCGAGCGTCTCGGTGTTCTTCAGCAGGTCGTCGGCGTAGAACGCACGCTGCTTCTGCGTGAGCGGGGTGTAGCCGGACGCCGGGGGCCACAGGTCCTTCTCGATCCGGTGCCAGCCGGTCCACCTCTGGCCGGGCTCGAGGTCGGCCTCGCGGGCGTCGGTCTTCGGGTCGAGGTCGCCGAACGACTCCGCGACGGTCTCGATCCGCTCCCAGTGCGTGCGGGCCCGCGGGTACAGCGCGCGTGCCCGGTCGTCCTGGCCGGCCTTGTAGAGCGCGACGAACTGCTTCGTGCTGGCCAGGAGCTGGCCGGACTGCTCCTTCACGTAGTCCTCGTACTGCTCCAGCGCCGCGTCGACCTGCTCCTCACCGCCCGCGGAGGCGGTCGGCTCCTGGTCGGACTCCGTGACGGTGAAGTCGGCGCGGATGCCGTCGCCCTTCATGCCGGGCTTGCAGGCGGTGACGTACGTGCCCGCGGGTGCGGCGACGACGAGCTGGCGGGACAGGCCGGGGCCGATGTTCTCGACCTCGCCCACGATGCGCTTGCCGTCCTCGCCGAGCAGGTAGAACTCGGTGACCTTCGAGCCGTCGTTGGTCACGTCGAACGTCAGCGTGCCCGACGGGGCCTCGGTGCTCGAGACCTCGCAGCCGTCGTCGGTCGAGGTGACCGTGATGGAGCGGGCGTCACCGGAGTCGCCACCCGACTCCGCGTTCTCGGTGCAGGCGGCGAGCAGAGGCGTGGCGAGCAGGAACGCCACGAGCAGGGGCTTGCGCATCGATCTCTCTCTGGGCTCTCGGAGGGGTCGTACGTCAGCGACCGACGGGGGTGGGCTGGGTGGTCCTCGCGGGCGCGGCCGGAGCGCTCCGGCGGCGGGCGCCGATGATGAAGAACGTCATCACGGGGACGACGTACAGCACCCACACGACGGCCTCGAGGACCGTGGTCACCGGCGAGAAGTTGAAGATGCCCTTGAGCAGGGTGGCGTACCACGTGTTCGGGTCGATGGTGCCGGACACGTCCCAGGCCACGGTGTTCAGGCCCGGCAGGATGCCCGCCTCCTGGAGGTCGTGGACGCCGTACGACAGGACGCCCGCGGCGACGACGATGAGGAACGCGCCGGTCCAGGTGAAGAACTTGCTCAGGTTGATGCGGATCGCGCCGCGGTAGAGCAGCCAGCCGAGCACGACCGCGGTGGCGATGCCGAGCGCGGCGCCGAGCAGCGGCTGCCAGGTGGAGTTGCTGTCGCGGGTGACCGCCTCGGTCGCCGACCAGAGGAACAGCGCGGTCTCGAGGCCCTCGCGGCCGACCGCGAGCACGGCGACGAGCGCCAGCGCCCACCAGGATCCCTCGGCGGCGCTGTCGATCTGGCCGCGCAGCTCGCCGCTGAGCGAGCGGGCCGCGCGCGCCATCCAGAAGATCATCCAGGTGACCAGGCCGACGGCGACGATCGAGAGCGTGCCGCCGATCGCCTCCTGCGCCTCGAAGGTCAGGCCGCGCGGCCCGAAGAACAGCGCGAAGCCGAAGGCGAGGGCGACCGCCACGGCGATGCCCACGCCGGTCCAGATCCGCGGCAGCAGGTGCCGGCGGTCGGTCTTGACGAGGTAGGCGACGAGGATGCTGACCACGAGGGCCGCCTCCAGCCCCTCGCGCAGTCCGATCAGGTAGTTGGCGAGCACGTTCCGGATGCTACGCCTCTTGCTTAGGTTTGCCTAACCAAAGGTGGAGAAGATCACTCCGTCAGACGGGGCATCCGTCCGGTCCGCAGGCCTCGGCGTCGCCGCCGACGGTCTGGAGCACGGGGTGCGAGGCGGTCCAGGCCTGGTCGAGCACCTGCGCGAACACCTCCGCCGGCTGGGCGCCCGAGATGCCGTAGGCGCGGTCGACGACGAAGAACGGCACACCGGTCGCGCCGTACGCCCGGGCCTGCGCGACGTCGGCGGCGACCGCGTCGGCGTACGCCGCGCCGGTCAGCACCTCCCGCACCCGGGCCTCGTCGAGGCCGGTGCCGACGGCGACCTTGGTGAGGACCTCGTGGTCGCCGACGTCCTGCGCCTGCTCGAAGTACGCCGAGAGCAGCGCCTCCTTCAGCTCCCCCTGGAGCGTCGGGCCGCCGGTCTCGAGGGCGAGGTGGAGCAGCCGGTGGGCGTCGACGGTGTTGGTGTGCACGGTGTCGAAGAGGCGGAACGCCAGTCCCTCCTCGGCGGCGAGGTCGACCAGCTGCTGCTGCATCCCGCGCATCTCGTCCTCGCTGCGGCCGTACTTGCGGGCGAGGACGCCGGTGGAGAGCTCGTGGCCGTGCGTCGGGGCGCTCGGGTCGAGCTCGAAGGACCGGTAGACGACCTCGACCTCGTCGGCGTGGTCGAAGTCGGCGAGGGCGGTCTCCAGCCGGCGCTTGCCGACGAAGCACCACGGGCAGACGACGTCACTCCAGATCTCGATGCGCATGACTGGTTGAACGAGCAACCGGTCCTGGTCATTCCCAGGCCGCCGGCAGGGTCACCGTGAACGTGGTCCCCTCCCCCAGCTCCGACTCGACGTCGACCCGGCCCGCGTGCCGCTCGGTGATGGAGGCGACGATGGCCAGCCCGAGACCGGTGCCGGACTCGCTGAGCGCGTCCGGGTTGGTGGTGCGGAAGAACGCGCTGAACAGCCCGGTCCGGTCCTCCTCGGAGATGCCCAGACCGGTGTCGGCGACCCGGAGCACCACGTCGTCGCCGTGGCGTCCGGCCGTGATCCGCACCGTCCCGCCTGAGCCGGTGTACTTGACCGCGTTGCTGACCAGGTTGGCGAGCAGCCGGTCGAGCTCCGCGGCGTCGCCGAGCACGACGAGGGGACCGTCCTCGAGCTCGACCGTGAGGTCCAGCCCCTTGGAGCGGGCCGTGGGCCCCACGAGCTGGGCCACGTCGTCGACGACGCCGCGCAGGTCCACCGGTGCGCGCACGATCGGGTGCTGCGGGTGGCTGACCCGGGCGAGCAGCAGCAGGTCGTCGACCACCTTCTGCATCCGCTGGGTGCCGCGGGTCATCGCGGCGTGGAACCGCTCGGCCTCGGTGTCGACGCCGTGGGCGCCGAGCAGCTCGAGGTTGCCCGAGATGACCGTGAGCGGCGTACGGAGCTCGTGCGAGAGGGTCGCGATCAGCTGGCTGCGGTAGTCGTCGAGCTGCTGGAGCTCGCGCACCGCCGTACGCTCCCGCTCCAGCGCGCGGGCCGTCGCCAGCGCCGCACCCAGGTCGTGGCCGACCTCGAGCGCGGAGTCGATCTCGCCCGGGGTCCAGGCCGGGTCCTGGGCCCGGCGGGTGAGCACGAGGAACCCGACGCACTCGGGCCCGACGCCGAGCGGGACGCCGACCACCGACCAGAGCTCGAGGTCCTCGAGCAGCGCGTGGACCGCCGGGGACAGGTCCTCGGACTCGCCGACGGTCGCGACCAGGCACCGCTGCTCGGACCACAGCACCGGCGCCCACCGGCTGGCCACCTCGACGACCTCGTCCCCGATGAAGACGGTCTCCCCGTCGTGCGACCGGGCGTAGCCGATGCCCGGGTCGAACACCTGGATCCAGGACCCGCTGGCGCCGAACCCCTCGACGAGCGGCCCGTGGGTGAGGCGGAGCACCGCCTCGACGGAGGCGTCGGGCGTGGTCGAGGCCGCGCGGATCAGCCGCCGGGCGGCCTCCGCGTGCGCGACCTGGGCGAGCAGCTCCTGGCGCTCGAACGCCGTGAGCACCGCGCGCTCGGCCTGCGCGGCGTACCGCTCGAGCAGGTCGCGCTGTTGCTCGTCGGGACGCCGCCCGGACAGCGGCTTGTCGACCGACAGGATGCCGACCGGTACGCCGGCGTCGTCGGTCAGCAGTGCGAGCAGGGCGTCCTCGGGGTGCCATGCGTCCGGCGTCGCGGACGCCTGCTGCTCCATCACGACCCAGTGGCCCTCGAGCTCGCCGTGCGTGCCGGCCTCGATGAACCGCAGGCGGGGGCCCCAGTCGACGGCGGCGCCGAGCACGGAGTCCAGGACGGCGACCGGGTCCGGCTCGAGGAGGTACTCGCGGTACTCCTCCGGCCCGGTGTAGGCGACGGTGACGAGCTCCTCGTCGAGGACCACGGAGAGGACGGCGACCTCGAAGCCGACCATCTGGGCGACGGACTCGACCATCAGCTGGAGGACGGCGCGCGCGGAGGAGTCCGACCAGCCACGGTCCGGGCCCTCGTCCGCCATGGTGGGAACCTAGCGAACGAGGGCCCGGGAACCGTGCGCGACAGGCGCTCCGCGGGTCAGCGGGCTCAGCGGGTGGCGGTGCCCTCGGTGTAGTCGGAGTCGTGCGACTTCACCCAGGCCATCAGCTTGCGCAGCTCGCGGCCGGTCTGCTCGATCGGGTGCTGCTCGCCCCGGGCGCGCAGCTCCTTGAACTCCGGCGAGCCGGCGTCCTGGTCGTCGATGAAGCGCTTCGCGAAGGAGCCGTTCCTGATGTCCTCGAGGACGGCCTTCATGTTCTCCTTCACGTGCGGGTCGATCACGCGCGGGCCGGAGACGTAGTCGCCGTACTCCGCGGTGTCGGAGACCGACCAGCGCTGCTTGGCGATGCCGCCCTCGTACATGAGGTCGACGATCAGCTTGAGCTCGTGGAGGCACTCGAAGTACGCGACCTCCGGCTGGTAGCCGGCCTCGGTGAGGACCTCGAAGCCGTACATGACCAGCTGCGAGGCGCCACCGCAGAGCACGGCCTGCTCGCCGAACAGGTCGGTCTCGGTCTCCTCGGTGAAGGTGGTCCTGATGCCGCCGGCGCGCAGGCCGCCGATCGCCTTCGCGTACGACAGCGCGAGGTCCCAGGCCTTGCCCGACTCGTCCTTCTCGACGGCCACGAGGACCGGGACGCCGCGGCCGTCGACGTACTCGCGACGGACCAGGTGGCCGGGGCCCTTGGGCGCGACCATGAAGACGTCGACGCCGGCCGGCGGGGTGATGTAGCCGAAGCGGATGTTGAAGCCGTGGCCGAACACCAGCGTGTCGCCCGGGGTGAGGGCGGGCTCGATCTCCTCGGCGTACAGCTTCCGCTGGTGCTGGTCGGGCGCGAGGATGACGATGACGTCGGCCTCCTCCGCCGCCTCGGCGGGGGTGACGACGCGCAGACCCTCGGCCTCGGCCTTCGCGCGGCTCTTCGAGTCCGGCTGCAGGCCCACGCGGACGTCGACGCCCGAGTCGCGCAGCGACAGCGCGTGGGCGTGGCCCTGGCTGCCGTAACCGATGACCGCCACGTTCTTGCCCTGGATCAGGGACAGGTCGGCGTCGTCGTCGTAGAACATCTCAGCCACGGGGGCTTCTCCTTCTGGTTGGGCTTGCTGGTCGTGTGTGGGTCAGCCCGCCGCGGGCGGGGCAGGGACCGTGACCGGGCGCAGGGTGCGCTCGGAGATGGAACGGGAGCCGCGACCGATCGCGACCATGCCGGACTGCACGAGCTCGCGGATGCCGAACGGCTCCAGCACGCGCAGCAGGTCGGCGAGCTTGTCGACGTTGCCGACGGCCTGGATGGTGATCGCGTCCGGCGCGACGTCGACGACCTTGGCGCGGAACAGCTGGACGGCGTCGAGGACCTGGCCTCGGGTGTCCGCGTCGGCCCGGACCTTGACGAGCAGGAGCTCGCGGTTGACCGAGGCGGAGCCGTCGAGCTCGACGATCTTGATCACCTCGACCAGCTTGTTGAGCTGCTTGGTGACCTGCTCGAGCGGCGACTCCTCGACGTTCACGACGATCGTCATGCGCGAGATCTCCGCGTGCTCGGTGGGGCCGACCGCGAGGGAGTCGATGTTGAAGCCGCGGCGGCTGAACAGGCCCGCGATCCGGGCCAGGACGCCGGGCTTGTTCTCGACCAGGACCGAGAGCGTGTGCCGGGTGTTCACGGTGGTCGTCACGGGCGGAGCTCCAGATCTGCGTCGTCGTCGAAGTTCGGCGCCATGTCGCGGGCGTACTTGATGTCGTCGTTGCTGGTGCCGGCGGCGACCATCGGCCACACCATCGCGTCGCGGTGGACCCGGAAGTCCACGACCACGGGCACGTCGTTGATCTCCATCGCCTTCTCGATGGTGGCGTCCACGTCGTCCGGGCTCTCGCACGCCAGGCCCACGCAGCCGTAGGCGTCGGCGAGCTTGACGAAGTCGGGGATCCGCTTGGAGTGCAGGTCGGTGTTGGAGTAGCGCTCGTTGTAGAACAGCGTCTGCCACTGCCGGACCATGCCGAGCGACTCGTTGTTGATGATCGCGACCTTGATCGGGATCTGGTTGATCGAGCAGGTGGCCAGCTCCTGGTTGGTCATCTGGAAGCAGCCGTCGCCGTCGATCGCCCACACCGTGCTGTCGGGCATGCCGACCTTGGCGCCCATCGCCGCGGGGACGGCGTACCCCATGGTGCCGAGACCACCCGAGTTGATCCACGTGTTGGGGTGCTCGTAGCCGACGAAGTGCGCTGCCCACATCTGGTGCTGGCCGACGCCGGACGCGTAGATCGCCTCGGGCCCGGCGATGGCGCCGAGCCGCTCGAGGACGTACTGCGGCGCGAGCTCGCCGGCCGGGACGTCGTACCCGAGCGGGTAGGTCTTCTTCACCCCGGCCAGGAAGTCGACCCAGGCCTCGAAGTCGCCGGTGTGGCCGGCGTCCGCCTCGGCCTTGAGCGCCACGACCAGGTCGCTGATGACCTCGCGGCAGTCGCCGACGATCGGGACGTCGACGGCACGGTTCTTGCCGATCTCGGCCGGGTCGATGTCGGCGTGGATGACCTTCGCGTTCGGCGCGAACGAGTCGAGGTTGCCGGTCACCCGGTCGTCGAAGCGGGCGCCGAGGCTGATGAGGAGATCGCTGCGCTGGAGTCCGGCGACCGCCGCGACGGTGCCGTGCATGCCGGGCATGCCGAGGTGCTGCGGGTGGCTGTCGGGGAACGCGCCGCGCGCCATGAGCGTGGTGACCACGGGCATGCCGGTGAGCTCGGCGAGCACGCGGAGCTCACGCGCGGCGCCGGCGCGGATGCAGCCGCCGCCGACGTAGAGGACCGGACGGCGTGACTCGAGGATGAGCTTCGCGGCCTCGCGGATCTGCTTCGAGTGCGGCCGGGTCACCGGGCGGTAGCCGGGCAGGTTGAGCTCGCTGGGCCAGGCGAAGCTCGTGGTCGCCTGGAGCGCGGACTTCGCGACGTCGACGAGCACCGGGCCGGGGCGGCCGGTCGAGGCGATGTAGAACGCCTCGGCGACGGTGCGCGGGATCTCGGCGGGGTCGGTGACCAGGAAGTTGTGCTTGGTGATCGGCATCGTGATGCCGCGGATGTCGGCCTCCTGGAAGGCGTCCGTCCCGATCATCGAGGCGCCGACCTGCCCGGTGACGGCGACGATCGGCACCGAGTCCATGTGTGCGTCGGCGAGGGGCGTGACCAGGTTCGTGGCGCCGGGACCGGAGGTGGCCATGCACACGCCGACCCGGCCGGTCGCCGCGGCGTACCCCTGCGCTGCGTGGCCCGCGCCCTGCTCGTGCCGCACCAGGATGTGCCGGATCGAGGAGTCCATGAGGGGGTCGTACGCCGGGAGGATGGCGCCGCCCGGGATCCCGAAGATGTCGGTGGTCCCCGCGGCCTCCAGCGACCTGATCAGGCTCTGGGCGCCTGTCATCTGCTCGCTCATCGTTCTTCCTGTCTCGTCCCGTGCCCAACAAAAAACCCCTCGGCCCGGCTGTGGGCGGCGAGGGGTGACGTGCGCGCTGAGTCGGTGTCCGGTCAGCTCACACGTCGCGTGCGTACAAGAATGTCCTTGCGCATGACGCCACCGTAGCCGCACGGCCGTCCGGCTTGCACCCGAGTGTGACAGGCGTCCCAGCATGCGGGACGCCGATCCCGCGATCCGGTCACTCAGGATCCTCCCGACCGGCCCTCCGGGGTGCACACGCAGGCCCGGTTGCCATCGGCGTCGGCGAGCACCCAGAACGCCGGTGCGTGCTCGTCGGTGACCAGCGTTCCGCCGGCCGCGAGCGCGGCGTCGATCCGGGCCCGCGCCTGCTCGGGCGGCACGACGACGTCGAGGTGGAACCGCTGCCGTGGCACGTCGTGCGGCTCTGTCCGCTGGAACCACAGCGTGGTCAGCCGGCCGTCGCTGTCGACGACCTCGCGGTCGCCGTGCACCGGGCTGTCGACGTACCCGAGCAGCGCCCTCCAGAACGGCGCGACCCGGGCGTGGTCGGCCGTGTCGAGGGCCAGCTCGAGGACGCGGATGCCGGCCGGGTCGGCGGCGACACCGAGGTCCGCGGCGAGCTCGCTGATCCGGCGGGCCATCCGCACGTCGCGAGCGGTGACGCCTCCGACGTCGTGGCTGACCAGCTTCACCGACAGGTGCGGGTAGCGCAGGTCGAGGTCGGGGTGGTGGTCGGCCTCCTCGGCCGCGGCGCCGATCCGCCCGGCCAGGGCCAGGCCGGTGGCGAAGTCGCCGGTCGCGAAGCGGGCGTGCAGGCCGCCGACCAGCCAGCGCCAGTCGTCGAGGGCCGCCTCCCGCACCTGGGAGTACGTCAGCACGGTCTGGTCGTTCATGGCAGTACCACCTGTCCGATCGGTCCGGGGTTGAAGGCGACCTCCCAGCGGTATCCGTCCGGGTCGCCGAAGTAGCCGGTGAACCCGCCCCAGTCGCGCTCGACCGCCTCGGTGACCGGGTCCGCGCCGGCGGCTCGGGCGACGGCGAGCACCTCGGTGACCTCCGCGCGGGTGGGGACGTTGTGGGCGAGGGTGATCGGGGCGACGCCTTCTCCCGACCCGATCGTCCCAACCTCGGCCTCGAACGCCGACCGGTCCCAGAACGAGAGCACGACGTGCTCGCCGACCCGGACCATCAGCACCTCGCCCGGCACGAACAGCGCCGGCTCCCAGCCGAGCCCGTCGATGTAGAACGCCCGGCTCGCGTCGAGGTCGCGCACGGCGAGGGTCACGAAGCTGATCCGCTGGTCCACGTCTGCCCGATCAGGTGCCCGCGACCGGCGGGAGCTTGACGACCTGGCCGGCGTAGCTGAGCCCGGCACCGAAGGCGATCAGCAGGGCGGTGTCACCCGGCTTCGCGTCACCGTTGCGGACCATCGCCTCGATCGCCAGGGGCACCGACGCGGCCGAGGTGTTGCCGGAGTCCTGGACGTCGCGGGCGACCGCGATGCCGTCCGGCAGCTTGAGGTTGCGGGCGAGGGTCTCGGTGATGCGCAGGTTCGCCTGGTGCGGGACGAAGGCGTCGAGGTCCGTCAGCTCGAGGCCGGCACCGGCGACGGCCTCGCGGGCGACGTCGGCCATCGCGAACGGTGCCCAGCGGAACACCTGGGTGCCCTCCATCTGCACCACCAGCGGGTGGTCGGCGTCGAGCTCGTCGCAGCGCATGGACTGCGTGATCACGTGCGACTGCGAGCCGTCCGAGCCCCAGGCGACCGGGCCGATCCCGGCCTCGTCCGCCGGACCGACGACGGCCGCACCGGCACCGTCGGCGAAGATGAACGCCGTCCCACGGTCGGTGGGGTCCATGAACGTGCTGAGCCGCTCGGCCCCGACGACCAGGACGTGGCCGGCATTGCCGCCGCGGACCAGGTCCGATGCCACCGACAGCGCGTGGCAGAAGCCCGCGCACCCGGCCGAGACGTCGAAGGCCGCCGCCCGTGAGCCGAGCCGGTCCGCGAGCAGCGGCGCGGCCGCGGGCGTGTGCTGGACGTGGGTCGACGTGGCGAAGATGACCGTGCCCAGGTCGCTGGCCGCGACGCCCGACGCCGTCAGCGCCCGCTCCGCCGCGACCGTCGCCATGTCGAGCAGCGACTCGTCCCCCGCGGCGTACCGGCGGGTCCGGATGCCCGACCGGGACTGGATCCACTCGTCGCTGGAGTCCAGCACCTCGCAGATCTCGTCGTTGGTCACGATGCGCTCGGGGCGGTACACGCCGATCCCGAGCATCGCGGTCGCCGTCGCGCCCTGTCGCTGGTTGATGGTGGTCACAGGCGAAGGCTACGACCACCGTGCCAGGACGTGGGAGCTAGGCGAGCGTCTGCGTGATCTCGTGTGTCTCGCCGTCGGCGACGACGCGGGCGAGGGCACCGTTGACGAGCGGGAGGTACGGCGCGACGTGGCCGCACTCGACGTCGAGGACGACGGGGATGCCGAGGTCGCCCAGGGCGTCGACGACCGCACCGGTCTGGGTGAGGTCCGGGGCGTCGGGGGCGGCGGTGCGGCCGATCAGCACGGCGTTCGCGTGCTCGAACCACCCGGCGTAGCGCAGCGAGTGCAGGGCGCGGGCGATCGTGTAGGCACTGTCCTCGCAGGCCTCGAGGTAGACGACGAGCCCGTCGTCGGCGTGCTCGCGGCCGAACGACCGGACGTCGCCGTACGGCGTCGCCGCGACGGGGCCGAGGGTCTCGATGCAGCCGCCGACCAGGCGCCCGGAGACGTCGACCGGCTCGTTGCCGAGCACGCGCCAGCGTCCGGTGCTCTCCAGGCTCCAGCGGCAGACCTCCGGCTCGAGCTCGTAGTCGTCCCACCCGGTGGCGCGGTAGCGCCCCGGGCTGCGCTGGACGAAGGGACCCACGCCCGAGGCGATGTCGGTCCAGTGCAGCAGTCCGTCCGGGGCGTCGTACGGCGTGTCCATCAGGTTGCTGCCGTGCAGCGTCGCCCATCCGAGCCCGAGCGTGAGCGGCACCATCAGCGTGGTGAGGTCGCTGAACCCCACCAGCCAGGTGGGCTCCGCGGCCTCGAGGACGGACCAGTCGACCTGGTCGAGCAGGTCGATCGCCAGCTCCCCGCCCCACGGCGGCACGACCGCGCGGATCGAGGGATCGGCGAGCATCGCGGTGAGCTCGGCCGCCCGCACCTCCTTCGGCGCGGACACGACGCCGTCGACACCGAGGCAGTCACCGAGGACGACGTCGTACCCGCGCCGCCCGAGCGACCGGACGGCCGCATCGAGGCGCGGACGGTACGACGGGCGGATGCCGGCCGACGGTGCGGTCACCCCGATGCGGTCGCCGGGGCGGAGCGGCAGCGGGAAGCGCACGGAGGGCATGGCGTCAGGCTGTCAGGCCGTCGAGCACGTCGCGAACCCTTTCCAGCCCGCGCTCGACCTCCTCGAACGACGTCGACAGCGGCGACAGCCCGATCCGCAGCCCGCCCGGGTCGCGGTAGTCCGGGATCACGTCCTGCTCCCACAGCGCCGCGGTGACCTCGCGCATCAGCGGGTGGTTGAGCGTCACGTGCCCGCCGCGCCACGCCGGGTCGCGCGGCGACGCGACCACCACGCCGTGGCCGGCGAGCAGGTCGTCGGCGAGCGAGATCGCGTGCGACGTCAGTGCGACCGACTTCGCCCGCACCGCCGGCATCCCGGCCTCGTCGACGAGCTCGAGCATGTCCTGCACCGCGAGCATGCCGACGATCGGCGGCGTGCCGGAGAGGAACCGGCGGATGCCCGCGGCCGGCGCGTAGGTCGGTCCCATGAGGAACGGGTCGACGGCACCCATCCAGCCCTGGATCGGCTGGGTCAGCTCGTCGAGGTGCCGGGCGGCGACGTAGCAGAACGCCGGTGCCCCCGGCCCGCCGTTGAGGTACTTGTAGGTGCAGCCGACCGCCAGGTCCACGCCCCAGTCGTCCAGCGCGAGCTCGACCGATCCGGCGGAGTGGCACAGGTCCCAGAGCACCAGGGCCCCGGCGTCGTGGGCGATCCGGGTCAGCTCGGGCAGGTCGGCGAGCCAGGCCGAGCGGTACGCCACATGGGACAGCACCACCAGCGCGGTCCGCTCCCCCACGACCTCGGCGAGCAGGTCGGCGGTCACGCCGGCCGCCGGGTCGACCTCGATCCAGCGCAGGGTCAGCCCGCACTCCCGCGCGATCCCGGCGGCGACGTACCGGTCGGTCGGGAAGTTGTCCCGGTCGATCACGATCTCGGTGCGCCCCGGCCGGGCGGCGACCGCTGCGCGCATCAGCTTGTAGAGCAGCACCGTCGTCGAGTCGCCGATCGCGGCCTGCCCGGGCGCCGCGCCCAGGACGACCCGGCCGAGCTCGTCGCCGATGGTGCGCGGGAGGTCGAACCAGCGCTCGTCCCAGCCGCGGATCAATCGGCCGCCCCACTCATCCTCGACGAACCGCGCGAGCCGCGGGCCCGTGACCTTCAGCGGCCGGCCCAGCGAGTTGCCGTCGAAGTAGACGAGCGGGGTGTCGGCGCCGACGAACCGGTCGCGGTACGCCGCGAGCGGGTCGTCGTGTGGCGTCACAGCCGCACCGCCGTCAGGTCGCGCACCGAGGCGTACCGCTCACGCACGAACGGCGTCGGCTCGACCTCGGTCTCGACGACGTCCGCGAGCTGCCATGCCGGCGGCTCGGCCGTGCCGGACAGCACCCACGCCGCCTGACGGGCGGCGCCGCGGGCGACGTACTCGCCCGGCTGCGGCACGGACACCGGGAGCCCGAGGACCGCGGACGCGATCTCGCGGACCGCACGCGAGCGCGCGGCACCGCCGACCATCACCACCCGCTCGACCGGGGTGCCGAGGGCGCGCACCGCGTCGACGGCGTCGGCGAGCCCGCAGAGCATTCCCTCCACCGCCGCGCGGGCGAGGTAGGCCGGGTTGGCGGTCTCGAGCCGGAGCCCGTGGATCGCGCCGGTGGCGTCCGGCTTGTTCGGGGTGCGCTCGCCCTCGAGGTAGGGCACCAGCGCCATGCCGCCGGCGCCCGGCGGTGCGGAGAGCGCGAGCTCGGAGAGGCTCTCGTGGTCGGCGCCGATCATCCGGGCGGCCGCGTCGAGCACGCGCGCAGCGTTCATCGTGGCGACCAGCGGCAGGAACCGGCCGGTGGCGTCGGCGAACCCGGCCACCGCCCCGCTCACGTCGCCGACCGGCTTGTCCGCCACGGCGCACGCGACCCCGGAGGTCCCGATCGAGACGATCACGTCGCCGCTGACCGCGCCGAGACCGAGGGCGGCGGCGGCGTTGTCACCGGTGCCGGGACCGAGCACCTGGCCGGCCGGCGTGCGGCCGGCCTCCTCGGCGGGGCCGAGCACGCGCGGCACGACGACCTCGCGCCCGAGGCCCAGCGCCAGCAGGTCGGGGCGGTACTCGCCCGTCAGCGGCGACCAGTAACCGGTGCCACTGGCGTCGCCGCGGTCGGTGACGAGCGCGTCCAGTCCCGGCGCACCGGCGAGCTTCCAGGTCAGCCAGTCGTGCGGCAGGCAGACGGCGGCCACGCGGGCGGCGTTCTCCGGCTCGTGGTCGCGCAGCCAGCGCAGCTTGGTGACGGTGAACGACGCCACCGGCACCAGACCGACCGCGTCGACCCAGGCGCCGGGGCCGCCGAGCTCGTCGATGAGGTCGAGCGCGGCCTGCGCGGATCGGGTGTCGTTCCACAGCAGCGCAGGACGCACGACCTCGCCGTCCTCGTCGAGGCAGACCATGCCGTGCTGCTGCCCTCCGACCGCGATCGCCTCGACGTCGTCGAGACCGCCGGCGGCGGCGATCGCCTGCTGGAGCGCGTCCCACCAGCGGTCGGGGTGCACCTCGGTGCCCTCGGGGTGGCGGGCGGTGCCGATCCGCACCTGCTCGCCCGTCTCCGCGTCGCAGACGACGACCTTGCAGGACTGGGTGGACGTGTCGATCCCGGCGACGAGTGGCATGCCGGGATTGTGTCAGGGCCTATGTCATCGTGTGGCAATGCGCGACCCCGCCGGACACGCCCTGGTCCTCGAGCACGGTGCGTACCGCGCCGAGGTCGTCAGCGTCGGCGCCGGCCTCCGGTCGCTGCAGTATGCGGGGCGCGACCTCGTGGCGGGGTACGCCGCCGGCGAGGTCTGCCCGGACTACCGCGGCTGGGTGCTCCAGCCCTGGCCGAACCGGATCGGCGACGGCCGCTACGAGTTCGCCGGCACGACCCACCAGCTGCCGCTCACCGAGCCCGAGCACGGGAACGCCCTGCACGGGCTGGTCGGCTGGGAGCGCTGGGACGTGCACCACCCGGACGCCTCGCGCGCCGCGTTCCACCACGAGCTGGTGCCCCGGACCGGCTACCCCTTCGCGCTCGACCTCGACGTCGACTACCGCCTCACCGACGCCGGCCTGCGCGTCACGATCGAGGCGCGCAACGACGACGACGCACCCGCGCCGTACGGCGCCGGCTTCCACCCGTACCTCACGCTCGGCCGCCCCGTCGACGACCTCGAGCTGACGATCCCGGCGGAGACGTGGTGCCCGATGGACGAGCGCGGGCTCCCGGGCCCTGCGCAGCCGGTGGCGGGCACGCCGTACGACTTCCGCGAGTCGCGGCGGGTCGGCGACCTCGTGGTCGACCACCCGTTCGGCGGACTGACCGGCGACACGGTGACGCTGCGCGACGGAGACCGGGCCGTGACGGTCACCGTGGGCGACGGCTGCCGATGGCTGCACGTGTTCACCTGCGACACCCACGACCCGTCCCGGCAGGCGGTGGCGGTCGAGCCGATGAGCTGCCCGCCGGACGCGTTCCGCACCGGCACCGACCTGGTCGTGCTCGAGCCCGGCGCGACGCACCGGATGTCGTTCCTGGTCACTGGTAGCTGACGAACCTCACCTTCGGCCGGAGCGCCAACACGGCGCGCGCGCCCATCAGGTCCACGTCCTCGTCGTAGAACAGCTTGAAGCCCAGCGTGAACTGTCGCGGGCGGGCGACCGTGTGGAAGGTGGCGCGCTTCTGCCGGCGCGTCCCGAAGCCGTCGACGTGCTGGACCATCGCCAACCCCCGGCGGCGTACGACGTCCTCGATGTGCTCGACCATGTCGACGCGGAACTGGTGGAGGACGAACAGCTTCTGCGCCAGACCCTCGCGACGGGTCAGTCGCGACAGCCACCTCGAGGTGCGGTTGACCTCGGGGGCGCCGACCTGGCCGATGGTGTGGGCCGGCACCTGGTGCGGACCCATCCGCCACTCCGGGTCCAGCGCGAGGCCGACCCACGGGTCCCGCAACGCCCACTTCCACCGCTTCGCGACGTCGAGGAAGCCGCTGCGCCCGGGCTGCAGGTCGAGCAGGAGCAGGGCGTGGTTACGGTGCGCGGCGCGGAGGTAGGTCTCGACCACGCCGCGCGGGACGTCGTGGCTGTAGTCGCCGTCCGGGCCCGGGCTGCCGTCGGCGATCGTCACGATCAGCTCGTAGACGTGCCGCAGCGGCTGACCGTCGCGGCGGAACGGCGCGGCGGCGCGACGCAGCCGCGCATCCATGGTGTCCGGGTCGCTCTCCCCCAGCACCCCCATCGCCGGGGTCTGGCCGGTGCCGTAGTAGGCGACCAGGAAGTGGTGGCCGCCGAACACCTTGGTCCCGCCGTCGGGGAGGGGGACGGGGCTCGCGGCAGGCTCGACCGACGGGGACCGCTCGGCCGACGACGGAGACGGGGCCTCGACAGGCTCGACCGACGAGGACAGCTCGGCCGACGACGGAGGCGTGGATGCGTCCGCGCCCTCCTGCCCGACGCCCCAGGCGACGACGAGCAGGCCGACCAGCAGCAGCAGGACGAGGACCAGGACCGGCCCGCGGTTGTCCGGCGGGGCGGGCATCCCGTCAGCTGGTGATCGCGCCGTGCGCCGCCGACTGGACGATCTTGGCGTACTTGCCGAGCACCCCGCGGGTGTACTTCGGCGGGTTCGGCTCCCAGCCGGCCTTGCGCTGCTCCCACGCGTCCTCGTCGCCCATGTCCACCTCGAGCAACCGGTTCGCGACGTCGAGGGTGATCGTGTCACCGTCGCGCACGAAGGCGATGGGCCCGCCGTCGACGGCCTCCGGGGCGATGTGCCCGACGCACAGGCCCGTCGTTCCGCCGGAGAACCGGCCGTCGGTGATGAGCAGGACGTCCTTGCCGAGGCCAGCGCCCTTGATGGCGCCGGTGATCGCGAGCATCTCCCGCATGCCGGGGCCGCCCTTGGGGCCCTCGTAGCGGATGACCACGACGTCGCGCGCCTTGATCTCGCCGCGCTCGAGCGCGTCCATCGCGGCGCGCTCGCCGTCGAAGACGCGCGCGGTGCCGGTGAAGACCGAGTCGTCGAAGCCGGCGGTCTTCACCACCGCGCCCTCCGGGGCCAGCGAGCCCTTGAGGATCGTCAGGCCGCCGGTCCGGTGGATCGGACGGTCGAGCTTGCGGATGACGTCGTCGTCCAGGTCCGGCGGCGCGAGCTCGGCGAGGTTCTCGGCCATCGACTTCCCCGTGACGGTCAGGCAGTCGCCGTGCATGAGGCCGGCGTCGAGCAGCGCCTTCATGATGACCGGGATGCCGCCGATCTTGTCGACGTCGTTCATGACGTAGCGGCCGAAGGGCTTGAGGTCGCCGAGGTGCGGCACCTTGTCGCCGATCCGGTTGAAGTCGTCGATGGTCAGGTCGACGTCGGCCTCGCGTGCCATCGCGAGCAGGTGGAGCACGGCGTTGGTCGAGCCACCCAGGGCCATGACGACGGTGATCGCGTTCTCGAACGCCTCGCGGGTCATGATCTGCCGGGCGGTGATGCCGTGCCGCAGCAGGTTGACCACGGCCTCGCCGGAGCGGTGCGCGAAGCCGTCGCGGCGGCGGTCCACCGCCGGCGGCGCGGCCGAGCCGGGCAGGGACATGCCGATCGCCTCGGCGACGGCGGCCATCGTGTTCGCGGTGTACATGCCGCCGCAGGCACCCTCGCCCGGACAGATGGCCCGCTCGATCCGGTCGACCTCCTCGCGGCTGATCTTGCCCGCGAGGCACGCGCCGACCGCCTCGAAGGCGTCGATGATCGTGACGTCGTTGCCGTCGACCTGCCCGGGCATGATCGAGCCGGCGTACAGGAAGACCGCGGCGAGGTCGAGCCGCGCGGCCGCCATCATCATGCCGGGCAGGGACTTGTCGCAGCCGGCGAGCAGGACCGAGCCGTCGAGCCGCTCGGCCATCATCACGGTCTCGACGGAGTCGGCGATCACCTCGCGGGAGACCAGCGAGAAGTGCATGCCCTCGTGACCCATCGAGATGCCGTCGGACACCGAGATCGTGCCGAACTCCAGCGGGTAGCCACCGGCCGCGTGCACCCCGTTCTTCACCGCTTGCGCGAGGCGCTGCAGCGACAGGTTGCAGGGGGTGATCTCGTTCCAGCTGGACGCGACGCCGATCTGCGGCTTCGCGAAGTCCTCGTCGCCCATGCCGACCGCGCGCAACATGCCGCGCGCGGCGGCCCTCTCCAGACCATCGGTGACGTCGCGGGAGCGGGGCTTGATGTCGGGGCCGGTCATGCCCCCGAGGGTAGTGGCGGGTCACCTCCGCCCGGACGGGAAGGTCACGATGTGACCGCCGGCGTCACGCCTGCCGGGCATGACCACCATCCAGACCACCCATCGGACCACCAATCGGGACCTCGCGGACAAGCTGGTCCGCTTCCTCGAGACCAACGTGCCCCCCGACGGGCTCTTCGCCGACGACCTGTTCACCGACTTCACGATGCCGCTGTGGCGGCTCCAGGCCGAGGGCCGCGAGGCCGGCGTCCGGCTGCGCAGCAACGGCCACCCGGGCGGCGGCCGGGTGCCGCGCGCCCGGCTCGACGACACCTCCACCGGCTTCCTGCTCGAGGTCGAGGAGGAGTGGGAGGACCGGGGCCAGACCTGGTACTGCCGCGAGCTGTTGCGCTGCGACGTCACCGACGGCGCCGTCTCGCAGCTCTCGGTCTACTGCACGGGCGACTGGGACGAGGCGACCGTCGCGCGGCACGCGGAGGCCGTCACGCTGTCCCGGCCCTGAACCCGTCCCGCATCCCGTCCCGCATCCCTGTCCTGCTGCTCCATACTCGGCCCATGGCCGGAAGGCGCGACGAGCTGGTCGCGGCGTTCCGCGAGGCCCGGGCGTCGGGCGACCCGGCGCGGCTGGCCGGGGCGGCGCTCGCGCTGCCGCGCGGGCTGGGCTTCGGGGTGCACCCGGGCGAGGTCCCGGCGTACCTCCACGAGGCGCTGCTCGCCGCCACCGACGACCCCACCCGGGCCCGGCTGCTGGCGGCGCTCGCGCGAGCCTGGGTGTACGGCGGCGAGGCGGCCCGGGCCGCCGACTTCGCCGCCGGCGCCCAGGAGCTCGCGGCCCGCGTCGACGATCCCGGGCTCACCGCCGACGTGCTCGACGCGGCGCTGCTCGCCCACTGGGGACCCGACGACCTCGCCGAGCGGGTCCGGCTCGCGGCCCGGCTGGAGAGCGTCAGCGCGCACCTCGCCGATCCGCAGACCCGGCTGACCGCGCACCTGTGGCGGCTCACGACGGCCTGGGAGTGCCTCGACCTGCTGGCGGTGCGCCGCCAGCTGCGGGCCCTCGAGCTGCTGGACGCCGAGGCGGGGTCGCCGCGGGTGTCGTTCTTCGCGCGGTCGCGGCTGGCGATGCACGCCCTCGTGGTCGGCGACCTCGAGCGGGCCGACGCGGTGATCGCGGACGTCGCCGACGTGGGCAGCACCCTCGCCGAGGCCGACGTGGCGGCCGTCGTGCACAGCCTCGCGGCCGACCTCGCCCGCCAGCGCGGCGACACCGGTGGGCTGCGCGCCGAGGCCGCCGCCTTCGAGGCGTACGGCGACGCCGAGGGGATCGTCTCCGTGCTGGCCGAGGCGGCCGTGCTCTGGCTGGACGCCGGCGGGCCGGAGCACGCCGGCGACCTGGTGGACCGGCTCCCCCGGCCCGGCGCGGTGCCCGAGGACGTCGACCTGCTGCTCACGGTGACCTGCGTCGCGTACGTCGCCGCGGCGACCGGCCGCACCGACCTGGCCGCGGAGTGCGCCGACGTGCTGTCGCCGTACGCCGGACGCGCGGTGCTCAACGCCGCCGCCGTGTCGTTCCACGGCGTGGTCGACGACGCGCTCGCCCGGGCCACCGGCGACGGCGCGCGGCGGGCGGCGGCGCTCACGGCGTACCGCCGCATCGGCGCGACCTGGTGGGCGGACCGGCTCGGAGCCCCCGCGCCGTCCGCGCCCGCCGCCCCACGAGC
The DNA here is from genome assembly GCA_035765695.1 of Nocardioides sp. Classification (GTDB taxonomy): domain Bacteria; phylum Actinomycetota; class Actinomycetes; order Propionibacteriales; family Nocardioidaceae; genus Nocardioides. The sequence goes on along the minus strand of DASTXB010000086.1, from coordinate 91,819 downwards.
CGGGCACCTCTCCCCCGCCGGTGAGACCTGGACGGTCGGCTGGGAGGGCGCGACATTCACGCTGCCGGACCTGCGCGGGCTGCACCACCTGCGGCAGCTGCTGGCGAACCCCGGCGTCGAGGTCCCGGCCGCCGACCTCGCCGGCGTCGCGGGCGGCCCGCGCTCGGCCGACCTGGGGCCGGTGCTCGACGAGGCCACGCGGCGGTCCTTCCGCGCCCGGCTGGTGGAGCTCGACGCCGAGATCGAGGAAGCGGACGCCTGGTCCGACACCGGGCGGTCGGAACGCGCCGTGCTCGAGCGCGAGGCGCTGCTCGACGAGCTCGGGCGGGCGACCGGGCTGGCCGGCCGCGACCGCCGTTCCGGAGCCACGGCCGAGCGGGCGCGCACCGCCGTGCGCAAGACGATCGCGGCCGCGCTGGCCCGGATCGAGCGGCACGACCCGACCTTCGCCCGGCTGCTGCGCGACACCGTGCGCACCGGCACGGTGTGCGTCGCCGAGCCCGACCCGTCGCGGCCGGTGGAGTGGGTGCTGTCGGCCGCGTCCGGCGACCCCTAGCCTCTTCCCGTGAACTCCCCGCTGAACTGGCAGGACCAGGCTGCCGTGCTCTTCGACCTCGACGGCGTCATCACGCCCACCGCGGAGGTGCACATGCGCGCCTGGTCGGACATGTTCAACGAGTTCCTCGCGTCGTGGGAGGGCGCGGGCGACACCGCGCCGTACACGGACGACGACTACTTCGCCCACGTCGACGGCAAGCCGCGGTACGACGGTGTCCGCGACTTCCTCTCCTCCCGGGGGATCCCGGCGTCCGAGGAGCTCGTGCGCGAGCTCGGCGACCGGAAGAACGCCGCGTTCAACGTGGTGCTGGAGCGCGATGGCGTCGAGGCCTACCCGGGCTCCCTGCGCCTGCTCGACCACCTCGCCGGCCTCGGCACGTCGCTCGCCGTGGTCTCGTCGTCGGCCAACGCTCCCGCAGTGCTGGCGGCCGCCGGCCTGCTCGACCGGTTCGACACGGTCGTGAGCGGCGCGGTCGCGCGCGACCTCGGGCTCGCGGGCAAGCCGGCGCCCGACACGTTCCTGCACGCGGCCGCCGAGCTGGGCGCGACGCCCGAGACCTCGGTGGTGCTCGAGGACGCCGTGTCCGGGGTCCGGGCCGGCCGGGCCGGGCGCTTCGGCCACGTCGTCGGCGTCGACCGCGGCGCCGGCGCGGACGTGCTGCGCGAGGCGGGCGCGGACGTCGTCGTCGCCGACCTCGCGGACCTGCTGCCCGCCGAGGACGCGTCGTGAGTCGCCGCACCGTCGGGGCGAACCCGATGGACCGGGGTCGCTTCCCGGTCGACCCGTGGGCGCTCGTCGAGACCAGCCACAGCCTCGACGACATGGGGGTCACCGAGACCCTGTTCGCGGTCGCCAACGGCTACCTCGGCATGCGCGGCAACCCCGAGGAGGGCCGGCCGTCGTACGCCCACGGCACGTTCGTCAACGGATTCCACGAGACGTGGCCGATCCGGCACGCGGAGGCGGCGTTCGGCTTCGCGCGCACCGGCCAGACGATCGTGAACGCACCGGACACCAAGGTGCTCAAGATCTACGTCGACGACGAGCCGCTCACGTTCGGCACCGCCGACCTGGAGCACTACGAGCGGCGGCTCGACTTCCGCGACGGAGTGCTGCGGCGGCACCTGATCTGGCGGACGCCCTCCGGCAAGCGGGTGCGCATCGACTCGACCCGGATGGTCTCGATGACCCAGCGCCACCTCGCGCTGATGACGCTCGAGGTCGAGGTGCTCACCGGTGACGCGCCGATCGTGATCTCCTCGCAGATCCTCAACCGCCAGGACGGCATGGACGAGTACCGCATGCCGCAGCAGCTGTCCACGGCGGTCGACCCCCGCAAGGCGGCGGTGTTCGCCGAGCGGGTGCTGGAGCCGCGGATGAGCTACACCCGCGACGACCGGATGCTGCTGGGCTACCAGTGCGCCCACTCCGGCATGACGCTCGCAGTCGCGGCCGACCACGAGCTCGAGACCAGCGACGAGCACGAGATCGTCTCCCGGTCCGACGACGACCAGGCCAAGGTCGTGTTCCGGGTCGACGCCACCCAGGGCAGCACGATGCGGCTGACCAAGACCGTCACCTACCACTCGTCGCGCGCCGTGCCCGTCCGTGAGCTTGCGGACCGCTGCGACCGCACGCTGGACCGCGCCAAGCGGCACGGCGTCGCGCACTACGTCGAGGACCAGCGCTCGTGGTACGCCGACTTCTGGGCCGGCGCGGACGTCGAGGTCGGCGGCGGGACCGACGAGCACCGCGCGGTGCAGCAGGCGATCCGCTTCAACCTGTTCAGCCTCGCGCAGGCGACCGGCCGGATCGACGGTCTCGGCGTGCCGGCCAAGGGGGTGACCGGCTCGGGCTACGAGGGCCACTTCTTCTGGGACACCGAGGTCTACGTGGTCCCGTTCCTCAGCTACACCAACCCCGAGGTCGCCCGCAACGCGCTGCACTTCCGCTCGGTGATGCTGCCGGCGGCGCGCGAGCGGGCCCGCGAGCTGGCGCAGAGCGGCGCGATGTTCCCCTGGCGCACGATCAACGGCGAGGAGGCCTCGGCGTACTACGCGGCCGGCTCGGCGCAGGTGCACATCGACGCCGACGTGGCGTACGCGCTGATGAAGTACGTCAGCGCGACCGGCGACGAGGGGTTCCTGGTCCGTGAGGGCATCGACATCCTCGTCGAGACCGCGCGCATGTGGGCCGACCTCGGCTTCTGGCGCAGCAACGGCGACCCGACGTTCCACATCCACGGCGTCACCGGCCCGGACGAGTACACGACCGTGGTGAACAACAACCTGTTCACCAACGTGATGGCCCGCTTCAACCTCGAGCAGGCCGTCGCCGCCCTCGCGTGGATCCGCGAGGAGCACCCCGACGACTACGTCCGCGTGGTCGCGCGGCTGCGGCTCGACCCCGCGGAGGTCGAGGAGTGGCAGCGCTGCGCGGACGGGATGACGATCCCGTACGACGAGGGCCTCGGCATCCACCCCCAGGACGACTACTTCCTCGACCGCGAGGTGTGGGACCTCTCGCAGACCCCGGACGAGCTGTTCCCGCTGCTGCTGCACTACCACCCACTGGTGATCTACCGGTTCCAGGTGCTCAAGCAGGCCGACGTCGTGCTCGCGCTGTTCCTGCAGGGCGAGCGGTTCACGCTCGAGGAGAAGCGCGCGGACTTCGAGTACTACGACCCGATCACCACCGGCGACTCCACCCTGTCCGCGGTGGTGCAGTCGGTGGTCGCCGCCGAGGTCGGCTACCACGAGGCGGCGCTGAACTACTTCCACCAGTCGCTCTACGTCGACCTGGTGAACCTGCACGGCAACACCGTCGACGGGTTGCACGTCGCGTCGTGCGGCGGCGTCTGGAGCGCCCTGGCCTTCGGTTTCGGCGGCCTGCGCGACTACCGGGGCCGGCTCAGCTTCGACCCGCGGCTGCCGGTGACGTGGGACAGCCTGGCGTTCCGGTTGTGCTGGCACGGCACGCGCATCCTGGTCGAGCTCACGGAGGACCGCATCCGGTTCTCGGTCGTCGCCGGGGAGGGCGAGGTGCCGCTCAGCGTGCGCGGCACGGAGTACGTCGTCGCACCGGACGCCCCGGTCGAGGTCGCGCTCGTCGACCAGGGCGAGCGGATCGACGGCCTGCTCGGTGACCGCCCGATCGTGGGTGGCCAGCGTGCCGACGGCAGCACGATCACCGCCGGCGTGCCGGAGCCGATCCACCCGCCCGAGGAGGCCGACGCCACCGGGGAGATCCCGATCCCGGTGCTCGACGCCCCGTCGATGGGGCCGCACGTGCCGCAGAGCTGAGCTCGGACGCACCTCACGCGGGCGGCACCGGGTGGTTGCCGCGGAACACGTCCTCGGGGTCGTACGCCGCCTTCACCCGACGCAGGCGCGCCCACGTGTCCGCGTCGAAGAACTCGCTCGCGTCGGTCGGCCGCATCACGAAGTTCGGGTAGTCCCCGACCTTGTGGGGCGTCAGTGCGTCCGTCAGCGCGCGCAGGCCCTCCTGGACGACCGGGTCGAGCGCGGGATCGGGGACGACGCCGAGGCTGAGGAACGCGATGTTCCCGGGCAGCGTGGCGCGGGCGCCCGCTCCCGGCGCAGAGCGGTGCAGCGCGCCCCCGACGTGGCGGAACTCCACCAGCGTCAGCGGGGAGCCCGGGCCGGCCAGTCGGGCGACCTCCTCGATCGCCGCGGGGGTGAGCTCGTCGAGCATCGCGGTCGTGGACCGGAACGGCAGCGGGCTGTCCGGGTCCATCGCCTGGGTCGCCAGTGCGATCGGCTCGGACATCGCCAGCGTGTCCATCACCGGGCCGAGGTCGCGGATCGGACCGAGCAGGTCACTCCCCCGCGCCTCGTCGCCGAGGTAGGCGACCAGCACGATCACGAACGACCGGCCGCGCACGGCGTCCGGGATCTCCGGGAACGGCGGGAAGTGGATGACCGAGGTCCAGGTCGTCATCTCCTCCGGCATCCCGGGCAGCAGCGCGGTCCACGTGTGCAACACCTCGGCGACCCGGTCGACCGGGAAGAACAGCGCCCCGGCGTACAGCTCGGACACCCGCTGCACCTCGAACTCGACCGCGGTCACGACCCCGTAGTTGCCGCCGCCGCCGCGGAGCGCCCAGAACAGCTCCGGCTCGTGGTCGGCGTCGGCGCGGACCAGCCGGCCGTCGGCCGTCACCAGCTCGATCGCCGTCACGGCGTTGGCCTGCATCCCGTGCTTGCGGGCGAGCCAGCCGATCCCGCCGAGCAGCGAGTAGCCCACGATCCCGACGTCCGGGGACGAGCCGTGCAGGCCGGCCAGGCCCAGCTCGGACAGCCGCGGGGTGACCGCGGACCAGCGGGTGGCGGCGCCGACCCGCACCCGGCGGGCCTCGGCGTCGATCTCGACGCCGGTGAGTGCGGAGGTGTTGAGCAGCACGGTGCCCGCGAGGTCACCGATCGCGGTGGCGTTGTGCCCGGTGGCCTGGGCCGCGACCCGGAGCCCGTGCTCGCGGGCGAACGCGACCACGGCGGCCACCTCGGTGGCGTCGGCCGGGAAGGCGATCGCCTCGGGCCGCTGGTCGTCCAGCACGTTGAAGGTGCCGCGGGCGGCGTCCCAGTCGGGGTCGCCGGGGCGGACGAACCGGCCCAGCGCGGGCTGGAGCTCGGGTCCGGGGCGGACGGCGGTCTCGGTCATGGCAGATCCTTTCATCGAACGATTGTGTGCGATGAATGTAGGAACTCCTCGGAGCGGCTGTCAATCGAATGAACAGATGTGTGCGATGATTTTGCCCATGGCACGGAAGTACGAGCAGACCCGCCGGGCGGAGCAGCAGGAGCAGACCCGGCGCAGGATCATCGAGGCGGCGGTCGCGCTGCACGGCGAGGAGGGGCCGGCACGCACCACGATGAGCGCGATCGCCGAGCGTGCAGGGGTGCAGCGCAACACGCTCTACCGCCACTTCCCCGACGAGCGGGCGGTCCTCCACGCGTGCTCCACGCACTACTACGCCCAGCACCCGATGCCCACCGGCGAGGGCTGGGCGGGGATCGCCGACCCCGTCCAGCGGGTGCGACACGGCCTGGGCGAGCTGTACGACTACTGGCTGGCCACCGAGGACATGACGACGAACGTGCTCCGGGACGCCGAGGTCAGCCCCGTCGTGCACGAGGTGCTCACCGCGAGTGGCGGCCCGGCGCTGGCCGCGCTCCGGACCGCGCTGCTCGACGCCTGGCCCGCGCAGCGGCGTACCCCCGGGCTGGAGGCGGCACTCGACCTGGCCGTGAGCTTCCGGACCTGGCAGTCGCTGGTCCGCGGCAGCGGCCTCCCCACCCGGGACGCCGCCGACCTGGTGGCACGAATGGTGTCCTGCGCCGCCGGGTGACGTTTGCGGGTGGTTGCGCCCGGGCACGTAATGCGGGCTCCATCCATCGTCTCGGCCTTGAGGAGTCCGGATGACCACCGCAACCGAGGACCGGCAGGACGCCGGACCGAATCTCAAGCGCCACGTCGGCGTCATCGGCCTGCTGTTCGCCAGCGTCGGCTCCATCATCGGGTCGGGCTGGCTGTTCGGCGCCCTGAACGCGTCTCAGCAGGCCGGGCCCGCCGCGATCATCTCCTGGGCGCTCGGTGGCGTGATGATCCTGCTGATCGCGCTCGTGTACGCCGAGCTCGGCACGATGTTCCCGCTCTCCGGCGGCGTCGTGCGCTTCCCCCACCTCGCCTTCGGCTCCTTCGCCAGCTACACGGCCGGCTGGATCACCTGGGTCGCGGTCGCGACCACCGCCCCGATCGAGGTCATGGCGGCGCTGCAGTACGGCACGAAGTACGCACCCTTCACCGCCGAGCACATGGTCAACGGCGAGCCCGTCTACACCCTGACCGGCCTCGGCTACGCCGCCGCGGTCGTGCTGATGGCGGTCTTCGTCGTCGTGAACTACTACGGCATCAAGTGGTTCGCGCGGATCAACAACGTGCTGGTCGGCTGGAAGATCTTCATCATCCTGCTGGTGATCGCGGCCTTCCTCGTCACCGCGTTCCACGGTGAGAACTTCACCAGCCACGGCTTCAAGCCCGAGGGCTGGCACGGCGTGTTCACCGCGATCGCGACCTCGGGCATCGTCTTCTCCTACCTCGGCTTCCGGCAGGGCATCGAGCTCGCCGGCGAGACCGACAACCCGCGCCGCAACGTGCCGCTCGCCGTCATCGGGTCGGTGCTGGTGACGGCCGTGATCTACATCGCGCTGCAGTTCGCGTTCATCGGGGCGCTCGACCCGGGCATCCTGGCGGACTCCAACGGCTGGGCCAAGCTGAGCTTCGAGAACGACTTCGGTCCGCTCGCCGCGCTCGCCTCGCTGCTGGGCCTCGGCTGGCTGGCCGTACTCCTGTACGCCGACGCGATCATCTCCCCCGGAGACACCGGGCTGATCTACACGACGGTGACCTCGCGGATCTCCTACGCGATGGCGCGCAACGGCAACGCGCCGCAGGCGCTGGCCCGCACGACCAGCCGCGGCGTGCCGTTCATCTCGCTGCTGGTCACGTTCTTCGTCGGCCTGATCGTGTTCCTGCCCTTCCCGAGCTGGCAGCAGCTGGTCGGGTTCATCACCTCCGCGACGGTGCTGTCCTTCTCCTCGGGACCGCTCGTGCTGGCCGCGCTGCGCAAGCGGCTCCCCGACCACGAGCGTCCGTTCCGGCTCCCCGGCGGCCACGTGGTCCCGGTGCTCGCCTTCTGGGCCTCCAACCTGATCATCTACTGGTCCGGCTGGGACATCGTGTGGAAGCTCGCCGTCGCCGTGGCGATCGGCTTCGTGCTGCTGCCGATCTACCACCTGCTCGGTCAGGACACCCCCAAGCTCGACCTGCGCTCCGGTGCGACCTGGGTCGTCCCGTGGCTGGTCGGCCTGCTGGTCATCTCGTGGTTGGGCAACTACCCCGAGCCCGCGGCCGGCAACCAGATGGTGCTGAGCTTCACGAGCGCGATCCCGATCATCTTCGTGTTCTCGGTGGTGATCTACGTGCTCGCCTACCGGTCCGCCCTGCCGACCTCCGAGATCGAGGAGCACGTGGAGCGCTCACGCGAGGAGTCCGAGATCGAGGAGAAGACGCTCGAGGGTCACTGACCCCGGGGATCGTGCGGGCCGCCGTCACACGGCGGCGGCCCGCACGACCATGACGTCCGGGAGGTCGGCGACGACCGGTCGCCAGGTCTCGCCCTCGTCGGCGGATCCCCAGACCGCGCCGTTGCGGGCGCCGAAGTAGAGGCCCGCCCGTTCGTGGTCGTCGGTGCACATCGCGTCGCGCATCACCGCGACGTAGAAGGCGTCCGGGAGCCCGTCGCCGAGCTCCTCCCAGCTGTCGCCGGCGTCCCGCGACCGCCAGACCCGTGCCCGGCCCTCGGGCGGGTAGCGCCCGGCGCCGCTGTTGATCGGGAAGACGAAGATCGTGTCCGGGTGGTGCGGGTGCACGACGATCGGGAACCCGAAGTCGGCCGGCAGGCCGTCGGCGATCGAGGTCCACGTGCCGCCGTGGTCGTCCGAGCGGTAGACCCCGCCGTGGTTCTGCAGGTACAGCCGCTCCGGACGCGCCGGGTGGCGGGTGACCTTGTGGACGCACTGTCCGAACTCCGGGTACTGCTGGCCCTCCGGCAGGAACTCCGCACGGATGCCGTGGTTGCGCGGCTGCCAGCTCGCGCCCCCGTCGGAGGTCTGGTAGACCCCGCCGGTGCTGAGTGCCGCGGTGACGCTGAGCGGGTCCGTCGGGTGCGGCAGCACGGTGTGGAAGGCCTGGCCGCCGAAGCCGGCGTTCCACTCCGGGCGGTGGGGGTGGTCCCACAGGGCCCGCTCGAGGGCGAAGGACTCGCCGCGGTCGGTCGAGCGGAAGACCGCGGCCGGCTCGGTGCCGGCGTACACGACCCCGTCCTCGCAGCCGGGCACCAGCTGCCAGATGCGCTCGACGTTGGCGCCGGCGTCCTCGGGGAAGCGGACCGCGCCGTTCGGCGTCTCCTGCCAGGTCACGCCGAGGTCGTCGGAGCGGCGGACCTGCGGGCCCAGCCAGCTGGAGGAGGCGCCGGCGAACAGCCGCGTCCCACCACGTTTGTCGATCAGGCAGGAGTAGACCTCCTCCATGTCGTGGTGCGGTCCCGTGAAGTCCCACTCCTCGCGCGCCTCGTCGGAGGTGCCGATCCACAGGCCCTTGCGGGTCCCCACCATGATCAGGGTCCGGTCTGCCATGTCGCTCTCCGCTCTCCTGCACCACTCTGGCTCTCTACTCTGCCGCTAGGTTGACCCGGTGACCACCCGGAACTCATCGCTCCGCCTGGTCTCGCCGGTCTGGCTGGTGCTGGTCGGGATCCTGTCGGTGCAGTTCGGCGCCGGCGTCGCGAAGTCACTCTTCGACGAGGTGGCGCCGACCACGATCGTCTGGCTCCGGCTGGCGACCAGCGCGCTCGTCCTCGTCGCGGTGGCGCGGCCCGTGCTCCGCGGGCGGACCCGGCAGGACTGGTACGTCGTGCTCGCCTTCGGGCTCGCGCTCGGGACGATGAACTGGACGATCTACCAGGCGTTCGCACGGATCCCGCTCGGGGTCGCGGTGACGCTGGAGTTCGTGGGGCCGCTGACGCTGGCCGTGCTCGGGTCGCGGCGGGCGCGCGACCTGCTGTGGGTGGCACTCGCCGGCCTCGGGGTCGCGCTCCTCGGGCTGTCGGGGAGCGCCGGGTCGCTGACCTTGGCCGGGGTCGCCTTCGCGCTGCTGGCCGGGGCGTGCTGGGCGGCGTACATCCTGCTCAGCGCGCAGACCGGTCGCCGCTGGCCGGGGCTCGACGGACTCGCGCTCGCGTCGGTCGTCGCCACGCTGCTGCTCACGCCGGCCGCGGTCGGCGTGGGCGGGTCCGACCTGCTCGATCCCCGGATCCTCGTGCTCGGTGCCCTGGTGGGGCTGCTGTCGTCGGTGATCCCGTACAGCTGCGAGCTGGTCGCGCTGCGCACCCTGCGGCCGGCGGTCTTCTCGATCCTGATGAGCCTGGAGCCAGCGGCGGCCGCGCTCGCGGGCATCGTCGTGCTCGGCGAGTTCCTCACCGCCGAGCAGTGGGTCGCGATGGCCTGCGTGGTCATCGCCTCGGTCGGCGCGACGAGGTCCTCGCGCACCGTGATGCAACCGATCCCCGACTGACCTCGTTCACAGGGGCATGGGGCGAGACCCGGCCGCCGATGCGGCCTTCACCGAGTTCGCGGCCGCGAGCCGGGCCCGGCTGCGCAGCACGGCGTACCTGCTGTGCGGCGACTGGGACCGCGCTTCCGACCACGTGCAGGAGGGGCTGCTGCGGGTGTACGTCGCCTGGCCGCGGCTGGTCCGGCACGGTGGCGAGCTCGCCTACGCCCGCAAGGCGGTGGTCAGCGCGTTCCTCGACCACCGGCGCAAGCGGTCCAGCACCGAGCGGCCGGCGGCCGAGCACGTCGACCGCGCGAGCGGCGAGGACGTCGCCGGCGCGGTCGCGGACCGGGAGGCGCTGATGGCGGCGCTCGCCCGGCTGCCCGAGCGGCAGCGCGCCTGCGTGGTGCTCCGGTACTTCGAGGAGCTCGACGTCCGCGAGACCGCCGCCGTGCTGCGCTGCAGCGAGGGCAACGTGAAGAGCCAGACCTCGCGTGCGCTCGCCTCGCTGCGGGCCATGTTCGAGGACGCGAGCCGCGACGAGCTCGTCGTGGCCGGAGAGAGGAGCCTGCCGTGGTGACCGAGCTGCAGGAGCTGATGCGCCAGAACGTCGCCGCTCCCCCGCCCGACGACCTGGACGTGGCCGGCCTCGTCGCGGACGGCCGGGCGCGGGTCCGCGGCCGCCGGCGCCAGCGGGTCGCGGTCGGCGCTGCGGCCTGCGCCGTGGTCGGCCTGGTGGCGGTGTCCGCGATCGTGATGCCTCGAGGCGGCGACCACGCCGGCCCCGCGGGTCGCCCGCCGGCACCGGACGCGCCGACGCTGAGCCTGGCGGATGCCCGGCCGGCGGTGGCCGGGCGTGACTACACCGAGCTGGCGTCGTACACGAACGAGAACCTCGACCGCGACAACGGGCAGTACTTCGACGGCGTCACCGAGGACGGGCTGATCCTGTTCCGCGACGGTCCCCGGTCCGACCAGCTGTGGCCGCGGTTCGCGCTGATGGACCCGGCGACCGGCGAGAAGGACTGGCTGCCCAAGCTGTCCATCGGTCAGGCGCAGAGCTGGCCGCTCGAGCTGGGCCGGGACCGCCTGGTGCTCGTGGGCACGCAGGACGACAGGGGCGACGGCGGCACGCTGGTCGCGTACGTCTTCGACCGGGGCTCCCGGGAGTGGTCGACGATGACGTGGCCGGACCTGAAGGTCGACTACCCCCGGGCCGTCCTCGGGCCGGACGACCGGCTGTACATCGGCGTCCCGGCGACCCAGGGCCGGGTGCCCGAGGGCGGCTGGCCCACCGACTCCAGCGGCGAGGCGGACGACGCCGACGCCGAGGGCGACACCTACCACCTGTGGTCGGTCTCGCTGACGGACTCCACCGACGTCCGCGACGAGGGCCTGACGGTCGGCGGGGTCGCGTTCACGGAGGACTCGATGGTGTACACGGACTCCACGAACGGGGCCGCCGGCCTGGTGCACGTGCGGGACCTGACGAGCGGCTCGGAGCACACGTTCGACCCGCACGCCGGGGACCGGTGCAACCTGCTCTCGTTCGGCGCTCACGGCGACCGGATCGTCATGGGCGAGTACTGCGGCACGTACGACGGCGGCGTCCGCGACGACCGGGTGCAGGTCCTCAGCACCGACGGCGACCAGGTGGTCACCCTCCAGGACAACGGCCTCGACGGCGGCCTGCCCGCCGGCAGCGACGTCGTCACCGTGACGGCCTACGGGTCCACCCGGGACGACCCCAGGAGCGGCACGTACGTCTACGACCTCGCCACCGACCGGTTCCTGCAGATCAGCACCGGCAGCTCGAAGTTCGGCGTCGGCGGTGCGACCGGCAACCCCGGCGAGTTCCGGTGGAACACCCCCGTCAACAAGCGGCACGGCGCCACGCAGTCGATCGGGGTGCTGCGGCGCTGACGCCGGTCGGTCGGGCCTGGCGGGACCTCGGAGCTGTCGATGCCGGCTGACCGCGGGCGCCCCGTGGCTGCGACCGACATGGCATCGAAGAGCGAGCTGCACCCCGGCGACGAGGTCGACACCAGCATCGAGTGGGGATGCGGGACCTGGAGATCGCCGGCGACGGCGCCCCACCATCGACGAAGGCGCGATCGCCGAGTTCGCCATGGCGATCGGGGTGTCCACCGGCTCCGGACGGGTGTACCTGGGTGAGCGGTGGAACTGGCGTACCGGCTCCCCCGGATCTCGAGATCGACCGGCAGGTCGAGAAGGCCCGGGCGGGGTTCGACCCCGAGGAGACCGAACGCCGCCGCCAGCGTGCGGCCGAGCAGCGGCACTTCGACGTCGACCTGACCCACGTCACCCCCAGGGCCTGGTCCACGTCGAGGGGCTGGTCGACCTCGCGGTCAGGATCAAGCTCAACGACCGGGTCGCAGCGAAGGCCGCGACCCTCGACCCGGAGCTGCCGTTCGACCTGCGCCGCGCGCTGGCGGTCGGGATGCTCGCCGACGAAGACAGCGGGTCGGACCGGGAGGTGGTGAACTACGCCCATACGCGCCACGACCAGACCCGCACCGGCTGAGTCGGGACTGCGACCTCGACCACATCATCCCCTGGCCCTTCGGCCCCACCGCCACGTGGAACCTCGCCCCCTTGTGCCGATGCCACCACCGGCTCAAGACCCACACGCCGTGGACCTACCGCTGGGTCCCCGGCACCGGGCTCGTCTGGACCGACCCCCGCGGGCGGCGACATCTCAACTGACCACGACCCCGCCGACCACGGCCGGGCGGGGCCATCAACGTGCCTGGACCCCGTCCTCGTGCACCAGCAGGAGCGCGTACGCCGCCAGCGACTTGGCGTCGGTGAGCATGCCGTCGTGGACCATCCGGTGGAGCTCGGCCCGGGCGAACGACGCGGAACGCATGTCCTGCTCCCCAACGTCGCGGTCCGGTGGCCCTGGCGCCAGGCCGGTTGCGAGGAAGACGTGGCAGCGGTCCGCGAGGGTGCTCGGGTGGACGTCGAGCACACCGAGCGGGGTCAGCGAGGACGCGGTGAGCCCGGTCTCCTCGCGCAGTTCGCGGGCCGCCGCCGCGGCCGGACCCGCGTCGTGCGGGTCGACGTCGCCCGACGGGAGCTCCCAGGAGCGGGCGCCGACGGGACGTCGGTACTGCTCGACCAGGTGCACCCGGCCGGCGTCGAGCGGGATCACGAGGGCGATGTCCACGGGGAACATCGTGCCCCAGCAATGACGCCGTTCACGCCACCGTCACACGACGTTGACCGGGACGCATTGTGCCGCGGCTAGCGTGGAACGCACATCGCCTCGGGACAGCCCACGGGAGCCACCATGACCGTCACGCACTTCCTCCGCCGTCCCGTCGACGCGGTGCGGCGTTGGCCGGTCGAATCCCAGCTCCGGGCTCGCCGCAACGCCATGATCGCCTCCACTGCGCTCGCACAACGGCGTGCGGAGCTCGACGACGTCGAGGAGTTCCTGGCCACCCACGGCCGGGCTCGGCGCCCGGAGGCTGCAGCCCGGGCCGCGCACGGCTGAGCTCACCGGGCGCGTCCGCCTCCCCGGCCGCCCGGTGAACTCAGCCACACCTCCCCGATCCGGCACCGCTCAGCAGGCACAATCGGGCGCATGTCCGCCTCTCCCACCCGCGCCGAGGTCGCCCCGCGCCTCGCGTTCCACGAGGTGCTGTCCGACGACGGCACCCGCCTGCGCGCCTGGACCAACGACCCCGACGGCGTCATCGAGGGCCCCACGGTGCTGCTGTGCAACGGCCTCGGCACCAGCGCATGGGCATGGCCGGCGTTCCTCGACACCGACTGCGGCGTCCGCGTCGTGTCGTGGAACCATCGCGGCACCGGCGGATCGGACCGTCCGGAGGACGTCGAGCGCGTCGGTATCGAGGAGTTCGCCGAGGACGGTCTCTCGGTGATGGACCACTTCGGGATCGACCGCGCCGTGCTCGTCGGCTGGTCGATGGGCGTGAACACCGCCTTCGAGATCGCGCTGCACCACCCGGAGCGGGTCAGCGGCGTGTTCGCGGTCGCCGGCGTCCCGGGCGACACGTTCGCGACGATGCTCGCCCCGCTGCGGCTCCCCCGCGCGGCGGCCAAGGCCGTGGCGGTCGGCCTCGCCCGCGCCCTCAAGCACGGCGGCCACCTGGTCACCCCGATCTCCAGCCGGCTCCCCGTCGGCCGCGCCGCGATCGACGTGATCAGCCACAGCGGCTTCATGCTGCCCGTCGCCGACCCCGAGCTCGCCCGCCGCGCGATCGCGGCGTTCCTCGAGACGCCGGTCGAGTGGTACTTCCACGTCGCCCTCCACACCGCCCGCCACCCCCGGGTGCGGCTGAGCCGCGTCGACGTCCCGGCGGTCTTCGTCGCCGGCACCTGGGACCTGCTCGCCGGGGCCCGGGCGATGGCCTCGGCCGCGGAGCGGATGCGGGACGCGGTGTACGTCGAGCTCAGCGGCTCGCACTTCCTCCAGATGGAGCACCCCGACCGCGTGCACGGCCTGCTTCAGGAGTTCCTCCGTAGAGTCGGCTGACATGGGACGGTCCGTCGCGCTCATCGCCGCTGCCGCCCTGACCGCAGCCGTGGCCGCCGGTGGGCTCGCCGCGTGCAGCAGCGACGACGAGCCGGGGACCACCCCGGGAGACACCGTCACCGCGACGCCGCAGTCGCCGGCGGCGCCGGGCACGAGCCCGTCGAAGCCCACCGGCGACAACACCCCGAAGGTCGACAACAGCCCGCCGAAGGTCGTCGACACCGTCGCCACCGGTCTCGCCGCGCCGTGGGGCATCGCGTTCCTCCCGGACGGCGACGCCGTCGTCACCGAGCGCGACACCCGGCGAGTGCTGCTGATCGACGGCACGTCGTACGACGTCCGCGAGGTCGGCATCCTCAGCGCGGCCGTGCCCCTCGGCGACCAGGGCGGCGAAGCCGGCCTGCTCGGCGTCGCGGTCTCGCCGGACTTCGAGCGGGACCACCTCCTGTACTTCTACGTCAGCACCGCCGCCGACAACCGGATCGTCAGGGCGACGCTGGAGGGCGGGAGTCTCGGGCCGACGACGGTGGTCCTCGACGGGATCCCGAACGGCTTCATCCACGACGGCGGACGGCTGGCGTTCGGGCCTGACGGCTATCTCTACGCGTCGACCGGCGAGACCGGCAACCCGGAGCTCGCCCAGGACCGCTCGACGCTCGCCGGCAAGATCCTGCGGATGACCACGGACGGCGACCCCGCGCCCGGCAACCCGTTCCCGGACTCGCAGATCTGGTCCTACGGCCACCGCAACGTCCAGGGCCTCGCGTTCGACGACGCCGACCGGTTGTGGGCCTCGGAGTTCGGCCAGGACACCTACGACGAGCTGAACCTGATCGAGAAGGGCCACAACTACGGCTGGCCGATGGTCGAGGGCCGCGGCGAGGGCGGTGACAACGGTGGGGGGCTCACCGACCCCCAGGTCGTGTGGTCGACCGACGACGCGTCACCGTCCGGGCTCGCCTACCTCGACGGCCACCTGTGGATGGCGTCGCTGCGCGGGGAGCGGCTGTGGCGCGTGGACGTGCACGGCGACCACGCCGTGCACCCGGTCGACTACTTCGTCGGGAAGTACGGCCGGATGCGCACCGTGGTGGTGACCCCCGACGGCGAGCTGTGGGTCAGCACCAGCAACCGCGACGGCCGCGGCGACCCGCAGCCGGGTGACGACCGGATCCTGCTCATCGACCCGTGAGGACCCGCCCGGTCACGGTCGCCCGCCGCGACGCGCGGCGCAGCGTGGTCAGGATGGCCGGGCCGAGGACGACCACCGCGACGGCGTTCGTGACCGCCCGCGCGGTGTCCCAGCTGCCCGTGGAGGTCAGCAGCGTGTACACGAGGAACGTGTGCAGGTTGTCCAGCACCGGCGCCCCGGCGACGTACGCCAGGGAGCCGGTGTGGCCCTCGACGGAGATGCCCGCGATGAAGGGCCAGCCGGAGAGGTTCATGAACAGGCCGTAGAGGTACGCCGACACCACGCCGTACGCCGCGAGCATCGCGATCTCGCCGCGACCGGTGACCCGACGCGGCAGCAGCCCGGCGCCCATCCCGACCCAGGCCGCGCAGAGCATCTGGTACGGCAGCCACGGGCCCACCCCGGCCGTCATCAGCGCCGACGCGAACAGCGACGTGCACCCGAGGACGAACCCGAAGCCCGGGCCGAACACGCGCCCGGCGAGGATCAGCAGGAAGAATGTCAGCTCCACACCCGCGGTCCCCGGCGAGAGGCCGCGGAGGATCGCGTTGGCGGCACTGAGCACGCCGAGGATCGCCAGCACCCGCGGGTCGAGCCCGCCCTCGTTGAGCTCGGCCAGCACGACCGCGAGCACGACCGGCAGCAGCCCGAGGAACAGGAACGGCGGGTCGACGCGGCTCGTGTCGTGCACCCGGAGGAGCAGTGGCCAGCAGAGCATGGCCAGGCCCGCGGCCGAGGCGACGACGAGGACCACGACCGACCGGGGCGAGATGCGGACGGCGCTCACGACGCGTCCCGCTGCCGCGCCAGCTGCTCGGCGACCTCGTCCACCCGCAGCCACGGGGGGCCGAGCACCTTGGTGACCTGCGGCGCGAACGACGGCGACTCGGCGACCACCCGGCGCACCGGGCCCGACGACACCACGTCGCCGTCGGCGAGCACGACGACGTCGTCGGCCGCCTGGGCGACGAACTCCACGTCGTGGGTGGCGACCAGCACCGCGCGGCCCTCCGCGGCGAGACCGCGCAGGACGCCGGCGAGCACGTGCTTCGCGGCGTAGTCGAGACCGCGGGTCGGCTCGTCGAGGAGCAGCACCCCGGGCCGTGTCGCCAGCACCAGCGCGAGCGCGAGCGCCACCCGCTGGCCCTCGGAGAGGTCGCGGGGGTGCTGGTCGTCGGGGATCCCCGGCACGAGCCGGTCCAGGAGCGCGCGGCACGCGCCCGAGCCCCCGTCGGCCGCCGTGCACTCCTCGTCGACGGTCTCGAGGTAGAGCAGGTCGGCGGCGTTCTGCGGCACCAGCCCGACGAGCGCCCGGCGGCCCGCGGCGTCGCGGTCCTTCGGGTCGGTCCCGCCGACCGAGACCCGGCCGCCGGTGCGACGGCCGCTGCCCTGGACCGCCCAGATCAGCGAGGACTTGCCGGCGCCGTTGCGGCCCATCAGCGCGGTCACCCGGCCGGCGCCGAGGGCGAGGTCGACCTGCCGCAGCGCGACGGTCCGGCCGTGCACGACGGACAGCCCGTGCACCTCCACCGCGGCCTCGACGGCGACCTCGGCCGTCACCGGGGGGCGGAGCCGCTCGGCCAGGCCGCGGGCGCGCCGGCGCGCGTCGCGGACGCTCAGCGGCAGCGGGTCCCAGCCGGCCGCGCGGCCGAGCTCGACGATCGGGGGTACGACGGGCGAGTCGACCAGCAGCTCCCCCGGCTCCCCCACGTGCACCCGGCCGTCGCCGGTGAGCAGGCACATCCGGTCCGCGAAGGGGACGACGCGCTCCAGCCGGTGCTCGGCGAGCAGCACCGAGACGCCGAGGTCGTGCACGAGCCGGGTGAGGGTCGCGAGCACCTCCTCGGCGGCGGTCGGGTCGAGCGCCGAGGTGGGCTCGTCGAGCACCAGCAGCCGCGGGTGCATGGTCAGCACCGACCCGATCGCCACCCGCTGCTGCTGTCCGCCCGACAGCGTGCGGAGGTCGCGGGCGCGCAGGTCGGCGATGCCGAGCAGGTCGAGCGTCTCCTCGACCCGGCGGCGCATCGTGTCGCCGGGGAGACCGAGCTGCTCCATGCCGTACGCGAGCTCCTCCTCGACGGTGTCGGTGACGAAGCCGGCGGCCGGGTTCTGCCCGACGTACCCGATCGCGTGGGCGCGCTCGCGCGGTGGCGCGTGGACGACGCTGGCGCCGTCGAGCAGCACGTCGCCGTCCAGGGTGCCGCCGCTGAACCGCGGGACCAGCCCGGTCACGACGCCGAGCAGGGTCGACTTGCCGACGCCGGTGGGTCCGGAGACCAGGACCAGCTCGCCCTCGTCGACGGTGAGGTCGACGCCGTCCAGGACCGGGGTGTCGTCGTAGCGGAAGGTGATGCCGCGCAGCTCGATCACGCGACCGCCCCTTCCACGGTGCCGGCGACGACGCGGGGCGGTGGCGAGGTCAGCGGCCCGAGCACACCGACGACCGCCATCAGCAGCGCGGCGCCGCTGACCGGCGGGAACGCGTCGAGGGCCGGGTAGGCGACGGTCGGCTGGTGCGCGTTGACCCACCATCCGAGCGCCGCGACGACGACACCGCTGCCGACCACCGCGAGCTCCGGCCACCGCCAGTGGTCCGGCCGGTAGCGGGTGCGCTCGACCCGACGACCGGCGCTGAGCAGCCCCGCGATCGCGGCGGCCACGCCGACGCCGAGCATCGGGAGGGCGAGGAAGCGCGGCGCGGTCCGGTCGAGCACGGCGTAGACGCCGACGCAGATGCCGGCGAGGCCGAGGAGCATCAGCGCCCCGGTCGTACGGCGCTGCGCGCGGCTCGCACCGCTCGCGCGGCCGTAGCCGCGGGTGTCCATGCCCGCGGCCAGCGCGAGCGAGCGCTCGAGGGCGTCCTCGAGGACCGGCACGAGGAACCGCCGCAGCCGCCGCACGCGGCCGGTCTCCCCCGCGCGCAGCGCCTGGGCCGCGCGCACCCGGCGGGCGCTGTCGGCGAACTGCGGGAGCACCGTCACCGCCACGACGAGCGCGGTGCCGATCTCGTAGAGCGCGGGCGGCACGGAGCGCAGCAGGCGCTTGGGGTTCGCCACCGAGTTCGCCGCGCCGACGCAGATGACGATCGTGGCCAGCCGGAGTCCGTCGTACAGCGCGAAGAGCAGCGCCTCGGCGTACAGCGGACCGAGCAGGGTGATGCCCGCGATCCAGTCCGGCAGGGGCACCTCGGGCAGGTCGAGCAGCACGCGCCCGCCGGTCCAGCCGCCGAAGACCACCCAGAACACCACGCGCACGCCGACGATCACGACGCCGAGACCGACGTACAGGCGGAACGACCGGCCCCACGGCTGGTCGGACCGCCGCAGCGACACGGTGGTCGCCGCGACGCCGACCAGCATCATCAGGATCAGCGGGTTCGTCGTGAACGACGCCGCGACCGCGAGGCCCAGCGCCCACACCCACCAGGCGACGGGGTGCAGGTCGCGGGGCAGCCGGTCCACGCTCACGCGGCTCCCTGGCGGCGACGTACGACGGCGACCGCGCCGGCGGCACCGAAGAGCACCAGGATCACCCCGGGCGCGACCCAGCCCGGGAGCCCGCCGCCGCCGGGGTCGGCCGGGTCGGACGAGGCCGCGGTGATCGCCGGCGACTCGTCGGACGTCGGCGATGCGCTCGGCGCTGCCGGCGTGCTCGACTCCGAGGGTCTCGGGTTCCTCGTGTGTCCCCGGTCCCCCTTCGTCGCCGACGGCGACGTCGTCGGTGCCGCGGGAGCCGTCGGTGCGACCGACTCCGAGGCCCCGCCCGCCCCGGAGGACGGCGCCGCGGACGGGCCGGCCTGCGTCGGTGCGTCCGTCGGGGCGTTCGTCGGTGCCTTGGTCGGGGCATGCGTCGGTGACGGGCCGGAGCTCGGGTGCACCGCCGGCGAGTACCCCGGCGGCACGCCGTCGCCGCCGCCCTGCCAGGAGAAGCCGGCGTACCCGCCGTCGGGCACGTGCTGGCCGCCGGCGCCGGTGGTGGAGTACGTCCAGCGGCCGGACCTGCCGTCGGACCAGTACAGGCCCCAGTAGGCGTCGGCGGGGGGCGTGTTCGCGCACGGGTCGTCCGCGGGCTTGTCGTCGACCCGGCAGACGAAGCCGGGCTGCCGCTGGACGTAGGTCAACGGGAAGCCGGCTGCCGGGAACAGCTCGGCGGCGGCCTGTCCCCCACCCTCGGCGACGCACGAGGTCTGGACGCCGCCGCCGAGCTGGTGGAAGTCGACGACGACGGTGACCCCGTGGTCGGTCGGGCAGCCGGCCGCCGTGGCGGGTGCGGCGGGCAGCACCACGGTGACCATCGCGACGAGCATCGCCGCGACGATCGGTGCGGCCGGCGCGAGGAGCCTGCGGCGCACCGCGGACCTCAGCACCCCGGGAGCCGGAGCGACGGTGCCGCCTGGCTCGTCGCCCGACGCCACTGGTCGAGCGTCTGGTCGTCGATCCCGGCGCGGTAGGCCTTGCGGTCATAGGCGATGGCGCCGTTCTTCTTCTGCAGGCCGGCGACCCAGTCGGTGGCGTTGTCGGCCGCGCGGCACTTGCCACCGCGGGCCAGGGCGAAGGCGGCCAGCCCGGTGCTGTTGGCGTTCGCCGCGGACGTCGTGGGACCACCGCCGAAGCTCCCGTTCGCCTTCTGGTGGTGCACCAGCCAGCGCACGGCGTCCGCGACGGCACGCTTCACCGCGCGCGAGGCGTGCCGCACGGACTGCAGCTGGGCCACCACGACCGCGGTCGCGTCGGTGTCCGGCGCGCGATCGGCACGGGCGGCGCCGTCGCAGCTCTGGTCGGCGGCCTGCTTGTCGGAGAAGTACAGGCGGAAGAACCCGGCCCGGCACTGCTGCTGGAGGAGGAACCTCGTCGCCGACCGCGCCGACGGCGACCCGGCCCGGCTCAGGCCGGCGACGGCGTACGCCTGACCGAGCGTGTTCGCGTAGTCGGTGCCCTCGGTCCCGTCCTCCAGGCGACCGACGGTCCCGTCCGCGGTGCTGACCCGGGCCTCCAGCCGGTCGACGAGGTCGACGCCGCCGAACCGCGTCGGGTCCGCTCCGGCGACCTGGGCGAGGACGACCGCCTTGGCGACGGAGCCGGCGTACACGTCGCTGCTGCCGAAGTCGACGCCGGTGGTCCAGCTGTCGACGTGCCGGGCGAGGGCCCGCTTGATCTTCTTGACCGCCGGCCGGTGACCGCCGATCTCGGCCAGCGCCATGCCGGTGTCCGCGGTCAGGCCGTAGTCGTCGAAGTCGTAGACGTCGTTGTGGACGAGGCCGCCGGTGAGCTGGCGCTCGAGCCAGTCACCGGAGCGACCGCCGGCCGCCGAGGCCGGGGTGGTCGGGGCGACGGCGACGCCGAGGGCGAGGGTGAGCGCGCCGGCGACGAGCGCCGGGACGAGACGGGTCCTGCGATTCATGATGTCCTTCCCGCTGCAGTAGCGGGGGCACCGGACCCTGCCCGGCTGCCACCCGCTGCATTCCACGACAGCGTGGGGTGAAGACGCGTCGCAGCAGGCGCTCCGGCTCGCCCCCGGCCACGGGCCGGGTGCCTACGGTTGCGGGTCAGCGCCGGACTTCGACCGGCTTCCCCCGCTGCGGGCGTGATGGATTGAGTTGTGCCGCCGCAGCATATCCCGCTCGGGCCCCGGCCGCCGCCGGGGCCCGAGGTCAGGACAGCTTCTCGAGGATCAGCTCGCGGACCCGGCCGGCGTCGGCCTGGCCGCGCATCTCCTTCATGACGGCGCCGATCAGCGCACCCGCCGCCGCGACCTTGCCGTCCCGGATCTTGTCGGCGACGTCGGGGTTCGCGGCGATGGCGTGGTCGACCGCGGTCGAGAGCGCGCCCTCGTCGGAGACGATCGCCAGCCCGCGGTCGGCCACGATCTCGTCCGGGGTGCCCTCGCCGGCGAACAGGCCGTCGAAGACCTGACGGGCCAGCTTGTCGTTGAGGGTGCCCTCGACGACGAGTGCCTGCACCCGCGCCACGTCGGCCGGCGAGACGGCCAGGTCGGGCACGTCGACGCCCTGCTCGTTCGCCCGCCGGGCCAGCTCACCCAGCCACCACTTGCGGGCCGACTGCGGAGCGGTGCCGGCGGCGATGGTCTGCTCGATGACGTCGAGCGCACCGGCACCGACGGTGTCGCGCATCTCCAGGTCGGAGAAGCCCCACTCCGCCTGCAGCCGGGCCCGGCGGACGGTCGGGTTCTCGGGCAGCGTGGCCCGCAGCTCCTCGACCCACTCGCGGGACGGCGCGACCGGCACCAGGTCGGGCTCGGGGAAGTAGCGGTAGTCCTCGGCGTCGGACTTCTCGCGGCCGCTCGTGGTGACGCCGGTGTCCTCGTGCCAGTGGCGGGTCTCCTGGAGGATCTTCTGCCCGCCCTCGAGCACCGCGGCGTGCCGCGACATCTCGTACCGCACCGCGCGCTCGACCGAGCGCAGCGAGTTCACGTTCTTCGTCTCGGTGCGGGTGCCGAGCACCCCGGAGCCCTTCGGCGAGAGCGAGAGGTTCACGTCCGCGCGGATCGAGCCCTGGTCCATCCGCGCGTCCGAGACGCCGAGCGCGACGATGAGGTCGCGCAGCTGCGCGACGTACGCACGCGCCACGTCCGGCGCCTTCGCTCCGGCGCCCAGGATCGGCTTGGTGACGATCTCGATGAGTGGGATGCCGGCGCGGTTGTAGTCGACGAGGGAGTGGTCGGCGCCGTGGATGCGACCGGTGGCACCGCCGACGTGCAGCGACTTGCCGGTGTCCTCCTCCATGTGCGCGCGCTCGATCTCGACGCGGAAGGTCTCCCCGTCGACCTCGACATCCATGTACCCCTCGAAGCAGATCGGCTCGTCGTACTGCGAGGTCTGGAAGTTCTTCGGCATGTCCGGGTAGAAGTAGTTCTTCCGGGCGAAGCGGCACCACTCCGCGATCTCGCAGTTGAGTGCCAGGCCGATCCGGATCGCCGACTCGACGGCCTTCCCGTTCACGACGGGCATCGCGCCCGGGAGGCCGAGGCAGGTCGGGCAGACCTGCGTGTTGGGCTCCGCGCCGAACTCGGTCGGGCAGCCGCAGAACATCTTGGACGCGGTGTTGAGCTCGACGTGGACCTCGAGGCCCAGCGCCGGGTCGAACCGCTCGACGACCTCGTCGAACGGCACCAGGGTCTCCGTCATCGGTTCTCCTCCAGGGCGGGAGCCTTGTCGAGCAGCGGGCCGCCCCACTCGGCCGCGAGCGCGGCCTCGAGGGCGGCGCCGACCCGGTAGCAGCGGTCGTCGGCCAGGGCCGGCGCCAGGATCTGGAAGCCGGCCGGCAGGCCGTCCTCGTCGGCGAGGCCGCTGGGCACCGAGATGCCCGGGACGCCGGCGAGGTTGGCCGGGATGGTCGCGAGGTCGTTGAGGTACATCGCGATGGGGTCGTCGAGCTTCTCGCCCAGCTTGAACGCCGTGGTCGGCGCGGTCGGTGAGACCAGCACGTCGGCCTTCTCGAACGCCGCCGCGAAGTCGCGCGCGATCAGCGTGCGGACCTTCTGCGCCTGGCCGTAGTAGGCGTCGTAGTAGCCACTGGACAGGGCATAGGTGCCGAGGATGATGCGCCGCTTGACCTCGTCGCCGAAGCCGGCGTCGCGCGTGGCACGCATGACCTCCTCGGCGCTGGCGCCCTCCTCGGGCCACACCCGCAGGCCGTAGCGCATCGCGTCGAACTTCGCGAGGTTGCTGGAGGCCTCGGCCGGCAGGATCAGGTAGTACGCCGCGAGCGCGTGGACGAACGTCGGGCAGGACACCTCGACCACCTCGGCACCGGCCTTGACCAGCAGGTCGACCGACTCCCGGAACCGCGTGAGCACGCCGTCCTGCCAGCCCTCGCCCGCCATCTCGGTGATGATCCCGATGCGCAGGCCCGACAGGTCGCCGGACGCACCCTGCCGCGCGGCCTCGACGAGCGCGGGCAGCGGCTGGTCGATGCTCGTGGAGTCGAGCGGGTCGTGCCCGCCGATCACCTCGTGCAACAGCGCGGAGTCGAGCACGGTCCGAGTGACCGGGCCGGCCTGGTCGAGCGAGTTCGCGAGCGCGACGAGCCCGTAGCGGGACACCCCGCCGTACGTGGGCTTGACGCCGACGGTGCCGGTGACGGCGCCGGGCTGACGGATCGAGCCACCGGTGTCGGTGCCGATCGCGAGCGGGGCCTCGAAGGCCGCCACGGCTGCGGCCGAGCCGCCGCCGGAGCCGCCGGGGATGCGGTCGAGGTCCCACGGGTTGTGCGTGGGGCCGTACGCCGAGTGCTCGGTCGAGCTACCCATGGCGAACTCGTCCATGTTGGTCTTGCCGAGGATCGGCAGGCCGGCCTCGCGGAGGCGGCGGACGACGGTCGCGTCGTACGGCGGGATCCAGCCCTCGAGGATCTTCGAGCCGCACGTGGTCGGCAGGCCCTCGGTGGTGAGCACGTCCTTGACCGCGATCGGCACGCCGTCCAGCGGCGACAGCAGGGTGCCGGCCGCGCGGCGCTCGTCCGAGGCCCGCGCCTGGGCGAGCGCGCCCTCGGCGTCGACGTGGAGGAAGGCGTGCACACCCCGTCGATCGGCAGGGGCGTCGACCGCAGCGATCCGGTCGAGATGCGCCTGGGTGACCTCGACGGAGGTGGTCTCGCCGGCGGCGAGGGCGTCGGCGAGCTCGGCGGCGGTCCTGCGGGTCCAGTCCACGCTCATGCCTCCTCCCCCAGGATCCGCGGCACCGAGAAGCGCTGCTCCTCGACCTCGGGGGCGCCGGACAGCGCCTGCTCCGGGGTCAGGCACGGGGTGACGACGTCCTCGCGGAAGACGTTGGTCAGCGGCAGCGCGTGCGAGGTCGGCGGGATGTCGTCGCCGGCCACGCCGCTGATCGAGGCCACCGACTCGAGGATCACGCTCAGCTGCGGCGCGAGGTGGTCCAGCTCCTCGTCGGACAGGTCGATCCGGGCGAGGTTCGCCAGGTGGGCGACCTCGTCTCGGGAGATTTCAGGCATGGGGGCAATCCTAGGAGAATCGGGGCCGACCCAACCGATCGGGCCTTCGCCGCGTCTTGACCGGTGACCCGCTCGAGGAGGATCGATGACCGGAACGATGACGGACGAGCAGTTCTGCGAGTTCGTCCGCGCGGCGTGGCCGGGCCTGTACCGCACGGCCTACCTCATCCTCGGCGACCACCAGCTCGCCGAGGACCTCGTGCAGACGTCGCTCGCCAAGACCTACGCCTCGTGGTCGAAGGTGAAGGAGCCCGCCGCCGCCACGGCATACGCGCGGGTCGTGCTCGCCAACACGGCGGCCTCGTGGTTCCGGCGTCGCGGCTGGCGCAACGAGCAGCCGGTCGAGGACCTCCCCGAGACCGGTGTCGACGTCGATCCCACCACCAGGACGCTGGTCGTCGACGCGCTCGCCACGCTCGCGCCGCGCCAGCGCGCCGTGGTGGTGCTCCGCTACTACGACGACCTCTCGGTCCGGGAGGTCGCCCATGCCCTGGGCATCTCGGAAGGCACGGTGAAGAGCCAGACCTCCGATGCTCTCGCCCGGCTGCGCGACGTCCTCGCCGACGAGGCCGGCTCGGTCCAGGTGCCCCCTGCCGATGCGGATCTCGTGCTCGGGCGGGGTCGCCGCATCCGACGCGACCGCCGGGTCCGCGTCGCGGCCGCCACCACCGCGATCGTCGCCGTCGTCGCCGTCGTGCTCGTCGCCGTCACGTCGGGAGGACGCGACCGCGCCGACGAGATCCCTCCGGTCGACGCCGACCACGACCGCGGCTGGGCCGTGGCGTCCGGCTCGGAGGTCCAGCTCGGCTCGGGCTCCGTCGTCGACCTGGGCGAGGGACCGGCCGGATACGTCTTCTACACCTCGGCGGGCGTGCTGGTGAACATCGGCCTCGCGGACGCGCCCTGGGGCGCCACGCCGCGCTGGGTGCTGGTCCGACCCGACGGGACGACGACCGACTTCCGTCTCGACGTCGGTGATCAGCTGGTCGGTACCGATCCGGACCAGCCCTACCTGGTCTACGTCGAGGCGACCGACTCACCCACGGAGTGGGACGTCGTCGTGCGCGACCTGCGCAGCAACCGGGTCGCGGACACCGTGAGCGTCGACGGACCCGCCACCTGGACCGGCAACGCCACACCGGACGCGTCCCTGGTGGGCGACCACGTGTACCTGAACCTGGACTCGACGGCCGTCGACGTCGACCTGACGACCCGGCAGGTGACCCCGAGCGACACCTTGCCGGCGGGGCAGCCGCTCGTCATCGAGGGCGAGCACGCGATCGTCGTCAGTGGCGAGATGGGCGACCACGCGGAGGTGGTGGATGTCGACACCGGCGAGTCGTTGATGGAGTACTCGCAGGGCGATCGCTACCTCAGGCTGTCCCCGGACGGTCGGTACGTCGCGGCCCTCCCGCGCCGCGTCTGTGATGACTCGGGCTCCTGCGCGTTCGACCTGCCCACCGGATACGTCCACGACCTCGACACCGGGCGCAGCGTCGAGGTCGACGTCGAAGGCTCGACGGTCGCCTGGACCCGCAACGGCGGGCTCCTGCGCGTGACCGAGAAGGAGGTCTCGGTGTGCGACCCGGGCACCGGCGCGTGCAACTCGACTCCGCTCGAGGTCGCGCCGGACGACCCGGTGCTCGGGGACACGGTCAACTGGTGACCCGCAGGGTCGGACCGGCCCGGACACGCAGGCACCCGGGACGTCGCGGTCAGGCGTTCTCGAGCAGGCTCAGGACCTTCTCGGCGTCGTGCTCGCCGGGACAGGCGACCCGCAGCGTGGTCGCGTCCTCCTCGATGCTGCGGTAGCCGGCGTGGGCGAGCACGGCCCGCAGCTCGGCCGGGTCGCGGCCCGGCGGCACGGCGTACGTCACCGTGCGGGCGCCGGGGGCGTGCAGCTCGGCCTCGGTGCGGTTCACGTCCTGGCCCCAGGCCCGGAGCGCGACGACGGCGAACACGGTCGCCAGCAGGATCCCGCCGACGACCATGATGGCGATGACGACCATGGCGACCTCCTTCGTGCCGACCCCCGATCCTCGAAGCATCGGCCGGGAGACCCGGCGGCGACGAGAGGCCTAGGTCCCGTCCGGCTCGGCCGGTGGTCCCTGCTCCAGCAGCCGCTTGAAGCCCGCCTCGTCGAGGATCGGCACGCCGAGCTGCTCGGCCTTGTCGGCCTTCGAGCCGGCGTTGTCGCCGACGACGACGTAGTCGGTCTTCTTCGAGACCGACCCGGCCGCCTTGCCGCCCCGGGCGAGGATCGCCTCCTTGGCCGAGTCGCGGCTGAAGTCGACCAGCGACCCGGTCACCACGACGGTCAGGCCCTCGAGCGTGCGCGGCGTCGACTCGTCGCGCTCGTCCGCCATGGTGACGCCGGCGCGCTCCCACTTCTCGACGATCTGCGCGTGCCAGTCGACGCCGAACCACTCGATCACCGCCTCGGCGATCGTCGGCCCGACGCCCTCCGCCGCGGCGAGCTGCTCCTCGGTCGCCGCGCGGATCGCCTCCATCGAGCCGAACTCGGTGGCCAGTGCGCGGGCCGCGGTCGGGCCGACGTGCCGGATCGACAGCGCCACCAGGACCCGCCACAGCGGGACCTGCCGGGCGTTGGCCAGGTTGTCGAGGAGCCGTTGACCGTTCGCGCTGAGCTGCGGCCCGTCCTCACCCTTCTTGGGCGCGCGGGTGAACAGCGGGGCGCGGAGCAGCTTGGCGGCATCGAGGTCGAACACGTCGCCCTCGTTGTCGATCACCTCCGCGTCCAGCAGCGCGGCGGCGGCCTCGTAGCCCAGCCCCTCGATGTCGAAGGCACCCCGGCCGGCGACGTGGAACACGCGCTCGCGCACCTGCGCCGGACAGAACTGGTGGTTCGGGCAGCGGCGGTCCTTGTCGCCGGCCTTCTGCTCCACCAGCGGCGTGCCGCACTCGGGGCAGTCGGTGGGGCCGACCCACGGCGCCAGGCCCTCCGGCCGCAGCGGCAGGACCGGGCCGAGGATCTCCGGGATCACGTCACCGGCCTTGCGCAGGATCACGGTGTCGCCGGGGCGCACGTCCTTGCGCTCCACCTCGTAGTAGTTGTGGAGCGTGGCGTTCTCGACGGTGGAGCCGGCGACCTTGGTCGGCTCCATGACGCCGTACGGCGTGACCCGGCCGGTGCGCCCGACGTTCACCCGGATCTCGAGCAGCCGGGCGTTGACCTCCTCGGGCGGGTACTTGAACGCGATCGCCCACCGCGGCGCGCGACTGGTCGAGCCGAGCCGGCGCTGCAGCGTGACGTCGTCGACCTTGACCACGACGCCGTCGATCTCGTACGGCACGATCGTGTGCCGGTGCTCGCCCGCGTTCTCGATGTACGCCTCGACGTCGGCGAGCGTCGGGACGACCCGCACCTGGTCGGAGACCGGCAGGCCCCAGGCGGCCAGCGCCTCGTAGGAGTGGGACTGCGCCGCGGGCTCGAAGCCGCGGCGGGCCCCCACGCCGTGGCAGACCATGTCGAGCGCGCGGCTCGCGGTGACCCGCGGGTCCTTCTGGCGCAGCGAGCCCGCCGCCGAGTTGCGCGGGTTGGCGAACGGCGGCTTGCCGGCCTCGAGGAGCGACTCGTTGAGCCGCTCGAAGGCCTCGACCGGGAGGAACACCTCGCCGCGGACCTCGACCAGCTCCGGCACCGGGAACTCCTCGGTCGCGGTGAGCCGGTGCGGCACGGAGGCGATGGTCCGGACGTTCGGCGTGACGTCCTCGCCGGTGGAGCCGTCGCCGCGGGTCAGTGCGCGCACCAGCCGCCCGTCCTCGTAGAGCAGGTTGATGGCGAGGCCGTCGACCTTGAGCTCGCACAGCAGGGCCGGGCTCTCGACGCCGTCGCGGGCCAGGCGCGCGTGCCAGGCCGCGAGCTCGTCGTAGGTGAACGCGTTGTCGAGGCTCTCCATCCGCTGGAGGTGGTCGACGGCCGTGAACTCGGTCGAGACCGCGCCGCCGACCTTCTGGGTCGGCGAGTCGGGGGTGCGCAGCTCGGGGAGCTCGGCCTCGAGCTCCTCGAGCCGGCGCATCAGCCGGTCGAACTCGGCGTCGTCGATGGTGGGGCTGTCCAGCACGTAGTAGCGCCAGCGGGCCTCCTCGACCTGCTCGGCGATCAGGCGGTGCTCCTCGCGCGGGTCCGTCACGGGGCCATTGTGCCGGGGCCCGCCGACAACCCGGGGACGGCGGTCTCCACGCTCCGGTCCAGACCACTTCGCCGCGGTGCGGGAAGAAATCCGAGAAAACCCGGTTGGGCCGGAATGGAGCCCGGCGCTACGGTGTTCGGGATGAAACGAAACCGTTTCGTTTCATCCAGGTGAACGACCGTCGACGTCCAGGAATCCCGAGGAAGCCCATGTCCCCCACCGAGCGCCCCCGAGTCGAGGGCGACCGTGAGCAGGAGATCCTCGACGCCGCCCTCGAGGTGCTCGCCGACGTCGGCTACGACCGGCTCACCATGGACGCGGTCGCCGCGAAGGCCAAGGCCTCCAAGGCCACGCTGTACCGCCGGTGGACCAACAAGGTCAGCCTCGTCATCGACGCGCTGCACCGCAGCAAGGGCCCGGCCGAGGCTCCCGACACCGGCTCGCTGCGCGGCGACCTGGTGGGCGCCTTCTGCGGCATGGGCGGGCTCGCCGACACCGAGGCCGTCGCGACCTTCGCCAGCGTGCTGACCGCGATCTCGCGCGACGCCGACTTCGCGGAGGCGTTCCGGCGCGACTTCGTCGGCCCCAAGATCGCCGTCACCCGCCAGATCTGGGAGCGCGCCCGCGACCGCGGGGAGCTCCGCGAGGACGCCGACCTGTCCCTGCTCGAGCCGGCGTTGGCCGGCATCGTCCTGCACCGGCTGTTCATCATGGGCGAGCAGCCGACCCCCGACCTGATCGCCCGCGTGATCGACCAGATCATCCTGCCGGCCGCCACCCGCGAGTCGGTCCCCTCCTCCTGAACCCACGAGAGACCAAGGAAACCCCGATGACCGACGTGGTGAGCGCCGCGAGCACGAGCTCCGGCAAGAAGCTGCACCTGGGATGGGCGCTCGTGCTCATCTCGGTGGCGCAGCTGATGGTGGTGCTGGACGGCACCATCGTGAACATCGCACTGCCCTACATCCAGCACGACCTGAGCATCGCGCAGGAGAACCTGCGCTGGGTGGTCACCGGCTACGCGCTCGCGTTCGGCAGCCTGCTGCTGCTCGGCGGCCGGCTCGGTGACCTCTACGGACGCCGCAAGGTGTTCATGGCCGGCCTGATCGTCTTCGGCGTGGCCTCGCTGCTCGGCGGCCTCGCCACCAGCGAGGGCCTGCTGCTCGCCGCCCGTGGCCTCCAGGGCTTCGGCGCCGCGCTCGCCTCCCCCGCGGCCCTCGCCCTGATCACCACGACCTTCCCGGCCGGTCCCGCGCGCAACCGCGCGTTCGCCGTGTACGCCGCGATGTCCGGTGTCGGTGCGGCGGTCGGCCTGCTGCTCGGCGGCTGGCTGACCGGGCTCGACTCCGTCTTCGGCCTCGACGTCGAGGGCTGGCGCCTCACGCTGCTGATCAACACCCCGATCGGCATCGTCACCGCCCTCCTCGCACCGCGCGTCCTCGCCGAGTCCGAGTCGCACCCCGGCGAGCTCGACCTGCCGGGCGCCGTCACCGGCACGCTCGGCCTGCTCGGGATCGTGTACGGCATCAGCCGGGCCGGCAGCGACGGCTGGGGCGACACCTGGACGCTGGTCAGCCTGGTGCTCGGCCTGGCGCTGGTCGCGGTGTTCCTGGTCATCGAGCGGCGGGTCGAGCACCCGCTGCTCCCGGTGCGGGTGTTCGTCAACCGCACCCGCGCGGCGAGCTTCGTCGCGATGTTCTTCGCGCCGGCCGCGATGTTCGCGATGTTCTACTACCTCAGCCAGTACATCCAGAACGTGATGGGGTACAGCCCGATCAAGGCCGGCGTCGCGTTCCTGCCGTTCTGCGTGGGCCTGGTCGTCGCCGCGGGCATCTCGTCGAACCTGGTCAACCGGATCGACCCGCGGTACCTCGCCGGGTTCGGCACGCTGCTCGCCGCGGTGGCCCTGTTCGGGTTCTCCCGTCTGCCCAACGACACGACCCTGCCGATCCAGGACGTCCAGGGCAGCTACGCGACCGACCTGCTGCCGTTCATCCTGATGATGTCGTTCGGCATGGGCATGACGTTCGTGCCGCTCACCCTCACCGCGGTGCACCACCTGCGGGCGGAGGACTCCGGTATCGGCTCCGGCGTGCTCAACACCATGCAGCAGGTCGGCGGCGCGCTCGGGCTGTCGCTGCTCGGCACCATCGCCACGCAGACGATGGACGGCCTCGTCGAGGACCTCCAGGCGGCGGCTGCGCGGGCCGGCGCGGCGGCGGGCCCGGTCCCGGACGCCGTGCTGCACCAGGTCTTCACCGCGGGCGCGAGCGACGCCTTCCTGCTCGGCGCGGGCCTGATGCTGATCGCCTCGGTGGTCACCTGGGTGTTCCTCAACGTCAAGCACGAGGAGCTGGCGACCGACGGGCCGGAGGCGCCTGCCCACATCGGCTGAGCCACGTCGGCCGAGCCGCTGGTCCACCTCCCCACGCACGACGGCCCGCCCGGGATCCCGGGCGGGCCGTCGTGCTTCTCGCGGACTCCTAGGAGGACAGCGCGTCCTCCAGCGCCTTCACGAAGGCGGGGATGTCGTCCGGGTTGCGGCTGGTGATGAGGTTGCCGTCGACGACGACCTCCTCGTCGGTCCAGGTGCCACCCGCGTTGCGGACGTCGTCGGCGAGGCTCTGGAAGCTGGTGAGGTTGCGACCGCGGGCGAGCCCCGCGGACACGAGCAGCCACGGCCCGTGGCAGATCACGGCCAGCGGCTTCTTGTCCTCCATGACGCGACGCGCGATGTCCTGGGCCTTCGGGTCGATCCGCAGGCGGTCGGCGTTCACGGTGCCGCCGGGGACGACGAGCGCGTCGATCGCGCCGGCGTCGAGGTCGTCGAACGCGCCGTCGACGTCGACCTTCTGGGTCGGCTCGGTATCGCCCTGGACGGCCTGGATGGACTCCCCGGTGTCCGAGTAGATCTTCACGGTCGCACCGGCCTCGCGGAGCGCGTCCCGGGGCTTGACGAGCTCGGGCTCCTCGAAGAAGTCGGTCGCGATGATGGCCACGGTCTTGCCGGTCAGGTCACTCATGGCGGGCCGGTACCCAGCCCGCCCGGCCGCGAATCACAGGTGGCGCGCAGCGGTGCCCAGCAGGCGGAGCGCGCGACGTGCCCACGCCGGTGTCGCGCCGGCGAACCCGCACGCGGGGGTCAGCACCAGCCGTGGGCCGACCTCGTGCGGGTCGAGGCCGAGCATGTCCAGCCAGCGCAGCACGGACTCGGTGACCTCCCCGTCGGTCGGCTCGAGGGCCGGGTCGGTCCCCGGGACGACGCCGAGCGCAACGGTCTCCCCCTGCTCGACCGCCTCGGCCAGCACGTCGTGGTCGGCGGCCGACAGGACGCCCAGGTCCACCGACAGGCCGCGTGCCCCCGCGCCGCGGAGCAGGCCCAGGGGTGTGCCGGGCGCACAGGTGTGGACCCACGGCTCGCCACCCTCCTCGGCGGCCGCCTCCAGCACCCACTCCAGGGCCTGCGAGGCCTCGGGCGCGTCCACGCTGCGGAGCCGGTGGAAGCCGGAGGCCGTCGGCACCTGCCCGGCCAGCACGGCGGCCAGCGCAGGCTCGTCGACCTGCACGACCAGGCGGTCGACGCCCGGCAGCCGGCGCCGTACGTCGGCGACGTGCTCGCGCAGCCCCTCGGCCAGTGCCTGGGCCAGGTCCCGGCGGGCGCCGTGGTCGCCGAGGACCTTGTCGCCGCGCGGCCGCTCGACGGTCGCGGCGAGCGTCCACGGACCGGCCACCTGGATCTTGAGCGCCCCGGTCATCCCCTCGGCCAGCTCCTCGAGCGTGTCGAGGTCCTGGGCCAGCAGGCTGCGGGCGCGGCCGTGGTCGACGCCCGGGCCGCCTCCGGTCAGGCGCCACCCGGCCGGCTGCAGGTCCGCTCCGAGCTCGGCCAGCACGGCCAGGCCGCGACCGGTGATGCCCGCGACCGCGCCGCGGCCGGGGACCTCCGGCAGGTGCGGGAGGTCGGGGAGCTCGCCGAGCACGGTCCGCAGCGCCTCGTCGAAGTCCTCGCCGGGGTACGAGCCGACCGCGCTGGCGATGCTCATGCCGTCCCCGCGATCGTCGCGGAGCCGACGACGCGGGTCCCGTCGTAGAGGACGGCGGCCTGGCCCGGCGCGACGCCGTACGCCGGCTCGAGCAGCTCGATGTCGACGGTGTCACCGGGCTCGGCCACCGTCGTGCGGGCCGGCAGCTCGGTGCCGTGGGCGCGGAGCTGGACCGTGCCGGCCAGCTCGTGCGGGACGGTGCCGCACCACCGCGGCCGGATCGCCGTCAACCGGCGCACCGCGAGCCGCTCGCGCGGGCCGACGGTGACGGTGCCCGAGACCGGCTCGATGTCGAGGACGAAGCGCGGCTTGCCGTCCGGCGCCGGCCGGCCCAGGCGCAGGCCGCGGCGCTGCCCGATCGTGAACGCGTAGGTGCCCTCGTGGGTGCCGACGACCTCGCCGGCCTCGTCGACGATCGCGCCACCGTGGTTGGGCGCGCGGTCGCCCAGCTTCTCGCGCAGCCACCCGGCGTTGTCGCCGTCGGCGACGAAGCAGATGTCGTGGCTGTCCGGCTTGTCCGCGACCAGGAGGCCGCGGGCGGCGGCCTCGGCGCGGACCTCGGACTTGGTCGAGCCGCCGAGCGGGAACAGCGAGTGGGCGAGCTGGTCCTGGTCGAGCACCCCGAGCACGTAGGACTGGTCCTTGCCGTGGTCGACCGCCCGGTGCATCTCGACCAACCCGTCGGGGCCGGTGCGCAGCTGCGCGTAGTGTCCGGTCGCGACCGCATCGAACCCGAGGGCCAGGGCACGGTCCAGCACGGCCGCGAACTTGATCCTCTCGTTGCACCGCAGGCACGGGTTCGGCGTCCGGCCCGCGGCGTACTCGTCCATGAAGTCCTCGACCACGTCCTCGTGGAAGCGGTCGCTCAGGTCCCAGACGTAGAACGGGATGCCGATCACGTCCGCCGCCCGGCGCGCGTCGTTGGCGTCCTCGATCGTGCAACAGCCGCGGGCCCCGGTGCGGTAGGACTGCGGGTTGCGCGAGAGGGCGAGGTGGATCCCGGTGACGTCGTGCCCGGCCTCCGCGGCACGAGCCGCGGCGACGGCCGAGTCGACGCCACCGGACATGGCAGCGACGACCTTCATCGGCGGATCCTCACCTCTTCGCCGCCCGTGCCCGGTCGACGACCGGGACGATCGCCTCGACGACCGCGTCCACGTCGGCCGCGGTCGTGGTGTGGCCGAGGCTGAACCGCAGCGAGTGCCGGGCCTGGTCCTCGTCGCAGCCCATCGCGAGCAGCACGTGCGAGGGCTGCGGGACGCCGGCGGAGCAGGCCGATCCCGTCGAGCACTCGATCCCGCGGGCGTCGAGCAGCATCAGCAGCGAGTCGCCCTCGCAGCCGGGGAAGCCGAGGTGGGCGTTGCCGGGGAGCCGGCCGGGTCCGGCCGGGTCCAGCAGCGCACCGTGCAGGTGCGCGTCCGGCACCGCCTCGATGACCCGCCGCACCAGGTCGTCGCGCAGCGCACTGACCCGGTCGGCGTGCTCCGCCTGCTGCTTCACGGCGACCTCCACCGCGGCCGCGAACCCGGCGATCGCCGGGGTGTCCAGGGTGCCGCTGCGGATGTCGCGCTCCTGGCCGCCGCCGTGCACCAGCGGGCTCACCGCGACCTCGCGGCGCACGACCAGCGCGCCCACGCCGTACGGCCCTCCGAGCTTGTGCCCGGTCAGGGTGAGCGCGTCGACGCCGGACGCGGCGAAGTCGACCGGCACGTGCCCGACGGCCTGCACGGCGTCGGTGTGCACCGGGATCGCGTGCTCTGCGGCGATCGCCACGACCTCGTCGATCGGCTGGAGGGTGCCGACCTCGTTGTTGGCCCACATGACCGAGATCAGCGCGACCGACGCGGGGTCGCGCTCGACCGCGTCGCGCAGCGCGGCGACGTCGAGGCGGGCGCGCTCGTCGACCGGCAGCAGCTCGACCTCGGCGCCCTCGGCGTCCGCGAGCCAGTGCAGCGCGTCGAGCACGGCGTGGTGCTCGACCGCGGTGCTGAGGACGCGGGTGCGCCGCGGGTCCTCGGCGCGACGCGACCAGAAGATGCCCTTGACGGCGAGGTTGTCGGCCTCGGTGCCGCCGGAGGTGAACACGACCTCGCCCGGCCGGCAGTTCAGCGCCTGCGCGATCGTCTCCCGGGACTCCTCGACGACCCGCCGGGCGTGCCGGCCGGAGGCGTGCAGGGAGCTCGGGTTGCCGACCTCGAGGAGGTGGGCCGTCATCGCGTCGACCGCCGCAGGAACCATCGGGGTGGTCGCGGCGTGGTCGAGGTAGACGGTGCGGTCGCTCATCGCACCGACCAGCGTACGGCGCCGGGCGAACCACCGCCCACCCGGCGCCGTGCCGAGCGCCTACCGCACGACCCGGATCGTGCCCATCTTGGTCGGAGCACCAGTGGCGACGGTGCAGGGGAACGGCGATCCCGGGAGCGGCTGGCCGTCCTGGCCGTCGGCGGCGAACATGAAGGCCCGCGGGGCGCGGACGACGTAGCGACCGGGCTTCCGCAGCCTGAAGCCCTGGGCCGTGCCCTTGGCCAGCAGTGTCATGGCGCCGCTGGCAGGCACGTCGGTGCTCGGGATCGTCACGTTCTTGAGCGGCACCTTCTTCGACCCGACCGAGTACGTGAGGTCGCTGGCCGACCCCGACAGGGACGTGATCAGCAGGACGTCGCGCATCGCGGTGACCAGGGGCTCCGGCAGGACCACGCTCATCCGGACCGGCCGGGCGGCGACCTTGCGGTTCTTCTTCACCGTCTTCGGCAGCGCGAGCCGGATGGCGACGTCCATGGTCTGGTCGCCCAGCGCGGTGGCGCAGGTGTACTGCGTCTGCACCGAGGCGGCGCTCGCCGCGACCGTCGACGTGGCGACCAGCCCGGTGCTGGCGACCAGCCCGGCGGCGGCCGCGAGCGCGGTCATCCTGACGGTGGACCTGGTGGTGGATCTGCGTCCGGTCATGGTGCGCTCCTCCCGAGGGGCCGCGCCCCCTCCCGGACACGGCGCTCTCGTTCGACGCTAGGCGCGGGTCACCGGGCCCGCATCCCCCAACTGTGCGAGACGAGGACGAGGACCGTCGCTCACTTGCGGGCGACCTCGGCCACCACGGCCCGGTGGTCGCTGCCCGGGATGGCGACGGTGTGCATGCCGATCGCGGCCAGGCGCGGGCCGACCAGGACGTGGTCGATCTGGGCCACGCTCGGCACGGGGACGCCGAGCACGCGCACGCGACCCTCGGACGGCCAGGTGGGCTGCCAGCCCTGGTTCGCCAGCTCGCCGACGTCGCGGTAGCCGGCGTCCGCCAGCGCCCGCATCGGGGCATGGTCGGCGGTGGCGTTGAAGTCGCCGAGCACGAGGTCGGGCTCGTGGTCGCGCACCGTCTCCAGGAGCACGGCGTGGTCGTCGCTCCACACGTCCGGCAGGGTCGGCGCCTGCGGGTGCGTCGCGACGACCGTGAGGTCGTCGCGCGTCACGACCCACCCCTCGTGCCAGGTGTCGGTGCGCTCGGCGGGCCCGAGCTCGGTCCGGGAGAACACCATCACGCCGTCGCTCCCGCTCCGGGGCTCACCGACCCGGTACGGCAGGAGGTCGGCGATGCCGGACCGCTCCATGTCGGCGAGGTCGGCGGCGGTGATCTCCTCGACCACGAGCAGGTCCACGTGCTCCTCCCCCGCGATCCGCACCAGCTCGATCGCGTCACCGTCGCCCTGGGCGATGTTCGCGGCCATCACGACCAGCGGGTCGGCGCCGTCGGCCGGGGGCGGGTTCGCGCCGGTCACCAGCGGGGCGAACCACCAGCAGTGCAGCACCAGCCCGGCAAGGGCGACGCCGCCCGCGACCCAGGTCCACCGGCGCCGCACCCGCAGCAGGCGTACGCCGAGCAGCACCACGGCCGCGCCGTACAGGACGATCGCCAGGGGCGTGAAGCCCTCGGCCAGCAGCCAGAAGGACGTGTGCGGCTCGACGAGGCGCGCGAACGTCAGGGCCAGCGCCGGGACCAGCAGCAGCGCCACGGCGGCGCCGAAGGCCACCCGGCGGGCGCTCAGAGCAGCACCAGGTCGTCGCGGTGGACGACCTCGCGCTCGTACTCCGCCCCGAGCTCGCGCTTGAGGTCGTGCGACGTGCGGCCGAGCAGGGTCGGCAGCTCCTCGGCGTCGAAGTTCACCAGCCCGCGCGCGACGGGGGTGCCGTCGGGAGCGGCGAGGTCGACGGGCTCACCGGCGTGGAACGTGCCCTCGACCGCGGTGATGCCGGCCGCCAGCAGCGAGGCACGGCGCTCGACCACGGCCTTCACGGCACCCGCGTCGAGCACGAGCGTGCCCTTCGGCTCGGTGGCGTGCGCCAGCCAGAGCAACCGGGTCGGGCGGCGCCGGCCGGTGGCGTGGAAGAGCGTGCCGACCCGCTCGCCCGCCAGCGCCGCGGCCGCCCGGTCGGCGGAGGTGAGGACGACCGGGATGCCGGCGCCGGTGGCGATGCGGGCGGCGTCGACCTTCGTCTGCATGCCGCCGGTGCCGAGGCCGGCCGCGCCGGCCTTGCCGATGCGGACCTCGCCGAGGTCGTCGACCGACACCACCTCGGGCAGCAGCGAGCTGTCCGGGTGCGCCGGGTCGGCGTCGTACAGGCCGTCGACGTCGGAGAGCAGCACGAGGAGGTTCGCGTGGACCAGGTGCGCGACCAGCGCCGCGAGCCGGTCGTTGTCGCCGAACCGGATCTCGCTGGTCGCGACCGTGTCGTTCTCGTTGACGATCGGCAGCACGCCGAGCTCGAGGAGCTTGGCGAACGTCTGGTACGCGTTGCGGTAGTGCGAGCGGCGGGTCATGTCGTCGACGGTCAGCAGCACCTGGCCGGCGATCACCCCGTGGCGGGCGAGCTCCTCGGTGTAGCGGTGCACGAGCAGGCCCTGCCCCACCGACGCGGCCGCCTGCTGGGCGGCCAGCGCCTTGGGCCGCTTCTTCAGCCCGAGCGGAGCGAGGCCGGCGGCGATCGCGCCCGAGGAGACCAGCACGACCTCGGTGCCGGACGCGCGCAGCTTGGCCAGCACGTCCACCAGGTCCCGGACCCGGCCGGGGTCGATGCCGCCCGCGGCCGTCGTCAGGCTGGAGGAGCCGACCTTGACGACGACCCGCTTCGCCCCCGTGACCTCGGACCGAGCGACCTCAGTCCTCGTCATCGAACCAGTCCGGGTCGTCGGCCCCGCCGATCTCGTACGAGGTGGGGCCGTACTCGTCCGGGCGGTCCAGCCGCCGTGCGACGTCGGCGCGGGTCTCGCCCTCGTCCCGGTCGACCATCGCCTCGTCGATCGCGCGGCGGCGCCGGGCGGCCGGCCGGGACTCGTCGAAGCGCTGGTCCTCGCCGCGGCGGCCGAGCATCTCGGCGCCGGCGTCGATGCCCGGCTTGAAGTCGAAGACCACCGCGTTGTCCGGGTGGCCGATCAGGACGGTGTCGCCCTCCTCGGCGCCCAGCCCGACCAGGCGGGTCTCGACACCGAGGCGGTTGAGCCGGTCAGCGAGGAAGCCGACCGCCTCGTCGTTGCTGAAGTCGGTCTGGCGCACCCAGCGCTCCGGCTTCTCGCCGCGCACGCGCCAGCCCTCGCCGGTCCGCTTGACCGTGAACTCGTCGCTGCCGTCGGCCGACGCCGGACGCAGCACGATCCGGGTCGCCTCCACCTTCGGCTTCGCAGCGCGGGCCGCCTCGACGACGGCAGCCATCGCGAAGGTCAGCTCACGCAGGCCCTCGCCGGAGGCCGCGGAGATCTCGAAGACGCGCAGTCCACGCTCGGCCAGCTCCTCGACGACGAACGACGCGATGTCGCGCCCGTCCGGGACGTCGACCTTGTTCAGCGCCACGAGGCGCGGCCGGTCCGCGAGCCCGCCGTACCGGGCCAGCTCGTTCTCGATCACGTCGAGGTCGTCGACCGGGTTGCGGTCGGGCTCGATGCTCGCGGTGTCGATGACGTGCACGATCGCCGCGCAGCGCTCGATGTGGCGCAGGAAGTCGTGCCCCAGGCCGCGGCCCTCGCTCGCTCCCTCGATCAGGCCGGGGACGTCGGCGACCGTGAAGGTCGTGTCGCCGGCGGTGACCACGCCGAGGTTCGGGACCAGGGTGGTGAAGGGGTAGTCGGCGATCTTCGGCTTCGCGCGCGAGACGGCCGCGATCAGGCTCGACTTGCCGGCGCTCGGGAAGCCGACCAGCCCGATGTCGGCGACGACCTTGAGCTCGAGGACGACGTCCAGCTCGTCACCGGGCTCCCCGAGCAGGGCGAAGCCCGGCGCCTTGCGCTTGGAGGAGGCGAGCGCGGCGTTGCCGAGACCGCCGCGACCGCCCTGCGCGACCACGAGCTCCGTGCCGGGACCGACCATGTCCGCGAGCACCGTGCCCCGGGTGTCGGTCACCAGGGTGCCGTCGGGCACCGGCAGCACCAGGTCCGCGCCGTGGGACCCGTTGCGGTGGCCACCGGCGCCGTGGCCGCCGTGCTCCGCGCGCCGCTTCGGGCTGTGGTGGTAGTCCAGCAGCGTGGTGACGTCCGGGTCGACGCGGAGGATCACCGAGCCGCCCGGGCCGCCGTTCCCACCGTCGGGGCCGCCGAGCGGATTGAACTTCTCGCGGTGCACCGACGCGACGCCGTTGCCCCCGCGTCCGGCGCTGATGTGCAGCGTGACGCGGTCGACGAAGGTCGGGACGGCCATGGTGCCTACTTTCTCGGAACTCTCGGTAAATGACAGAACGGGCGCCCCGGATGGGACGCCCGTGCTGCGGTGAAGCTGTGTGCGAGCGTCAGGTCACTCGCCCGGGACGATGTTCACGACGCGACGACCACGCCGCGTGCCGAACTCGACGGCACCCGCGACCAGCGCGAACAGGGTGTCGTCACCGCCGCGGCCGACGCCGCTGCCCGGGTGGAAGTGGGTGCCGCGCTGGCGGACGATGATCTCGCCGGCGTTGACGACCTGGCCGCCGTACCGCTTGACGCCGAGCCGCTGCGCGTTGGAGTCGCGGCCGTTCTTGGTGGACGCCGCGCCCTTCTTGTGTGCCATCTCTTCAGTCCTTCGGCAGAGTTCGAAAATCGAGGGGTCGTGGGGCGATCAGGAGTTGATCGCGGTGACCTTGACCTGGGTGTACTTCTGGCGGTGACCCTGGCGCTTCTTGTAGCCGGTCTTGTTCTTGTACTTCTGGATGATGATCTTCGGGCCCTTGGTGCCGCCGAGGACCTCGGCCGTCACGGAGGCCTTGCCGAGCTTGGCGGCGTCCGAGGTGACCGACTCGCCGTCGACGACCAGGACCACCGGGAGGGTCACCGAGCCACCGACCTCGGTCGCGATCTTGTCGATCTCGATGACGTCGCCGACGGCAACCTTCTGCTGGGTGGCGCCTGCGCGCACGATCGCGTACACCGCGGTCTCCTTCGTCGATTCCAAGCTTGTTCAGGTTCTGGGGCGCAACGCTCGGGCGGCGCCGCACAGAGAGGGCGCGCATCCCAGCGCGCACCGAGGATCAATACTAGGGGCTCACGGTCCGTCGGCAAAACCGGCGGCGACCAGCGCATCCCCGAGGGACGTCCTCCAGTACAGCACCTCCCGCCCCGAACGTCGACGCAGCACCGCCCCGGCGTCCAGGAGCACCCGTAGGTGGTTGCCCACCGCGCCGAGCGGCAGGCCGGTCAGCGCGGCGAGCTGGGTGGTGGAGTGCGGCTCCCCCAGCAGGACGAGCACGCGCGCCCGGTTGGCACCCACGAGGCGCACCAGGCCGCCCGGTGCCCGACCGCGCGCCGTCCGGTCGGACGCCGCCTGCGCGCCGGTGACCGGGTAGACGATCGCGAACCGGTCCGGCAGGTCCCACGCCACCCACTGGCCGTTGCTGTGCACGGGCACGAACGACAGCTCCCGGGCTCCGGAGAGGTCCCGGGTCGGCAGGTCGTAGGAGTTGATCTGGAGGTGGCCACCACCCTTCCAGTCCATCCGTCGTCCGAGCGTGGGGACCACGCCCGCCCAGCCCTGGGTCGCCAGCCGGGCGGTCCGCGACACGATGTCCGCCTCCAGCACCCGGCGCCGGCGCGGCCAGTCGGCGGCCACGGCCGCGGTCCAGACCCACGTCAGGATCTCCGCGGTCGCCCGGCGCAGCCCGGCGCCGGCAAGCCGGTCCGGGAGCGGCGCGTCGGGGCGCATGGTCCGGATCTCGGCGCGGATCCGGGCGTCGTCCCAGGCATCCAGCTGGGCGAGCTCGTCGGCGAACGACGCGCCCGGCCGGAGCGGTGGCAGCGTCAGGAAGTCGCCCATCCAACCCGGGACCCGTCCCCGGCGCGGCCGCCACAGCCGGCCCGCCATCGCGGCGCGGACCGGGTCGTCGGCGAGCATCTCGGCGTACGCCTCGCGATGGGTGGCGTGGAAGGCCCGCTGCCACGGCACACCGGGCGGCACCGGGACGCTGAGGACGGTGAGCGCGGCCACCGTCTCGGCCAACGGGGAGACCTGGAACCTGCTGCGCGCGAGCAGGTCCGCGGGCACCAACCACGTCCCCATGTTTCGCCTCCTCGCGAATCATTGTGGCACCGCCCCCGGCCGTCCGCAGACTGCCGGCGTGCCGACCTACCGCGACCTGTTCTCGATCCCGGAGTTCCGGGTGCTGTTCGTCAACCGCTGCGTCGTCATGCTGTCCGTGGCCGCCTCGGGGCTCGCGCTGGGCACGATCACGTACCGGGCGACCGGGTCGCCGGTGCTGACGGCGATGGCGATGTTCGGCGGGCCGCTGGTGTCCCTGGTCGCCTCGCAGCTGTTGCTGGCGTCCTCGGACTCGGTGCGACCGCGCACCGCGCTGATGTGGCAGATGGCGGCGCCGATGGCCGCCAACGCCCTCCAGGCGCTGCCGGGGATGCCGTGGCAGGGACGGTTCGCCCTGCTCGCGGTCCCGTACGTCGTGAACGCGATGTTCTCCGGCACCCAGTGGGTCGTGGTGCGCGACGTCGTGCCCGACGGCGCGTTCGTGCTGGCCCGGTCGGCGCTGAACCTGGCCGTCGGCGGGATGCAGGTGGTCGGGTACGGACTCGGCGGTCTCGCCCTGCTCTGGCTGGCGCCCCGCGACCTGTTCCTCGTCGCCGCGGTCGCGAACGCGGTCTGCCTGGTCAACGTCCGGCTCGGGCTGCGGGACCGGCCGGCCCGCGGCGGGGACGCCGGGAACGTCGTCCGGCGCACCGCGCGCGTGAACCGGCTGCTGCTCGGGTCGCCGGTGACCCGGCCGCTGTACGTCGCGATGTGGGTGCCGAACGGCCTCGTCGTCGGGGCCGAGGCGCTCTACGTCCCCTACGGCCACGGCTCGGTCGCGGGCTACCTGTTCGCCGCGGGGGCCGCCGGGATGATGCTCGGCGACCTGGTCGTCGGCCGGTTCGTGCCCCACCGCCTGCGGGACCGACTGATCGGGCCGCTGCGGATCACGCTCGCGGCGCCGTACCTGCTCCTGCTGCTGGCGCCGCCGCCCGGGGTGACCGTGGTGGTCGCGTTCGTCGCGTCCGTCGGGTTCGCCGCGAGCCTGCCGCTCCAGGAGCGGCTGTTCGCGCACACCGACGACACCGTCCACGGCCAGGCCATGGGGCTCTACGGCACCGGCCTGATGGTGTGGCAGGCGATCGGCGCGCTGACCGGGGGGCTGGTCGCGACCGCGGTCTCCCCCGCCCGGGCGATGGGACTGATGGCGGCGGGATCGGTGCTCGTCACGGTCGCGAACACGCCCGGGCTCCGGCGCTCGGCGCCGGAGAGCGAGCTCAGCGCTTCCGGGAGCCCTTCTTCTTGATCGGGACGTGCTCGACGTGGGGGTGCTCCTCCGCGACGGGCTCGCCGTCGGCGGTCCCGGGCTCCACGACGCCGTCGACCGGCGGGGCGCCGACGCTGCCGACGGACACGACCGCCGGCGGGACGTCGTCCGCGACCGGCGGGCCGGCCGGGCGGCTCGCGGCGCGGCGGCGGGTGCGCGTGACGACCTTGGGCGGCTCGGGGGCTGCCGGGGTCTCGGCCACGGGTTCGGCGGCGGGCGCCGGGGGCTCGACAGGCTCGACCACCGGCTGGGTCTCGGCCACCGGCTGGGTCTCGGCCGCCGGCTGCGTGGGCTCGGCGACCGGCTCGGGCTCGCCCGCCGGACGGTTGGCGCTGCGGCGCCGGCTGCGGGTGGTGACCTTGGGCGCCGCGGGTTCGGGGGTCTCGACCGGCTCGACCGGCTCGACCACGGCCTGCGGCGCGGGGGCCTGGGCAGGCTCGGCCACCGGCTCGGTGGCGGGCTCGGCCACGGTCTCGGCTGCCGGCTCGGGCTCGGGCTTGGCCATCGCCGCGACGTCCTTCGGCGAGGGGGCCTGCTTGGCGGTCTCCTGCTTGCCGTTCTCCTGCTGACCACCCTGGCCGTCAGCGCCGCGGCCGCGCCGGTTGCGGCGGCCGCCGCGACGGGACTCGTCGTCGCCGCGCTTCGGCTCGACCGGCTGCTCGTGGATGACCACGCCGCGGCCCTGGCAGTGCTCGCAGTTCTCGCTGAACGACTCGACCAGGCCGGTGCCGATCCGCTTGCGGGTCATCTGGACCAGGCCCAGCGAGGTGACCTCGGCGACCTGGTGGCGGGTGCGGTCGCGGCCCAGGCACTCGACCAGGCGACGGAGCACCAGGTCGCGGTTGGACTCGAGGACCATGTCGATGAAGTCGACGACGATGATGCCGCCGATGTCGCGCAGTCGGAGCTGGCGGACGATCTCCTCGGCCGCCTCGAGGTTGTTCTTGGTGACCGTCTCCTCGAGGTTGCCGCCGGAGCCGGTGAACTTGCCGGTGTTGACGTCGACGACGGTCATCGCCTCGGTGCGGTCGATGATCAGCGAGCCACCCGACGGCAGCCAGACCTTGCGGTCCAGGCCCTTCGAGATCTGCTCGTCGATGCGGTACTCCGCGAACACGTCGGCCTTGCCGCCGGCTCCGTCCGGGCCCGGGTCGTAGCGGACCAGCCGCTCCTCGAGGTCGGGCGCCACGTGCACGACGTACCCCTGGACGGTGTCCCAGGCGTCGTCGCCCTGGATGACCAGCTTCGAGAAGTCCTCGGTGAACAGGTCGCGGACCACCTTGAGGGTGAGGTCCGGCTCGCCGTACAGCAGCTGCGGGGCACTGCCCTTGGCCTTGGCCTCGATGTCCTCCCAGCGGGCCTTGAGGCGCTCGACGTCGCGGGTCAGCTCGTCCTCGCTGGCGCCCTCGGCCGCGGTGCGCACGATCACGCCGGCCGAGTCGGGGACGATCTCCTTGAGCAGCGCCTTGAGGCGGTTGCGCTCGGTGTCGGGCAGCTTGCGGGAGATGCCGCTGGTGGTGCCGTCGGGGACGTAGACCAGGAACCGGCCGGCCAGGCTGATCTGGCTGGTCAGGCGAGCGCCCTTGTGGCCGATGGGGTCCTTGGTGACCTGCACCAGGACGGTCTGGCCGGAGGACAGCACCGACTCGATCTTGCGCGGCTGGCCGTCCTTGTGGCCGAGCGACGACCAGTTGACCTCGCCGGCGTACAGCACCGCGTTGCGGCCCTTGCCGATGTCGATGAACGCCGCCTCCATCGAGGGCAGGACGTTCTGCACGCGACCGAGGTAGACGTTGCCGATCAGCGAGGTCTGCGACTCGCGGGCGACGTAGTGCTCGACGAGGACACGGTCCTCGAGCACGCCGATCTGGGTGAGGTCGTCGCGCTGGCGGATGACCATGACCCGGTCGACGGCCTCGCGGCGGGCGAGGAACTCCGCCTCGCTGACGATCGGGGCGCGCCGGCGGCCGGCCTCGCGGCCCTCGCGGCGGCGCTGCTTCTTGGCCTCGAGCCGGGTCGATCCGGAGACCGCGGTGATCTCGTCCTCGGCGGACCGGCGGCTGCGGACCCGGGTGACGGTGTTGTCCGGGTCGTCGCCTCCGTCGCCACCGTCCTCACCCGTGCGGCGCCGACGGCGCCGGCGGCGCGACGAGGTGCTCTCGCCCTGGCCCTCGTCGGCCTGGCCGCCCTGGCCGCCCTGGCCGCCCTGGTCGGTGGCCGCGGACTCGTCGGCCTGCTCGGCGGACTCGCCGGCCTCCTCGCCCTGCGCCTCGCCGTTGTCGCCGCCGTCCCCCGACTTGCGTCGGCGGCGGCCACCGCGCCGGCGGCGGCGCCGGCCGGCGCCGGCGCCCTCGCCGTCGCCGTCGGCGGTCTCCTCCGCGGCGGGCACCTCGGCCTCCGTGGTCTCCGGCTC
This sequence comes from Nocardioides sp., assembly GCA_035765695.1. Taxonomy (GTDB): domain Bacteria; phylum Actinomycetota; class Actinomycetes; order Propionibacteriales; family Nocardioidaceae; genus Nocardioides. The sequence goes on along the minus strand of DASTXB010000086.1, from coordinate 47,049 downwards.
GGCCTGCTCGGTGGTCTCCGGCTCGGCCTCGGTCGCGGCCTCGGTGGTCTCGTCCGGCGTCGCGGCGGGCTTCGTGGCCGCCGACTTCTTGGCGGCGGTCTTCTTCGCGGTCGACTTCCTGGCCGCGGTCTTCTTCGCCGGTGTCTTCTCCGGCGCCTGGAAGAGCACGGCCGGCGCGGCCGCGGCGCCGTCCGCACCGTCGTCCTCGCCGGTCAGGGCATCGCCCTGCGGGGCCTCGACGGCCTGCTCGGCGGGCTTCTTCTTCGCGGTCCGCTTGGCGGCGGCCTTCTTGGCGGTCGTCTTCTTCGCGACGGCCTTCCTGGCCGGGGCCGCGGGCTCGTCCGCCGGGATCTCGACGTCGAGCGTCTGCTCGACCGGCGGGGCCTCGGCGGGTGCCGGCTCCGCGGGTGCCGCCTTCGCGGCCTTCTTCGCGGTGGTCTTCTTGGCGGCCGCCTTCTTGGCGGGCGCCTTCTTCGCGGCGGCCTTCCTGGCCGTCGTCTTCTTCGCCGGCCTCTCGGCGGCGGGGGCGGCCCCGGGGGTCGCCTCGACGGGGGTCTCTTCTGCTCCGGCCTGGAGGTCGTCGGCCATGTGTTGCACTCCTAGCGCCCGGCGCGGTGCGCCCGGGCGGTCCGACGTCACCTGCCCGCGAGATCAAGGCGCGGTGACGCAAAGCCTTCGTGTGGCGGCGACCCTCTCGACACGCCTGCCGCGGTCGCCGTGCCCTCAGTCAGGAACTGTGGCGGGTCGCTGTCACCGACCTACCGGGCCGCGTCGCGGTCTGGCGACGAACGTGAGAACGTCGTCGAGTCGTCCCGGACGGCTGCCCGGTGCGACCACGGCGAGTATCGCACACGAACCCGGCGAACCCTCACTGCGCGACACGCAGCGGGTCGCCCACCTCCCCGGTGGCCTCGTCGAGCGGCCCCTGGGCGAGCCGGGTGAGCAGCGGTGCGCCGCCGAGCTCGAGCCCACCCACGGCCGCCAGCCCCGAGAGCACGTCGTCGGGGCGGACGGCCGGCTCGACGTGCCGCAGCACGAGGTCCAGCCGGCTCCCGTCCTCCCGCGCCTGCGCCGCCATCGCGACCACCGCGGCGCGGCAGTCGAACCGGCGCATCCCCTTCTTCGTCATCCGCTCCACCGGCACCGTGTCGGCACCCAGGAACGCGGCGACCGCGACGGCGGCCGTCGCGACCGGGGCGTCGACGTCGAGCAGCCAGTGGCTGGCCTCCAACCGGTCCGCGAGCGACCCGCCCGGCGACTCCACCACCTCGAGCACGTCCAGACCGTCGGGCAGCGCCTCCCCCAGCTGGGCGTGGACCACGGCGGGGTCGACGACCTGGGCGAGGCCGATCTCGAGGTACTCCGCCTCACTGGCCGACCCGGTCGGCGCGGCCCCGGCGTACGAGATCCGGGGGTGCGGGTTGAAGCCCGAGGAGTACGCCATCGGCACCCGGGCCCGGAAGATCGCTCGCTCGAACGCCCGGCTGAAGTCGCGGTGGCTGGTGAAGCGGAGGCGGCCGCGCTTGGCGTAGCGGATCCGCAGCCGCTGGACGGGAGGGGCTTGCTGCTCGGGCTGGTCACGCACCGGCCAAGGCTACGGCCGGACCGCGTCCTTCATCGCAATCGAGGGGTACACGGTGCTGACCCGGTGCCCCTCGAGCCAGTCGGTGAGCCGGGCCGCCTCGGCCTCCAGCGCCGCGCGGGCGTCCCCGCCCACGTCCTCGAGCAGGCGGAGGACCACGACGCCGTCCGGGTCCTGGACCCAGCAGCCGACCACCCGGCCGTCCCACCACGCGGTCGTGCCGGCGTTGCCGTTGACGTCGAACAGCATCGGGCCGTGGGGACCGAGGTAGAAGCCGCGCTCCTTCCAGCCCATGACCGTCGGGTCGAGGACCGGCAGCAGCGCCGCCCACGGCTCGATCCCGGGCTCGGACGCCCCGTCGAGCAGGGGGTCGTCGGGCAGCAGCCAGCCGGTGCCACCGCCGTCGAGCGCGACCTCCACCGCCGCGAGGTCGGCGAGCGCGGCGCGCACCGCCGTCTTGGTGGATCCCAGCCACCACACGAGGTCGGCCTCGGTGCCGGGGCCGAACGTCGCGAGCCAGCGGCGCACGAGCTCGGCGTACCCGTCGCGCTCGCCGGCGGGCTCGGGGACGTGGTCGAGCCAGCTGGCGGTCGCGGTCCAGCGGGGCCGCGCGGTGCGCCAGTGGCCTCCGTTGCTGGCCCGCACGATCTTGCCCTCGACGCCGAGCTGGGTGAGCACGCGCGGCGCGATCGGGAAGGAGCCGCCATAGCTCTTGCCCGCGGCCAGCTCGAGGCGCCCGGCGAGCTCGGGCACCTGCTCGCGCAGCTCCTGGGCGAACAGCTCGGCGCCGCCGGCGAGCCGGGCCAGCGTCGCCCTCTCGGCCGCGTCGACCCAGGCGGCCCCGTCGTCGGCGATGCCGGCGCGTTCGGCGTCCTTGGCCAGCCGGGCGCGGTGGGCGGCGGCGACCCGCGCGGAGGCGCTCCCCCACGCCGCCGGCAGCAGGTCGCGCGGGAACACGAACAGCGTGCGGCGCATCGCCAGCTGCTTGACCAGGCTGCGCTCGTCGTACAGCGCCCGGTCGACGTCGGCGGTCGTGAGTCCGTCGACCCGCGCCCACAGGGACAGGTAGACCGACGGCGCCTCGGTCGCGTGGAGGACGGTCATCGCCCGGGTGGCGGCAACCGGGTCGGCGGCCCGGTGGCCGGGCGCGAGCGCGTGCCGCCGGCCGAGCCGGTGTCGCCGCGCGACGTCGGTCACCTGGAGCATGCGCCCCATCCTGCCGGAGAGCACCGACGGTGGCCCTGAGACGATGGGGCGAGTGAGCACCTCCGCGCGCCGGGCGACCGTCCTGGTCCTGGTCGGCATCGTCCTGCTGTCGTTCAACCTGCGACCCACCGCGGTCAGTGTCGGGCCGGTCCTGGCCGAGGTCCGTCACACCTTCGACATGTCCGGCCCGGTCGCCGGCCTCCTCACCTCGCTGCCGGTGGTCGCGTTCGCCGTGTTCGGCGCGCTCGCGCCCGCCGCCGCCCGCCGGATCGGCATCCACCGGGTCACGCTGCTGGCGATCCTCGCCGCGGTGGCGGGCCTCCTGGGCCGGGCGGTGACGGGCAGCGAGGCACTGTTCCTGCTGCTGTCCCTCCTGGCGCTCGGCGGCATGGCGATGGCGAACGTCCTCCTGCCGTCGCTGGTCAAGCTGCACTTCCCGGACCGGATCGGCCGGGTGACCGCGATCTACACGACCGCCCTGTCGATCGGCCTGACGGCGGCGCTCGTGCTGACGGTCCCGATCTCGCACGCGTTCGGCGGCTGGCGCTGGGGCCTGGGTGCCTGGGCGGCCCTCGCGGTCGCGGCGGCGCTGCCGTGGCTCTCGCTCGTGGCCCACGACCGCAACCTCGAGCGGGCGCCGCGCACGATCACCTTCGGCCAGGTGGGCCGGACCCGGCTCGGCCAGGCGATGGCGCTGTTCTTCGGGCTCCAGTCGCTGCAGGCGTACGCGATCTTCGGCTGGTTCGCCCAGCTGTGGCGCGACAGCGGCTACTCGGCGACCGTCGCCGGCGTGCTGGCCGGCCTCCTCGCGGGCACGGCGATCCCGCTGTCGCTGTGGCTGCCGAACGTCGTGGCCCGGCGGGAGGACCCGAGCCGGGTGCTGTTCGCCGTGATCGCGGCCTACCCCGTCGGCTTCGTCGGCCTGATGCTCGCGCCCCACGACCTGGCGATCGTGTGGGCGGTCGTGGTGGGCGTCGCCACCGTGACGTTCCCCCTCATCCTCACCCTGATCGGGCTGCGCGCCCGCACCGCGGAGGGCACCGCCGCGCTGTCGGCGTTCACCCAGTCCACGGGGTACCTGATCGCCGCGGTCGGCCCGTTCCTGGTCGGTGTCGTGCACGACGCGACCGGGGGCTGGCAGTGGCCGCTGGTGCTGCTGCTCACCCTGGCGATCCCGCTGTTCCCGCTCGCGGCGTACGTGTCACGCCACGTGATGGTCGAGGACCAGCTCGAGCAGCAGGATCCCGCCCGGGCGGGCTGAGGCCAGCGCCTCAGACGACCGACAGCGGCAGCAGCTGCTGGCCGGAGGGGCCGATCTGGATCTCGGTGCCCATCTCGGGGCACACGCCGCAGTCGTAGCACGGCGTCCAGCGGCAGTCCTCGACCTCGATGTCAGCGCCGTCGGCGGCCGCGAGCGCGTCCTCCCAGTCGGCCCAGAGCCAGTCCTTGTCGAGGCCGGAGTCCAGGTGATCCCAGGGCAGGACCTCGTCGTACTCGCGCTCGCGGGTCGTGTACCAGGCCAGGTCGACGCCGGTGCCCTCGAGGGCGCGCTCGGCGGACTCGACCCAGCGCTCGTAGGAGAAGTGCTCGCTCCAGCCGTCGAACCGGCCGCCGTCGCGCCACACCGCCTCGATGATCCGGCCGACGCGGCGGTCGCCGCGGGACAGGAGTCCCTCGATCGTGCCGGGCTTGCCGTCGTGGTAGCGGAACCCGATGGCGCGGCCGAAGCGCTTGTCGTCGCGGACGACCTCGCGGAGCTTGCGCAGGCGCTCGTCGGTCGTCTCGTGGTCGAGCTGGGCGGCCCACTGGAACGGCGTGTGCGGCTTGGGCACGAAGCCGCCGATCGACACCGTGCAGCGGATGTCGTTGCGGCCGGAGACCTCGCGTCCCTTCGCGATGACCTTCTTGGCGAGGTCGGCGATCGCCAGGACGTCCTCGTCGGTCTCGGTCGGGAGGCCGCACATGAAGTAGAGCTTCACCTGGCGCCAGCCGTGGGAGTACGCCGTGGCGACCGTGCGGATCAGGTCGTCCTCGCTGACCATCTTGTTGATGACCTTGCGCATCCGCTCGCTGCCGCCCTCGGGGGCGAACGTCAGGCCGGAGCGCCGGCCGTTGCGGGAGAACTCGTTGGCGAGGGTGATGTTGAAGGCGTCCACGCGCGTCGACGGGAGCGACAGCGAGACGTTCGAGCCGTCGTACCGGTCGGCCAGGCCCTTGGCCACGTCGCCGATCTCGGTGTGGTCGGCGCTGGACAGCGAGAGCAGGCCGACCTCCTCGAAGCCGGTCTGCCGGATGCCGTTCTCGACCATGTCGCCGATGGTCTTGATCGACCGCTCGCGCACCGGCCGGGTGATCATCCCGGCCTGGCAGAAGCGGCAGCCGCGGGTGCAGCCACGGAAGATCTCGACCGAGAACCGCTCGTGCACGGTCTCGGCCAGCGGCACGAGGGGCTTGGCCGGGTACGGCCAGGCGTCCAGGTCCATCAGCGTGTGCTTGCGGACCCGGAACGGGATGCCGGGCCGGTTGGGCACGACGGCCTCGATGGTGCCGTCCTCGGCGTACGCGACGTCGTAGAAGCGCGGCACGTAGATGTTGCCGCTGACCGCGAGCCGGCGCAGCAGCTCGTCACGGCCGCCGGGACGGCCCTCGCCCTTCCAGTCGCGGACCACCTCGGAGATCGCCAGCACGACCTCCTCGCCGTCGCCGAGCACGGCCGCGTCGACGAAGTCGGCGATCGGCTCGGGGTTGAACGCGGCGTGGCCGCCGGCGAGCACGACCGGGTCGTCCTCGGTGCGGTCGGCGGCGTGCAGCGGGATGCCCGCGAGGTCGAGGGCGTTGAGCATGTTCGTGTAGCCGAGCTCGGTCGAGAAGCTCAGGCCGAACACGTCGAACGCCCGGACCGGCCGGTGCGCGTCGACGGTGAACTGCGGGATCCCGTCCTCCCGCATGACCTTCTCCATGTCCGGCCAGACGGCGTAGGTGCGCTCGGCCACGATCCAGTCGCGCTCGTTGAGCACCTCGTAGAGGATCTGGACGCCCTGGTTCGGCAGCCCGACCTCGTAGGCGTCGGGGTACATCAGGGCCCAGCGGACGGTCTCGCCCTCGCCGGTCGCGGCGGTCCCGCAGTCCCAGTCCTTCACGGTCGAGTTGAGCTCGCCGCCGACGTACTGGATCGGCTTCGAGACCGACGGGAGCCGGGGCTCGAGTCGCGGGAAGACCGATGCTGGCGCGGACATGCAGGACCTCACAGGGAGAGGGGGCGGGGCAAGGGACCAGCGTACGACGCGGCCCGCCCGCCCGCCGAACCCTCAGTCGCCGCCGGGAGCGAGGTCCGCCAGCGCCCTGCGGGCCTCGACCAGCTCCTCCTGGGCGAGCGCGATCATGTCCTCGAGACCGCGGACCCCGAAACGGTTGGCCACGTGGTGTACGGCTTCGGCGATGTCCGGCTCGATCGTCTGGTCGTCCATGTCGCTCATGCCGTCCATCCAAACAGACTCACCCGGGCGGCTCGGCGGTCTCCGCCCGGCGTGCCGCGACGCTCGCCGACGTGGCCCGGAGCTCCACGGCGGGCAGCAGCAGCAGGAGCAGGAACCCGACCGCGCCGACGGCGGCCGCCAGGAGGAACACGGTGTCCATGGACTCCGCGAACCCGACCTTGAACGGGTGGGCGATGACCGGGTCCATCCGGTCGATCACCGAGGAGTCGTCCTGCACCTTCGCGACCAGGGCCGGGTCCAGGGTGTGCCCCTCGGCGACGGCCTGCTGCCAGGCGGCCGTCCGGCTGTCCTGCTCGATCGCGTCGACGATGTTCGCCCCGACGCTGCCGAACAGCACCGACAGGAACACCGCGACACCGAGCGTGCCGCCGATCTGGCGGAAGAACGTCGCCGAGCTGGTGGCCACGCCGATCTCGGTCGGCGGCACCGCGCTCTGGATGATCAGCAGGAGCGGCTGCATGCAGTTGCCCAGGCCGATGCCGAGGACGAACATCGCGGCGCTGACCCAGCCGAGCGCGGTGTCGGCGCCGCACAGCGACAGCAGCACCAGACCGACCACCATGATCGCCGACCCGACCACCGGGAACGGCCGGATGTGGCCGGTGCGGGAGATGACCTGGCCGGAGCCGATCGAGGCGGTCATCATGCCGACCACCATCGGCAGCATCAGCAGGCCGGACTCGGTCGGCGAGGCGCCGTGCACGATCTGCATGTACAGCGGCAGCAGCATGATGCCGCCGAACATCGCGACGCCCACGATCACGCTGGCGGCGATCGTCACCCAGGCGGCACGGATCCGGAAGATGCGCAGCGGGATCAGCGCGGCGTCACCCATCGCCCGCTCGGCGAGGAAGAACGCGACCAGGCCCAGCGCGCCGACCACGAAGCAGCCGATCGACCGCGGCGAGTCCCAGCCCCAGGTCCGGCCCTGCTCGGCGACGGTGAGCAGCGGGACCAGGGAGACGACCAGGGCGGCGGCGCCCCACCAGTCCACCCGCACCTGACGGGGCGTGTGGTGCACGTGCAGCGTGCGGAAGACGACGAAGAGCGCGGCGATGCCGATCGGCACGTTCACCAGGAACACCCAGCGCCAGCCGTCGATCCCGAGGATCATCGCCTGGCCGGCGAAGAAGCCGCCGATCAGCGGGCCGAGCACGCTCGACGTACCGAACATCGCCATGAAGTAGCCGGTGTAGCGGGCGCGCTCGCGCGGCGACACGATGTCGCCGATGATCGCCAGCACCAACGTGAACAGGCCACCGGCACCGATGCCCTGGAAGGCTCGGAAGGCCGCGAGCTGGTACATGGAGTGCGCGAACGAGCACAGCGCGGAGCCGACGATGAACACCGTGATCGCGAACATGAACAGCTTCTTGCGGCCGTACAGGTCGCCGAGCTTGCCGTAGATCGGCGTGGTGATCGTGGCGGTGATCAGGTACGCCGTGGTCACCCAGGCCTGGACCGACAGCCCGTTCAGGTCGTCGGCGATGGTGCGGATCGACGTGGACACGATGGTCTGGTCGAGCGCGCCCAGGAACATGCCCAGCATCAGGCCCGACAGGATGGTCAGCACCTGGCGGTGGGTGTACTCACCGGAGTGGTCGGAGCCGGGGCGGTCCTCGGCCTTGTTCGCGGTCATCGCGCACCAGGGTAGGACCTGTTCCCGGCACCCCTCCGTAGGGTTTCACCATGAGCCGCCCGTCCTGGACGACCCTTGCCCCACTCGCTGCGCTGGTCGTCCTGGCGCTCGCCTGGGGCAGCCACCCGGGCGTCGTCGCGGCCGTCGGGATCGGCGTGTTCCTGGTCGGGGCGGTGCTGAGCGCCGTCCACCACGCCGAGGTGGTCGCGCATCGGGTGGGCGAGCCGTTCGGGTCGCTGCTGCTGGCGGTGGCCGTGACCGTGATCGAGGTGGGGCTGATCGTGACGCTGATGGTCAGCAGCGAGGGCGACACCTCGGCGCTGGCCCGCGACACGGTCTTCGCGGCCGCGATGATCACGCTCAACGGCATCGCCGGCCTCGCGCTGCTGATCGGCGCGGTGAAGTACCGGATGGCGGTCTTCAACCCCGAGGGCGCGGGCTCCGCGCTGACCGTCGTCGTCGCCCTGGCGACGCTGACGCTCGTGCTGCCCCGGTTCACGACCAGCGAGGCGGGGCCGGAGTTCTCGTCCTCGCAGCTCGCGTTCGCGGCCGTGGCGTCACTGGCGCTCTACGCCATCTTCGTGGTCACCCAGACCGTGAAGCACCGCGACTTCTTCCTGCCGGTCGACACGTCGAGCGGCGGGCAGGGGCTGCCCGACGACGACCACGACGGCCACGCGGACCCGCCGGACGACCGCGCGGCGCTGGCCAGCCTGGTCCTGCTGGTGCTCGGGCTCGTGGCCGTGGTCGGGCTCGCGAAGGTCGAGTCCTACCCGATCCAGGAGGGCGTGGACGCGATCGGCTTCCCCGAGTCCTTCGTCGGCGTCGTCATCGCCCTGCTGGTGCTCCTGCCCGAGTCGATCGCCGCGGGCCGGGCGGCGGCCCGCAACCGGGTCCAGACCAGCCTGAACCTCGCCTACGGGTCGGCGATGGCCAGCATCGGCCTGACCATCCCGGCGATCGCGGTGGCGTCGATCTGGCTGGAGGGACCGCTGGTCCTGGGTCTGGAGCCGATGCAGATGGTGCTGCTCCTGGTCTCGGTGATCACCGCCGTCCTGACCGTCGTGCCCGGGCGGGCCAAGTCCCTCCAGGGCTACGTGCACCTGGCGCTGCTCGTGGCCTTCGTGTTCCTGTCGATCAAGCCTTGACGCTGACCGCGGTGCGCGGGGCGCGCACCGGCAGCGTGTAGCGGCTCGGTACGGAGTCGGTCGACCGCAGGTGGATGTTCTGCAGCAGCCCGATCGCCAGCATGCCGGCGAACATCGAGCTGCCGCCGTAGGACACGAACGGCAGGGGCACGCCGGTCACGGGCATGATGCCCAGGCACATCCCGATGTTCTGGAACGCCTGGAAGCCGAACCAGCACGCGATCCCCGCCGCGGCCAGCCGTCCGAAGACGTCGTCGGTGCGGGTGGCGATCCGCAGCGCCCGCCAGATCACGACGGCGAGCAGCGCGATCAGCACGCCGGCACCGACCAGGCCGAGCTCCTCCCCCGCGACGGTGAACACGAAGTCGGTGTGCTGCTCGGGGACGAAGCCGGAGCGCGTCTGGGAGCCGTCGAAGAGCCCCTGGCCGAGCAGGCCGCCGTTGCCGACGGCGATCCGCGCCTGCTCGACGTTGTAGCCGGCACCACGCGGGTCGAGGTCGGGGTTGGTGAACGCCAGGAACCGGTCCACCTGGTACTGCTTGAGGAACCCGGCCGCCACGGCCGCCGCGGCCGCGGTCACGCCACCGGCGCCGAGCAGCGCGAGCCAGCGCCGCGGCGCGCCCGAGACGGCCAGCACGCCGAAGACGGTGGCCGACAGCACGAGCATGGTGCCGAGGTCCGGCTGCAGGATGATGAGCGACGCGGGGAGGCCGGCGATCGCGAGCATGCCGAGGACGTCGCCCACCGACCCGCCGGGGCGGCCGCGGCGCACGTCGGCGCGCTCCGCCACCCACAGCGCCATGCCGATGACGACGGCGAGCTTGGCGAACTCCGAGGGCTGGATGGACATCCCGCCCAGCTGGAGCCAGGACCGCGAGCCGTTGACGGTCGAGCCCATCGTCAGCACCAGCACGAGCCCGCCGATCGAGGCGAGGTAGACCAGCGGCGCCACGATCCGCAACCAGCGGTGGTCGGTCGCCGTCACGACGACCAGCAGCACCAGGCCGATCGCGACGTTGACCAGCTGCTTCTTCAGGTACGCCGTGGGGTCGCCGCCCGTGAGGTCGTCGCGATGGCTGGTGGCCGACCACACGAGCACGCTGCCCAGCGTGACCAGCGCGAGCACGGCGAGCATCAGGACCCAGTCCAGGCGGGGTGTCCGAGGCATCAGTCGTCCTTCCGGGCCGGCGGCAGGATCGAGCCGTCCTTCATGAACACCGGCAGGCCGGCGGGCGGGGTGGTGCCGGGGATCGCGGCCTTGGCGGGGTTCACGTCCATCCCGTCGATGCCGTAGAGCGTCTCCCAGATCTTGCGCACCGCCGGCCCGGACGTACCCGAGCCGGTGCCGGCCTGGCTGACCATCATGATCACGACGTAGTTCTCGTCGTACGACGCGACCCAGGACGTCGACTGCTTCCCGTAGACCTCGGCGGAGCCGGTCTTGCCGCGGATGTGGACCTTGTCGAGCGGGAACCCGCCGAACTTCCAGGCGAGCGTCCCGACCCGGGGCGTCCCCTGCAGGGCGGTGTCGACGTACTTGATGCTGGCCGGCGAGGCGTCGACCTTGCCGACGACCTTGGGGTCGATCCGCTTGAGCACCGTGCCGTCGGGGCTGACGATCGCCTTCGCGACCCGTGGCGCGTAGAGGGTGCCGCCGTTGGACAGCGCGGCGTACGCACGAGCGAGCTGGAGCGGGGTGACCATCGTGTCGCCCTGGCCGATCGAGAAGTTCACCGCGTCGCCGGCACGGTAGTAGCTGCCCTCGAGGCAGAACTCGTGCGCGAACAGCTTGAGGAACGGCGTCTTCGCGGTGCCCTTCTCGTCCATCGTGCAGTAGTAACGCTTCATCGCCTTCCAGTAGGCGAGCTTCCAGTGCCGGTCGGCGATCCGGCCGCTCGCCTCGCCCGGCAGGTCGGAGCCGGTCTCGCTTCCGAAGCCGAAGTTCTTGGCCTCCTCGACGAGCGGGTCCTTGGCGTCCACGTCCTGCGGGTTCGACCCGTACTTCTGCCAGAAGTGCAGGCCGACCCGGTAGAAGAAGGTGTCGCAGGACAGCTGGAGGGCCTGGGCGAAGGTGATCGGGCCGTACGACGCGGACTCGTAGTTCTTGAACCATCGGTTCCCGACCTGCAGCCCCGACGAGCAGTCCAGGCGGGTGTCGGGCGAGTAGCCGTTGTTCAGCGCGCCGACGGTCATGATCGGCTTCCACGTCGACCCGGGCGCGAACTGGCCCTGGGTGGCCCGGCCGAGCAGCGGGTTGCCGGCCTTGTCGGAGTAGAGCCGGTCGAGCTGCCGGTTCGTGATACCGCCGACCCAGACGCTCGGGTCGTACGTCGGCTGGCTGGCCATCGCGACGATGCGCCCGGTCTTCGCCTCCATCACGACGACCGCGCCGGAGTCGGCGACGTAGTTCTTGTGCGTCACCTTGTCGTAGGTCTGGCGCGCGGTCCGGATCGTCTCCGCGAGCTGCTTCTCGACCACGCCCTGGACCTTGGCGTCGATGGTCGTGACCAGCGTGTCGCCGGGCTGGCCCGCGACCTCGCTGTCGTCGCCGAGCACCCGGCCCATCGAGTCGACCGCGACGCTCTTGTAACCGGGCATGCCGCGCAGCCAGCGGTCGTACTCCTTCTCGACGCCGGCCCGGCCGACGACGGAGGCGCCGTTCACCGAGCGGTCGCCGTCCGCCTGCGCGCGGTCGTACTCGTCCTCGGTGACCGGGCTGAGGTAGCCGAGGACGTGCGCGAGGTTGATGCCGTAGGGCCGCGGGTAGGCCCGCACGCTCTGCTGCTCGGCGAGGACGCCCGGGTAGTCCTCGGGCTGCTCGAGAACGCGCAGCGCGACGTCCTGCTTCACGTCGGTGGCGACCGGGACGGGCTGGTACGGCGAGCCGTTCCAGGTCTTGATCTGGTGCCGGATGCGCGGCACCGGCACGTGCACGACGTCCGAGACCCGGCCGAGGAGGACGTCCTGCTGGTGCTCGGTCATCTTGCCGAGCATCGTCGTGTCGACCGAGACCACCCACGAGAGCCGGTTGGCGACCAGGGGGCGGCCCATGTCGTCGACGATCAGGCCGCGCTGCGGCTGCACGACGATGTCGCGCACGGACTGCGACGCGGCCTGCGCGTGGTACTCCTCGCCCCCGACGACCTGGAGGTAGTACAGGCGCGCGAACAACGTGGCGAACAGGGAGAACACCAGCGCCTGCAGGACGATCAGCCGGAGCTTGCCGGAGCGGGTCGACATCGGACTCGTGCCCTTCCTAGGCCAACGAACGGTCGGGCTCGATCCGGCGGAACAGCCCCATCACCGGCGGCAGCACGAACGGCGTGAGCAGCACGTCCCAGACCAGCGCGACCACGATCACCTCGAGCAGCTCGGGGATGCCGATCGGGTCGCCGAGCACGATGCCGCTCAGGGCGAACACCGAGGTGCCCAGGAACGACGACGCGGCGACCGTGGCGACCACGGTCGTGGCGGAGGGGCGGCCGTCCTGGCGCACCCGGCCCGCGACGTACCCCACCAGGACCAGCGCGAGCGCCCAGCGCCCGGCGAGGTGGTCGGCGGGCGGGGCGAGGTCGAGGGCGACGCCGGCCGCGAAGCCGAGCACCGCGGCGAACTGCGGGCCGCGGACCAGCGCGGCGCCGACGACGACCAGCAGGCAGAGGTTGGGGCCGATGCCGTCCCAGGCGAGGTGCGGGAACAGGCTCACCTGCAGCACCAGGGCGACCGAGACCGCGACGAAGGCGACGAGCGCGCGGAGCCAGGTCATCGCAGCGTCCCGTTCGCCTCGATGACCGCGCGGTCGCTGGCCGTGCCCGAGGGGACGACCACGCCGACCAGGTCGAGCGCGCCGAAGTCGACGAACGGGTCGATCACCGCGCGCTGGGTCGTCTCGCGGACGCTGCTGTAGACGTGGGTGACCTTGCCGACGGGGACGCCCGACACGTAGGGGCCGCCGGCCTCACTCCCCCAGGTCACGACGGTGTCGTGCTGCGAGGGGACCGCGGTCTGGTCGACGAGCTCGAGGTCGAGGCGGCCGTCGCTGCCGAGCACGCCGCGGCCGTGCAGGAGCCCGACCTGCATGCTGCGACCGACCCGGGCCCCGACGACGGAGTCGGCGTCGACGATGAGGAGCACCGTGGCGGTGGTGCGGGTGACGCGCAGGACCCGGCCGACCAGGCCGTCGTTGTTGACCACGGTCAGGTCGGGGCTGACACCCGCGTCGGAGCCGGCGTCGATGGTGACGGTGCGCGAGAAGGACTGCGACGGGCCGAGGCCGACCACGCGGGCCGGCACGAGCGACGTGCCGAGGCTGCGGGCGGCGGCGGTCAGGCCGTCGTACTCGTCCAACCGGTTGCGGTCGTAGTCCTCGGTCGCGATGTCGGAGCGGAGCCGGGCGTTCTCGGCCTGGAGCTTCAGGAGGTCCTGCTGCATGTCGTCCCTCGAGCGGAACCAGTGCGGCACCGCGGTGAAGGGACGCACGGCGGTGGCCGTGGCGACCTCGACCGGGCCGAACACCTCGCCGACCGCCCGGCGCGCGGAGTCGACCGGGCCGCCGGCCTGCGCATCGAGGGTCATCAGGCTCAGCGAGGCGAGCACCAGGGCGAGGATGAGCGCGGGCGACTGCTGGGGACCCTGGCCCGGACGGCGCCAGCGCTTCTCGCGCGGGTCGATCCTCATCCGGCGCGCCTCCGGTCGCTGACCAGGACCTGCTGGAGGGCCTCGAACTCCTCGACGCACTTGCCGGCGCCGAGGGCGACCGACGTGAGCGGGTCGTCGGCGATGTGGACGGGCATGCCGGTCTCGTGGCGCAACCGCTCGTCGAGGCCGCGCAGCAGGGCGCCGCCGCCGGTGAGGACGATGCCGCGGTCCATGATGTCGCCGGCGAGCTCGGGCGGGGTCTGGTCGAGCGTGGAGCGGACCGCGTCGACGATCGTGTGCAGCGGCTCCTCGAGGGCCTGGCGGACCTCGGCGCTGGAGACCACCACGGTGCGCGGCAGCCCGGAGACCATGTCGCGGCCGCGGATCTCCGCCTCCGGCTCGTCGAGGGTCGGGAAGGCCGAGCCGAGGGTCATCTTGACCTCCTCGGCCGTGCGCTCGCCGAGCATCAGCGAGTGCTCCTTCTTCATCCAGGCGACGATCGACTGGTCCAGCTCGTCGCCCGCGGTGCGCACCGACAGGCTGGTGACGATGCCGCCGAGCGAGATGACCGCGACCTCCGTCGTACCGCCGCCGACGTCGACGACCATGTTGCCGGTGGCCTGGTGGACCGGGAGCCCGGCGCCGATCGCGGCGGCCATCGGCTCCTCGACGATGTAGACGCGCCGGGCGCCGGCCTGGTAGCCGGCCTCCTTGACGGCCCGCTGCTCGACGGTCGTGATGCCGCTCGGCACGCAGATGACCATCCGCGGCTTGGCGAAGTAGCGACGCCGGTGCACCTGCTGGATGAAGTAGCGCAGCATCTGCTCGGTCGCGTCGAAGTCCGCGATCACGCCGTCCTGGAGCGGGCGGATCGCGGTGATGTTGTCGGGCGTGCGCCCGATCATCCGCTTGGCCTCGTGGCCCACCGCGAGGATCTCGCCGGTGGTGTCGTTCAGCGCGACGACGCTCGGCTCGTCGAGCAGCACGCCCCTGCCGCGCACGTAGACCAGCGTGTTGGCGGTGCCGAGGTCCACGGCCATGTCGCGGCCGATGAAGCTGTTCGCCATGCGTCGCCCTGTCGCTGGAGCCCCACCGCCTGGGGACGGTGGTGCAGATGGGGAAGAAGTGACAACAGGCTACGAAGCCGGCGCGTGGCCTCCGGGGACGACACGCGGCGCGACCAGCGAATTCGGGCGTGAGTCGGCACAGCCTCAGCGGAGACTGCGCCGGTGCGCCATCAGCTGGGGAACCAGAGCGCGATCTCGCGCTCGGCGGACTCCGGGGAGTCGGAGGCGTGCACGAGGTTCTCGCGGTTGGACAGCGAGAAGTCCCCGCGGACGGTCCCGGGCGCGGCCTTGCGGCCGTCCGTGGCGCCGTTCAGGGCGCGCACGATGTCGATGGCCTCGTCGCCCTCGAGCACCAGGGCCACCAGCGGGCCGCTGGTGATGAAGTCGCGCAGCGGCGGGTAGAAGTCCCTCTCGACGTGCTCGGCGTAGTGCCGGTCGGCCTGCTCGCCGGTGATCGTGCGCAGCTCCATCGCGGCGATGGTGAGCCCCTTGGCCTCGAAGCGGGAGAGGACCTGGCCGACCAGACCACGGCGGACCGCGTCGGGCTTGAGCAGGACGAGCGTGCGCTGGGTCATGGCGGGGAGACTACCGATCGGGGTCAGAGGGCAGCGCTCCGGGCGAGCACGTCGGCCGGGACCGCTCCCACCGCGTCCTCGTCGGGCACCGGCGCGTCGGCGACGCGCCGCAGCGGGATGTGCCCGCCCCACACCCCGGCGGCGACGTCCTCGGGCTCGTCGCCCGGTCCCCCCTCGCGCGCCTTCATCGACGCCTCGTGCAGGGGTACGGCGAGCACGGCCGTGGCCGCCAGCTCCTTGCGGGTGCTGCGCCGCAGGGTCGCCGAGCGCCCCGGAATCATGTGGTCGACGATCAGGTCGAGCGCGTGCTGCCGCTCGTCGGGGTCGTCGACGACCCGCGCCGGCCCGATCACGACCGCCGAGCGGTAGTTCATCGAGTGGTGGAACGCCGACCGCCCGGCGACCAGCCCGTCCAGCTCGGTCACGGTGACGCACACCGTGCTGTCGGCCGCGGCCCGCAGCCAGCCCGCGGCGACCGAGCCGTGCACGTAGAGCGTGCCGTCCCGGTCCGGACCGCCGGGGTCGACCGCGAACGCGGTCGGGAGCACCAGGGGGTGCCCGCCGACGACCACCCCGAGGTGCGCGACGAGCGCGTCCTCGAGCAGCCCGTGCAGGACCTCGCGGTGCGCGACCATCCGGTTGCGGCCCCGGCCGACGGTCGTGCGGGGCGTGGGGGACAGCGGGGTGGTGGTCATGCGACTAGCCTGTCGGAGAAGTGGCCCGCACACACGGGCCAATCGACGACCATTTCGACAGGACACTTCTCGTGGTCACGCTCCCGGTCACCCTCGACCGCACCGCCCCCGGGTCGCTCGGGGTCCAGCTCTCCGGCCGGATCCGGGACCTCGTCGTGGCCGGCACGCTCGCCCGCGGCGACCGGTTGCCGAGCACCCGGGCGCTGGCGGCCGAGCTCGGCGTCAGCCGCTCGGTCACCGAGCAGGCCTACGAGCAGCTGCTGGCCGAGGGCTGGCTGGAGGCACGCCTCGGCTCGGGCACGTTCGTGGCCGCGACCGGTGCGGCGCGAGCTCCGGTCCCCCACCGCCGGAGCACCGCCGGGGGCGCCCGGACACTGGTCCGGCTCGACGCCGGCACGCCGTGGATCGACCCCCGCCACGCGGCGGGCTGGCGTCGCGCCTGGCGCGAGGTGTCGACCGCCCGTCCGCCGCGCGGGTACGACGACCCGCGCGGGCTGCCCGAGCTCCGGGCCCTGCTCGCGGACCGGGTCGCACGCACCCGCGGCGTACCCCTGGATCCCGACGAGCTCGTGGTCACCAACGGCACCACCGACGCGCTGCGTCACCTGCTCACCGCGCTGCCGCCCGGGCCGGTCGCGGTCGAGGACCCGGGCTACCGGGCGGCCGTCGAGACCGTGCGCGGCCTGGGCCGCAAGGTCGTGGACCTACCGGTACCGAAGACCGTGGCGCCGCAGGACATCAGCGGGTGTGTGGGTTGCTACGTGACGCCGGCCCACCAGCACCCGCTCGGCCGGGTGCTGCCCGGCCCGGACCGGGTCGCGCTGCTCGACGCAGCCCGCACCGCCGGGGCGGTCGTGGTCGAGGACGACTACGACTCCGAGTTCCGCTACGACGTCGCCCCGGTGCCGGCGCTCGCGAGCCTGGACCGGGAGCGGGTGGCCTACCTCGGGACCGCGGCCAAGTCCGTCGCCCCGTCCCTGCGCCTGGGCTGGCTGGTGCCGCCCGCCGACCTGCTCGACCGCATCAACGCCCGCCGGGTGGTCACCCACGAGGGTGCGCCGTGGCCGGTGCAGCGGGCGTTCCTCGCGCTGCTGCGCGACGGCTACGTCGACAAGGTCGTCCGCGCCGCGCGACGGGTGTACGCCGACCGCGCGCCCCGGGTCGCCGCCGCGCTCGCGCCGTACGCCCAGCCCGCCGGGCCGGTCGCCGGCATGTACTCGACCTGGCTGCTCCCCCAGGCCGACGCGCTGCGGGCGCAGGACGCCGCGCAGCGGGCCGGCTTCGGCGTCAACCTGCTCTCCGACTACTGCCGGAGCGCGACGCTCACCGGCCTGGTCGTCGGGTTCGGCGGGGTCACCGACGACGAGCTCGACCGCGCGCTCGCGGCGCTGACCTCAGCCCTCGGGTGACGGGGGCGTGCCCGCGTCGTACGCCGCGAACGCCTCGGCCCGCTCGCGCTCGATCTTGCGGCCCAGGAAGTACGCCGAGCCCCACAGCAGCGCGAAGATGCCGCCGAGCACGAACATCAGCGGGATCACGAAGCCCAACCCGATGGCGGCGCCCTGGATCACCCAGCCGACGCTGTAGGCCCACTCCGCGCGCAGCAGGCCGGCCAGCAGCAGGCAGGCCACGGTGAGACCGAGGCCGATCCAGAGCGCGGTCGAGGTGTCGACGCCGGCGATGCTGATCATCACCGGGGTGGTGAGGCCGAGCGTGACCGCCTCGAGGCTGAGGACGGCCGCGCACATGCCGCGGCGCGGGGACCGGGTGCGCTCGGGGTCCACGGCGGCGCTCACGAGCGGTCCTTCTGCCGGACCAGCAGCGTGCGGGCCTCGCCGACGGTGACGACCGAGCCGGTCACCAGCACCGCGCCCGAGCCGAGCGGGTCGCCGAAGGCCTCACCGGCCTCGGCGAGCGCCGCCGCCTGGTCGATCGCGTCGGAGAGCCGGCGGGCGACGGTGACGCGGTCCTCGCCGAAGATCTCGCGCGCGGCCGCGGCCAGCTCCTCGGCGGGCAGCGCCCGGTCGGTGGAGTTCTGGGTGCAGACCAGGTGGGCCAGGTGCGGCTCGAACGCCGCGAGCAGGCCCTCGTGGTCCTTGTCCGCCATCACGCCGATCACGCCGATCAGCGGCGAGAACGTGAACGAGTCCTCGAGCGCCGCAGCGGTCGCCTCGGCGCCGTGCGGGTTGTGCGCCGCGTCGAGCAGGACCGTGGGGCTGCGCCGCACGATCTCCAGGCGACCGGGCGAGGTCACCTCGGCGAACGCCGCGCGCACCACCTCGTCGTCCAGCGGCGACTCGCCGGCGAACGCCTCGACCGCCGCCAGCGCCACCGCGGCGTTCTGCGCCTGGTGCCGGCCGTACAACGGGAGGAACACGTCGTCGTACCGCGCCCGCAGCCCCTGCAGCGAGACCAGCTGACCGCCGACGGCGGGCACCCGCGCGACGACCCCGAACTCCAGGCCCTCGCGGACCACCGTCGCGCCCACCTCGGCGGCGCGCTCGAGCAGGATCGCGGCCACGTCGGGGGCCTGCTCGGCGAGCACGGCGACCGAGCCGGGCTTGATGATCCCGGCCTTCTCGACGGCGATGTCGGCCGGCGTCCCGCCGAGGTACTGCGCGTGGTCGACCGCCACCGGCAGCACGACCGCGACCGACGCGTCGGCGACGTTGGTCGCGTCCCACGACCCGCCCATCCCGACCTCGACGACGGCCACGTCGACCGGGGCGTCGGCGAACGCGGCGTACGCCATCCCGACCACGGTCTCGAAGAACGACAGCGGGTGCGCCTGGTCGGTGTCGACCAGGTGGGTGTACGGCGCGACGTCGTTGAACGCCCGCACGAACTCCTCGTCGGTCAGCGGCTCGCCGTCGACGGAGATCCGCTCGGTCATCCGCTCGACGTGCGGGCTGGTGAAGCGGCCCGTGCGCAGGTCCAGCGCGCGCAGCAGCGTGTCGATCATCCGCGACGTCGAGGTCTTGCCGTTGGTGCCGGTCAGGTGGATCACCGGGTAGCTGCGCTGCGGGTCGCCGAGCAGCTCGGTGAAGGCGCGGATCCGGTCCAGGGACGGCTCCAGCCTCGTCTCCGGCCAGCGCGACAGCAGGGCGTCCTCGACCTCCTCGAAGGTCTCGGCCAGGCGGGGTGTCTCACTCATGTCGCGACCTCATCTCGCGACGAGTCTAGAGACAGATCACTCGAGGAGCAGATTCACCATGTCGGTGACCGGGCGGTAGCCGATCGCCTCGTAGATCTTGTTGGACGTCGGGTTCTCCTGATCGGTGAAGAGGCAACACCGGACGCCGGTGTCGGCGAGGTGCCGGGAGACCTCGGCCACGGCCCTGCTGGCGTAGCCGTGGCCGCGGTGCTCATCGGGGGTGTACACGGGTCCGATCCGGCTGACGCCGTTCGCGGGCAGGGTGGCACCGGTCAGGTTCACCCGCTCGCCCCTCTCGTCCTCCCAGAACCACACACCGTCATCGATCCGGTGGGCGACGTCCTCCGGCGTGAACGCCTCGCCCAACGCGTGGCGTCCTGCGCGGCCGGCCTGCGCGGCGGCCGCCGCGTGGAACGCCTGGAACCAGGCGACCGCGAGGTCGAGGTCGTCGGCGGTCGCCCGGCGCAGCCGGCCCGCCGGCCTCGGCGGCATGACCAGCTCGGGCAGCTCGAAGAGCCGCAGGTGCTCGTGGACCCGCACCGTCGTCCCGGCCAACCGAGCTGACTCGTCGGCGAAGACCCGAGCGCCGGGCAAGGCACCGTTCACCCCGCCGACGGGCTCCCCGCGCTGGTGGACCAGGCGGGCCAGCTCGAGCGCGGCATCGTCCGGCATCGGCAGGAGGAACGGCGGGTGCGGCTGGAACGGCGCCGTGCGCATCGCGACGCCCACGACCGCGCCCGCGTCGCGGACGACCACCCACCAGCGCGGGTGGTCGCCGCTCGGCGTTCCCCTGAGGTCGGCGGCGACGATCCTCTCGGTCACCGACGCGATCACCGTCGTGAGCACGGGGTCCGCGGCCAGGTAGTCACGGACCTCGTGGAGGAAGAGCGCGGGGTCGTCGATGAGGTCGAGATCCATGGGAGAAAGTAAGGCAGCCGGGGACGACCTCGACAACCGGTTTCACCACACCGGAGAGCCCGCCCTAGGATTTCCGCATGACCGATACGCAGGCCGACCAGGTTCCCGAGACGACGACCGCTCCGCGGCGCGTCGTAGCGGTACCCGACAAGCCTGCGCTGGAGGGCCTCGAGGCCACGTGGGGCGAGCGGTGGAAGGCCGACGACACCTACGCGTTCGACCGTACCCAACCGCGGGAGAACGTCTACTCGATCGACACGCCGCCGCCGACCGTGAGCGGCAGCCTGCACGTCGGACACGTGTTCTCGTACACCCACACCGACCTGATCGCTCGCTTCCAGCGGATGCGCGGCAAGTCCGTCTTCTACCCGATGGGCTGGGACGACAACGGCCTGCCGACCGAGCGCCGGGTGCAGAACTACTACGGCGTCCGGTGCGACCCGTCGCTGCCGTACGACCCCGACTTCACTCCCCCGGAGAAGCCCGACCCGAAGCGGCAGGTCCCGATCAGCCGCCCGAACTTCATCGCGCTCTGCGAGGAGCTGGTCGCCCAGGACGAGCAGGTCTTCGAGCAGCTGTGGCGCACGCTCGGCCTCTCGGTGGACTGGAAGCAGCACTACACGACGATCGGCCCGAAGTCGCAGGTCGTCAGCCAGCGGGCCTTCCTGCGCAACTTCGCCCGCGGCGAGGCCTACCTCCAGGAGGCGCCGACCCTCTGGGACGTCACGTTCCAGACCGCGGTCGCGCAGGCCGAGCTCGAGGCGCGGGAGTACGCCGGCGCGTACCACCGGGTCGCCTTCCACCGGCCCGATGGCTCTCCCGTCTTCATCGAGACCACCCGGCCCGAGCTCATCCCCTCGGTGGTGGCCCTGATCGCGCACCCGGACGACGAGCGATACCAGCCGCTGTTCGGCACCACCGTCACCTCACCGGTGTTCGGTGTGGAGATCCCGGTGCTCGCGCACCCGGCGGCCGAGATGGACAAGGGCGCCGGCATCGCCATGTGCTGCACGTTCGGCGACCTCACCGACGTCACCTGGTGGCGCGAGCTCGACCTGCCGGTCCGCACGCTGATCGGCCGCGACGGCCGGATGTCCCGCGAGACCCCGGAGTGGCTCGCGCACGAGCCCGCTGCCTCGGCGTACGAGGACCTCAAGGGCAAGACCGCGTTCTCGGCGCGCGAGGCCGTGGTGGCCAGGCTGCGCGAGACCGGCGACCTCGACGGTGACCCCAAGCCGACCCAGCGGATGACGAACTTCTACGAGAAGGGCGACAAGCCGCTCGAGATCGTCGCCACCCGCCAGTGGTACATCCGCAACGGCGGCCGCGACGCCGGCCTGCGCGGCGAGCTGCTCGACCGGGGTAGCGAGATCCAGTGGCTGCCCGGCCACATGAAGCACCGCTACGACAACTGGGTCGGTGGGCTCAACGGTGACTGGCTGATCTCGCGGCAGCGGTTCTTCGGCATCCCGGTCCCGGTCTGGTACCCCCTCGACGCGGACGGCGAGCCGGACTACGACCACCCGCTGCTCCCGCGCGAGGACGAGCTGCCGATCGACCCCTCCACGGACGCGCCGAACGGCTACACCGAGGACCAGCGCGGCAAGCCGAACGGCTTCGTGGGCGACCCCGACGTGATGGACACCTGGGCGACGTCCTCGCTCACGCCGCACATCGCGGGCGGCTGGGAGTCCGACGACGACCTGTGGCAGCGGGTCTTCCCGATGGACCTGTGCACCCAGGCCCACGACATCATCCGCACCTGGCTGTTCTCCCGCGTGGTGCGGGCGCACTTCGAGAACCACGCGGCGCCGTGGTCGCACGCGCTGGTGTCCGGCTTCATCCTCGACCCGGACCGCAAGAAGATGTCGAAGTCCAAGGGCAACGTCGTCGTCCCGACCGACATCCTCGACAAGTACGGCGCGGACGCCGTCCGCTGGCGCGCGGCCATGGCCCGCGCGGGCCTGGACTCGCCGTTCGACGAGGCCCAGATGAAGGTCGGCCGCCGGCTGGCGATGAAGGTGCTCAACGCGTCGAAGTTCGTGCTCGGCGGCGTGGGTGCGACCAGCGCGAACGCCTTCGAGGTCTCCGAGCCGGTCGACTGCGCCCTGCTCGGCCGTCTCGGCGAGGTGATCACGCGGGCCACCGACGCGTTCGAGGCCTACGACTACACGACCGCGCTGGAGACCGTCGAGAAGTTCTTCTGGGAGTTCTGCGACGACTACCTCGAGCTGGTCAAGGAGCGCGCGTACGACGCGGAGGGTGGCGCGGCCACCGAGTCCGCGAAGTCCGCCCTGGCGATCGCGCTCGACGTCCAGCTGCGGCTGCTCGCGCCGTTCCTGCCGTACGTGACCGAGGAGGTGTGGTCGTGGTGGCGCTCCGCTGAGTCGGGGGGAGGCTCGATCCACCGCGCCGCCTGGCCCACCGTCCTCGAGCTCGGCTCCGCCGCGGCCACCGACCCCGCGACCCTCGACGCCGTCTCGGCGGCGCTGATCGGCATCCGCGGGGCGAAGTCGAACGCCAAGGTCTCGATGCGCGCCGAGCTGTCCCGGGTCGAGATCCGCGGACCCGAGGCGATGGTCCGCGCCGCCGAGCAGGCCGCCGACGACCTGCGCAAGACCGGCAAGATCACCGGCGACCTCGTCTTCACCGTCGACGGTGCGGCGGCCGGGCTGAGCGTCGACGCGGAGCTCGCACCCACCGAGTGACCTGACGGATCGTCCTCGACGTCGAGTCGAGAGTTCCGTCGCTTGAGTCGAGACTTCTGACCAGGTCCCTGGCCGGAACTACCGACTCGGCCCGACGGAACTCTCGATTGAACCGACGGAAGTCTCGACTCAACGGGGGCGGTGACCGTGGTGCGCGTGACCGTGCCCGCGGTCCGGACCGATCCACCAGCCGGGCTGGCCCGGCCAGTGCGGCCCGTCGCCGCGCACCGGGTGCTCGGGGTCGCGGGGAGCCGCCGGGTGGCTCGGGGGCCCGGGGTGGCTGGTCGGCTGGGGCTGCCAGGGCACGAGGGGCCCGTGCTCGCTCCACCAGCCGGGGACGTCGACACCGTCGCCGCGAGGGCCGCGGCCCGGCGAGATGGCGTGGCCGGGGTCGTGCGGGGAGACGCCGGGCTGCTCAGGCGCGCCGCCGCCGTCGGCGGGCGCGGGCGGCGATGCCGGCTCCACGGGCGCGGCCGACGGCGCCGCGACCTGGGGCTGGGCATGCGCGGCTCCGTGGTGCTCCGATGGCGCGGCAGGCGCCGGGGCGGACGGAGCCGGTGCGACCGGCGCGGCCGGTGCGGCCGGTGCGGTGACGGGAGCCGGGGCCGCCGCGGCCGGCGGCTGCTGCACCGTGGCCGCGGGCTCGCGGCGCACCAGGGTGCTGTCCACGACCCGCTGCCCGAGCGGCGCGCCGCCGGCGACCACGCTCGTCACCCCCTGTCGCAGCCAGGCGGGGGCCGCCTCGCTGCGGGCCATGTGCACCAGCAGCACGCTGGAGGTGACCACGAGCAGCACGAACGCCACCAGCGGGGGCTTGTGGCCGGTGAGGATCCGAGACTTGCGACGCGCGTTCATGGCTCGTCGAGTCTGTCGGGTCCTGGACGAGCCGCCAAACCCTCGTCCACAAATGGTCCGAACGGACTATGCGACGTGGTCCGTCCGGGCCAGGAGTCAGGCAGACTTCTTCTTCTTGGCCTCGGACTCGCGCGGGACCAGCGTCGGCGCGACGTCGTCCTCGACGACCTCGCGGGTGACGATCACCTTGCTGATGTCGCCGCGCGAGGGCACGTCGTACATCACGTGGAGGAGGACCTCCTCGATGATCGCGCGGAGACCACGGGCACCCGTGCCGCGCTCCATCGCCTTGTCGGCGATCGCCTCGATCGCGTCCTGGGTGAACTCCAGGTCGACGCCGTCGAGCTCGAAGAGCTTCTGGTACTGCTTGACCAGCGCGTTGCGGGGCTCGGTGAGGATCTGGACCAGCGCCTCCTGGTCCAGCTTCGAGACGCTCGCGATGAGCGGCAGCCGGCCGATGAACTCGGGGATCAGGCCGAACTTGGTGAGGTCCTCGGGCCGGACCTGCGCCAGCAGGTCCTCGGCCTCGCGCTCGGCCTTCCCGCGCACCTCCGCGGTGAAGCCGAGGGTCTTCTTGCCGACCCGCTGCTCGATGATGTGCTCGAGGCCGGCGAACGCGCCGCCCACGACGAACAGGATGTTCGTCGTGTCGATCTGGATGAACTCCTGGTGCGGGTGCTTGCGGCCGCCCTGCGGCGGCACCGAGGCGGTGGTGCCCTCGATGATCTTCAGCAGCGCCTGCTGCACGCCCTCGCCGGAGACGTCGCGGGTGATCGAGGGGTTCTCCGCCTTGCGGGCCACCTTGTCGATCTCATCGATGTAGATGATGCCGGTCTCGGCCTTCTTGACGTCGTAGTCGGCGGCCTGGATCAGCTTGAGGAGGATGTTCTCGACGTCCTCACCCACGTAGCCGGCCTCGGTGAGCGCGGTGGCGTCGGCGATCGCGAACGGCACGTTGAGCATGCGCGCCAGCGTCTGCGCGAGGTAGGTCTTGCCGCAGCCGGTCGGTCCGATCACGAGGATGTTGGACTTCGCGACCTCGACGACCTCCTCCTTGCTGTGCTTGCCCGAGACGGGCTGGAGGCCGGCCTGCACCCGCTTGTAGTGGTTGTAGACCGCCACCGCGAGCGACTTCTTGGCCTGCTCCTGGCCGATCACGTAGGAGTTGAGGAACTCGAAGATCTCCTTCGGCTTCGGCAGCTCGTCGAGGCCGACCTCGGTCCCCTCGCTGAGCTCCTCCTCGATGATCTCGTTGCAGAGGTCGATGCACTCGTCGCAGATGTAGACACCCGGACCCGCGATCAGCTTCTTGACCTGCTTCTGGCTCTTCCCGCAGAAGGAGCACTTGAGCAGGTCGCCTCCGTCACCGATACGTGCCACGGGCGGTCATCCTCCGATTGGGTCGAGCAGGTCGAACGGGTCGAGCAGGTCCGGCAGGTGGTGCAAGCTCCTCCGACGGTACCCCGAGCCACCCCCCGGTGGGGCGAAGACACGAAGGTGGACCGTACGTCGGGCCGCCGGCCCCGCCGATCAGGTCAGGGCGGGCGTGCCCTTGAGCGACTCGAGCACGGCATCGATCAGGCCGTACTCGACCGCGCCCTCGGCGGTGAGGATCTTGTCGCGCTCGATGTCGCGGCTGACCTCCTCGATCGAGCGGCCGCTGTGGTCGCTGATCATCTTCTCCAGCAGCTCGCGCATCCGCAGGATCTCGTTCGCCTGGATCTCGATGTCCGAGGTCTGGCCGAACGTGCCCTCGGTGTAGGGCTGGTGGATCAGGATCCGGCTGTTCGGCAGTGCGAGCCGCTTGCCGGCGGTGCCGGCCGCGAGCAGGATCGCCGCCGCCGAGGCCGCCTGGCCGATGCAGACCGTCTGCACGTCGGGCTTGATGAACTTCATCGTGTCGTAGATCGCGGTCAGCGCGGTGAACGAGCCACCGGGGCTGTTGATGTAGATGCTGATGTCCTGGTCGGGGTTCATCGACTGCAGGCACAGCAGCTGGGCGATCACGGCGTTCGCGACGTCGTCGGAGATCGGGGTGCCGAGGTAGATGATGCGGTCCTCGAACAGCTTGGCGTAGGGGTCGATGCGCCGGAAGCCGTACGACGTCCGCTCTTCCCACTGCGGGATGTAGTAGTTCATCTCAGACATTCGGGTCAGTCCTTCTGCCGCGCCGGGCGGCCGTCGTCGGCGGCCTCGCGGGCGCTCTTGATGACCTGGTCGACCAGGCCGTACTCGCGCGCCTGCTCGGCGGTGAACCAGCGGTCGCGGTCGGCGTCCTGCTCGACCTGCTCGACGCTCTGGCCGGTGTGCTCGGCGATCAGCTCGAGGAGCACCTTCTTGATGTGCAGCGACTGCTGGGCCTGGATCTTGATGTCCGAGGCCGAGCCGCCCATCCCGGACGAGGGCTGGTGCATCATGATCCGCGCGTGCGGCAGCGCGTAGCGCTTGCCCTTCGTGCCGGCGCAGAGCAGGAACTGCCCCATCGACGCGGCGAGGCCCATGCCGACCGTGGCGACGTCGTTCGGGATGTAGTTCATGGTGTCGTAGATCGCCATGCCCGCGTCCACGGAGCCGCCGGGGCTGTTGATGTGGAGGAAGATGTCGGCCTCGGGATCCTCCGCCGAGAGCAGCAGCAGCTGGGCGCAGATCGCGTTCGCGTTCTGGTCGCGCACCTCGGAGCCGAGGAAGACGATCCGCTCGCGCAGCAGCCGCTGGTAGATGTGGTCGTCGAGGACGTTCATGCCCCCGCCGCCGTTGAGCTGGGGGCTGGAGTTCTGGGTCACGAGAGCGACCCTAGCCCGAAGGACCGACGGATCCGACGCCGATCCCTCAGTGTTCGCCGACAGCAGATTTCAGACGCGCCACCGTCTGCGCCATCCCGGCCTCCAGCTCGTCGGCGTGCTCCGCGCTCCCGCCCAGGAACAGCGGGGCGAACACCTTCGACATCGCGGACACGCCGTGCGGCACGGGCCGCCGGTGGACGACGCGGGTGCCGGCGCCCTCCGGGACCAGCTCCCAGATCCAGCGGGCGCCGCTGGACGGGGTGTCCCAGGCGAGCAGCCGGCCGGGCTCGACCTCGGTGACGACCGACCGGGTCGGCCAGACCACCGCCTTGCGCCGGTTGATCCCGAGGTACCACTGCCCGACCCGGAGGCCGCCGCCGCGCAGCGGCACCATGCGCACCAGCTCGGGGCTCCAGTCCGGCATCCTCGACAGGTCGGCGAGCACCGCCCACACCGTCTCCGGTGGCGCGTCGACGTAGGTCTCGGCCCGCAGCTCGCGGTCGGCAGTGCCTCGGGTGCTGGTCACGAGAGCCACTCTCGCAGAGCCCGGTGGACGTCGGGGTGGTTGAGCAGCCCGAAGTGGTCGGTCCGGCCGACGTGCAGCACGGTCCCGTCCGGGAACAGGCCCTCGCCGTACGCCGACCGCACCCGCACCAGCAGGTCCCCGACGACGTGGCCGACGGGATGACGCGCCGAGGTCGTCACGGTGGCGGCCACCAGGCGGTACCGGGCGTGCGGCAGCGGCGGGACGTCCTCGGCCAGCCCGACGACCAGGTCGTGCACGCCGACCGAGCGCCAGTCGAGGATCCGCCCGAACGCCGCCGTCTCCGGCAGCCGGCCCAGGCCGCGGCTGCCGTGGCCGATGCCGGCCGCGATCGGGGCGCCCAGGTGCGGGGTGCCCAGCGTGACGACGTCGGAGACCAGGGCGGTCCACGGCCGCTCGACGGCGGTCGCGACGGCGCCGGCGGCGCGGACGACGAGTCCACCCATCGAGTGACCGACCAGCGCCAGCCGGGTGACCGGCACCGGCCAGGCGTCGACGAGGTCCTGGACGAGCGCGGACAGGGCGACGCCGTTCTCCCGCAGGCCGAGGCCGGTGTTCGCGCGCAGGAAGACCGGCGTCCAGCCGCGCTCGGCCAGCGCCTGGCCGTACGTCGGCCCGGGGCCGCGGTCCCAGTACGCCTCGGTCTCGCACAGGCCGTGGAGGAAGAGGACGACCCGCCCCGTGGCGTCGGGGAAGGCGCGCGCGACGTCGCCGGGCGGCACGTCGCGGCCCGCGGAACGGACGGCCATCCGGATCGCCATCCGGGGCCGCTTCTCGGCGAGCCGGTCGCCGATCAGGCCGTTGACCGCGGAGCTCACGAACCGGCCGCGCGGGGTGTCCTCCAGCCCCGGGCCGACGCCGGAGTCCGCCAGCCGCCCGAGCCCGGCCGATGCCGCCCGGAGGCCCAGGCCCAACCCGGCGCACACCGCCGTGGCGATGCCGCGTCCCGGGTAGCCGCCGAAGCGGTCCGCCCAGGCGTCGTGGGTGTCGCGGACGCTGCGCACGACGAGCTCGTCGGCAACCTCCGAGAGCAGCGAGAGGGCGTCCAGGTACGTCGGTCCGGTCCGCGTGGCCATGGACGCACGATAGCCGCTCAGTGCACGGTTGTGCACTGAGCGGCTATCGGGTGGATCAGGCCTCCGCGGGCTCCTCGGCCGCGTCCGCGGACGCCGCCTCGTCCTCGGCCTCCGGCTCGCCGATGGTGCCGTCGGGGCGCAGGTTCTTCAGCTCGACCACGTTGCCCGAGGCGTCCTTGACGACCGCGGACTCCACGATGCGGGCCAGCGCCTTGCCGCGCAGGATCTCCTGCACGAGGTCGGGGATGTGGTTGTGCTCGAACATGTGGTTCGCGAACTCCTGCGGCTCCTGCCCGGACTGCTGGGCGCGCCGCACGAGGTGCTCGGAGAGCTCGGCCTGCTCGATGCCGAACTCCTCCTTCTTGGCGATCTCGTCGAGGATGAACTGCGCGGCGACCGCGTCGCGGACGCGGCGCTCGAGCTCGGCCTCGAACTCCTCCTGGGTCTGCTCCTCGTCCTCGAGGTACTTCTCCATGGTGATGCCGGCGAACGCGAGCTGCTGCTCGATGTTGCGGCGGCGCGCGTTGAGCTCGTCGGTGACGACGATCTCGGGCAGCGGGACCTCGACCTTCTCGAGGAGCACCTCGAGGACCGCGTCACGGGCGGCGGCTGCCTGCTCGAGGCGCTTGCCGCGGCCGAGGCGCTCGCGCACGTCGGCGGTGAGCTCGTCGACGGTGTCGAACTCCGACGCCATCTGGGCGAACTCGTCGTCGAGCTCGGGGAGCTCCTGCTCCTGCACCTGGGCGACCTTGACCTGGACGTCGACGTCCTCGCCGACCAGGTCGCCGCCCACCAGCTGCGAGGTGAAGGTCTTCTCGTCGCCGGCGGCCATGCCGGCCAGGGCCTCGTCGAGGCCGTCGAGCATGCCGCCGCGACCGACGCGGTACGACATGCCGGTCACCTCGGCGCCGGGCACGGGCTCGCCGTCCTTGGTGGCGACCAGGTCGAGCACGACGAAGTCGCCGTCGGCGGCCGGGCGCTCGACGTCCTGCAGGGTGGCGAACCGCTCGCGCAGCGCCTCGACCTGCTCCTGGACCTCCTCGTCGGTGAGCTCGATGTCCTCGACCTCGGCCTCGACGCCGTCGTACTCCGGCAGCGTGATCTCCGGGCGGACCTCGACCTCGGCGGTGAACTCCAGCGCGGCGTTGTCCTCGAACTTGGTGACCTCGATCTCCGGCTGCGCGAGCGGCTGGAGGTCGTTGGCCTGGAGCGCCTCGACGTACTTCTGCGGGACGACCTCGTTGATGGCCTGGTCGAGGACCGCGCCCCGACCGACCTGGCGGTCGATCACGGCCGGCGGGACCTTGCCGCGGCGGAAGCCGGGGACGTTGATCTGCTTGGCAATCTGCTTGTACGCCGCGTCGAGGCTCGGCTTGAGCTCCTCGAAGGGCACCTCGACGGTCAGCTTGGCCCGGGTCGGGCTCAAGGTCTCGACGGCGCTCTTCACAGGTCTTCTCCTAGATGTTCGAAAAAAGTGGGTGGTGCGTCGGGGCGACAGGACTCGAACCTGCGATCTCCTGCTCCCAAAGCAGGCGCGCTAGCCACTACGCTACGCCCCGCCAAGGCCCCCGCTGCACCAGGTCACGACCGGGTCAGTGGGCCCTTGGAGCGGATGACGGGAATCGAACCCGCGTAGCCAGTTTGGAAGACTGGGGCTCTACCATTGAGCTACATCCGCGCGCGCCCGATCGCTCGAGCGCGAGGGTCATCGTGCCACACGGCGGGCCGCGCTCCGGAATCAGCGTCGATGCACGAGCACGAGCGCGCGATCGTCGTTCTCCGAGCCCAGGGACTCCACCAGCCGGTCCGCGCCGCCGTCGAAGGTGCCGCGCAGCAGGTGCTCGGCCTGGCCGAGCATCCGGTCGATGCCGAGGCCGATGTCACGCCGCGGCGTCTCCACCATGCCGTCGGTGTAGAGGAGCAGCGCGTCGCCGGGTCGCAGCAGGCCGGTCGACACGGTGAACTCGGGGTCCTCGATCAGCCCGAGCACCGGCCCCTCGGACTCGTGCACGGTCCAGCGTCCCGACCCGGCCGCGAGCTGCGCGGCCGGCGGATGACCCGCGGAGCGCACCTCGAACTCGCCGGTGGCGACGTCGAGGGAGAGGTGGATCGCGGTCGCGAAGCCCTCGGCCCAGTCCTGGCGGAACAGGTAGTCGTTGGCGGCCGGCAGGAACTCCTCCGGCGGCAGCGCGCCGAGCAGGCCTCCGAACGCGCCCGACAGCAGCAGCGCCCGGGTGCCCGCCTGCTCGCCCTTGCCGGACACGTCCACGACGGCGACCTCCACGCGGGTGGTACGCCGGGGCCGGGTCGCGACGACGAAGTCACCGGCGAACGGCGTGCCGCCCGCGGACCGCAGCGCGCTCTCGGCCAGCCACCCCTCGGGCAGCTCGGGCACGCCGCCCTGACTGAGGATCCGGTCGCGGAGGTCGACGAGCATCGACTCCCCCATCGCGCCGGCGACGCCGAGCTGCGAGCGCCGGAACGACGTGACCAGCACGATGAAGCAGAGCAGGAACAGGACCGCGATCGCGAAGACCGTCTTCTGGTTGATGTCGTGCTGCCGGCCGATCGCCAGCATCAGCATGACCATGAGGAACACCACGAACCAGGGCAGCTGGCGCGGGCTGACCAGCAGGCTGCCGAGCAGCAGCGGCACGACCAGGACCGTCAGCGCGACCGTGTCCGGCCAGACGACGACCGCCGCGGTGAGCAGCACGGTGAGCGCGACCAGCAGGATCAGGGTGCGGTTGTACCGCGGGAAGCTGCGGCGCAGCGCTCGCCGGACGCCTCCGGGGCGAACGGTCATGCGGTCGCTCCTCTGGGTCGGTGGCGGCCCTACCCTAGCGACCGCGAGCGGAACTTGCGTTGGCAACGCGGGCACCAGAAGAGGTTTCGTCCCTGGAGCTCGGTGGTCCGCACGATCGACCCGCAGACGTGGCACGGCATGCCGTGGCGACGGTAGACGTAGACCTCGCCGCCGTGATCGTCGCGGCGCGGTGGGCGGCCCATCACCTCCGGCGTGTGCTCGGGCCGCACGGTGTCGATGCGACCGGTGCGGACACCCTCGTGCATCAGCTCGACCAGGTCGTCCCACATCGCCTGCCACTGGCCGCGGCGCAGCGTGTTGCCGGGACGCATCGGGTCCACGCGGTGACGGAACAGCACCTCGGCGCGGTACACGTTGCCGACGCCGGCCAGCACCGACTGGTCCATCAGCAGCCCGCCGATCGGCGCCCGACTCCGACGGATGCGCTCCCAGGCGCGCCCCGCGTCGGCGTCGTCGCGGAGCGGGTCCGGGCCCGAACGGGCGACGACGGCGTCACGCCCCGCCGCCGTCACGAGCGCACAGGTGGTGGCACCGCGGAGATCGGCGTACGCCTGCTCGGCCACGAGCCGGAGCCGTACCTGTCCGACCGGCGGCGGCACCTCGGCGACCCCCATGTGGACGTCGAGCTTGCCGTAGAGGCCGAGGTGGATGTGCACGAAGCGCTCGCCCGGGAAGGCGACGAACAGGTTCTTGCCCCACGCCTCCGCTCCCTCGAGGACCTGCCCGTCGAGCAGCGCGGCCGAGTCGGCGAACCGGCCCTGCGGGCTGCCGACGCGCACGACGCGGCCCGCGAAGGTCGCGGTCAGCTCGTCGGCGAGGCGGTGGAGGGTGTGCCCCTCAGGCATCGCTCGCCGACGCCGGGAGCGGCGGCAGGTCGCCGGTCCGCTCGTAGGAGTCCAGCTGCCCGATCCGCCGGACGTGCCGCTCGTCGCCGCTGAAGGGCTCGGCGAGGAACACCTCGACGAAGCGGGTCATGTCCTCGAGCGGGTGCATCCGGCCGCCGACCGAGACGACGTTGGCGTCGTTGTGCTCGCGGGCCAGCCGCGCGGTCTCCTCGGACCACACGAGCGCGGCGCGCACCCCCTTCACCTTGTTGGCGGCCATCTGCTCGCCGTTGCCCGAGCCGCCGATCACCACGCCCAGGCTGTCCAGGCCGGCGGCACGGTCCTCGGCCACCGCCTCGGCCGCGCGCAGACAGAACACCGGGTAGTCGTCGAGCGCGTCGTACCGGAACGGGCCGTGGTCGACCGGCTCGTAGCCGTGCTCGGTGAGCCAGGCGGTCAGGTGGTCCTTGAGGTCGAGGCCGGCATGGTCGCAGCCGAGGTGCACGCGCATGGCGGCCATCCTCTCAGGCCGCCTCCGGTCCCCCGAGGTCAGCCGTGGATGCGCAGGAAGCCGGCGACCTGCTTCATCAGCGGCTCCGCGGAGGGGAACACCCGCGGGTGCCGCCAGAAGCCGTGCACCTGGCCGAGGTAGCGGGTCGCGACCACCTCGACGCCGGCGTCCGCGATCCGCCGGGCGAGCTCCTCGCCCTCGTCCCGCAGCGGGTCGTGCTCGGCGGTGACCACCAGGGTGGGCGGCAGCGTGCCGAGGCGGTCGGACAACAACGGCGCCAGGTCGGGGTCCGTCCAGTCCTCGCGCGCGGCGTACTGCTCCCAGTACCAGGCCGCCTCCCTCGGGTCGAAGCCGTCGGCGGCGGTCGCGTAGGAGTCGAAGCCCGCCGTCGGGTCGAGGAACGGGTAGACCAGCGCGACCGCGGCGTACCGCCCCGGATGGCGCAGGGCGTCGACCAGCGCGAGGTTGCCACCGGCGCTGTCCCCGTGGGCGAGCAGCGGCCCGCCGAAGGTCCGCTCCGCCCAGGCGCCGGCCGCCGCGACGTCCTCGACCGCTGCAGGGAACCGGTGCTCAGGCGGCCGCCGGTAGTCGATGCTCAACACCCGCAGGCCGCTGCGGTTCGCGAGCCGACGCACGCTCGCGTCGTGCACCTCGACGTCGTTGAACACGAAGCCGCCACCGTGGGCGTGCACCACGACGGCGTCCCCGGCGCCGTCGGGGGTGTAGAGCCGGGCCGGTACGCCGCCGGCGTCGACGTCCGCGACCTCGGCGACGTCCTCGCGCGGCTCCTGGGCCGCGAGCGCCCGGGCCTGCGCGCGGGCCGCCGGCACGTCGTAGCCCGGCGTCCAGACGGGGATCTCCCCGGCGTACGCCTCGAGGGCACGCCGGGACTCGGGAAACAGCATGTGCGCACGGTAATCGGCGGGAGGATGTCCCCGTGACGTTCGTCGGTTGGTGTGTCCTCGGCCTCGTCTTCGTGGACGAGGTCGTCGCGCTGGTCGCGTTCTCGTGGTGGGGCTACGAGCAGGACCCGTGGTGGATGTGGGTGTGGCTGCTCCCGGTCCTCGGCATGCAGGCGTGGTTCTGGTTCGCCTCGCCGAAGGCGCGCTACGCGACCCCGGTCCTCCGGCCGCTGGTCAAGGTCCTGGTGTTCGGGCTGGCCACGCTGGCCTTCTGGGACCTCGGCCATCCGACCGAGGCGATCGGCTTCCTGGTGTTCTCGGTCGCGGTCAACGCCCTCGCGCAGATCCCGGCGATCGCGTCACTGGCGGACGACGGTGCCCCGCGGACTCAGAAGCCGACGCGCCGCCCCGGGACGTCCTGACGCACGGTCGCGCCCTTCTCCTGCGCGGTCTGCCTCAGCGCGGCCTGGAAGTCCAGCATCCGCTGCTGCAGCGCGGGATCGGTCGCGGCCAGGATGCGGACCGCGAGCAGCCCGGCGTTGCGCGCCCCGCCGACCGCGACGGTCGCGACCGGGACGCCCGCCGGCATCTGGACGATCGAGAGCAGCGAGTCCATGCCGTCGAGGTACTTCAGCGGCACCGGGACGCCGATCACCGGCAGCGGCGTGACCGCGGCGAGCATGCCGGGCAGGTGTGCCGCCCCGCCGGCGCCGGCGATGATGACCGACAGCCCGCGCCCGGCGGCGTCGCGGCCGTAGTCGAGCATCTCCTGGGGCATCCGGTGCGCCGAGACCACGTCGGCCTCGTACTCAACGTCGAACTCGGCCAGCGCCTCGGCCGCGGCCTTCATCACCGGCCAGTCCGAGTCCGACCCCATCACGATGCCCACACGGGGGGTTCCGCCAGGCTCGACCACCGACATCACTCGCTCTCGTTTCCCAGGTCGCCCCGGAACCACGCGGCGGCGTGCCGGGCGCGCTCCAGGCAGTCGTCGAGGTCGTCGCCGTACGCGTTGACGTGACCCACCTTGCGGCCGGGCCGCAGGTCCTTGCCGTACAGGTGCACCCGCAGGAACGGGTCGCGTGCGAGCGCGTGGGGGTAGCCGTCGTACAGCCGCCCCACCGCGTCGTCGGGCCCCCCGAGGATGTTGACCATCACGGTCCAGCGCGCCCGCGGGGCCGGCGACCCCAGCGGCAGGTCGAGCACGGCGCGCAGGTGGTTCTCGAACTGCGAGGTCACCGCCCCGTCCTGGGTCCAGTGCCCGGTGTTGTGCGGGCGCATCGCCAGCTCGTTGACCAGCACGCGCCCGTCGGTGGTCTCGAACAGCTCGACGGCCAGCACACCGGTGACGTCCAGCGCCCCCGCGATCCCCAGCGCGATCTCCTGGGCCCGGCCGGCCAGCTCCTCGGAGAGGTCCGGCGCCGGGGCCACCACCTCGAGGCAGATGCCGTCCTGCTGGGTCGAGGCGACGACGGGGTACGCCGCGGCCTGCCCGCTGGGTGAGCGCGCGACCAGCGCGGAGAGCTCGCGGCGGAACTCCACCAGCTCCTCGGCGAGGATGCGGACGCCGGTGGCCTCCGCGGAGGCGAACGCATCGTGGCAGTCGGCGGGCTCGCGGACGAACCAGACGCCCTTGCCGTCGTACCCACCGCGGGTGGTCTTGAGGACGCAGGGGAACCCGAACGCCTCGACGTCGCGGACGGAGCCGACGACCGCGTTGCGCGGGCAGGGGACGCCGAGCGCGGCGAGCCGCTCCCGCATCACGGCCTTGTCCTGGGCGTGCACGAGGGCCTCGGGGCCCGGCCGGACGGCGACGCCGTCCTCGGCGAGCGCGTACAGGTGGCCGGTCGGGACGTGCTCGTGGTCGAACGTGACGACCGGGCAGCCGTCGGTCACCGCGCGCAGCATCCCGAGGTCGCGGTAGTCGCCGACGAGGTGGTCGGGGATCACCTGCGCGGCCGAGACGCCCTCGGCCTCGGCGAGCAGCCGCAGCGGGATGCCCATCGCCGCGGCAGGCTCCGCCATCATCCGGGCCAGCTGGCCACCGCCGATCACGGCCAGGGTCGGTGCGAGCACGCCCCAGACTCTAGGCGGTGCGCTAGGACGTGCGGTCCTCGGTCTCGAACCGAAGCCCCTGGCCGCGGATCGTGGTGATCAGCCGCGGGTGCCGGCTGTCGTCCCCGAGCTTGCGGCGCACCCACCCGAGGTGGACGTCGATGGTCTTGGAGGAGGTCCAGAAGTTGGTGTGCCACACCTCGCGCATCAGCTCGTCGCGGGTCACGATCGTGCCGGCCCGTCGCATCAGCGCGAGCACCAGGTCGAACTCCTTGCGGGACAGGACGATCTCCTCGGCGCCGCGCCAGACGCGCCGGGTCTCGGGATCGAGCCGGATGTCCTGCACCTCGATCATCTGCCCACGGTAGGGACGGCGGGGACCGCCTGCCCGGCAAACGGCGAAACTGTGATTCGGACGGTTTCGCCCTGGATTCTGGGGCCGGATCAGGCCCGGCGGACGGCCACCGGCTCGACGATCCCGAAGCCCCGGACCGGCCGGGCCGGCAGCGGGCGGGTCTCGAACTCCGCGTCCGGCAACAGCTCCGCGGTGGCCTGGTCGATGATGATCCGGTTTCGCCGGGCGACCGCGGTGAGCCGGGACGCGAGGTTCACCGGCGGCCCGAACACGTCGCCGAGGCGCATGACGACCGAGCCGCTGGCCAGGCCGACGCGGACGTCGGGCATCCGGCTGTCGCGGCCGATCACGTTGATGATCCCCTCGGCGGTGTCGTACGCCCGGACGGGGTCGTCGTTCACGAACAGCACCGAGTCGCCGATGCTCTTGATGATGCGGCCGCGCTGGGCGGCGACCACATCGGCGCACCGCGACTCGAACAGCTCGACCAGGTCGCCGATCCGCTCCTCCGTCAGCCGGTTCGACAGCGCGGTGAAGCTGACGATGTCGGCGAACCCGACGGTCAGCTGGACCGTGTTGAGGTCCTCCTCGTTGGCGCGCAGCGCCTCGACCCGGGCCACGGCCGCGGCCAGGTGCCGCCTCCAGACGTAGACGAGCAGCTCCTCGAACGGTGCCTGGATCTCGTCGATCAACCGCATGGCCGAGCCGATCCGGCTCCCGGTCGCGTCCTCGCCGGCCTCGAGCTCCTCGACCCGGTGCACCAGCGTGGCGACCTCCCAGTCGGCGAGCCGGGCCATGGTCTGGCCGACCGCACGGGTGAGGTTGACCGCCATGTCGAAGTCGATGAGACCCGAGCGGACCACGCCGATCAGCGTCGACAGCGCCTCGGAGTCGGCGTCGGTGAACGCGGTCTCCAGGCCGTGCTCGGGGAAGCCGAGCGCACGCCACAGCCGCCGGGCCTCGTCGACGTCGACCCCGGTGCGCTCGGCGACCTCCGGCGCGTTGAAGACCGGCTCCTGCCCGAGGATCGCGCGCTCGAGGTCCTCGGGAGCCGGACCGTCAGGTTCCCTCATGTCCCGCCGCGGTGTCGCCGGCCCCGTGGAGGAGCTCGTTGAGCCGCCGCTGCGTCTCCTCGACGTGCGGGATGTCGTGCAGCTTGACCTGGCCGTGCGTGCTCGCGTCGGAGATGACCAGGGTGCCGCAGCCGAGCATGCGGTCGATCAGGCCGAACTCGTAGGCGACGTCGCTGATCCGCGCCAGCGGGATGTCGTGGCCGCGGCGGACGATCACGCCGTGCCGGGTGATCAGCCGCCGGTCGGTGAAGGTGTAGGTCGCGGTCGCCCAGGTGACCACCGGCCGGAGCACGAACCACACCGCCAGGCACGCGAGCAGGATCCAGACGACGAGCATGGCCGTGCCGTTGTCGACCTGCGTCTGCGCGTACGTGCCGACCGCCAGCAGGACCACGAGGCAGACCAACGGCCACAGCAGGGCCTTGACGTGCGTGCGGGTGTCGACCACGACGGTCTCACCCTCGTTGAGCAGTCTGCGCGAGATGGCCACGCGCCGATCATGTCACTGATCAGGGGTTCGGGGTGGCCGGGCGCACGTGCACGACGTCGCCGGCGCCCACGACGGTCTCCCCGCCCGATCCGGTCACCACCAGCCGGCCGGCTGCGTCGATGCCGGTCGCGCGGCCGACCAGGTCCGCCCCGTCCGGCATCGCGACCCGCACCTCGCGGCCGACGGTGACGCACGCCGCGGCGTACGACGAGCGCAGGTGGACCGTCGCGTCCGGGCCGCCGGCCTGCCAGGCGTCGTACGCCTCGCGCAGCGAGCGGAGCAGGTCGACCAGCAGCGCCGCGCGGTCCGGCTCGGCGCCCGACACGAGGGCGAGCGACGTCGCGGTCGGCACCGGCAGCTCGTCCTCGGTCAGCGAGACGTTGAGGCCGATGCCCACCACGGCGGCCGGCCCGTCCGGCGTCTCGACCCGCTCGACCAGGATGCCCGCGACCTTCCGGTCGTCGATCAGCACGTCGTTCGGCCACTTCACCCCGGCTGCGGCGTACCCCTGCCCGCGCAGCACCTTGGCGACGGTGTGTCCGGTCAGCAGCGGCAGCCAGGGCCAGTCTCCGGCCGGCACGACCGGTCGGAGCAGGAGGGAGAACGTCAACGCCGCCCGCGGCGGCGTCTCCCACGTGCGGTCCAGCCGACCCCGGCCCGCGGTCTGGTGCTCGGCGACGACGACGGTGCCCTCCGGCGCTCCCGCGCGGGCCCGGTCGGCCGCGACGGCGTTGGTCGACGTCGCGGTCTCCAGGACCTCCACGGCGAGCTCGGGGGCCAGCGTGGCGAGCGTCTCGACCTGGAGTGATGGGCGTCTCATCTGCGAAGCGGTCACGGGGACTAGATTGGCCCACGGTCCAGAACCAGTGCCAGTGAGGAGCCAGACCGCATGAGTGCGCGCCCCGGCGAGGGAACCGACGTTCCGCAGGGCCCCGACGCCCCTGACATCCACACGACCGCGGGCAAGCTCGCGGACCTCGACCGGCGGCTCGAGGAGGCGATCCACGCCGGCTCCGCCAAGGCGGTCGAGAAGCAGCACTCGAAGGGGCGCAAGACCGCCCGCGAGCGGATCGAGCTGCTCTTCGACGAGGGCAGCTTCGTCGAGCTCGACGAGCTGGCCCGCCACCGCAGCACGGCGTTCGGCCTGGAGAAGAACCGCCCGTACGGCGACGGCGTGATCACCGGCTACGGCACCATCGACGGTCGCCAGGTGTGCGTGTTCTCCCAGGACTTCACGATCTTCGGCGGCTCGCTCGGCGAGGTGTACGGCGAGAAGATCACCAAGGTCATGGACCTCGCGATCAAGACCGGGTGCCCGATCATCGGCATCAACGAGGGCGCGGGCGCCCGGATCCAGGAGGGCGTCGTCTCGCTCGGCCTGTACGGCGAGATCTTCCGCCGCAACGTCCACGCCTCCGGTGTCATCCCGCAGATCAGCATGATCATGGGCTCCTGCGCGGGCGGGCACGTCTACTCCCCCGCGGTCACCGACTTCACCGTGATGGTCGACGGCACCTCGAACATGTTCATCACCGGGCCCGACGTCATCAAGACCGTCACCGGCGAGGACGTGTCGATGGAGGACCTCGGCGGTGCGCGGACGCACAACACCAAGTCCGGCAACGCCCACTACATGGGCTCCGACGAGGACGACGCGATCGAGTACGTCAAGGCGTTGCTGTCCTACCTGCCGCAGAACAACCTCGACGAGGTCCCGGCGTACGACGAGGTGTCCGACCTCGAGCCCACCGACCTCGACCGGTCGCTCGACACGATCATCCCGGACTCGCCGAACCAGCCCTACGACATCCGCGACGTCATCACCGCGGTCGTCGACGACGAGGAGTTCCTCGAGGTCCAGGAGCTGTTCGCGCCCAACATCGTGGTCGGCTTCGGCCGGGTCGAGGGCCACTCGGTCGGCGTGGTCGCCAACCAGCCGATGCAGTTCGCCGGCACGCTCGACATCGACGCCTCCGAGAAGGCCGCCCGCTTCGTGCGGTTCTGCGACTCGTTCAACATCCCGGTCCTCACGTTCGTCGACGTGCCGGGCTTCCTGCCCGGCACCGACCAGGAGTGGAACGGCATCATCCGCCGCGGCGCCAAGCTCATCTACGCCTACGCCGAGGCCACGGTCCCGCTGGTCACCGTCATCACCCGCAAGGCCTACGGCGGCGCGTACGACGTGATGGGCTCCAAGCACCTCGGTGCGGACATCAACCTGGCCTGGCCGACCGCGCAGATCGCGGTGATGGGCGCGCAGGGCGCGGCCAACATCCTCCACCGCAAGACCCTGAAGAAGGTCGCGGAGGAGGGCGGCGACGTCGAGGCGCGCCGCGCGGAGCTGATCGACGAGTACGAGACCACGCTCGCGAACCCCTACATCGCCGCCGAGCGGGGGTACGTCGACGCCGTCATCGCGCCGCACGAGACCCGCGCCGAGGTCGTCCGGGCGCTCCGCCTGCTCCGCTCCAAGCGCGAGACCCTGCCCGCCAAGAAGCACGGGAACATCCCGCTCTGATGGCCGGCACGGAGGAGGAGAAGGCACCCTTCCTGCGCGTGATCCGCGGCGACGCGACGCCCGAGGAGGTCGCCGCGGTGGTCGCGGTGCTCGCGTCGCTCCGGTCGCCGGCGGCCGCACCGCAGCGTCCGCGCCGCGAGTGGAACGCACCGCACCGCATGGTGCGCCGCCCGCACGCCCACGGTGCCGGGGGGTGGCGCGCCAGCGCGCTCCCCCGCTGACCTCCCGCTGACCCGCTGTCTGGACCACTAGTCTTGAGCCAATCTTTGTG
The DNA here is from genome assembly GCA_035765695.1 of Nocardioides sp. GTDB lineage: Bacteria > Actinomycetota > Actinomycetes > Propionibacteriales > Nocardioidaceae > Nocardioides. Next base: position 7,138 of record DASTXB010000086.1, on the reverse strand, counting down.
ATTGACGGTGTGGCGTCTTGAGGGCAGTCGCCCAGACTGATGGGGCCAGCAAGGGTCAGTGCAGGAGACGACGAACGCGTGAACGCGAACCAGATGGGGCCGGACGGCGTCCCCCACGCCACCGGCGCGGGCTATCCCGTGCCCCCGGTGGCATCGCCCACCGAGACCCAGTACGTCCGCACCGCCGACCCCGGTCTCTCCGACTACGAGACCCAGTTCCTCGGCGAGGTCGACGACCTGCCGACGTACCGCCCGACGGTGGGCTGCATCATCCCGGCGTACAACGAGGCCGAGACCATCGCCGGCGTCCTGGACTCGCTGCTCCAGCAGACCCGGCTCCCCGATGTCATCCACGTCGTCATCAACAACACCAGCGACGACTCGGTGGAGATCGCCAGCCACTACGCCGGCCCGCAGACGCGGATGACGCCGACCGGTGAGCAGAGCACGATCGTCTACGTCCACGACATCGGCAAGAACCCCGACAAGAAGGTCGGCGCCCTCAACTACGGCTACTCCCTCGTCGAGCACATGGACTACCTGCTCGGCGTCGACGGCGACACCACGCCGGAGCCGGACGCCGTGCAGCACCTGGTCGACGAGATCTCCAGCGACGACCGGATCGGCGGGATCTCGGCGATCTACTCGATCGACGACAGCGCCCTCGACGGGACGATGGCGAAGTTCCTGATCGCGGGCCAGCGTGCGCAGTTCGCGGCGTTCAACATGCAGAACCTCCTCAAGGGCCGCAACATGGCAGTCCTCGGCGGCCAGTTCTCGATCTTCTCCACCCAGGCGCTGCGCGACGTGCTGAAGGACAGCCACCAGCGCACCCCCTGGGTGAACGACAGCGAGGTCGAGGACTCCCTGCTGTCGCTGCAGATCAAGAGCGCCGGCTACCTCACCAAGATCTCCGCCCGGGCCCGCGCCCACGTCGGCGGCATGGACACCCTGCGGTCGCTGGACGCGCAGCAGGTGAAGTGGAACTTCGGCGCCATCGACCTGATGTGGCCGGGCCAGCGCGGCGACACCCGCGGCCAGCCGTTCCACCCGAACCTGCGGCTGCGCTGGTTCGAGCACATGTCGATGGTCATCAACATCACCACCCGTGTGCTGTTCGTGCTGTTGCTCGCCGGCTCGCTCAACATCCACGCGTTCGTGTTCAGCCCCTGGTGGCTGATCCCGCCGCTGGCCGCGGTCTGGCTGAACTTCCGGGTCGCCCGCTCGATGGAGTTCGCGAACAAGCGCGACTACCTGTTCGCGCTGCTCATCGTCCCGGCGGAGACCTACATGGTGATCCGGATGGGACACTTCATCCGCGCCTGGCTGAAGTTCTTCAGCCGGCAGCAGACCGACAACTGGGCCGCCCAGGCCAAGGCCGAGCGCGGCAAGGGCATCGCGTGGCTCTACCCGTACCTCGCGTTCCTCGTGCTGTTCGCCGTCTTCGGCGTGATCTGGACCCAGCTGCTGTCGATCCCGCTGCGGTCGGACATCCTCGCCGTCTGCTGGCCGATCCTCGGAGTGATCACCGTCCTCCAGACCGCCTGGATGATCCTCAAGTCCATGAAGCGCTACCGCGGCTTCAAGGCCTGACCCCGCTCGTCCCCGACCCGCAGGAGACTCCATGACCCGCACCCGCTCGCGCCTGTTCCCGGCGGCAGCCGGCATGCTGCTCGCCGCCTCGGTGCTGCTCAGCGGTTGCTCGGCGATCGACGGCCTCACCGGCTCCAACGACCCGGCGGCTGCGCCGACCGCGTCGCCGACCGCCACGGAGACGCCGTACCCCTCCCAGTTCACGCGCGACGGCACGTTCCAGTCGCACATCGAGATCAACGGGATGGACTACGTCTACACGCTGTATCCGACCAAGTCGACGCCGCGGACCAACGAGTGGTACCCGAAGGGCAACAAGTACTTCTCGTTCACGTTCCAGGTCTACGACCTCAACCGGGAGATCCGCGACCCGTTCTCGACCAAGCGCCGCGCGTACCTCGCCCACATCACGGTCGACTCCAGCACCGTCACCGCGAACGGCGGCCGCGTGCAGCACCCGTACCAGCTGGACGCCGAGGCCAGGACCATCACCTTCGACCCCGAGCCGCAGTCGACGAAGTACGGCATGCTCATCACCTCCCCCAAGGGCGCCTTCGAGCTGCGCAACCAGAAGATCAGGCCGACCTCCGACGACACCCGCGGCATCGACCTGCACTTCACCGCCACCGTCTGGGTGCAGGACGCCCCCGGCTCGACGAAGTTCGTCAAGAAGGTCATCAAGCAGAAGGTCCCCATCGCGATCTTCGCGAGCGACGAGCCCACCAAGGTCCAGTCGATCCCGGTCGACGCGAACTGAGCTGCCCTGACCCGAGCTTGCTCGGGCCGGGGATCCGCAGCCGGATCGAGTGGCCCCGAGCCGAGGAACGAGGCCGCGACGGGCGCCGGCCCACGATCGGCGTCGACCGCCTGCCGGAAGCCGACCCGGCTCGCTCAGGCGCGCAGCACCTTCTCCATCGGCCGGCCCTTGGCCAGCTCGTCGACGAGCTTGTCGAGGTAGCGGATCTGCTGCATCAGCGGGTCCTCGACGTCCTCGACGCGCACTCCGCACACCGTGCCGGTGATCAGCGCAGCACGGGGGTTCAGCGACGCCTGCGCGAAGAAGTCCTCGAAGGTCGTGCCGGCGTCGAGGTGACGGCGCAGCGCCGGCTCGTCGTAGCCGGTCAGCCAGCAGATCGCCCGGTCCAGGTCCTCCTTCGTGCGCCCCTTCCGCTCCACCTTGTTCACGTAGTGGGGGTAGACGGAGGCGACGCTGGTGCCGAAGATCCGGTGCACGGCCCCGAGCCTACTGAGATTCGGACGGACGTGTTTACCGTCCCGCTGGCCGGGTACGTCAGATCCGCGCAGCGGCCGTGCGGACTCGGGGGTCTCCGCGGTCGAGGCTCATACGCCCCGTCACCCCTTCGCGGGGGTGGCGGGGCGGTCTACGTCCCGGGTCAGGCCGCCTCGGCCAGCCGGTAGCCGACGCCGCGCACGGTCTCGATGAACTTCGGCGTGCCGGCGTCGTCGCCGATCTTGCGGCGCAGGTTGGCGATATGGACCTCGACGGAGCGCTTGTCGGCCTCGTTGACGAAGTACGACGTGACGTACTGCTGGCCGCGCATGGTGAGCACGAGGTCGGCCTTGGAGCGGACCCGGCGGCCCGTGCTCAGCAGCGACGACAGCAGGTCGAACTCCGTGCGGGTCAGGTCCACGGCGCCGCCGTTCACGGTGACGACGCGGGTCTCGTTGTTGAGCGCGAGCCCGTTGAAACGGATCCAGCCGCCCTGGTTCGGCGGAGCGCCGTGCGCCGTGGCGTCCGGGAGGACGGGCTGCTGCACGGGGGGCACCGGCTGCTGCACCTGCTGCGGGGGCGGCGCCGGCTGGTAGGGGTGCTGGGTGGGCTGCTGCGTGGGCTGCTGCGCGGGCTGCTGGTACGCCGGGTCCGGGTACGCCGGCGGCGGGACGGGCTCCTGGTAGGCCGGCTGCGGGGCGGGCTCCTGGTACGCCGGCTGCGGCGGCGGGACCGGCCGGGGGTGCTCCGCAGGCGGCGCGGGTGCGGGTGCCGGGGCGGGCGGCGGAGCCGGTGCGGCGGGCGGCGTCGCCGGCTGCTCGTGCTGCAGGGGGCGCAGCGGCGCGTTCGCGGTGAGGTCGCGCGCGGCCTGCGCGGCCCACGACTCCTCCCGCGGCTCGGCAGCCGGCTCCGGCTCCTGCTCGGCGGGCCCCGCCCACCCGGCCGGGGTCTCGAAGCGCGTGCGCGGGCGGCGCAGCATCGAGTCCGCGCGGGCGCGCAGCTCGCGCGGACGGAACGGCTTGACGAGGTAGTCGTCGGCGCCGGCCTCGAAGCCCTGCACGACGTCGATCTCGTCGGCGAGCGCGGTGATCATGATCAGGTAGGTGTTGCTGAACTCGCGCAGCCGCTTGGCGACCGCGAATCCGTCCATGCCGGGCATGTTGACGTCGAGCGTCGTGATCAGGGGGTTGTGCTGGCGCACCGCGTCCACGCCGTCGGGACCGTTCTCGGTGACCACGGTGCGGAAGCCGGACTGCGTCAGCACGATGTCGATGAGGTCGCGAACATCGGGGTCGTCCTCGATGATGACGGCCACCCAGTCGCTGCCCGGCTGCATGGGGCGAATGCTAACAACGGGCCCTGCCGCGCCGTCCGGAGGGACAGCGGCGGTTCCGGAAAGTCTCACCACCCGGACGAGGCCGCCATCGCCAGCGCCCGCTCCGGCCAGAACTCCCCGGCCGGCGGACCGCCGCCGCACTCACCGTCGCTCTCGCCCGGCGGCTTGACCCAGACGTACGCGTCGAGGTGCGCGGCGTCGCCGGTCGGCGCGGCCGTCGGGTCCGTTCCGTACGCCCGGTCCGGCGGGTTGCACCAGTTGGCGGTGGAGCCGTTGCCGTTGCGGCCGCTGTCGATGATGTAGTGCGCGCCGCCGAGCAGCGCGCTGAGCTGCTCGTCGTACTTCCGCTCGTCGCCGTCGGCCTGGTAGTTCGACACGTTGCTGGCGAAGCCCCGGACGTCGTCGACGCCCACCTGCTCCAGCAGCGGCGCGAGGCGGTCGGGGTCGACCCAGTTCGAGTGGCCGCCGTCGACGTACGTCGTGACGCCCGCCTGCTGGAGCCGCGTCACCGCGTCGGCGATGAGCGCGACCCGCTGCGCCCGCCGCGAGCACTCGAGCGCGGAGGCGAGCGCGTCCGGCTCGACCACCACGACCGACGGGCCGGTCGCGGCCGCGTCGGCGACCTCCTGCACCCAGGGGCCGTACTGCGCGGCGGGCAGGCCGCCGCCGGAGAAGCCGGCGGTGCAGTCGCGGTCCGGGATGCCGTAGACGACGAACGTCGGCAGCCGGTCGGCCGCGGCGGCGTCCGCGACCGTCGTGGTGACGAACGGGCCGACCTTCCCGGCCGGGTACTCCTCCGGGGTGAGCCAGATGCCGCTCGGCGTCGCGGCGAGCCGGTCGAAGACCGCCTGGGCGTCGACGTCGCCGTCCTTCTCCGCCCGGTCGGCGGCCTGGGCCGCCCGGGAGTCCGGTTCGGCGTAGCCGTCCTGCGCCGCGTACCGGTTCACCGCCTGCGGGTCCGCCACGTCGGCGCCGGTGCCCCCGCCTCCGTCGTCCCCACCCGAGCAGCCCGCGAGGGCCACGGCCGCGAGCAGGAGCGCCGGCAGTCGACGGTGGAGGAGCACCGCGCCATCATGCCCGAGGGTCGGGCGCCTTCCCGCGACCCGGGGCGAACACGCTGGCGATCGTGGCGACCGCCACGGCCGCGGCCCCGGCGAGCAGGGCCGGACCGGTGGCGACCCCGGGCGGGACGACGAGCACCTCGAACCCGGCGAACCCCTGACCTCGCTGGCGACCTGCGCCTCCGGCGAGGCGCTCGACCTGCTTGGATCGGACGCGTGAGCCTCTCCCCCACCGCGCTGGTCCTCGCCTCCGCCTCGCCCGCCCGCCTGCAGACCCTGCGCAACGCGGGCGTCGAGCCGATCGTGATCGTGTCCGGGGTCGACGAGTCAAAGCTCGACGGCCTCCCGCCCACCGAGCTGGCGCTCCAGCTCGCCGAGCTCAAGTGCGCGGCCGTCGCCGCGCGCGACGAGGTGCCGGCCGGGTCGCTGGTGCTCGGGTGCGACTCCGTGCTGGACCTGGACGGCGAGGCGCTCGGCAAGCCCGGCGACCCGGACGAGGCGGTACGCCGCTGGCGCGCCATGCGCGGCCGCTCCGGCGTGCTGCGCACCGGCCACTGCCTGCGCGACACCGCGACCGGGAAGGTCGCCGCGGCCACCGCGTCGACGACCGTGCACTTCGCGGACGTGTCCGACGACGAGGTGACGGCGTACGTCGAGACGGGCGAACCGCTCGCGGTCGCCGGGGCCTTCACGGTCGACGGGCTCGGCGGGGCGTTCGTCACCGGCATCGAGGGTGACCACCACAACGTGGTGGGCGTGAGCCTGCCGCTGGTCAGGGACCTCGCCGCGGAGCTGGGCCACTCGTGGACGGATCTGTGGTCCCGTCGGTGACCTCGACGGCCTCGGCGACCTCGACGGGCAGCACGATCGGCCCGGTGTCCATCCGCAGCTCGCTGAGCTCGAAGACCTGCATCGGGCGCTGCTTGAGGTCGGCCAGGTGCACGGGCCGGCGGAACACCAGCGTGCGGAACAGGTAGAAGCGCGCCACCATCGCGAGGAACAGTCCGATGACGTTCGCCGCCACGTTGTCGGAGTACGGGTCGTCCAGGCCCATGGCGTGACGGCTGACCCACAGGCACGCCATCGGGATGAGCATCGTGCCCAGGTTGATCACGACGAACATCAGGCGACCGCCGTCGGCGGTGCGCGGCGGCCGGTCCTTGAACACCCAGCTGCGGCTGCCGCGGTAGCTGACCGCCATGCCGATCACGTTCGCGATCAGGTACGCCAGGTAGGGCTGCCCGGACAGCGGCGCGTCGTACCCGGTGGCGAAGCCGTGCACGAGGAAGTTGAAGATCAGGAAGGCGACGACCGTCGCGAGACCACCGACCGCGAGGAACCGGTACGCCTCGGTGAGGATCCGACGCCACCGGTGGGACATGGGTGACAGGCTAGCCGCTCGCTCGTGCGGATCACTCGACCGGCAGCCCGAGACCCCGCGCGATCAGCATCCGCTGGACCTCGGAGGTGCCCTCGCCGATCTCGAGCACCTTGGCGTCGCGGTAGAGGCGGGTGACCTGGTACTCCTCCATGAAGCCGTAGCCGCCGAAGACCTGGGTGGCGATCCGGGTGGCGGTGACGGCCGACTCGGTCGTGTAGAGCTTGGCGACGGCCGCGGCCTGCTTGAACTCCTTCATCGACCCGCCGGTGCCCCGGTCCATGGCGTCCTTCATGGCCGCGGCGCGGTAGGTCAGCAGGCGGCTCGCGTGGAGCATCACCTCGAGGTCGGAGATCTGGAAGGCCAGCCCCTGCTTGCGCCCGATCGGGCCGCCGAAGGTCTGCCGCTCGCCGGCGTACTCCAGCGTCCTGTCGAGGCACGCCTGGATGCAGCCGACCGCGAGCGCGGCGATGGCGACCCGGCCGTCGTCGAGGGTGGCCAGGAACTGCGCGAAGCCGCGGCCCCGGTCTCCGAGGAGG
>DASTXB010000085.1:0-81511 GCA_035765695.1 Nocardioides sp. | reverse complement strand
GGATGCTGCTGGTGACCCGGCCGTGAGGCGGGCCGGGCTCAGGTCAGCTCGGACCAGAGGTTGAGCACGAACGGCACCAGGACCGCCAGCAGCATCAGCCACGCGAAGATCTTGTGCGAGAGCTTGGCGGGGTTCAGCGAGGCGGCGATGGCGATCATCCCGGCGTCGTCGCTCCAGCGGTCGATCCCCATCCGCTGGGCGTCGAGCGGGAACGGGTTCGCGGGCAGGAAGTCCTCCGGCCGGATCAGCTCCATGTCCCCCGGCTCCCAATCGGGCTCCTCGACCTCCTGCATGCTCCCGAACTGTAGACCCGGCAGCGGCGCAAACGAACTGCGCCAGTGGGGGCCTCAACCCGTAGAATCGAGGCTGACCTGCAGCGACCACACTCCGGGAGGTCGGCCCCAGCGCCGCCCATGACACAGTTCGACAGTCCGTTCGACACACCTGCCCACACGATCGTGGTGCCCAACAGCATCCCGATGGTCGCTCTCCTCGGCCCCCGCGACGAGCACCTCGCACTGATCGAAAAGGCCTTCCAGGCTGACGTGCACGTGCGCGGCAACCAGGTGACACTCCGTGGCGAGCCCGCCGAGGTCGCTCTCGTCGAACGTCTGCTCGACGAGCTGGTCACGATCATCCGCACCGGCCAGGGCGTGACCACCGAGACCGTCGAGCGCGCCATCGGCATCCTGCGCACGGAGACCACCGAGCGCCCCGCCGACGTGCTGTCTCTGAACATCCTGTCCAACCGCGGCCGGACGATCCGCCCCAAGACGCTGAACCAGAAGCGCTACGTCGAGGCGATCGACAAGCACACGATCGTGTTCGGCATCGGCCCGGCCGGCACCGGCAAGACCTACCTGGCGATGGCCAAGGCCGTGCAGGCGCTGCAGTCCAAGAACGTCAACCGGATCATCCTGACCCGGCCGGCGGTCGAGGCGGGGGAGCGGCTCGGGTTCCTGCCCGGCACGCTGAGCGAGAAGATCGATCCCTACCTGCGCCCGCTGTACGACGCGCTGCACGACATGATCGACCCCGAGACGATCCCGAAGCTGCTGGCCGCGGGCACCATCGAGGTCGCCCCGCTGGCGTACATGCGCGGGCGCACGCTCAACGACTCCTTCATCATCCTCGACGAGGCGCAGAACACCACGCCCGAGCAGATGAAGATGTTCCTCACGCGGCTGGGCTTCGGCTCCAAGATCGTCGTCACCGGTGACGTCACCCAGGTCGACCTGCCCGGCGGCACCAAGTCCGGCCTGCGCGTGGTCGAGGAGATCCTCGACGGCGTCGAGGACCTGTCGTTCAACCGGCTGAACAGCCACGACGTGGTCCGCCACCGCCTGGTCGGCAAGATCGTCGCGGCCTACGACGACTTCGACGCGCGGGGTGGTCTGAAGCAGGCCCAGAAGTCGTGATCCGTCGATGAGCATCGAGATCCTCAACGAGTCCGGTCGCGACCTCGACGAGAGGAAGCTGGCTCAGCTGAGCCGGTTCGTCCTGGACCGGATGCGCGTGCACCCGCTCGCAGAGCTGTGCATCAAGGCCGTCGACGAGCCCACCATCGCCCAGCTCAACGAGCAGTGGATGGAGAAGGAGGGCCCGACCGACGTGCTCGCCTTCCCCATGGACGAGCTGCGCCCCGGCCTGGTCAACGAGGACCCCGAGGAGGGCGTGCTCGGCGACCTGGTGCTGTGCCCCGACGTCGCCGCCCGCCAGGGCGAGACCGCCGGGCACGGCACCGAGTCCGAGATCGAGCTGCTCACCGTGCACGGCATCCTGCACCTGCTCGGCTACGACCACGCCGAGCCGGAGGAGCACCGGGTGATGTTCGGGCTGCAGGACGAGCTCCTCGCGGCCTGGCGCGCCCAGGACTCCACCCAGAGCCCGGTCCAGTGAACGTCTGGCTGCTGCTCGTCGCAGCGGCCCTGGTCGTCCTCGCCGGGTTGTTCTCGGCGGCCGACGCCGCGCTGTCGACGTCGTCGCGCGCCCGCGCGGAGGAGCTCCAGGCGGAGGGCCGGCCCGGCGCGACGCGGCTCGTGGTGCTGCTCGACGACCTGCCGCGCTACCTCAACACCGCGCTGCTGCTGCGGCTGCTGTGCGAGATCGCGGCGATCGTGCTGGTCACGCTCGAGATGCACGCGGCGTACGACGCCTGGTGGCCGACCGTCCTGACCACGATCGGCGTGATGCTGGTCCTCTCGTTCGTCGCGATCGGCGTCGCCCCGCGCACCATCGGCCGCCAGCACGCCGAGCGGGTGGCGCTGGTGTCCGCGGCGCCGCTGGCCACGGTCACGGCGGTGCTCGGCCCCATCCCGAAGCTGCTGATCCTGGTCGGCAACGCCCTCACTCCGGGCAAGGGGTTCCGCGAGGGGCCGTTCGCGACCGAGACCGAGCTGCGCGAGCTCGTCGACTTCGCCGAGGCGTCCTCGGTCATCGAGTCCGGCGAGCGCAAGATGATCCACGACGTGCTCGAGCTCGGCGACACGATCGCCCGCGAGGTGATGGTGCCGCGCACCGACGTCGTCTACATCGAGCGGTACAAGAACATCCGCCAGGCCCTGTCGCTGTTCCTGCGCAGCGGCTACTCCCGGGTGCCGGTGATCGGCGAGAACCTCGACGACGTCGTCGGCATCGCCTACCTCAAGGACACCGTGCGCCGGGACTTCGAGGACCCCGACGTGGAGTTCACCCAGCGCATCGACGAGGTGATGCGGCCCGCGCACTTCGTGCCGGAGTCCAAGCCCGCCGACGCCCTGCTGTCGGAGATGCAGGCGATGCGGCAGCACATCGCGGTCGTCGTCGACGAGTACGGCGGCACCGCCGGCCTGGTCACCATCGAGGACATCCTGGAGGAGATCGTCGGCGAGATCACCGACGAGTACGACGAGGAGACCGTCGACGTCGACCAGCTCGACGACGGCTCGGTGCGCGTCTCGTCGCGCTACCCGATCGACGACCTCGACGAGCTCTTCGGCTTCGCGGTCGAGGAGGAGGACGTCGACAGCGTCGGCGGCCTGATGGCCAAGCACCTGGGGCGGGTGCCGATCCCGGGGTCTGCTGTCGAGGCGCACGGGCTCCGGTTCGAGGCCGAGGCGGCGTCCGGCCGCCGCAACAAGATCGGCACCCTGCGGATCTGCCGCGTGGCGCCCGAGCACGAGGAGACCGAGGACGCCGATGACTGACCCGTCCACCGACCTGTCGACCGAGGACCGGAAGCTCGTCACGCTGGCCCGTGCCACCCGCGCCCGCACGGGCGCGGCCGAGGGCGCGGCCGTCCGCGACGCCGACGGCCGCACCTACGCCGCGGCGACCGTCGACCTGCCGTCGCTGCAGATCTCCGCCGTGGGCGTCTGCGTCGCGATGGCCGTCGCCTCCGGGTCGAAGGGCCTGGAGGCCGCGGTGGTGCTGACGGACGCCGACGACTTCGCCGAGACCGACCTCGCGGCCGTCCGCGACTTCGGGGGCGCCGGCGTCGTCGTCCACCGCGGCGACGTGAAGGGCGCGATCGCCGAGACGCTCGCGACCTGAGGACCGGCCGACATCGCGCAGGAGTAAGTTGCCCCTTGTGAGTCTGCGTGGCTGGGGAGCACACGAGGAGGCGGTCGATCGCCTGCGCTCGTCGTACGCCGGGATCCCGGCGGGCGCGCCGGTGCGACTGGCGAAGAAGACCTCGAACCTCTTCCGTCCGCGCGCGGCCACGAACGCCCCGGGCCTCGACGTCTCCGGCCTGGACGGCGTGATCGCGGTCGACCCGGTGGCGCGCACCGCCGACGTCCAGGGCATGTGCACCTACGAGGACCTCGTCGACGCGACCCTGCCGTACGGCCTGATCCCGTACGTCGTGCCGCAGCTGCGCACGATCACCCTCGGCGGCGCGGTCACCGGCCTCGGCATCGAGTCGACCAGCTTCCGCAGCGGGCTGCCGCACGAGTCGGTGCTCGAGATGGACGTCTTCACGGGCGCCGGCGAGGTCGTCACCTGTCGCCCCGGACCCGACGGGGAGCACAGCGACCTGTTCGACACGTTCCCGAACTCCTACGGGTCGCTCGGCTACGCCACGCGCCTCAGGATCCGGCTCGAGCCGGTCCCGGCGTACGTGTCGCTGCGGCACGTGCGCTTCGACGACCCCGGCCTGCTGGCCAAGACGATCGCCGAGATCGCGGAGAGCGGGACGTACGACGGGGTCCGCGTCGACGGACTGGACGGCGTCGCGTTCGCGCCGGGGGAGTACTACCTGACCCTCGCGCGGTGGTCCGAGGAGGGCGGCGCGACCAGCGACTACACCGGTCAGCAGGTCTACTACCGGTCCATCCAGCAGCGCGACGAGGACCTGCTGTCGATGTACGACTACCTCTGGCGCTGGGACACCGACTGGTTCTGGTGCTCCGGGGCGTTCGGCGCGCAGCACCCGACGGTCCGGCGTCTCTGGCCCCGGCGCTGGCGGCGCTCGGACGTCTACATGAAGCTGCTCGGGCTCGACCGTCGCTTCTCCATCGCCGACCGGCTGGACCGGCGGCAGGGCAGGCCGCAGCGCGAGCGGGTCATCCAGGACATCGAGGTGCCGGTCGACCGGCTGCCGGACTTCCTGGGGTGGTTCGATGACGCCGTCGGGATGCGGCCGGTGTGGTTGTGCCCGTGCAAGGCGATGCGGGACTGGCCCACCTACCCGCTGGAGCCCGAGAAGCTGTACGTGAACGTCGGCTTCTGGGGCACCGTCCACGTCGGGCCCGACGCCCCGAACGGCCCGCGCAACCGCGCCATCGAGGCCAAGGTGCACGAGCTCGGCGGCCACAAGTCGCTGTACAGCGAGGCGTTCTACGACCGCGAGACCTTCGACGACCTCTACGACGGCGCCAACCTCGCCGCCGTGAAGGGGCGTTACGACCCCGACAACCGGCTGACGAGCCTCTACGACAAGGCGGTGAAGCGAAAGTGAGCAAGAGCTACACGATCGGCGAAGCGGTCGACACGCTGTTGCGCGACGGGATGCCGTTGCGGTTCGAGGCGTACGACGGCAGCACGGCCGGCCCCGCGGACGCGGAGCTCGGGCTGCGGCTGCTCAACGAGCGCGGTCTCTCCTACATCATGACGGCGCCCGGCGACCTCGGCCTGGCCCGCGCCTACGTCGCCGGCGACATGGAGCTGGTCGGCGTGCACCCCGGTGACCCGTACGACGCCTTCGCGCTGATGATGAACCACACCAAGTTCCGCCGGCCCGCGCCGGCCGAGGTGCTGTCGATCGTGCGCAGCCTGGGCTTCTCGCACCTGAAGCCGCCGCCGCCCCCGCCGCAGGAGCACCTCCCGCGCTGGCGCCGTACCGTCGAGGGCATGCGGCACTCGCTGCAGCGCGACGCCGAGGTGATCCACCACCACTACGACGTCTCGAACACCTTCTACGAGTACGTCCTCGGGCCGTCGATGACCTACACGTGCGCGCTGTTCCCCACCGAGGACGCCACGCTCGAGGAGGCGCAGGAGGCCAAGTACGACCTGGTCGCCCGCAAGCTGGGCCTCCAGCCCGGCCAGCGGCTGCTCGACCTCGGCTGCGGCTGGGGCGGCATGGTCCGGCACGCGGCGAAGAACTACGGCGTGCACGCCCTCGGCGTGACGCTGTCGCGCGAGCAGGCGTCCTGGGCGCAGCGGCGGATCAAGGAGGAGGGTCTCGACCACCTCGCCGAGGTCCGGTTCATGGACTACCGGCACGTCGAGGAGTCCGGCTTCGACGCGATCTCCTCGATCGGCCTCACCGAGCACATCGGCGTGAAGAACTACCCGGCGTACTTCGGCTGGATCCGCGACCACCTCAAGCCGCAGGGCCGGCTGCTCAACCACTGCATCACGCGCCACGACAACCGCCCCCGCAGCACCGGCGCGTTCATCGACCGCTACGTCTTCCCCGACGGTGAGCTGATCGGCTCCGGCACGATCATCACCGAGGTGCAGGACGCCGGGCTCGAGGTGCAGCACGAGGAGAACATCCGCGTCCACTACGCGAAGACGCTCGCCGGCTGGTGCCAGAACCTCAAGGACAACTGGGACGCCTGCGTCGCGGAGGTCGGCGAGGGCACGGCCCGGGTCTGGGGCCTCTACATGGCCGGCTCGCGGCTCGCGTTCGAGCGCAACGAGATCCAGCTGCACCACGTGCTCGCGACCAGGACCGACGAGACCGGCGCCAGCGGCTACCCGCTCCGCCACACGTTCTGAGGACCGATAACCTCGTGCGGTGAGCACGAGGGCCCCGCAGTACGACGCGCAGGTGCTGCGCCGCGAGCAGCTGTCGCCGCACCTGGTCCGGCTCGTGCTGGGCGGCCCGGGACTCGCGTCGTTCACCTCGACCGGGATCCCGGACGAGTGGGTGGGGCTGGTCGTGCCCGGACAGTTCCAGAGCCGCTACTACACCGTGCGGTCCTGGGACGGCAGCGAGCTGGTGCTCGACGTCGTCGTGCACGAGGTCGGCCTGGTGACCGAGTGGGCGCAGCTCGACGTGGTCGGGCAGACCGTCACGATCACCGCGCCGAAGGGCTCGTTCGCGATGCCGGACGACGCGGCGTGGCTGCTGCTGGTCGGCGACCTCACCGCCCTGCCGGCGATGGCACGGATCTCCGAGACCGTGGACGTTCCCACGCGGGTCTGGGCCGAGGTGCCGGACGAGCTGTCGTCGTACCTCGCCGCGGACGTGACCTGGCTGGAGCCGCCGGGCGCCGGGGAGAGCGCGCTCGCCGACGTCGTCGAGTCGATCGACTGGCCGGCGGGCCAGGGGTACTTCTGGATGGCTGGGGAGTCCGCCCAGATGCGCGCGATCCGCAAGCACCTGATGCGCGAGCGACGGCTGCCGTCCTCGGCGTACGACGTGATGGGCTACTGGCGGGGCGTCGCGCGACGACAGCCTCGCGCCGTCGACCCCGGCCCCATCTGGCGGGCCGGCAAGGCGGCCGGCAAGAGCGACGAGCAGATCTGGGCCGAGTACGACGAGGCGAGGGAGTCATGACCGAGAGCGAGCACCCGACCGAGCACCGCAGCGGGTTCGTGTCGTTCGTGGGGCGCCCGAACGCCGGCAAGTCCACGCTCACGAACGCGCTGGTCGGCCAGAAGGTCGTCATCACCTCCGACAAGCCGCAGACCACGCGCACGGTCGTGCGCGGCATCGTGCACCGCGAGGACGCGCAGCTGATCCTCGTCGACACCCCCGGTCTGCACCGCCCGCGCACCCTGCTCGGCGAGCGGCTCAACGACCTGGTCGCGACCACGCTCGCCGAGGTCGACGTCGTCGCCGTGTGCTTCCCCGCCAACGAGAAGATCGGCCCCGGCGACCGCTTCATCGCCACCGAGGTCGCGAAGATCAAGCGCACCAAGAAGGTCGCGGTCGCCACCAAGACCGACCTCGCGTCGTCGGAGCAGATCGGCCAGCACCTGCTCGACATCGCCGCCCTCGGCAGCGAGATCGGCATCGAGTGGGCCGAGATCGTGCCGGTCTCGGCGAAGTCGGGCGACCAGGTCGCCCTGCTCGCGGACCTGCTGGTGGCGCTGCTGCCCGAGGGTCCGCAGCTGTACCCCGACGGCGACCTCACCGACGCCCCCGAGGAGATCCTCGTCGCCGAGCTCGTCCGCGAGGCGGCCCTCGAGGGCCTCCGCGACGAGCTCCCGCACTCGGTCGCCGTCACGGTCGAGGAGATGGGGCTCCGCGAGGGGCGGCCCGAGGACAAGCCGCTGCTCGACATCCACGCCAACGTCTACGTCGAGCGCGACTCCCAGAAGGGCATCATCATCGGTCCCAAGGGCTCCCGGCTGCGCACCATCGGCACCACCGCGCGCAAGCAGATCGAGGCCCTCCTCGGCACGCCCGTCTACCTCGACCTCCACGTCAAGGTCGCCAAGGACTGGCAGCGCGACCCGCGGCAGCTCCGCAAGCTGGGCTTCTGATGACCCGCCCCGCGCCCTTGGAGGCCTGGCACGCCGTCGCGGCCTCCCGCGACCCCGCCGGCCTCGCCGACCTCCTGGCCGACGACGTCGTGTTCCGCTCTCCGGCGGTCCACACGCCCCAGGAGGGCAAGGCGCTCACCACGGCCTACCTGTCCGCTGCGATCGCGGTCCTCGGGCCGACCCTCACCTACGTCCGCGAGTGGTACGCCGAGGACTCCGCGGTCCTCGAGTTCCGCGCCGAGCTCGACGGCCTCACCGTCCACGGCATCGACATGCTCACCTGGGGAGCCGACGGCCGGCTCACCGAGTTCACGGTCATGGTGCGGCCGTTCAGGGCCCTGCAGAAGCTCATGGAGCTGATGGCGGCCGAGCTGACGCGCTGATCGATGCTGTTCGCTCGCTACTGGTGCGCAGCAACCATCAGCCCGTTCGGCACCGCCGTGACGGGAGTCGCGTCGATCGTGCCCGACGGCCGACCCGTCAAGGGATCAGCGCGAGCTTCCCTCCGGGGTGCCGCGAGCGGATCAGGTCGACCGCGGCGAGCGCGTCCACGAGTGGGAAGGTCCTCGCGATCGGCACCACCAGCCGGTTCGACGCCGCGAGGGACACCAGCGAGGCCCGGACCGAGTCGCGGTACTCCTTCGACGCGGGTTGGGTGCCGCCGAGGGACGGGAAGCCCTCCTGGGCGGCGCGGGCGGGCGCGGCGATGGTGACGATCCGTGAGCGGTCGGGCACGAGGGCCAGCGACACGTCGACGGCCTCGTCCGTGCCGATGCAGTCGAGCGCGGCGGCGAAGGAGTACGACGCGAGCCGCTCGCGGAGGCCCGGACCGTACTCCACGGGCGTGCCGCCGAACCGCTCGACGACCTCGAACCGCGCCGGGCTCGCCGTCCCCACCACGTGCACGCCGAGCTCTGCGGCCTGCTGGAGGAGCGAGACCCCGACCGCGCCGGAGGCGCCGTGCACGAGGACCGTGTCGCCGGCAGCCACGCCGGCCGTGTGCAGCAGGTCGGCGGCGGTGCAGCCGGCGAGCAGCAGGTTCGCGGCCTCGGGGAAGGTCAGCGACGCCGGCTTCGTGAACACGTCGCGCGCCGGCACGGTGACCGACGAGGCCCACCCGCCCGAGATCCGGAACGCGAGCACCTCGTCGCCGACGGCGAAGCCTGACGACGACCCTGCCGCCGACACGACTCCCGCGACCTCGTAGCCGATCGGCACCGGGAAGGACGTGGCGCGAGCGGGGTGCTTCACGTCGGCCGGGTTCACACCTGCGGCTCGGACCGCGATGGTGACCTCGTCGTCGGACGGCTCCGGTGCGCCGTAGGGCACGAGGTCGAACGTGGTGGCATCCGTGGCAACCCAGCGCATGGGTCCGACGCTATAGCGCCTCAGTCCGGTGCCCAGCACCGCCCGAACGTCTGCCCGGCCTTCCACTGCTCGGCGGTGGGCCACTCGTAGCCCCACTGGTACTCGAGCGTGTCCGGCGCGACCTCCGCGCCGGCGTCCTGGCAGGGCGACTGACCCGCCGCGCGGACCTTCTCCTTGCCGGGGTACGGCCCGTCGCCGAGCGGCACGACGGCGATCGCGCGCCACGAGTGCTCGGCCGAGCAGATCACGCGCGAGAACTTCGCCGTGCCGGGCGAGGCGGTGCCGCACATGCCGTACCGGTCACGGCCCTCCTCGGAGGACAGCACGTCGGCCATCGGCCCGCTCAACGGCGCGAGCTCGCCGTCGGTCGCCAGCGCGACCACGTCGCAGCGGAACCACGAGGCTCCGGCGTCCGACTCCTCGACGGTCGGGGTGAACCACACCGGCCGCAGCATCGACAGCCGCCGGTCCTCGACCGACCCGCCGACGAAGTCGCCGAAGCGGGCCGGGCACGCCGTCGCGACCTGCTGCTGCACCCGGGCGGAGTCGACCGCGAGCAGGTGACCGTCCACGAGGGTGTCGAGCGGCCCGACGGCGTACGTCACCGCCGTGTGCTTCCGCGAGCACGACACCGCCGAGCCCGACGCGGTGGGCGCGACCGCCGCGTCGTACGAGAGCGCGTAGCAGGACTTCACCGCCGGCACCGGCGCGGGCGTCGCCCGCGGGGGAGGAGCGGGCGAGGCGGCCGTCGCGGACGCGGACGGGGTGGGCGCGGACGCCGGCTCGTCACTGCCGGTGCAGGCGGTCAGCCCGACCAGGAGGAGCACGGCGGCGAGGGTCTTCACCGGTCCGTCTTCGCCCAGCACACGGAACGCCGGTTGCCCGCGTCCCACTCGGCCTGGTGGAACCACGTGTAGCCGAAGTCGTAGTCGACGGGGTAGTTCAGCCACGCGCCGACCGACTTCGAGCAGTAGTCGCGCGTCGTCACCTCGACGACGCGGTCGCCCGGGTAGTCGTCGTTCGCGGCGCCGAGCGAGATGGTCGTGACCGCGCGCCACTGGTGCGGCTCCGTGCACGAGACCTTCACCGAGCCCGCGACCGTCGGGCCGTCGGCACACACCATCCAGCGGTCCTTCGGGCGTCCGAGCAGCAGGCCCTTGGCCGTGGTCGGGAGGTCGATGTACTCCTTGCTCTGCTCACCGCCGCCCACCACGTCGCAGCGGTACCACCGGGCGCCGTCGTCCCAGGCGTTCTTCGTCGGGCGGAACCACGCCCAGCTGACGACGGTCCGCATCACGAGGCTCTCGTCGGCGCCGAGGAACTTCCGGAACGCGTCCGAGCAGGTGGAGTACGCCCAGGCGCCGAGCTCCTGGTCGTCGTACTCGACATCGTCGAAGGACGTCGGCAGCTCGCCGACGGCGTACGTCTCCGCGGTGTGCGACGCGGTGCAGTCGACGGGGTCGGTGGTGTTGCTCGGCCGCTCGACGTCGTCGGGGGTGAGGACGCGGCAGGCGCCGAGCTGGGGCGGCTTCTCGTCCTCGGGAGGTGGGTCGTCGGACCCGCAGCCCGCCAGCGCCAACGCCAGACCGAGCACGAGCACGACGCCGCGTGCGCGGCGCGGGGCGAACGGCACTGGATCTCCTCGGGCTGGGACCTGCCGGATCGTACCCGGCCCGGGGTCGGTCGGGTCAGGTGAGGAGGGCGGCCAGCGTGCCGCCGAGCTCGTACGCCGCGGCGCGCTCCTCGTCGCCCACGTCGCCGAGCACCTCGAGCGTGCCGGCCGCCTGGGTCCACGGCAGCGCGCCGACGATCGACAGGACCGAGCGCACGGCCCCGGTCGTGTCGTACCGGCCGTGCACCCACAGACCGAACGGCTTGCGGCCGCCGCCGGCCGACCCGGCCGACCCGTCGTCGGTCAGCGCGCCGCCCGCCTCGAGGAAGATCGTGTCGAAGAAGTGCTTGAGCGCCCCGCTCATGTAGCCGAAGTTCGCGGTCGTCCCCAGCAGGAAGCCGTCGGCCCCGAGGACGTCCTCCGCCGAGGCGGTCAGCGCCTCGCGGACGACCACCTCGACCCCGTGGACCTCGTCGTCGTGGGTCCCGGCGACGGCGGCGTCGGCCAGTGCCCGCACGGCGGGGGTGGGAGCGTGGTGGACGACGAGCAGCCTGGCCATGGGCTCAGGCTGCCACCCGGAGCGATCGTGGAGTCACCCGGCCCGGAGCTCCTCGCGCAGGTTCACGAGGATGCGGCTGAGCAGCCGCGACACCTGCATCTGGGTGACCCCGAGGTCCTGCCCGATCTCCGCCTGGGTGCGGTCCTCGAAGAAGCGCAGGTAGAGGATCCGGCGGTCCCGCTCGGGCAACCGGCGGACGACGGGGGCGAGCGTCACCCGCGCCTCGCTGGCGCTGGTGTCGTTGTCCACGCCGGGGAGCAGGTCGCCCACCGACGCGACCGAGTCGGTCGTGGCGGGCTGGTCGAGCGACGCCAGCTGGAAGCAGCCGAACGCCGCCACCGTCTCGCGGTACTCGTCGACGGAGATGCCGAGGTCGTCGGCGACCTCCGACGGCGTCGGCTCGCGCTCGAGCTCCTGAGTGAGGCGCTCAGAGGCCTGGTTCGCCAGCCACTGCGTCTCCTGGATCCGCCGGGGCGGACGAACGGTCCAGCCCTGGTCGCGGAAGTACCGCTGCAGCTCGCCGCGGATCGTCGGGACGGCATACGTCAGCAGGTCGTTGCGCAGCGCGGGGTCGAAGCGTGTCACCGCCTTGGTGAGGCCTTCGTACGCCACCTGGTGCAGGTCGTCGAGCGGGACGCCACGGTTGCGGTAGCGGGCGGCGACGGCGTCGGCGACGCCGCGGTTGATGACCACGACGCGCTCCCGCAGCTGCTCGGCCCGTGCGGGGTCGGTGGTGTCAGCCACCTCGTGGAGGAGCGCCCGGGTCTGCTGGGCGCGCTCGGCGCGGCTGAGCCCGCAGTCGTGATCGGCGGAGGTGATGGTGGGAAGGGGTGACGGTGGGGCAAGAACGTGGGTTTCGATCGACATCTGAGGCGACTCCATCCCGAGTTTGGGTGGTGCGCCTTGCCGGCTTCTTCAGCAAGGAAGTGCATCCGGTCTCTCGTCGTCGACGCTACCCGGATGGCAGCGAGATGCAATTCGGCGAGTGCGGGGTACCGAGGACGTACCCGCCCGGCCGGTGCCGTAACCGTTTCCGAAGGGCGGTCACGGGTACCGCGGTGGTTCACAGCACCGACGACCACGACGACCACGGAGGCACCCCGGATGAAGGCAGTGACCTGGCACGGACGACAGGACATGCGCGTCGACGACGTCCCCGACCCGACCATCCAGGACCCGACGGACGCGATCATCCGGGTCACCACCACCGGGTTGTGCGGGTCCGACCTGCACCTGTACGACCCGCTCACGCCGTTCATGACTCCCGGCGACATCGTCGGCCACGAGCCGATGGGGATCGTCGAGGAGGTCGGACCCGGCGTGCGCGACCTGAAGGCCGGCGACCGGGTGGTCGTGCCCTTCAACGTCAGCTGCGGCTCGTGCTGGATGTGCGAGCGGCACCTGTACAGCCAGTGCGAGACGACCCAGAACCGGGAGCACGGCACCGGCGCCAGCCTGTTCGGCTACAGCAAGCTCTACGGCCAGGTGCCGGGCGGTCAGGCCGAGTTCCTGCGCGTCCCGTTCGCCGACTTCCTGCCGGTGCCGGTGCCCGAGGGGCCGCCCGACGAGCGGTTCGTCTACCTCTCCGACGTCCTGCCCACGGCCTGGCAGGGCGTCGAGTACGCCGCGCTGCCGCCCGGCGGGGTCCTGCTGGTGCTCGGGGCGGGACCGATCGGCGACATGGCCGCCCGGATCGCGATGCACCGCGGCCATCGGGTGATCGTGGTCGACCACGTCGCCGAGCGCCTGCACCGCGTGTCCGCGCGCGGCGCCGAGACGATCGACCTGAGCGCGGTCGACGACGTGCCCGCCCGCGTCCGCGACCTGACCGACGGCCGCGGCGCCGACAGCGTGATCGACGCGGTCGGCATGGAGGCGCACGGCTCGCCGATGGCCGAGGCCGCCCAGAAGGCGCTCGGGCTGCTGCCGAAGAAGGTCGCCGGCGCGGTGATGACCAAGGCCGGCGTCGACCGCCTGGATGCGCTCTACTGCGCGATCGAGTCGGTGCGCCGCGGCGGCACCATCTCGATCTCGGGCGTGTACGGCGGAGCCGCCGACCCGCTGCCGCTGATGCAGCTGTTCGACAAGCAGGTGCAGATCCGGATGGGACAGGCGAACGTCCGCGCCTGGACCGACGACCTCCTCGAGCTGCTCGGCGAGGACGACGACGTGCTGGGCGTCGAGGACTTCCACACGCACGTCCTGCCGCTCTCCGAGGCGCCAGCGGCGTACGCGAAGTTCCGCGCCAAGGAGGACGGCATGGTCAAGGTGCTCTTCAAACCGTGACCGGGGATCCCGTGAATCTCGACCCCGAGCGGGTGCGGGCGGCGTTCGACGAGTCGCCGCAGGTCCTGGCGCTGCTCGATGCCCAGGACCTCCGGGTCGTCGCGCTCAACCGGGCCTGTCGTCGCCTCGTCGGCGACGGCCCGCTCGGCCGGTCCCTGACCGAGTGGCGCCAGCCCGCCGGGCGGCAGCTGCTGGCCCGCTGCGAGGAGGCTCGGGATCGGGCGGAGGCCGTCCACGCGCCCGCGTGGAGGTTCGACCGAGCCGGTGCCGACGGCGTGCGCGGTCAGGTCTGGCTCGACGTGACCGTCACCCCGCTGCTGGAGGACGGCACGTGCTGGGCGCTGCTCGGCAGCGCCCGCGACGTGACCGACCTCGTCGGGACCGCCGGGCCCGCCGTCGCGGACCAGGACCGGGCCGATGGCCGGCTCGTGGCCCACGTCCAGGACGCGGTGCTGCCCGCCGGCCTGCCGGTCCCGCAGGGCGTCCGGCTCGCCGCGCGGTACCTGTTGGCGCCCGACGACCTCGGGTGCGGCGGCGACTGGTTCGACGCGGTGCCCCTCCCGCACGGGGGCGTCGCCCTCGTCGTCGGCGACGTGGTGGGGCACGGCGTCGACGCGGCCGTGCTGATGGGTGAGCTGAAGGTCCTGTTCGAGCAGGCGGTCCATCCCGACGGCGACCTCACCACCGCGCTCGACACGCTCGAGCGCCATGCCCGACGCGCGCCGGAGGCGCGCGCGGCGACCGTCTGCGCAGCGCGGCTGGACCGCTCGTCCCGGGTGCTGGAGTACGTCACCGCCGGGCACCCGCCTCCGGTCCTGGTGTCCGCCACCGGCGAGGTGGAGTACCTGCCGCCGTCCGGCGCCGGACCGCTCGCCTCGGGTCTGCCGCACCGCACCGCGCGCCGTCAGCTCCGGACCGGCGACGTCGTGCTCCTGCACAGTGACGGCCTGGTGGGGCGACCCGGGCGCTCGCCGGCGCAGAACACCGTCGACCTGCTCAGGGCCGCCTCCGACGCGTGCCGGACGGCCTCGGACGAGCCGGTCGTGGATCGCGTCTGCCGGGTGGTCCTGGACCGGCTCACCGCGGCGAGCGGGTACGAGGACGACATCACCCTGCTCGCCGTGCAGGTCGTCCCGGACCTCGCGCCCCTCGCGCTGCGCCTGCCGGCGGAGCCCACCACCGTCCGGGCCGCGCGGGCGAGCCTCGACGACTGGCTCGCCCCGCTCGGCGTCAGCACCGCAGACCGGACGGGCCTGCAGCAGGCGCTGGGGGAGCTGCTCACGAACGTGGTCGAGCACGCCTACGTCGCCGGGGGCGCGGGACGGACGGTCTCCGTCGACGTCCGGCTCACCGACGACGGGGTCGTCGAGCTCGACGTCGCCGACACCGGCGCCTGGCGCGACCCGCAGCCGAGCGAGCGCGGCCGTGGACTGTCGATGGCACGCCAGTTCCTCGACGAGCTCTCGGTCGACCCCGGCGCGTCGGGCACCGTCGCCCGGGGCCGGCAGCGGATCACCCATCCCGCGGCTCTCCTGCGCGGGGCGTCGACCGCGTCGGGCCGGGCCGGGTGGCGGTCCCGCGGCCGGGTGGACGTCCTCGACGACGCCGTCCACCTGGGCGGACCGGTCGACTACGAGTCCGCCGAGGACCTGCGGGCCGCGCTCGCGCGCGCCTCGCTGGGAGGCGTCCGTGCGGTCACCGTGGACCTGACCGAGGCCGAGCTGCTCTGCAGCGCCGCCGTCCAGGCCCTGTACGACGCGCGTGCCTCCGGGACGGTCGGCCTGGTCGCGCCCTTCGGGTCGCCCGCCCAACGTGTGCTCGACCTGGTCGGGCTGCCGTACGAGCAGCGGTGACGCGGGACCGGACGCCGTGACCGATGCGGTGGCCGACGCGGTGGCGGGTGTACCGGTCGCGAGCGGCTACTCCGCCGCCCCGACCGCGTCCATGACGATCATCGCCGCCGGTCCGCCGTCGCCGTGGTCGCGGATGTGGGTCAGGGTGACCCGCACCCGGAGCTGTCGGCCGCGCCGGTTGACGGCGTCGAGGAGGATCTCGTCCGGCTCGGCCTCGGCGCTGGAGAGCCGGGCACGGATCGGCTGGCGCAGCTGCTCCACCGGCAGCCCGATGTCGAGGTTCATGAGGTGCTCGCCGACGGCCTCGTCGGCGCGGACGCCCCAGAGCTCCTCCGCCCGGCTGTTCCACGCCAGCACCAGCATGTCCGCGTCGACGACCGCGAGGCCGGAGTTCATGCTGCCCAGCACGGCGGTCATGAAGCGGTTGAGCCGCTCGACCTCGTCCTGGCGGTCCCGGAGCGCCTCGTTGCTGAACTGGAGCTCGTCGTTCATCGACTGGAGCTCCTCGTTCATGGTCTCGAGTTCCTCGTTGGTGCTCTGGAGCTCCTCGTTGGTGGTCTCGAGCTCCTCGACCGTGCTCTGGAGCTCCTCGTTGGTGGTCTCGAGCTCCTCGTTGGTGCTCTGGAGCTCCTCGTAGGCGATCTCGAGCTGCCGGTTGGCGTAGGTGAGCTCCTTCTGCAGCTGCCGGAACTGGCTGACGTCGTTGAAGATGATCGTGAGGCCGACCTCGGTGCCGGCGTCGTCGGCGAGCGGCACGACCTGGATGTCGAACGACACCGTCTCGCCGGCGCGGACCTGCTCGACGTCGCGGATCCACACGGCGCGCCGCTGGAGCCGGGCCTCCTCCAGGTGACCGCGCAGCTCGATGGGCCGGTAGGAGACCTCCAGGTCCTGGATCGGCCGGCCGAGGTCGCGTGCGGTGAGCCCGAACAGGCGCATCGCCCGGTGGTTGCTGAGGGCCAGGCGATCCTCGGTGTCGAGGACGATCTGCGCCGCCGCCGACGCCATCAGAGCTGCGTGGTGCACCCGGGTGAGCTCCGGCTGGCGCTCGTCGGATGCGGCGTTCGTGCTCGTGGCCAGGCCGAGGGGCCGGTCCCGGCCCTCGGCCCCGACCTTGGTGAAGAAGCGCCGCTTCAGCTCGATCGGCCGGAAGTACGCCGAGTGGCTGAGCAGCATCTCGGCCTTGCCGAGGAAGAGGATGCCGTCCGGCCGCAGCGCGAAGTGCATCCGGTTCAGGATCTGGCTCTGCGTCTCGGCGTTGAAGTACATCAGCGTGTTGCGGCACGCCAGCACGTCCACGTGCGAGATCGGGGCGTCCTGCACGAGGTCGTTGCGACCGAAGATCACCGACCGCCGCAGCTCCTTGCGGAAGACGTACCGGTTGCCGGCCCGCTCGACGTACTTCTCGCGCAGCTCGGCGGGCACCGCCTCCAGCTCGCGCTCGGTGTACGTCGCCTGCCGTGCCTGGGCCAGCGCCTCCTCGTCGACGTCGGTGGCGTAGATCTTGACCCGCTCCCGGAACTCCTCGATGCCGAGCAGCTCGGCGAGCACCATCGCCAGCGTGTAGGCCTCCTCGCCCGAGGCGCATCCGGCGCTCCACACCCGGATCGGCTGGCCCTCGCGGCGCCGGAGCACCTGCGGGAGCAGCTCGCCCTGGAGGTACGACCACGCGTCGGGGTCGCGGAAGAAGCCGGTGACGTTGATCAGGATCGTGTTGAACAGCTGGGTGAACTCCTCCGGGTGGAGGACCAGGTAGTCCAGGTACTCGTCGTACGCCTCCAGGCCCACGGCCTCCATGCGGCGCCGCACCCGGCGGACCAGGCTCGCGCGCTTGTAACCGGTGAAGTCGAACCCGCGCTGCTCCTTCAGGTGGCGCAGCAGCGCCTCGAAGTCCTCGTCGGTGCCGGTCACGCGTCCGTCCTCACTCCTCGACGACCGTGGTGCGCGGGCCCCCGGCCATCCGCTCGATCAGGTGGCGGACCAACTCTGCCGCATGCCGGGCCTCCCCGGCGCCCTCCTCGAAGCGCGTCACCGTACGGACGTGTCCCTCCCCGCTCGCGCGGTGGCCGAGGTCGTCGTTGAGGGCAGCCTTCTCCTCCAGGGCACGCAGGGCCATCCAGAGCGCGCTCTCCAGGGCGACGGTCTGCTGCGCCAGAAGGCTCTCCGCCGACCAGGCATGGCCGACCCGGCACCGGTACCGCACCAGGTCGCCCCCCTGGGACTGGAACAGGGAGCCCCCGCACTCCGGGCACCCGAACCCGGCGGGAGTCCCGGGTCGCTCGGGGTCGTGCAGGGCACCCGGGTCGACGTCGGCCACGGCCACGTCCTGCTCCCTCTCGGAGCTCGTCGCCGGAGGCGGGTCGTCGCCCGCGCGGTCCGCCATCTCGGCGAGCCAGGACGCGAGCACGCCGCCCATCCTCCCGGCGGGCACGCGGGCGTCCGTCCCGGCCGCCCGCAGCGCGGCCCGCGGCATGCTGGGGTACAGCGCCTCGTCGGGGTCCTGCACCAGGATCCGGCCGCCCTGCCCGACGATCGCGACGGCTCCCGCCGCCCCGTCGTCGAGCGAGCCGGACATCACGACGCCGATGGTGCGGGCGCCCCGAGCACGCGCCGCCGAGCGGAAGAGCACGTCGACGGCGGGCCGGTGCCCGTTCTCCTGCGGGCCGTGCGAGAGCTCGACCCTGCCGTCCACCACGATCAGGTGGCGGTCCGGCGGCGCGACCAGGACCACCCCCGGCGCGAGCGGCTCGCCGTTCTCGGCGTGGCGGGTGGGTAGCCGGCCGGCGCGGCCGAGGATCGACGGCAGCGCGCTCGGAGCGTCCCGGGGGAGGTGCAGGACGACCAGGACGCAGGCGTGCAGGTCGATCGGCAGCATCGCCACGAAGTCGCGGAGGGCCTCGACGCCGCCCGCGGACGCCCCGACCACGATCAGGGGGACGGGTGGTCCGGCGGAGGGGGAGGTGCTCACGTGCCCACGGTCGCGCACGGCTCGCCGCCTGTCACGCGCTGGCCGCCCTCGGTCGGGGCAGACGCCCACCGCTCGGACGGCGGCTGCGACCGGCGCCGGTCGTGGGCTATCGTGGCCGGGTCATGACGCGCAGCCTCCTCCTTCGCTGCCGCAGCGAGGTCTGAGCCCCGACAGAGCGGGCAGAGCCGGACCCCCTCGCTGCGGAGTGGGTGCGTGCGCCGGCCGACACCGACGACATCGGAAGCAGGCCCTCCATGACCATCCCCAGCCAGAAGCCCAGCGGCATGCCGGTCCACCGGTACCGGCCCTTCCCGCCGATCGACCTCCCGGACCGCACCTGGCCGACCCGCACCATCACCGAGGCGCCGCGGTGGCTGTCGACGGACCTGCGCGACGGCAACCAGGCGCTCATCGACCCGATGAGCCCGGCGCGCAAGATGAAGATGTTCGACCTGCTCGTGCGGATGGGCTACAAGGAGATCGAGGTCGGGTTCCCGTCGGCGAGCGAGACGGACTTCGCCTTCGTCCGCCAGCTGATCGAGGGCGACCACATCCCCGACGACGTGACGATCTCCGTCCTCACCCAGGCCCGTGAGGACCTGATCGAGCGGAGCGTGCAGTCGCTGGTCGGCGTGCCCCGGGCGAACATCCATCTCTACAACGCCCTGGCGCCGCTGTTCCGCCGGGTCGTCTTCCGGGCCAGCAAGGACGAGGTCAAGGACATCGCCGTCCGCGGCACCGAGGTGGTGATGAAGCACGGCGACGCCTACCTCGACATGACCGTGATCGGCTACGAGTACAGCCCCGAGATCTTCACCAGCACCGAGCTGCCGTTCTCGGTCGAGGTGTGCGAGGCGGTCTCCGACGTGTGGCAGCCCGAGGACGGCCGCGAGATCATCCTCAACCTGCCGGCGACCATCGAGGTCGCGACGCCCAACGTGTACGCCGACCAGATCGAGTGGTTCTCCCGCCAGCTCACCCGGCGCGAGAACACCGTGATCTCGCTGCACCCCCACAACGACCGTGGGACGGCGGTCGCAGCGACCGAGCTGGCGATGATGGCGGGAGCGGACCGGGTCGAGGGCTGCCTGTTCGGGCACGGCGAGCGCACCGGCAACGTCGACCTGGTGACCCTCGGCATGAACCTGTTCAGCCAGGGCGTCGACCCGATGATCGACCTCTCCGACATCGACGAGGTCCGCCGCACCGTCGAGTACTGCACGAACCTGCCGGTCCACCCGCGTCACCCGTACGCCGGGGACCTGGTCTACACGGCGTTCTCGGGCTCGCACCAGGACGCGATCAAGAAGGGCCTGGAGGACCTCGACCGGCAGGCCACCGAGCAGGGCGTCCCGGTGGGACAGCTGCCGTGGGAAGCACCGTACCTGCCGATCGACCCCAAGGACGTCGGCCGCACCTACGAGGCGGTCATCCGTGTCAACAGCCAGTCCGGGAAGGGCGGTGTGGCCTACATCCTCAAGGCCGAGCACAAGCTGGACCTGCCGCGCCGGGCGCAGATCGAGTTCAGCCGGGTGGTGCAGGAGCGCACCGACGCCGAGGGCGGCGAGATGACGCCGGACGAGATCTGGGCGGTGTTCTCCGCGGAGTACCTCGACCGCGACGCGCCGCTGAAGCTGAACTCCGTGCACACCTCGTCCGCGGCCGGGGCCAAGGACGCGCTGGACGTGAACGTCTACGTCGACGGCGAGATGCGGAGCCTGCACGGCGAGGGCAACGGCCCGATCGCGGCCTTCGTCAACGCGATCAACGAGCTCCCGCACGACTGGGACGTCCGCGTCCTCGACTACGCCGAGCACGCGCTGTCCGCGGGGGGCGACGCGCTCGCGGCGGCGTACGTCGAGTGCCTGGTGCGTGACCAGGTCTACTGGGGCGTCGGGGTCGACGCCAACATCGTCACCGCCTCGCTCAAGGCGGTGATCAGCGCGGTCAACCGCGCGCCCGCGGGGTCACCGCGCTAGCGGCAGCCGGACCGTGAACGTCGTGCCCTCGAGGTGGGCGGACCGCACGTCGATCCGTCCCCCGTGGGCCGACACGATCGCGTTGACGATCGACAGGCCCAGGCCGGTGCCCTGGATCGCGCGCTCCTGCGCGGTGGAGGAGCGGAAGAACCGCTGGAACAGTCGCTCCTGCTCCTCCAGCGGGATGCCGATGCCGGTGTCGCTGACCGCCAGGTGTGCCTCGCCGTCGCGTGCCTCGACGGTCACCGTGATCCGGCCGCCGCTCTCCGTGAACTTGATCGCGTTGCTCAGCAGGTTCGTCAGCGCGCGCTCGAGCTGCACCCCGTCGCCGACGACCAGCACCGGCTCGGTGGGTGCGACCACGTCGAGCGTGAGCTCGCGCCGGGTGAGCTGGGCGCGGACGGCGTCCTCGGCGTTCGGGAGGATCGACGTCAGGTCGACCGCGCCGCGCTCCCACCGGGTCGCGCCCGAGTCCAGGCCGCCCAGCGTGAGCAGGTCGTCGCAGAGCATGATCAGCCGCCGGCCGTTGCGCCCGATGCTCTCCAGCAGCGGCCGCTGCTCCGCGGCGGGCTCGACCAGGGTGCCGTCCTCGAGGATCTCGGTGTAGCCGACGATGCTGGTGACCGGCGTGCGGAGCTCGTGGCTGACCGTGGAGACGAACTCGTTCTTCGCGGCGTCCACGTCGCGCATCCGCTGCACGGCGAGCCGCTCCTTCTCCAGCGCCGCGATGAGCATCTCCTGGCTGGCGCGCGCCTCGGTGACGTCACGGCCGACGCACAGGTAGCCGACGCGCGCGGCGATCCGGTCCGCGGCGACGCTCAGGGTCATCGACACCGTGTGCCGCCGCCCGTCGGCACCGATCCAGGTCCAGTCGCGGGCGCCGGTCTCGCCGCCCTCCTCGATCCCGGCGACCAGGGCGGCGAACGCCTCCTCGGCGGTGGCGCCGCCGCAGCGCTGGGCGAGCTCGGCGGGGTCGAGCAGGTCGACGAAGGGCGTCCCGACGGTGTCCTGGGCGTCGTACCCGAGGAGGTTCACCGCGCCGGCGTTGAAGACGGTGATCCGGCCGTGCGGGTCGATGCCGATCAGCGCGGTGGTGATCGCGGCCTCGAGGAGGTGCCGGTTCAGGCCGGCGACGGTGCGCTCGGCGGTGAGGTCGGTGCCGGTCAGGACGACGTGGGTCGGCCGGTCGCGCTCGTCGCGGACGTAGCTGGTGTTCCACAGCACGCGGCGCCGCTCGCCGGACCGCGTGGTCACGTCGGTCTCCCGGCTGACCTGGGCGTCGACCTCCTCGGGCAGCCCGGCCGGGTAGCCCTCCGATCCCGGCGGCGCGAAGGGGATGTCCCAGATCTCGGTGCCGACCAGCTCGTCCTCGGTGAAGCCGGTGAGCGCGGTGGTGGCGCCGTTGACGCGGACGACCTCGCCGTACAGGTCGGTCACCAGGATGATCGCGGCGGTGGTGTCGAGGGTCGCGCTGGTGAGCTTCTCCGCCGCCTCGAGACGGCGGCGGGCCTCGGACTCGGTCGTGACGTCGACCAGCTGGGCGGCGTACGTCGGTGTCGGCTCGGACGCGAGGAGGGAGACCACGACCTCGACCCGGGTGCACGGGCGTCCGCGCACGCCCACCTGGGACCTCCAGCCGTCGAGCTGCCCGGCGAGCAGCCGCGCGGCGACGAGGTCCAGCGGCTCGCTCGTGTCGAGCACCTCGCCGAGGCTGCGACCCCGCGTGTCGTCGGGCAGGAGGCGTGCGGCCGCGTCGTTCATGTCGGTGATCTCGAACGGGCGTCCGCGGCCACCGCGCATGAGCAGCATGCCGACGACCGACTCGGTGAAGTTGCGCCGGAACAGCCGCTCCGTGCCCCGGCGCTGCTCGACGCCGATGGCGAGGGGAAGCGTCATCAGCACGGCGACCACGACGTACGCCTGCACGATCGCGCCCATGCCGAACGCGCTGAGCTCGCCGCGCTCGTGGTCGAAGGCGAACGTGCCGTACCCGCGGGAGCTGAGGATCGTGACCACGACCGCGAACCCGAACACCTCCCAGGCCACCAGGCGCACGTCGAACCGCAGGGCGCCCCAGATCAGCAGCGGGAGCGGGATGAACTCCAGGGTCAGCGTCTGGTCCGGCGAGAACACCACCGCGGTCACCGCGACGAGGACGCCGATCTGGAGCGGCAGCTCCCAGGCGGCCCGTCGGGGCCCGGCGGTCACCGGTGTCATGACCAGCGGCAGGATCACCAGGACGGATGCCGCGTGGGACGCGAACACCGCGCGCCAGGTGAGCCCGAACGACCCGTCGTCGAGCGCCGCCGCGGCGCCGGCGGCGATGGTCGCGATGGTGAGCCCCCCCAGCACCGCGGCGACGAGCAGACGGACGAGCTCCTCGACCGAGGACAGCTCGGGCAGCGTCCGCCGGCCACCGTGGCGCAGGACCGAGGCGGCGACGACCGCCTCGGCCGCGTTCGCGACCGCGTAGCAGCAGGACAGCGTCGGCGGGCGGTCGCCGACGACGTTCGCGACCACCGACATCACGACGATGCCGGGGACGAGCGACCACCACCACGAGCGCGGCGTGAGACCCAGGAGGACGACCGCCAGACCTGCGGCCGGCCACCAGGAGGCCGCCGGCGAGCCGGCCGGGGCGAACTCGACCGCGACGACTCCGGTGGCCAGGACGCCGAGGAGGATGAGGCCCGCCGCCGGCCAGGAGATCTGGTCGCGACCCGGGTTCGGCATGGGGGACACCCTAGGGTTAACACATGTTGGTGTCGGAGAGGATCGGCCAGTTCTTCATCGCGTCGGACGCCGGTCGGGACCGGCTGGAGTACACCGAGTACGGCGCGGGCGACTCCTGGGTGGTCCTGCTGCCCGCGGAGCTGATGCCGCGACGGATGATGCAGCCGCTCGCGCACGCGCTGGCGGCCGAGGGGCTGCACGTGGTCACGCTGGACCCGCTCGGCCACGGGCGCTCCGACCGGCCGGCCGACCCGCACGCCTACTCGGTGACCGAGTACGCCGAGCACGTGGTCGCCCTCCTCGACCACCTCGGCGCGCCCCAGGCGGTCGTGGGCGGCGTGTCGCTGGGCGCCAACGTCGCGCTGGAGACCGCCGCGATCGCCCCGGAGCGGGTGCGGGGACTGGTCCTCGAGGCGCCGATCCTCGACAACGGCGTGGAGGCCACGATCCTCGTCTTCGGACCGCTCCTGCTCGCGGCGCGGTTCGTGCCGCTGTCGGTGACGCTGCTGCGTCGCCTCACCCGGCCGATCCCGCGCGGCATCGTGCCGTTCTGGGCGGGGGTCGCGCTCGACACCTGCGACCAGCGCGCCGACGCCATGGCCGCGCTCCTGCACGGGCTCTTCTTCGGCCGCGCCGCGCCGTCGTCGAAGGAGCGGCGCCGGATCACGGTGCCGGCGCTGGTCGTCGGCCACCCGTTCGACCCGCTGCGCCCGATGGCGGACGCCGTGACGCTCGCCGACGAGCTGCCCACCGGGACGTTCGTGCGCGCGAGCTCGGCGCTCGAGTGGCGGCTCACGCCCGAGCGGCTGGACCGCGCCGCGGTCGGGCTGGCCACCGGCTGCTGGAAGTCGGGGCGTCGCAAGCGCCGTACGGGCGCCTGACGGGCAGAATGGGGAAGTGCTCTACCGCGACGAGGCGATCGTGCTGCGCACCCACAAGCTGGGCGAGGCCGACCGGATCATCACCCTGCTGACCCGCCAGCACGGCCGGGTCCGTGCGGTCGCCAAGGGCGTACGCCGCACGACGTCGCGGTTCGGGTCGCGCCTGGAGCCGTTCACGCACGTCGACCTCCAGCTCGCCGAGGGACGCAACCTCGACACGATCACCCAGGCCGAGACGCTGACGCCGTTCTCGAAGGGCCTCGGCCTCGACTACGACCGCTACACCGCCGGCACGGTGATGCTCGAGACCGCCGACCGGCTGGTCTCCGAGGAGCGGCAGCCCTCGGTCCAGCAGTTCCTGCTGCTGGTCGGAGGGCTGCGCGCGATGGTGGCGGGGGAGCACGGACCGGGCCAGGTCCTCGACTCCTACCTGCTGCGCTCGCTGGCCGTGGCCGGCTGGGCACCGTCGTTCGAGCACTGCGCCCGCTGCGGGCTCGAGGGTCCGCACCGGTGGTTCAACCCGTCGATGGGCGGTGTGCTGTGCGCGACCTGCCGGGTGCCCGGCTCCGCCAGCCCGGCCCCCGAGACCGTCGCGCTGCTCGGGGCCCTCCTCGCCGGCGACTGGGAGGTCGTCGACGTCGCGCCGCCACGGAACCTGAAGGAGGCGAGCGGCCTGGTCGCGGCGTACCTCGCCTGGCACCTCGAGCGGGGCCTGAAGTCGCTCGTGTACGTGGAGCGGGGCTGAGGTCGGCATGAGGAGAGCCGTCCGGCCGCCCACGCCGCACCCCTCGGGCGCCCGTCCGCCGGCGATCCCGAAGGACCTCGTGCCCCGGCACGTCGCGATCGTCATGGACGGCAACGGCCGCTGGGCCAAGGAGCGGGGCCTGCCGCGCACGAAGGGCCACGAGCAGGGCGAGCACTCGCTCTTCGACGTGGTCGAGGGTGCCATCGAGATCGGGGTGAAGGCGATCTCGGCCTACGCGTTCTCCACCGAGAACTGGTCGCGCTCGCCCGACGAGGTCAAGTTCCTCATGGGCTTCAACCGGGACGTGATTCGGCGGCGCCGCGACGAGATGCACGAGCTCGGCGTCCGCGTGCGCTGGGCCGGCCGCGCGCCGCGGCTGTGGAAGTCGGTGATCAGGGAGCTCCAGGTCGCCGAGGAGCTGACCCGCGGGAACGACGTGCTGACGCTCACCATGTGCGTCAACTACGGCGGTCGTGCCGAGATCGCCGACACCGCACGGGCGATCGCGCGCGAGGTCGCTGCCGGCCGGCTCAACCCGGACAAGGTCGACGAGAAGACGTTCGCGAAGCACCTCTACGTCCCCGAGGTCGCCGACGCCGACCTCATGTGGCGGACGTCGGGGGAGCAGCGGCTGTCCAACTTCATGCTGTGGCAGGCGGCGTACTCCGAGCTGGTCTTCACCGACGTGCTGTGGCCCGATGTCGACCGACGGCACCTGTGGCAGGCGATCGAGCTCTACGCCCGACGGGACCGCCGGTACGGCGGGGCCGAAGGCTGACCCGGGGAGACGGGATGGGGCGTCTCGGGTGGTGGCTGAGCGGCCTGCGCCGTCGACTGCTGTTCACCGACGAGCCCGACCCGGCGATCCTGCAGGGCGTCTTCGCGATCCTGTACGTCCTGGACCTGACGCTGCGGGCCGCCGGCGGCGACTCCCTGCTCGGCGTGGGGACCTGGCCGACCGTCGGTCTCGTCGTGACCGGCGTGGGGTGCGTGCTCGCCGCGGCCGTCCCCTGGGAGCGGCTGCCGCACTGGGCGGTGGGGACGGTCCCGGTCCTCGACCTCGCGGCCCTCGGGCTGTCGCGCATGGACGCGCAGGGCGGGGGAGCGGGCATCCTCGCCGTCGTCCCGGCGCTCTGGCTGGGCCGCCAGTTCGGCCGCCGCGGCGCGGCGACGGCGGTGGTCGCGACGACGTTCCTGCTCGCCCTGCCGAGCCTGGTGTACCTCGGCTTCAACGGCATCAACCTGTCCCGCGCGGTGCTGATCCCGGTCGTCGTGGGCTGGGCGGCGTTCGCGATCTCCTACGCCCTGGACCGGGTGCGCGCGAGCCGCGACGAGATCGCGCGGCAGCGACGGATCTCCCAGGCGATCTTCGACACCGTGGACGTCGGCCTGGTGCTGCTGGACGGCACCGGGGCCTACGAGGGCGTCAACCGGCGGCACGAGGACTTCATGCGGCTGGCGTTCCCCGACGGGCACCGCGGCCGCGCCGGCCAGCTCGGACAGGTGTTCCACGACGACGGCACCACGTCCTTCGAGCGCGAGGAGATGCCGACCTACCGCGCCAGCCACGGCGAGGAGTTCGAGGACATCCGGATGTGGGTGGGCTCCGACCCGCACACCCGCCGGGCGCTGTCGGTCTCCGCGCGCCGGGTCGAGGACGACCACGGCGCCGTCGCCGGCGCGGCCCTGGCGTACAAGGACGTCACCGACTTCATGCGGGCGCTGCGGGTGAAGGACGAGTTCGTGGCGTCGGTGTCGCACGAGCTGCGCACGCCGCTGACGTCGATCAACGGGTACGTCGCCATCCTGCTCGACCGCGACGACCTGCCGCCCGACGTCGTGGCGCAGCTCGAGGTCGTCGCCCGCAACACCGGACGGCTCACGCGCCTGGTCTCCGACCTGCTGCACACCGCCCAGGCCGACGAGACGCCGATGCTGGTGGTCCGGGAGCGCACCGACCTGGCGGCCGTGGTCCGGGACGGCGTGCAGGCCGCCGAGCCCGCGGCGTGCCGCGCGGGTGTGTCGATCTCGGTCGACGCCCCGGACACCCTGGACGCGGACGTCGACGCCGAGCGGATGGCGCAGGTGGTCGACAACCTGGTGTCGAACGCCGTGAAGTACTCGCGCCCGGACGGCCACGTCCGCGTCAGCCTCGGCACCGAGGCCAACCGGATCGTGCTCGCGGTCGCCGACGACGGCCTCGGCATCTCCGCGGCCGACCGCGACCGGTTGTTCACGCGGTTCTTCCGCACCCGGCAGGCCGAGGAGCAGGCCATCCAGGGCATCGGGCTGGGGCTGAGCATCACCAGGTCGATCGTCGAGGCCCACGGCGGCCGGATCGAGGTGCAGAGCGAGCTGGGGGTCGGCAGCGAGTTCCGGGTGCGGCTGCCGCTCTGACCTGCGTCAGCCCGTGAGCACGCGCTCGAACAGGTCGACGTACTGCGTGAGGTGCCGGTCGCCCAGGAACTGCTCGCGGACCCGCTCCCGTGCGGCCGTGCCGAGGCGGTGTGCGAGCGCACGGTCGCCCAGCACCTCGGCGATCCGGTCGCCGAGCTCGTCGAGGTCCGTGGGGTCGTCGAGCAGCAGCCCGCTGTGCCCGTGCACGATCTGGTCCTGGATGCCGCCGACGCGAGACGCCACGACGGGCCGGGCCTTCCACATCGGCTCGGTCACGGTCAGGCCGAACCCCTCGACCAGGCTCTTCTGCACGACCACCGCCGCGTGGTGCTGCAGGGCGTTCACCAGGTGCGCGTTCTCGTCGACGTCGTCCATCGGCAGGCTGCACAGGTGCACCCGGGCGCGCGCCGCCTCGGGCTGTGCGCGCCAGTCCGCCAGGCACTCCTCGAGGACCTCGGCGCCCTCGGGGTCGTCGGTGACGCCGGAGACGTCCGGACCCACCAGCATCAGGTGCACGTCGGGCGGCAGGTCCGGGAGACGGGCCACGAAGCCGGCGAGCACGCCCGGCATGTCCTTGAGCCGGTCCCACCGGCTGACCTGGAGCACCACCCGGGCGTCGTCGGGCACGGGACCGCCGGCGAGGACGAGCTCGCGGTGCCGCCGCAGCATCCCCGTGCGTCCGTCCCGCCGGGTGAACGTCACGTCCGGGTGTCCGTCGGGCGCGACGAGGCCGGCGTAGGAGAGCGTCGCCTCGACGTCGGCGTTCGCGAGGTCGCGGTTCTTCGCGGTGAAGGGGTCCAGCGACGGTGGGATCGACCACAGCCGGTCCGGCCCGACCCACTCCGGGGCGTACACCGGGCGCGAGAAGATCATCGCCTCGCTGAGCTCGACGTACGGCCGGAGGAACTCCCAGCCGACCTCCGTGAGCTCGTTCGGGGTGTCGCGCCCGACGTGGGAGCGCCAGACCGCGTGCAGGCCGGCCGCGCGCAGCCCGGGGACCAGCCCGGCGGTCTGCGGGTCGTGCAGCAGCACCACGTCCTGGGGCCGCACGACCGCGAGCAGGTGCTCGAGGTTCGGGGCGAGGGCGGCCTCGTACGCCGCGCGCTCGGCCGGGCCGAGGGGGCCGCCGTCACCGGGCGAGCCGTGCAGGAGGTTGTGCACCCGCTTGGTGATCCGGAAGAACTCCGGCGGGGCGTCGAGCACCAGCCAGCGGGTGTCGACCCCGGCGCCGCGGCTGTAGGCGAGGAGCGCCTGCAGCATCTCGGCGACGCCGCCGCCGGTCGCGGTCGCGTTGACGTTCCACACCACCCGGCCGGCGAGCAGCCTGCGGCCGCGGACGGCGTACCCCATCAGCCGCCCGGCCCGCTCCTTGTCCAGCAGGGAGGCCAGGCGGTCGAGGGGGATGGAGCCCACCTCCACGCTGCGCATGCCTCGATCGTGACACCGGGAGCCCGGTCCCGCAGCCCCCATCCGGTCGATCCGGGCCTGGCGCTCACTCGGCGTCCAGGCCCCGCTCGATCGCGTACCGGGTCAGCTCCACCCGGTTGTGCATCTGCAGCTTGCGCAGCGTGTTCTGCACGTGGTTCTGCACCGTCCGGTGCGAGAGCACCAGCCGGTCCGCGATCTGCCGGTACGACAGCCCCTTGGCGACCATCCGCAGCACCTCGGTCTCCCGCTCGGTGAGGTGCGGCTCGTCGAGCTCGGCCGAGGTGCGCTGGAACTCGCCCAGCACCAGCCCGGCGAGCCCGGGCGTGAAGACCGGGTCACCGGCGGCGGTCCGCCGTACGGCGTCGAGGAGCTCCTCGCGCGACGCCGACTTCACCAGGTAGCCGGTCGCACCCGCCTTCACCGCGGCGAGGACGTCCGTGTGCTCGCCCGAGGCCGACAGGATCAGCACCTTGACGTCCGGGTCCTGCTCGACCACGGCGGCGGTGACGGCGACGCCGTCCGGCTCGGGGATCTGCAGGTCGAGGACGACGACCTGCGGTCGGGCCGCCGGGAAGCGGGCCAGCGCCTCGCGGCCGGTGGCGGCGACGGCCACCACCTCGAGGCCGGCCTGGGCGAGGTCCCGCTCGACCGCGTCGCGCCACATGGGGTGGTCGTCGACCACCATCACCCGGACCGCCTCGGTCATCGACGTGCCTCCTGTGTCCTCGGGACGACGAGCTCCCACTCGGTGCCGAGCTCGCTGCTGGTCAGCCGTGCGGCGCCGCCCAGGTCGGCGATCCGCCCGCGGATCGACTCGACCACGCCGAGCCGACCCTGGGCGACGGCCTCGTCGAGCCGTCCTGCCGGGATGCCCGGGCCGTCGTCGCGCACCGACACCTCGACCCGGTCGGGGAACGCCTGCACCAGCACCCAGGCGGGGGCGTCCTCGCCCACGTGCGTCCGGACGTTGTCCAGGCAGGCGCGGGTGGCGGCGACCAGCTCGTGCGCCGCGACCGCCGGCAGCTCCACGGGCGTCCCCGGTGTCGACACCGTGACGGTCTCGTGGCGCTCGAGCCCGCTCAGCTCGGCGACCACGTCCACGCTGCCTGCCGGAGCGCCCGCGTCGTCCTGGGTCCGGATCAAGGACCGCAGCGCCCGCTCCTGCTCGCCGGCGAGCCGGCCGAGCTCGGCACCCTCGCCGCCGAGCTCGCGCCCCCGGCGCTGGACGAGGGCGAGGACCTGCAGCACGCCGTCGTGCACCGCTCGCGCCAGCCGGGCGCGCTCCTCGGCCACGGCGGCGGCGCGCTCCGCCGCGTCGCGCTCGGTCGCCATCTCCTGCAACGACTGGCACATGAACCCGAGGACCGCGCCACCGACCAGCAGCAGGAACGTGTTGCCGTAGTCGGAGGCGTCGACCTGCTGCCGGGCCAGGTCGGCCGCTGCGAGCACCGCGCCGGCGAGGAGGCCGCCGGCCCAGCGGTACTGGATCGCCCAGGCCGCCAGGGCAGCGATCACCCAGTAGCCCGGCACGCTGGAGGTGACGCCGTCGTCCTTGACCAGCGGCGAGGCGAGGATCAGCGCCACCGCGACGCCGAGGTCGGCGACCAGCAGGCGGAACGTGCGCCGCCGTGGGTCGGCGTACGCCCAGGTCGCGAAGCCGGTCCAGGCGGCCATGACGACCAGGCAGCCCGCGCCGGCCACCGGCCGCTGCAGCTCGTCGGCACGCCACACCGTGAGCAGCACCGCGTTGAGGAGGACGATCACCCGCAGCACCGCGACGGCCAGGAACAGCCGGTCCTTGACCGCGACGGCGGCCGGCAGCGTCCATGCCCTCCACGCGTTCACAGGCGGCAGTGTCGCAAACGATCTGAGTACGCGTGCGGATGCCGGGCGGGCGGCCCGCCGCCGAGGCTGGGGGCATGGAATCCCAGGCACCCACTCCGAAGAACACCGCCGCCTTCTACGCGCAGTCCGCGATCGCGTTCGGGCTTGCCCTGTTCACGATGCTCGCCGCCGTCTACTACCTGCCGGCCGACCCGTGGCCCAAGGCCTTCCTCGGCCTCGGCACGGTCTTCCTGACGACCTCCGCCTTCAGCCTCGCCAAGTGCGTGCGCGACGCGCACGAGAGCCAGTACGTCGTGTCGCGCATCGACCAGGCGCGCATCGACCGGATCCTGGCCGAGCACGACCCCTGGAAGGAGGTCGCCTGACCGGCGTCACCGGGTGGCCTGCACGAACGTGATCCGGCCGAACCGGTGCTCGGTGTGGTCCACCTCCCGCGCGTCCACCAGCCCCGCCGCCCGGAGCAGCGCCGGGATCCCGTCGCCCCGGTTGGGCGCGACGACCGGGAGGTCCTGCAGCCGGGGGCGGCGCCACCCGTGGCGCCGCCCCCGGCCCCGGTCGTGGTCGGGGCCGTGGTCGTGCCCGTGCAGTCCGCCGCCCACGTCGACGATCGTGACCGTGCCGCCCGGCCGCAGCACCCGCCGGGCCTCCCGGGCGAACCCCTCCCGGCTCCCGTCGTCGACGTGGTGGAGGGCGAGCGCCGAGACCAGGTGGTCGACGGACCCGTCCTCGACCGGCACCCGGTCGGCGAAGCCCTGGACGAGCTCCAGCCGGAGGCCGCGGCGGCGGGCCTTGCGCCCCGCCCGCCGCAGCGCGTCGCCGTCCGGGTCCAGCCCGGTGACCCGCGCCGTCGGCTGGACGGCGAGCACGGCCAGCGCGAGGTTGCCGGTCCCGCAACCGACGTCGAGCACCGTCTGGCCCGGCGCGACCCCCGCGAGCTCCACCGCCCGGGCGTGCAGCCGGTGGACGCCGCCGACCCGGGTGAAGACGTCGTAGAGGGGGAGCAGCCACGCCCGGCCCATCCCGGGCAGGAAGGCGCGGTCCCGCTCCGCCGCCGTGCGCTCGTCGTGGATCCGGCCGGACATCGAGCCTCCCGTGGTAGACCTGTTCACGACCACCAGTCTTGGACATCCTGTGGATCCGGGACAGCACGAAAGTCGGGAGCGATGGGACGATCCTCGGCGCCGAGCATCCGGTCGGTGCGCCCGGACGGCACCCCGGTCTACCGCTACGAGCGCCGTCCCGGGCGGCTCCCGGTGTCCGTCCACGGCTACGACACCGCCGCCGAGCACGCCGGCCTGCCGCCGGACCACCGGCACGCGCACGACTTCCACGTGCTGGTCTACGTCGAGTCGGGTGACGGCTCGTTCGCGGTCGACGGCCGCGAGCGGCCGCTCCGTCCCGGGACGCTCCACGCGCTCGCGCCCGGGAAGGTCGTCGGTGTCGCCGCCGCCTCGACGATCGCGCACGGCCGGGCCTGGTCCGTCGCCTTCACCCCGGACGCGGTGCCGGCGCTCGACGAGGTCTCGCCGCTGGTCTGGGTGCACCATCCGCTCCTGGCGCTGTTCGCCCCGGGAGCCGGGACGGCCGAGGTTGCCGCCGCCGACCGCGGGCGGTGGCGCGCCTGGCTCGGGGAGCTCGCCGATGAGCTCGACCGGCCGGACCGGCTGGGCGCGACCGAGGCCGCCGGCGGGCTGCTGACCCGCCTCCTCGTCGAGTCGGCGCGCCTCGCGCCGGCGCCGCCGAGCGCCCCGGACCCCCTGGTCGCGCGGGTCTTCGACGAGATCGAGGCGACCTTCCGGGAGCCGGTCTCCGCGTCGGACGTCGCCCGGGCGCTCGGCTACACCCCGGGCCACCTGACGACCCTGGTGCGCCGACGCACCGGCCGGCCGCTGCTCGAGTGGATCACCGAGCGCCGGATGACCGAGGTCCGTCGGCTGCTGCGCGAGACCGACCTGCCGCTCGGGGTCGTCGCGGCGCGCACCGGCCTGCGCGACGCGTCGTACCTGGTGCGGCGGTTCCGGAGCCGGTACGGCGTGCCGCCGGAGGCCTGGCGGCGCAGCCAACGCCGGTGAGGGCGGTCAGTCCCGGGCGCCGTCGACCAGCCGGCGGTCGTCGAGCGGCTCGTCGAGCGTGATCGTCGCGGTCCGCTGCCGGGTGGACTCGCCGCACGGGGTGTCGGCGTCGTCACCGACCAGGACGGTGATCGTGACCTCGTCGCGGCCCTCGGCGGTCTCGGTGTGCTCGGAGCGGGAGCAGCCGGGGACGGTGTAGGAGATCGTCACCCGGGTCCCGTCGGCGCTGACCACCGGCGACGACCACGGCTCGGGGCGGCCCGGGGCGCCGTACCGGGGGTTGGCCCGGACGAGCACCACGATCAGCGCGATGGCCGCGATCAGCGGGATCGCGAGCAGGAGCGGATGGCGGTGGAGGACCTTCATCGCCCTCCACCCTAGGTGTCGGGCGACGACCAGCTATCCGCGGCAGTCCGCGCAGGTCCCGAAGATCTCGAGGGTGTGGCTGACGTCGTCGTACCCGTGCTCGGCGGCGATCGCGCGCGTCCACCGCTCGACGGTCGGACCCTCGACCTCGACGGTCGCGCCGCAGGCGCGGCAGACCAGGTGGTGGTGGTGGGTGTCCGAGCAGCGGCGATAGATCGCCTCGCCGTCCTCGGTGCGCAGCAGGTCGACCTCGCCGGCGTCGGCGAGCCGCTGGAGCGTGCGGTAGACGGTCGCCAGGCCGACGGCGTCGCCGCGCCGGCAGAGCAGGTCGTGGATCTCCTGGGCGGAGCGGAAGTCGTCGAACGACTCCAGCGCCTCCATGACCGCGCGCCGCTGGCGCGTCGGTCGCAGGGGCACGCCCTCAGTGCTCGTCATAGTGCCTCCCGTGCTCCGCGTGGCGGTGGCCGTCGTGCACGTAGTCGACGTGGTCGCCGTGCGGGACCGCGACGTGGCCGCAGTCCACGCCGTGCTGGTGCGGGTGCTCGCCGATCGTCTGGTGCACCGCGGCCTCCACGACCGGGAACGGCTGCCGCAACCGGCGCCGCGAGCGCAGCCAGACGCCCAGGGGCCAGGCCACCACGAAGCCGGCGAGGGCCAGCAGCACGATCGTCGGGCCCGGGGCGACCCGCGCGTGGAACGAGGCGTACGCCGAGAGCAGCAGCCCGCCCACGGACGCCAGCGTGCCGAGCAGCATCGCCGCGGCGAGCGTGGTGCGGAACGAGCGGCTGAGCTGCTGGGCGGTCGCGACCGGCACGACCATCAGCGCCGAGACCAGCAGCAGGCCGACGGTGCGCATCGCGACGGTCACGCTGACCGCGGCGAGCACCGCGACCAGCAGGTTGTAGACACGGACGTTCAGTCCGGCGACCCGGGCGAACTCCTGGTCCTGGGCCACCGCGAACAGCTGGGGGGACAGCCCGACGCAGATGAGCACGACGACCGCGGCCAGCGCCATCGTGACCACGACGTCGCCGACCGAGATCGTGGTGATCGATCCGAACAGGTACTGCTGGAGGCGCGCCCCGCTCTGCCCGGCGAGCCCGGTGATCAGCACGCCTCCGGCGAGGCCGCCGTAGAACAGCAACGCCAGTGCGACGTCGCCGTTCGCGTGGCCGCGCTCGCGGATCACCTCGATCAGCACCGCGCCGAGCGCCGCCACGACCACCGCGGTCCAGGTGGGGGAGGCGCCGGTCAGCAGGCCCAGCGCGACGCCGGTGACCGCGACGTGGCCGATGCCGTCGCCCATCAGCGCGAGTCGGCGCTGCACGAGGTAGGTGCCGACCGCGGGGGCGGCGAGGCCGGTGAAGATCGCGGCGATCAGTGCCCGCTGCATGAACGGCAGGCCGAGCAGGTCGAGGTACTCGTTCATCGCTCCGCCTCCAGCGGACCCTCGATCGGCGAGGCGATGTGCGGGGCGTGGTCGTGGCGCTCCGGCTCGGGGTGGTGGTGGCCGTAGTCGTGCAGGTCGAGGTGGGCGGTGGCGACCTGCTCGCTGGCCAGGGGCGGGCCGTCGTACGCGATCCGGCCGTCCCGCATCACCACCGCGCGGTCGATGAGCGGCGCCATCGGCCCGAGCTCGTGGGCGACGAGCACGATCGTCGCGCCGCGGTCCGACAGCGTCTGGAGGGTGTCGGCGAGGATCTGCTGGTTCGGCAGGTCGACGCCGGCGGTCGGCTCGTCGAGGAAGAACAGCTCGGGCTCGCCGGCCAGGGCGCGGGCGATCAGCACGCGCTGCTGCTGGCCGCCGGACAGCGTCGAGACGCTCTCGTGGGCACGCCGGGCGAGACCGACCACGTCGAGCGCGTCGGCGATCGCGCGACGGTCCGCACGGCCGAGCGGGCGCAGCGGCCGCCGGCGGGTGAGCCGGCCGGAGGCGACCACCTCCCACACCGAGGCCGGCACGCCGGACGTCGCGCCGCCGCGCTGCGGCACGAACCCGATCCGGCGCCAGTCGCGGAAGCGGTGGAACGGCGTGCCGAAGAGCGTCAGCGACCCGGACGCCAACGGGTGCAGGCCGGTGAGCGCCCGGACCAGCGTCGACTTGCCCGACCCGTTCGCGCCCATCAGCGCGAGGAACTCGCCGGCCGGCACGGTCAGGTCGATGTGCCGCAGGATCGGCCGGCCGGCGATCGCCACGGCGCCGTCGGCCAGGTGGATGACGGGATCACTCACAGCCGTTCGCCTCCCGGAGTGCCTCGAGGTTCGCCCGCATGAGCGACAGGTAGTCCTGGCCCGCAGTCTCGTCGGAGAGGCCCTCGACCGGGTCGAGCACCTCGCTCCTCACCCCGGTGTCGCGGGCGAGCGCGTCGGCGACCGCCGGGCTCACCAGCGACTCGGAGAAGACCGTGGTGATGCCCTCGGAGCGCACCAGGTCCTGGAGCCGGCCCAGGTCCGCCGGCGTCGGCTCGGAGTCGGGCGCGAGGCCCAGGACGGCCTCCATGTGCAGGCCGTAGCGCTCGAGGTAGCCGAAGGCGTCGTGGCTCACGACCACCGTGTCGCGCTCGCAGCCGGTGAGCCCCGCGGCGTACTCTTCGTCGAGCCGCTCGAGGTCGGCACGCAGGTCGGCGGCGTTCGCGGCGTAGTCCGCGGCGTGCGCCGG
The DNA here is from genome assembly GCA_035765695.1 of Nocardioides sp. GTDB lineage: Bacteria > Actinomycetota > Actinomycetes > Propionibacteriales > Nocardioidaceae > Nocardioides. The sequence goes on along the minus strand of DASTXB010000085.1, from coordinate 45,837 downwards.
GTCGACGTCGGCCAGCCGGTCGGCGACGGCGTCGCCGACCTTCGCCAGCAGCAACGGGTCCTGCCAGAAGTGTGGGTCGTCCTCGGAGGAGTCGACGCCGTGCTCGCGGAACGGCACCAGGCCGGCGGCCGCGCCGGCGTCCAGGACCTGCCCCTCGGCGTTCTCGTCGACGGCGGCGTCGACCGACGGCTGGAAGCCGCGCTCGTAGACGACCAGGTCCGCCTGCGCGACGTCCGCCGTCTCGCGGATCGTCAGCTCGAGGTCGTGCGGCTCGCCCCCGGGGGCCGTGAGGTTCTCGACCTCGGCATGCCCGCCGGCGACCCGCTCGGTGACGTACTGCAGCGGGTAGAACGCCGTCGCGACCTGGACGCCGTTGTCGAGCCCCACGGAGTCGTCGGTGAACGCCGAGCACCCGGCCAGCAGCAGGACTGCCGGCAGCACGACGAGAGACTTCATGAGAACGATTCTCAGGTCAGTTGAGAACCGTTGTCAAACCGTCGCGCGGCTACGATCACCGCGTGCTGGTGGTGAACAGATTCCGCGTCCCGGCGGCGGACGGCGACGAGTTCCGGACCGACCTGGCGACCGCGCGCGACGCGCTCGCCGCGTGCGCCGGGTACGCCGGCGGCGAGATCGGCCGCAACGTCGACGACCCCGAGCTGTGGGTGCTGAGCACCCGGTGGGAGAACGTCGGCAGCTACCGGCGCGCGCTGTCGTCGTACGACGTCAAGCTCCGCGCGGTGGTGGTGCTCTCGCGGGCGATCGAGGAGCCCTCGGCGTACGAGGACGCCGAGCCGGGCACCACCCTCAATATCGGCTCGCCCAGATCGTTAGGCTGAACGCTCACGTTCCGCCGCTGACCAGCTGACCATAGGAGCCACCGTGGCCAAGCCGCCGCCGTCCACCGTCGACAACGTCGTCTCCCTCGCCAAGCGCCGGGGCTTCGTGTACCCGTGCGGCGAGATCTACGGCGGTACCCGCTCCGCCTGGGACTACGGCCCGCTGGGCGTCGAGCTCAAGGAGAACATCAAGCGCCAGTGGTGGCGGTCGATGGTCACCATGCGCGACGACATGGTCGGTCTGGACTCCTCGATCATCCTGCCGCGGCAGGTCTGGGAGGCCAGCGGCCACGTCGACACGTTCACCGACCCGCTGACCGAGTGCCAGTCCTGCCACAAGCGGTTCCGCGCCGACCACCTCCAGGAGGAGGTCGCGGAGAAGAAGGGCATCGAGAACCCCGACGACGTCGACCTGACGACCGTCGCGTGCCCCAACTGCGGCACCCGCGGTGCGTGGACCGAGCCGCGGCAGTTCTCCGGCCTGCTCAAGACCTACCTCGGCGTCATCGAGAACGAGGAGGGCTTGCACTACCTGCGGCCCGAGACCGCACAGGGCATCTTCATCAACTTCGCGAACGTCGTGACCTCGAGCCGCCAGAAGCCGCCGTTCGGCATCGCCCAGATCGGCAAGAGCTTCCGCAACGAGATCACGCCGGGCAACTTCATCTTCCGCACCCGCGAGTTCGAGCAGATGGAGATGGAGTTCTTCGTCAAGCCGGGTGAGGACGAGGAGTGGCACCAGTACTGGATCGACGAGCGCACGAAGTGGTACGTCGACCTCGGCATCGACCCCGACAACCTGCGGCACTACGAGCACGCGCAGGAGAAGCTCAGCCACTACTCCAAGCGCACCGTCGACATCGAGTACCGCTTCAAGTTCGCAGGCTCGGAGTGGGGTGAGCTCGAGGGCATCGCCAACCGCACCGACTTCGACCTCACCACGCACGCCAAGCACTCCGGCCAGGACCTGTCGTACTTCGACCAGGCCAACAACGAGCGCTACACGCCCTACGTCATCGAGCCGGCCGCCGGCCTCTCGCGCAGCCTGATGACCTTCCTCGTGGACGCCTACACCGAGGACGAGGCGCCGAACACCAAGGGTGGCGTCGACAAGCGCACCGTCCTCAAGCTCGACCCGCGACTGGCGCCGGTGAAGGTGGCCGTGCTGCCGCTGAGCCGCAACGCCGACCTGTCGCCGAAGGCGAAGGACCTGGCGATGGAGCTGCGCCGGGCCGGCTGGAACGTCGACTTCGACGACTCGGGCGCGATCGGCCGTCGCTACCGCCGCCAGGACGAGATCGGGACGCCGTACTGCGTGACGGTCGACTTCGACACCCTGGAGGACCAGGCGGTGACCGTCCGCGAGCGCGACACCATGCAGCAGGAGCGGGTCTCGCTGGACGCCATCACGTCGTACTTCGCCGGGCGACTGGTCGGGTGCTGACCCGCACCGCCGCCCTGCTGCTGGCCGCCGCGCTGACGGTGGCCGGCTGCTCGTCGTCCTCCGACGGGTCCTCGCCGGAGGCCTCGGGATCGCCGTCGCCCACCCCCGCGGCGAGCGAGACGCCGTACCTGCCGGTGCCGGCCGGCGTCGAGCTGACCCCACCGGGCAGCCAGCTGTCCCTGGGCGACCATGCCGTCGTCGCGTACGAGCCGCGGCAGGACCAGGTCGGCGTGCTCGACATCCAGGTCACCAAGCTGGAGAAGACCTCGATCAAGGACTTCTCCGCCTGGCAGCTCACCGACGAGCAGAAGAAGTCGAACCCGTACTACGTGCGGGCGACGGTGAAGAACGTCGGCGACACCGACCTCGGCGGCCGGCCGGTGCCGCTGTACGTCGTGAACGACCAGAACGTGCTGCTGGAGCCGACGCCGTTCGCGAGCTCGTTCGACGCCTGCCCGAGCGTGCCCTTCCCCCCGAAGTTCGGGCCGGGCGACGACGTGAAGGTGTGCCTGGTCTACCTCGCGCCCAAGCACGGCGACCTGGTGTCGGTCAGCTTCCGCCCCGTGGAGACGTTCAACCCGATCACCTGGAGCGGGGACGTCGTCAAGTACGAGCCGCCGAAGCCGAAGAAGTCGAAGAAGTCGAAGAAGAAGTCGAACGGCGGTTGAGCCTCGAGATCCGGCGTCCGATTTGGGCGCTCCCGAGCCCACGCCGGACAATGGGCCCATGTCCGTCCCCACCTCGCTGACCCCCGGCTTGTCGTTGGGGTCCCTGCGCGTCGACGTCCCCGTCGTGCTCGCGCCGATGGCGGGCATCACGAACGCGGCGTACCGCCGGCTGTGCGCCGAGCAGGGCGCGGGCCTCTACGTCTGCGAGATGATCACCAGCCGCGGCCTGGTCGAGGGTGACCAGCACACCCGCGACATGCTGGTCTTCGACGAGCTGGAGACGACCCGCTCGGTGCAGCTCTACGGCACCGACCCCGTGTACGTCGGGAAGGCCGCCGAGATCCTCTGCGCCGAGTACGGCGTCGCGCACATCGACCTGAACTTCGGCTGTCCGGTCCCCAAGGTGACCCGCAAGGGTGGCGGCGGCGCGCTGCCGTGGAAGCGCGGGCTGCTGGCCGAGATCCTCGAGCACGCGGTCGCCGCGGCGACGCCGTACGGCGTGCCGGTGACCATGAAGACCCGCAAGGGCATCGACGACGACCACCTGACCTACCTCGACGCCGGGCGGATCGCCCAGGAGTCGGGCTGCGCGGCGATCGCCCTGCACGGGCGGACCGTCGCGCAGGCGTACTCCGGCGCAGCCGACTGGGACGCGATCGCGGCGCTCGTCGAGCACGTCGACATCCCGGTGCTCGGCAACGGCGACATCTGGGAGGCCGCGGACGCGCTGCGGATGGTCGAGCAGACCGGCGCCGCCGGTGTCGTCGTCGGGCGCGGCTGCCTGGGCCGGCCGTGGTTGTTCCGCGACCTGGCCGCGGCGTTCCGCGGCGAGCAGGTCGCGACGCTGCCGAGGCTGGGCGAGGTGACCTCGATGATGCGCCGGCACGCGGAGCTGCTGTGCCAGCACATGGGGGAGGAGCGGGGCTGCAAGGAGTTCCGCAAGCACGTGTCGTGGTACCTCAAGGGCTTCGCGGCGGGCGGCGAGATGCGGCGTTCCCTGGGCCTGGTCGACAGCCTGGCGGCGCTGGACCGGCTGCTCGCCGAGCTCGACCCCGACGAGCCGTTCCCGGTCGCCGAGCTCGGTGCGCCGCGAGGCCGGCAGGGCTCGCCGCGCGAGCGCGTCGTCCTCCCCGAGGGGTGGCTCGACGACGCCGACGGCAGCGGCTGCCACCTCCAGGAGGACACCTCCGGTCCCACCGGGGGGTGATCGGGAACACGCCGGATCGGGCGCCCTCGATTCCGGACCCCGGCGGGCGTGTGGTTGACTCGGGCGGTCGTTGCCGTTTCGTGACCTTTCTCGGGAGTCCACGGCGGCGGCACACCCCCGACCGCAACAGCAAAGGATCAGCGCTGTGGCAGACCATCGCCACAAGCGGGACACCGATGCCCGCCGCAGGCCCCGCGCCACCCTCGTGGCCGGCCCGCTTGCCCTGCTGGCGACCGCATCCGCCGTCATCATCGGCGTGCTCGCCTCCAGTCCCGAGTCCACCCTGCTCGCGCAGGACGCCAGCACGCACGACGCGCCCACCTCGAGCGCAGCCGCCGACATCTCGGGCGCCACGCTCGCCCGGGAGACGGTCTCGCGCAGCGGGTCCCGCGTCGAGGCCACCCGGCTGCGCCTGAAGCCGAGCGTCGTCACGGCGCGTGCCGTCAAGCAGGCCGACGAGAAGCTCTGGACCACGACGGTCCTCAACCTGTGGACCGGCGCCGGTGACGACGCCACCCGGGTCGGCGAGCTCGAGGCCGGCAAGCACGTGCTCGTCACCGGCCGCAAGGACGGCGACCGCGTCGAGATCGTCTGGCAGGGCGAGTCCCGCTGGGTGACCGACGGCTACCTCGCCGCGGACAAGCCCGAGGAGGAGCCCGCCGCGGCCGCCGGCCTGTCGATGGCCCCGTGCCCCGACCCCGGCGTCGAGAGCGGCCTGACGTCCAACGCGGTGTACGTCTACCGCTCGGTCTGCCACGCGTTCCCCCAGATCACGTCGTACGGCGGCTGGGACGCCCATGGCGAGCACTCGTCGGGCAAGGCGATCGACATCATGACCAGCGACAAGGCGCTGGGCGACCAGATCGCGGCGTACCTCCAGTCGCACGCCTCCGAGCTGCACCTCTACGACGTCATCTGGTGGGATCAGATCTGGACGCCGGAGCGGGCTTCCGAGGGCTGGCGGGCGTACGGCGACCACGGGTCGGCCACCGCCAACCACATGGACCACGTGCACGTCGCGACGTACTGAGCCCGAGGGCTCGTCACAGCAGGTCGGCGAGCCGCTTCTTGGTCCGGTTCTCCCGCACGATCCAGGCGACGTCGGGGTCGTGGGTGTCGAGGGCGTGGAAGGCCGCGAGGCCGGGCTCCGGGTCCGCCGCGACCGCGACGCTCCAGCAGTGGCCCAGGCCCTGCCGCAGGCTCCGTACGTCGGCGTCCTGCCGCTCCTCGACCGGCCGCGCGGCGAGGGCGGTGGTCGCCCGGCGGCACACTTCGACGGCCACGGCGGCCGTGTGGCGGGTCGCGACCAGCCGGGGCTCGCAGATCGCCGCCGCGGCGGCCCGCTGCACGAACGGGTCCGGGTCGTCGGCCCAGTCCAGGACGATCTCCTCGAGCTGGGGCAGGTCCACGTCGCCGAGCCGCTGGAGCGCCATCGCGACGGCCTCCCGCACCCGCCACCGGTCGTCCGACGCGTGCTGCCGCAGCCGCTCGCGGATCGTGGGGTCGGCGGCGCGGGTGCCGAGTCCCACGACGCCGCAGAACGTCCGGTACTCGTCACCGCTGGCGATCAGCGCGTCGTCCAGCTCGGGGCTCGCCAGCTCCGCCGCGGCGAGCGCGAGCTCGACGTTCCCGCGCGGACCGGGGAGCCCGGAGTGCTCGTCGAGGTAGTCCGGCCAGGCCGCGGGATCGAGGGCCTGGAGCGTTTCGCGGTACTCGGCGACACCCTGCATCCCCGCACCCTAGACCGGTGGAGCGGACACCGGCAGGGACGAAGGTCCCTGCGGGCTCCTAGAGTCGGTCCCGATGACCGAGGACCTGTACGACGACGCCGCCCGCGAGCGCCTCGTCCACGAGCCGCCGAAACGTGTCGACGCACCGGTGCGCACGCCGTTCGAGCGTGACCGCGCCCGCGTGGTGCACGCGGCCGCGTCCCGGCGGCTGGCGGCCAAGACCCAGGTGATGGGGCCGCAGACCGACGACTTCGTGCGCAACCGGCTCACGCACAGCCTCGAGGTCGCCCAGATCGCCCGCGACCTGTCCCGGGCGCTCGGCACCCAGCCCGACATCGCCGAGACGGCCGCCCTGGCCCACGACCTGGGCCACCCGCCGTTCGGCCACAACGGCGAGCGGGTGCTGGCCGAGCTGGGGGAGGCGTGCGGAGGCTTCGAGGGCAACGCCCAGACGCTCCGGCTGCTGACCCGGCTGGAGGCCAAGACCGACGGCGCCGGCCTCAACCTGACCCGCGCGACGCTCGACGCCTGCACCAAGTACCCCTGGCCGCGCACGGCGGCCGAGGAGCCGCACGGCGTGCACGCCGACGGGTCGCCCCGGTTCGTCGTGAAGTTCGGCGTGTACGACGACGACCGGCCGGTGTTCGACTGGATGCGCCGCGGCGCCGACGGCCTCCGCCAGTGCGTCGAGGCGCAGGTCATGGATCTCGCCGACGACGTCGCCTACTCCGTCCACGACGTCGAGGACGGCGTGGTCGCCGGTCGGGTCGACCTCACCGCGCTCGAGGAGGCCGCGGTCTGGCAGACGGTGCGCGACTGGTACCTCCCCGACGCCCACGACGACGCGCTCGACAAGACCCTCGCCCGGCTGCGCACGGTCGGCAGCTGGCCCGTCACGCCGTACGACGGCGGCCGGCGCTCGCTCGCCGCCCTCAAGAACCTCACCAGCGACCTGATCGGCCGGTTCTGCGGCGCGGTCCAGCACGCGACCTTCGCGGAGAGCGACGGCCCGTTCGTGCGGTACGCCGCCGACCTGGTCGTCCCCGAGGAGACCCGGCTGGAGATCGCGGTCCTCAAGGGCGTCGCCGCCCACTACGTGATGCGCGCCGACGACCGGGTCGCGCTGATGGAGCGGCAGCGCGAGCTGCTCGCCGAGCTCGTCGCGCTGCTCGCCCACCGCGGGCCGGACGCGATGCAGCGTCCGTTCGCCGACGACTGGGCGGCGGCCGGCGACGACGCCGCGCGTCTGCGCGTCGTGATCGACCAGGTGGCGTCCCTGACCGACCAGAGCGCGGTCGCGTGGCACGCCGCGCTGCGGGGGCGGTCATGAGCGACCGGCTGGTGTGGCTGCCGTTCGATCCCGCCGAGCTGGGCGACCCGCCGCAGGACCTGCGCTACGAGGTCGTCGACCCGACCGAGTCGGTGCCGGACTCGGTGTCCGAGGTGCGCTTCTACGTGCCGCCGTACCAGGTCGGGTCGCGGGTGTCCGAGGTGCTGCCGCGGATGACGTCGCTGGAGGTGGTGCAGACCATGACCGCCGGCGTCGACAACATCCGGCACGCGGTCCCGGACGGCGTGCTGCTCTGCAACGGCCGCGGCATCCACGACACGTCGACGGCCGAGCTCGCGCTGACGCTCACGCTCGCGAGCCTCCGGGGCGTGCCGGGCTTCGTGCGCGACCAGGACCGGCACCGCTGGCGCACCGGCTGGCACCCGGCCCTCGCCGACCGGCGGGTGCTGCTGGTCGGGTACGGCGCGGTCGGGGAGGCGATCGAGCGGCGGCTGCTGCCGTTCGAGGTCGAGGTCGTGCGCGTCGCGCGCACCGCCCGCGACGGCGTGCACGCGATCGGCGAGCTGCCCGAGCTGCTGCCGCGGGCCGACGTCGTCGTGCTCGTCGTCCCCCTCACCGACGAGACGCGCGGCCTCGTCGACGCCGACTTCCTCGCCGCGATGAAGGACGGCGCCCTGCTCGTGAACGTCGCCCGCGGCGCTGTGGTCGACACGGACGCGGTCGTCGTCGCGCTGCACTCCGGCGGGCTCCAGTACGCCACCGACGTCGCCGACGTCGAGCCGCTGCCGGAGGACCATCCGCTGTGGGACGCGCCCAACCTGCTCGTGAGCCCCCACGTCGGCGGGGCGAGCAGCGCGATGTGGCCGCGGGCGTACCGCCTCGTGCGCGACCAGCTCCACCGGTACGCCGCCGGCGAGGAGCTTGTGAACGTCATGTCCGGCGACTACTGACCGGCGCATAGACTCCGCGACGTGGCAGGACGGATCCGCGAGGAGGACATCGCGACGGTGCGCGAGAAGGCGCGCATCGACGACGTCGTCTCGCAGTACGTCACCCTCCGCAACGCGGGCGGCGGCTCCCAGAAGGGCCTCTGCCCGTTCCACGACGAGAAGTCGCCGTCGTTCAACGTCAACCCCTCGAGGGGTTTCTTCCACTGCTTCGGGTGCTCCGAGGGCGGCGACGTCATCACGTTCCTGATGAAGATCGACGGCCTGAGCTTCAGCGAGGCCGTGGAGCGGCTGGCCGACAAGTTCGGCGTGGTCCTGCGCCGCGAGGACGACGGCTTCCAGACCGAGCGCCCCAAGGGCCCGTCGCGGCGACGGCTGCTCGAGGCGCACCAGGCGGCGCAGGCGTTCTACGCCGAGCAGCTCGGCACCCCGGACGCGATCGCTGGCCGTCAGTTCCTGGACGAGCGGGGCTTCGACCAGGCCGCGGCGGAGACGTTCGGGATCGGGTTCGCACCCAACGACGGCCGCGCGCTCGCCAACCACCTGCGCGGGCGCGGGTTCAGCACCGAGGAGATGACGGTCGGCGGCCTGATCGGCCCGTCCGGGTACGACCGCTTCCGCGGCCGGCTGCTCTGGCCGATCCGGGAGTCCAGCGGCGAGACGATCGGCTTCGGCGCGCGGCGGCTCTTCGACGACGACCGCATCGAGGCGAAGTACCTCAACACCTCCGAGACCCCGATCTACAAGAAGAGCCAGGTCCTCTACGGCATCGACCTGGCGCGCCGCGAGATCGGCCGGTCCTCGCAGGCCGTGATCGTCGAGGGCTACACCGACGTGATGGCCTGCCACCTCGCCGGCGTCGGTACGGCGGTCGCCACCTGCGGCACGGCGTTCGGCGACGACCACTCGCGCGTGCTGCGACGGTTCCTCAACGACCACGAGGAGTTCCGCGGCGAGGTGATCTTCACCTTCGACGGTGACGCCGCCGGCCAGAAGGCCGCGATCCGGGCCTTCGGCGGCGACCAGAACTTCGTGTCCCAGACCTACGTCGCGGTCGAGCCGGACGGCCTCGACCCGTGCGACCTGCGGATCACGAAGGGCGACGCGGCGGTGCGTGAGCTGGTCGCTCGGCGTGTCCCGCTCTACCGCTTCGTGCTCACCAACGTCGTCGGCAAGTACGACCTCGACCGCGCCGACGGCCGGATCGACGCGCTGCGCGAGGGCGCCCGGCTGGTGTCGAGCATCCGCGACAGGTCGAAGGTCGACGCGTTCGCCCGTGAGCTCGCCGGGATGATCGGTGTCGACCCCGACGAGGCCCGCACCGAGGTCCGCCGGGCGGCGAACCGGCGCCCCGGCCAGGACGCCGCTCCGACGTCGGCGACCCCGCCGCCGCGGTCGAACGTCCCCGACCTGCGCGACCCCCGGTTCTCCATCGAGCGCGAGACCCTGAAGCTGGTCGTCCAGCACCCGATGACGATCGGCCGGCTCACCTCCGAGGTGGGACCCGACGACTTCACCCACCCGACGTACCGCGCGGTCTGGGAGCTGGTGGCGGCCGCCGGGGGACCGGGCGCCGGGGCCGGTGACCCCGGGTGGGCGACCAGGCTGCGCGACGCCGCCACCGATCCTGCGGTCTCGTCGGCGATCAGCGCGCTCGGCGTCGAACCGCTGCTCAAGGAGCCGGACGCGGCGTACGTGACCCAGCACCTCGTGCGTCTCCAGGAGCTCACCGTGGCCCGGCGGATCACCGGCATCAAGTCCAAGCTGCAGCGCACCAACCCGGTCGAGCAACCCGACGCGTTCAACCGGATGTTCGGCGAGCTGGCCGCGCTGGAGGCGCACCGCCGTGCGCTGCGGGACCGTCTCTCGGGGCCGGCCTGATGCCGCTGCGCCGGACGCCGGGGGAGCGCCACTCGCCGATCCGCGTCGAGCGGGGCGAGAGGCTGCTGGCCGACGCGGTCGCCGAGGAGGCCCACCTCGGCGGCACCCGCGACGCGCTGTACGTCGTCCGCCGTCTCGGCACCGCGCTGGCGCTCGAGGAGACCCTCCGCATCCCCTGGGAGGACGTCCAGGCCGCCGACTGGGACGCCGAGACCACGACCCTGCGGGTCAGCGAGGTCGGCACCTGGGGGGAGCAGCGCCCCGAGCACGCCTTCGTCGTGCCCGAGCCGGGACGCCTGCTCGAGCTGGTCCGCGAGCGGGTCACCGCGAGCGTGGTGCTGCAGCGGCACGTCCCAATCCGCGGTCGCCGTGGGCTGCGGGTGATCGCCCGCCGGGCGCCGCGCGGGGACCGCCCGATCAGGTGGATCTACGAGTTCGACGCCGGGATCGACCCCGACGATCCCGCCGTACGACGCGCCGCCGAGGAGGCCCTCGCGGCCGCCCGCGCCGACGTGGGGCTCGATTTTTCCTGACGCACGCAGGTTGCTAACCTGTGCGGGCTGCACCGATCCCCTGTAGCTCAACTGGCAGAGCATTCGGCTGTTAACCGGAGGGTTGTTGGTTCGAGTCCAACCGGGGGAGCAGAGAGAAGGGCCCGGCGATCGCCGGGCCCTTCTGTGCGTCCCGGGCGGGTGGGCCACCCACGGACGACCCGGTCGTTCCCGGGTCCTCCCAGGCTCGGCCCAGGGGACCTCAGAACTCGTACCCGAACCGCTCGATGTCGGGCGCGAAGATCTCCGCCACCCGGTCGCGCATCGCGTCGGTGTAGTGGACCCGGTAGTCGGTCGGCGGCCCGGCGTTGCGGTGCTCGATCGCGGGCTCGGGCAGCCCGAAGCGCGCGAACACCTCCGCGACGTCCTGGCCGAGTCGCTCGGTCCGGCCGATGAAGTCGGCCTCGCGGTCCGGCGTCCGCAGATAGTCCAGCTGCGCGGTGCGCAGGCGGGGGAACTCGTCGGGTCCGCGCAGCACGAACGCCTCGAAGTCGGTGTAGTCCTCGCCGACCCGGCGCCAGAAGTCCATGTTGCGCATCCGCCGTGCCATCACCTTGTTGCCGCCCTCGGCGGCGGCCTTGCGCCGCAGGATCATCGCGTGCCACGAGTGCATCCGGGCCCACGGGTTCCGCACGAAGCCGAACGTCCAGTACGACGCCAGGGCCGGGCGCGCGGCCAGCGCATCGGCGAGGCGGGCGTGCCGGCCGTCCGGGAGGTCGCGGATCGCCTCGGCGTCGGCGAGCGCATCCGTGAGCAGCGCCTCGATCGTGAGCCCCCCGGTCTTCTGCACGTGGACGAAGAGCAACCGGTGCGTGGCGGAGGCGATCACGCGCGCCAAGGTAGCCGACCGGCAGGATGTGCCCGTGATCGTGTCGCACCAGCACCGGCTGATCTTCGTCAAGACCCGCAAGACCGCGGGCACGAGCGTGGAGATCGCGCTGTCGCGCATCTGCGGTCCCGACGACGTCATCACCCGGCTCACCGACGAGGACGAGGAGCTGCGCCGGTCGCTCGGCGGCCGCGGCCCGCAGCACTACGAGAGCCCGCCGCTGGCGGTCAAGGCGTTCAACCACATGCCCGCCCGCGGCGTACGCCGGGCGGTCGGTCGCGGGGTGTGGGACGACTACTACCGGTTCGCGATCGAGCGCAATCCGTGGGACCTGGTCGTCTCGCAGTACTTCTGGCGGTACCGGAGCGAGGAGCCGCCGCCGTTCGAGGAGTTCGTGCATCGCCCGGTGGTCAAGAAGCTCGCCGACACCAACGCGCGGATCTACCGTCTGCACGGCGAGATCGCGGTCGACCGGGTGTGCCGCTTCGAGACGCTGGACGCCGACCTCGCCGCGCTCTGGGCCGAGCGGGACCTGCCCGGGGCGCCGGAGCTGCCCCGCGCGAAGTCGTACTCGCGGCCGGCCCGCAGCTACCGCGAGATGTACACGCCCGAGACGCGCGACCACGTGGGGGAGCTGTTCGCCGGCGTCGTGGCCGACCTGGGCTACGAGTTCTGAGGCGCCGGGCTACTCGCCCCAGCCCATCGGGAACACCTCGAACGGCGCCGCGAACGCGACGCCCATCCGCTGTCCGGCCGGCCGGCCGAAGCCCTCCAGGAACTCCCGGGCGTCCCAGTCCTCCCACCCGAGCCCGTCGATGTACGCGCGATGGGCCTCGAGCGACTGCACGCCGAGGTCGAACGTCGCGGTGGTGTCGACGCCGTGCGCCGCGCTCGGTGACCCGAACGCCCACACGGCGCGAACGCTGCCCCACGGCTCGAGCCCGTCGACCAGCTGCTCGGGGAAGACCCACCGGTTGCCGGCGTCGCGCACCGCGTCGACGACGGCACGGCCGGTGGCGATGTGGTCGGCCTGGTTCAGGTTCACCCCGCCCCAGGTGTCACGGAAGTTGCCGGTGATCACGATCTCCGGACGGTGCTGGCGCACCACCCGGGCGATCTCGCGGCGCAGTGGGACGCCGTACTCGAGGATGCCGTCGGGCTGGTGCAGGAACACCACCTCCGGCACGCCGACGATCCGGGCGGACTCCACCTGCTCCGCCTCCCGGACGCCGCGGCACTCACCGGGCGCCATCCCGTCGATGCCGGCCTCACCGCTGGTCACCATGCAGTAGGTGATCTGCTTGCCCTGGCCGGTCCAGCGGGCGACCGCCGCGGCGGCGCCGAACTCCATGTCGTCGGGGTGTGCGACGACGCACAGCGCACGCTCCCAGTCCTCGGGCAGCGGCTCGAGCGGCTCGATGTCCATGGCCCCAGCATGGCACCGCGTGAGCACGGCCGGCGTCGGGTACGTGCCGGGCATGAGCTTCCCGCTGAGCCGGTTCCTGTCCGCCGCCACGGCCGCGTACGGCGGCTATGCGCTCACCCAGCCCGCCCACCTGTGGCAGGCGCTGCAGGCCGACCGCAAGGACCGCGAGGGCCTCGAGCTGCTGGCCATGACCTACGGCGTCCGCGACCTGGCGATCAGCAGCGCGGGGATGTTCGGCCGACCCGGCGCGGTGCGTGCGGCGATGCTGCTGCGGATCGCGATGGACCTCGGCGACGCGGCGCTGCTGTCCACCCGCACCGACGACCCCGACGTGCGGCGCAAGGTCCTCGCCGTGACGCTGGGCTGGGCCGGGCTGAACGCGCTCGCCCTGGCGGTCGACACTGTCCGTGATGGCGGGTGAGATCAGGGTCGGCATCTCCGGCTGGACCTACGACGGCTGGCGCGGGGACTTCTACCCGCGCGGACTGGCCCGCCGCCTCGAGCTGGCGTACGCCGCCGAACGCCTCGACACCATCGAGATCAACGGCTCGTTCTACTCGTTGCAGCGGCCCTCGTCGTACGCCGCCTGGCGCGAGCAGACCCCCGATGACTTCGTGCTGGCGGTGAAGGGCGGCCGCTTCATCACCCACATGAAGCGGCTGCGCGACGTCGAGCAGCCGCTGGCGAACTTCTTCGGCTCGGGCGTGATGGCCCTGGGCCCGAAGCTGGGGCCGGTCCTCTGGCAGCTCCCGGAGCGGCTGGAGTACGACGCGGAGGTCCTCGCTTCGTTCTTCGCCCTGCTCCCGCGGACCTTCGGCGAGATGGCCGCGCTCGCCCGCCGGCACGACGCGAAGCTGCGCGACGACCGCGCGCTGACCACCTGCCCGCGCGGGCTCTCCGGGCGACGGGTCCGGCACGCACTGGAGTTCCGCAGCCCGTCGTTCTGCACCCAGGAGTCCTTCGCCCTGCTCCGCGAGCACGACATCGCGTGCGTGGTCGCCGACACCGCCGGCCGCTGGCCGATGGCCGAGGCCGTCACCAGCGACCTCGTCTACGTGCGCCTGCACGGCGACCAGGAGCTCTACGCCAGCGGCTACTCCGACGCCGCTCTCGACCGCTGGGCCGACAGGTGCCGCGCGTGGTCCGACCGGGCGGACGTGGTCGTCTACTTCGACAACGACGCCAAGGGCTACGCGCCCCACGACGCGGTCCGTCTCAAGGAGCGCCTCGGCCCCGGTGGTTGAGCTGCGTGGAGTGCAGGCGACGAGCCTCGAAATCACCGCACCGCCCACCTCAGTAGGGTGTCCCGAGCACCAGGGGCGGTAGCTCAGTCGGTCAGAGCAGAGGACTCATAATCCTTGGGTCGTGGGTTCGAGCCCCACCCGCCCTACCGGTTCCACCTGCGCGCCCCCGAACCGGCGTACCCAGTCCTGTGGGCTCTCTCCAGGGACCTTCTCGTCGCGTCCCGGCGCGACTAGCGTGCTGGCAGCCGTCGGAGCGAGAGGACCTGAACCTGGATGCGGGGGAGCGAGGGCGCCGAGCGCTCGGTGTGGCGATGGCCCGCGGCCGCCGCCGCGCTCGTGGCGGTTGCCGCACATCTTCCGATCACGGCCCCTCACCTCCGCGAGGCGCCCTACATCGGGTGGTCGTTCGTCGGCCTCGAGGTCGTGCTCACGCTCGTGGCGCTCGGCCTGCTCCTGAGCGATCGGACTCCGGTGTGGCGGGCGGCCGGCACCGTCCCGGCCCTGGCGATGATCGCCTACGCCGTCACCCGCACCGTCTCCCTGCCCCAGATCGAGGACGACGTGGGCAACTGGACCCCACCGCTGGGGCTGGTCGCGCTCGCCGCCGAGGCGTTGCTCATCGCCATCACGCTCGGCCGCAACGCAGCCCGCCACCCAGCGGCGTGGCTCACCCACCGGCCGATCCTGTGGGCCGGTGTGGTGCTCGCGGTCGGTCTGGTCGCCACCAGCTACGCGACCGCTGTCGGTGGCACCGGCTGACGGACGGGGGACTTCGGCGGCTCGGGACCTTGTCCCCTTCCCGGTCGCCGGCCCGTTGAGCACGGTGGCGTGATGACGACCGCACTCATCACGGCGCCCCCGAGTCGCGACCAGCGGCGTGCCCGCGGCAAGGAGGCCCGCCGGGACGTGCCGCTGGCCTCGCACTGCGTCGCCCGACCGGACGGGCCCCGCGACCCGGTCGGGCTGGTCCTGGAGCAGGCGCAGAGCCGCGTCCCCGAGCTGGTGCCGATCCGGCACGGCCGCATGCTCGTGTCCCCGTTCACCTACTTCCGGGGCGCGGCGCTGCCGATGGCGGCCGACCTGGCGGGCCTCCCCACCTCGGGCCTGCGCGTCCAGCTGTGCGGCGACGCGCACCTGGCGAACTTCGGCGCCTTCGCCTCGCCCGAGCGCCGCCTGGTCTTCGACCTCAACGACTTCGACGAGACGCTGCCGGGGCCGTTCGAGTGGGACGTGAAGCGGCTCGCGGCCAGTCTCGTGGTGGCGGCCCGCGACAACGAGTACGACGCGGCCGACCGGCGCCGCATCGTCCTGGAGGCCGTGCGGAGCTATCGCGAGGCGATGCGGAGGTTCGCCGGGATGCCGATGCTCGACGTGTGGTACACCCACCTCGACATCGAGGCGGCGGTGCACGAGGTCGGGTCACAGCTGGAGAAGGCGCGGCGGAAGAAGACCGAGAAGGCCCTGGCCAAGGCGCGCACCCGCACCAGCATGCAGGCACTCGGCAAGCTGACCGAGCTGGTCGACGGGCGCCGGAGGATCGTCAGTGACCCGCCGTTGATCGTGCCGATCGAGCAGCTGGTCGACCAGGTCGAGTCCGAGGAGCTCTACGCGCAGCTGCGCGAGCTGCTCGGCAGCTACCGGTCGACCCTCCAGTCGGACCGCCGGCACCTGGTGGAGCAGTTCACGCTCGTCCAGATGGCCCGCAAGGTCGTCGGCGTGGGCAGCGTCGGGACGCGGGCCTGGATCCTGCTGCTGGAGAGCACGGACGGCGAGCCGTTGTTCCTGCAGGCCAAGGAGGCCCAAGCCTCCGTGCTCGCGCCGTACGCCGGCCGCAGCCGCTACGACAACCAGGGCGAGCGGGTGGTGGCCGGCCAGCGCCTGATGCAGGCGGCCAGCGACATCTTCCTCGGCTGGCAACGGGTCAGTGGCATCGACGACCGGGAGCGGGACTTCTACGTCCGGCAGCTGCGCGACTGGAAGCTGTCGGTGCCGATCGAGGAGGTGGTCCCGTCCGGGATGCTGGTGTACGCCCAGCTGTGCGGGTGGACGCTCGCCCGGGCGCACGCCCGGTCGGGGGACCGGATCGCGATCGCCGCCTACCTGGGGCGGTCGGACGCCTTCGACCTCGCGCTCGCCGAGTTCGCGGAGGGGTACGCCGACCTCAACGAGCTCGACCACGCCGCGCTCGCCGCCGCCGTGGCGGACGGGCGGGCGTCGGCGGAGACGGGTCTCTGAGCGCTCAGGCGCCGCCCCGCTCGGCGAGGAGGTCGGCCTTCTGCTTCCGGGTCCGTTGCAGCTCGAGCATCGCGGCGGCGGCCGACGCCTTGGCCTCGGCCTCGCGTGCCTCGGCCTCCGCCTTCGCGATCGGGTCGGCCTCGGCTCCGACCGTGCTGGCCTCCGCGGCCTCCTCCTGCACCCGTCGGTCGTCGCGCACGGCCTTCCTGACCTGACGGTCGGTGTCCTTCAGCGAGTCCCGGAGCGCCTTGGTGCTCATCGTCGCGGCGAGCTGGCGGCGCTGCACCTCGGGGTCCCACCGCACCGAGGGCCACTCGGGGTCCATGTCGATGATCGTCTGGGTGAGGATCTCGGTGATCGCCAGGCGGGCGTACCACTTGTGGTCCGCCGGGATGACGTACCACGGCGCCACCTCGGTCGACGTACGCCGGAAGACGTCGGTGTACGCCGCCTGGTAGTCGTCCCACTTGCGCCGCGTGGCCAGGTCGTTGGGGTTGTACTTCCACCGCTTGTCGGGGCGGTCGAGGCGCTTCATCAGCCGCAGGCCCTGCTCGTCGTGGCTGATCATCAGGCCGAACTTGAGCACGGTCGTCCCCGACGCCACGAGCTCAGCCTCGAACTCGTTGATCTCGTCGTACCGGTTCGCCCAGACGTCCGGCGGCACCAGCTCGTCGACGCGCGCGATGAGCACGTCCTCGTAGTGGGACCGGTCGAAGACGCCGATCAGTCCCGCCGAGGGGAGCGCCTTCCGGATCCGCCACAGGAAGTGGTGCTCCTTCTCCTCGGGCGTGGGCGGCCCGAACGAGCGCAGCGCGACCCCCTGCGGGTCGACCTTGCTCATCACGTGCCGGGCGACACCCCCCTTGCCTGCGGTGTCCAGGCCCTGGACGACCACGAGCAGCGACCGCTGCCCGCCGGTGCGGCCCTCGGCGAAGAGCCGCTCCTGCAGCTCGCTGAGCAGGTCGCCGCGCTCGTCGCCGAACTCCTTCGCCGCCTTCTTGCCCGCCGTCCAGGCCGGGGTGGCGTCACGGTTCATCCCGACGAGATCGAACGACGGCTCCGCGCGGAGCAGCTCGCGCGGGTCGTCCCGCCAGGCCCCGTTCTTCCGTTTCCCCACGTCTCAGTTCCCCTCTCCGGGATGCGGCCTGCCGTCCGGGTCGAACAGCAGGTCGTACAGTCGTGGCGCCCACCGCAGCTGGGTGGCGGTCAGCTCCGGGGCCGAGAGTCGTCGCAGCCGGCCCGGTGGCCGCTCGTGCTCGTGGGCGCCGGCCGCCCAGGCGGCGGCGCGGTCCAGCACCCGCCGGCGGCGGTGGGCGTGGCCGGGAATCCTGCGGCTGACCGACTGGGGCACCGGCACCGGGCGCCGCGGACGTCGGTCCGCCAGCATCCCGCGCACACCGGTACGCCGGTCGCGCCCGTCCCCGGCGTACCACCCGTCGAGCGCGGCGGCGCACGCCACCATCGCGTCGAACAGGTCGTGCGGGTCCTCGGGCACGTCGTCCGGGTGGCAGCCGAGGTGCTCGGCGACCAGGGTGCGCAGGAGGACGCGCGGGAACGAGTCCGGCGGCGCGGGCGCCTCGAGGTCGCCGCGGTCGTCGACGACGGCGCAGGCGATCTCGCTGTCGCTGGTCCACGAGCGGCGGTTGAGGTTGTCGGACCCGACGCTCGCCCAGCGGTGGTCGATGATGCACGTCTTCGAGTGCACGTAGACCGGCATCCCGTCCTCGTTCGTCAGCCCGAAGAACGCGACCCGGTCCCCGCCCGCCTCGAGGATCCTGCGCATCGCCAGGGACCGGCCGTAGAGCTGCGGCACCTCGACCGCGACGCCCTCGCGGTCGGGCACCATCGGCAGCACGACGACCAGCCGGAGGTCGGGCTTGGCGCGCAGTGCACCGGCGAAGTGCTCGCCCACCTCCTCGGACCACAGGTACTGGTCCTCGACGTACACGAGCCGGTCGGCGTTCGCGATGGCCTTGGCGTTCCCGAGCATCACCGACCGCTCGCCGTCCGGCGCGAAGTCGTAGGGCTTGGGGTAGATGACCGGGAAGGTCCGGATGACCTGGACGATGTCGTGCCCCTCGGGCCGCGGGGGAGGGGGCGGCGCCTGGTCGCCGAGCGGCTCGGGCGACAGGTCCTCCCGGTGCGCCAGGCTGGACAGCAGCCGGCCGGGGTTCAGGGTCAGCGGGGTGCTGTCCTCCCACCGCTCCCGGAACGTCGTCTCCACGTCGTGGACCGCCGGCCCCTGGACGGCCACCTGGACGTCGTGCCACGCGGGGGTCGGGCCGTACGCGCGCGCCATCTCGACCGGTTGCCGGTCGCCGCGGTGCGCGGCGTCGTCGCGCCGGCCGTGGCACAGGTCGATGCCGCCGACGTAGGCGATGTCGCGGCCCGGGTCGGAGGCGTGCCGGATGACCACGAACTTCTGGTGGTGGGCGCCGCGGGTCCGGACCCGCATGTCGCGCAGGCACTGGCCGCCGGCCGCGCCGAGGTCCTCGCCGAGCTGCCGGTGCCGGTGCGCGCTGAACCCGAGCCGGTGCCAGTGGGAGCGCCACAGCAGCCCACGCACGTCGACCCCGCGTCGTACGGCGTCGATCAGCGTGTTGTCCAGCGTCGCTCGCGGGTCGTCGGTCAGCTGCTGGTCGGGGTCGCCCTGCCAGTCGGCGAAGTAGAACCGGTCACCGGGCCCCAGCGCGCAGATGCGCTCGTGCAGCTCGGCGAAGTAGTCACGGCCGTGGACCAGCGCCCGGACCGTGTTCCCGCAGCTCCACGCCGTCCCGTCGCCGCGCACGGCATCGATCGCCGTGTGCGGGTTCTCCCTCTCCTCGCTGGCGAGCAGCCAGTCCCTCACTCCCACGGCCGCCATTCTTCTCCCGCCGGGGGTGCGCGAAACAAGGACGCGCCCGGCCGCGTTTGCGCACGTCGCTCCCGGCGCAAGATGCGTGCATGGAGGGACACTCGTCGCGCGCGCGGAGACTGACCCGCGCCGTGGTCTACGGCGTCGTGGTCGCGGTCCCGCTCGGCGTGCTCGCGTTCCTCGTGCGCTCCAAGTTCGGCCCGCTCGTGGACCTCGACCAGCGCGTGATCGTCGCCGCCACCGACGTCACCCGGTCCCACGCCGGGCTGCGCTCGGCGGCCGAGACCTGGGAGCTGGTCAGCCAGCCGTGGGTGATGTACGTCGTGGTCGGCGTGCCCGCGTGCCTGGTCGCATGGTTCCGGTTCGACCTGCGGACCCGTGCCCTGTGGGCCCTGGCCACGATGGTCACCGGCTGGGCGGTCGCGACCGCGCTCAAGCTCATCGTGCAGCGGGCCCGTCCGGTCGTCGAGGAGCCCTTCAGCGCCCACACCGGCTACTCCTTCCCGTCGGGCCACGCCACGAACAACGCGATCGTCGTGACGATCGTCCTCCTCCTGCTGCGCCCCGTCCTCGGGACGGTGGCGCGGCGCGTGCTGCTCGCGGTCGGCGTGCTGTGGGTGGTCCTCACCTGCGCGGACCGGCTGTTCATGGGCGCGCACTTCCTCTCCGACGTGACCGCCGGCGTGCTGCTCGGGTGCGGGTTGTGCGTCGCGTCGTACGCCGGCTACGTGGGCTGGAGCCCACCGGCCCCTCCCGCGAAGGAGTCAGCAGATGTCGATGCTCACCAGATGGCATGACGACCAGTCAGCCCCCTCGGCGAAGGAGGCCGCCCGCGACCTCGGGGTGCGCGTCGTGGTCCCGCTCACCGTGTGGTGGCTGGCCGTGCTCGCGATCGGCTGGGCCCTCACCGACGGCCCGCTGGAGCAGCTCGGCGCCTCCGAGGAGAAGGTCAACAAGTCGCTGGCGTCCGGGCGGACCTCCGTGCTGGACGGCATCACGCTGTTCTTCTCCTGGACCGGCGCGACCGTCAGCATCATCGGTGTCTGCGTCCTCGTGGCCGCCATCGTGTGGTGGCGCACCCGGCACTGGTGGTTCGCCGTCGTCCCGCTGATCGCCATCTCGGGCCAGGCGCTGGTCTTCTTCTTCACCACGCTGCTCATCGACCGCGAGCGCCCGCACGTCGAGAAGCTCGACAACTCCCCGCCCACCTCCAGCTTCCCGAGCGGGCACACGGGCGCGGCGACCGGGCTGTACTTCACGCTCGCCCTGATGGCCCTCCGCATCCGGCAGCCGGCGCTGCGGGCCGTCGTCGTGACGGTCTGCCTGTTCGTCCCGTTCCTCGTCGCCTCCGCCCGGCTCTACCGGGGGATGCACCACGTCAGCGACGTGACGGTCGCGCTCGTCAACGGCCTGATCGCCTGCCTGCTCGCGTGGCACTGGCTGCGCCGCTCCCCGGCTGCCGAGGGCGAGGGGAGCGCTTCGGCCGCCGAGGGCCCCGCCGTCGAGCGGACGTCGGACCCGACCCTGGCGTGACTGGGTCGCCCCGGCGTCGGTTCCTCCCGGGGCCCGGTCGCGCCCGACGTGCTGCCGTCGTGTGCGGCGGCCGCCGGGGTGCGGAGCATCTGCGGATTGGTCACCAACCGCAGATGTCGGAGCCGGGGACGTGCGGTTGGTGACCAATCCGCGTATGTGTCGACGCGCGGCCCGGGCGCCGTCGGTGGGTCGTCAGGCGCCGTTCCGCGCGAGCTCGCCGTGGGAGACCCGACCGACACGCCGAGAGCTCCCGGCGTGTCGGTCGGGATCCTCAGGTCGGCCGGTGGAACCCGACGTGTCGGGACCGGCCGGAGGGGGGGAGGCTCAGACCCGGGCGAACCGGGCGCGGGCGAACGAGTAGACGCCGTACATGGCCAGGCCGAGGGCGATGCCGAGCAGGATGACGGTGCCCGCCGGCAGGTCGCGCAGCGAGCGCAGCGCGCCGTCGAGGCCGGTGGCCTTGCCGGCCTGGTGGTGGAAGGCCGCGACGACGAAGAGGATGCCGACGGCGACGAGCGCGATGCCCTTGCCGATGTAGCCGACCCGGCCGGCGACCACGACGGCCTGGCTGGGGTGCTCGCGCAGGTCGCGCAGGAACCGCTTCTTCCAGCCCTTGTAGATGTGGTAGCAGGCGATGCCGATGATGGCGACCCCGACGAGGCCCACCAGCACGCGCCCGGCGGGGGCCTCCATGAGGGTCCGGGTGAAGTCCTTGGACTGCTTGCTGCTCGACGTGTGCCCGCCGATCGCGAAGGTGAAGGACGTCCAGGCGAGGGCGGCGTACATGATCGCCTTGCCCGCGGCCTTGAGCTTGTCGAAGGCCTTGCGGCCGGTCGCGACCTCGGTGATCTGCCAGAGGGCGAGGAGGACGAACCCGACCGCCAGCACCCAGAGCAGGAACATGCCGAACGGCTGCTGGGCCACGGTGGCGAGCGCGCCGGACTGGCTCGCCTGCTTGCTCGAGCCGCCGAGGGCCACCTGGGCGGTCAACCAGGCCAGCACGAGGTGCAGGACGCCGCTCGCGGCGTACCCCAGCCGTGCTCCCCACTCGATGACCGGGTGGTCGCCGGCCTGGGCCGCCGCCCCCTTGGCCGCGGTGGTCGCGCGGTCCACCTGTCCCGACATGTCCTGTTGCGTCGCTGTCTCCCTCACAGGAGAGGGATACCCCCCAGGGGTCGTTGGTATACCTCGCGCCGAGTGGGGAATGACAGGGTCGTGGAGCGGAGAGATGCCGAGGTCGTCGTCGTCGTGAACCCGACGAAGGTCGATCTCGAAGAGGTCCGGGAGACCTTGGCGGAGGCGGCGGAGTCGGCCGGCGTGGACGAGCCGACGTTCGTGGAGACGACCGAGGACGATCCGGGCTTCGGTCAGACCCGTGACGCGGTGGCGAACGGCGCCGGCCTCGTGTGCGCCCTCGGCGGCGACGGGACGGTCCGGGCCGTCGCCCAGGAGCTGGTCGGCACCGGCGTACCCCTCGGCCTGCTGCCCGGCGGCACCGGCAACCTGCTGGCGCGCAACGTCGGCGGCCGGGTCGACGCACTCGAGGACGCCGCCCGGACGGCGTTCACCGGCCGCGACCGCCGCATCGACGTCGGGTGGATGGTGCTGGATCCGACGGCCGAGCAGTGCGAGGGGCTTCCCGAGGTCGCGGACAACGTGCACTGCTTCACGGTCATGGCGGGGATCGGGTTCGACGCCCAGATGATGGCCGACGCGCCCGAGGGCGTGAAGGACAAGGTCGGTTGGGCGGCGTACGTCGCGAGCGGTGGCAAGCACCTGACCGACCCGCCGTTCGCGCTCGACCTGGCCGTGGACGGACGGACGGCCGCTGCGCGCAAGGCCAGGACCGTCGTCGTCGGCAACTGCGGCGAGCTGACCGGCGGGATGCTGCTGCTGCCCGACGCGCTCTTCGACGACGGGCAGCTCGACGTCGCCACCGTCAGCCCGGAGAGCCTCACGCAGTGGATCGGGGTGGCCGCCCGGGTCCTGGCCAACCGGGCCGACGGCCCGGCGCTCGAGCGCGACACCGGACGCGACATCCTGGTGCGGGTCGACCCGCCCCAGCTCTGTGAGGTGGACGGCGACGTGCTCACCGAGGCGTCGACCGTCCGGTTCGTCCTGCAGCCCGGCGAGCTCGTCGTGCGGGTGAGCGACAGCGACTGATCGCTCCATCTGTCCGCACGAACGGACAGAGGTCGTCCGGCTTGTCCGCTGCGACGAACACCGTGACCCAGGTCATTCCTACGGTGTCGGCCATGAGCTCCCTGTCCGACGTGAAGGCCTGGCTCGCGCAGCACCTGCCCGCGCTGATCGAGAAGTACGACGTCCCCGGCGCCGCCGTGGCCGTCCTCCACCACGGGGAGGTCGTCGACGACGCCGCCGGCATCCTCAACAAGGCGACCGGCGTCGAGGCGACGGCCGACTCGCTGTTCCAGATCGGGTCGGTCACCAAGCTGTGGACCGCGACGCTGGTCATGCAGCTGGTCGACGAGGGCAAGGTCGACCTGGACGCCACCGTGCGCACCTACCTGCCGGAGTTCCGGATCGGCGACGCGGCCGCCGCCGAGGTGATCACCGTCCGCCAGCTGCTCACCCACACGAGCGGCTTCGAGGGCGACATCTTCACCGACACCGGCGTCGGCGACGACTGCGTGGAGAAGTATCTCGGCGTGCTGCACGACGTCCCGCAGCTGTTCGCGCCGGGGGAGCAGTTCTCCTACAACAACGCCGGCTACTGCGTGCTCGGCCGCCTGGTCGAGGTGCTCCGGGGGAAGACGTACGACGCGTGCCTGCGCGAGCACCTGTTCGCCCCGCTCGGCCTCACCCACGCCGCGACCGGCCCGTACGACGCGATCACGTTCCGGGCGGCGATGGGCCACATCGAGCTCGAGCCCGGCGCCGGCTACCAGCCCGCCCCGATGTGGGCGCTGGCCCGCTCCAACGCGCCCGCCGGCGCGATGCTCGCGATGCGGCCGCGGGACCTCCTGACCTTCGCCGAGATGCATTTGAGCGATGGCAGGGCGGCCGACGGCACCCAGGTGCTCGCCCCCGGCACCGCCGCCCGGATGCACGCCCCGGAGGTCGACCTGCCGTACCTCGGCGTCATGGGCGACTCCTGGGGCCTCGGCTTCGAGCGCTTCGACACCCCGGGCGGCGCGGTCATCGGCCACGACGGCAGCACGATCGGCCAGAACGCGTTCCTGCGGATGGTCCCCGAGGCCGGCGTCGCGGTCGCCCTGCTCACCAACGGCGGCGACGTCCTCTCGCTGTACCACGACATCGCGGGCCACGTCCTGGCCGAGCTGACCGACACCACGCTGCCCGCGCTGCCGACCCCGCCGTCGAGCCCCGAGCGCATCGACGCGGGCAGGTACGTCGGCACGTACGCCTCGCAGGTCGCCGACCTGGTCGTCAGCCAGGACGACGAGGGCCGGATCTGGATCGAGCAGACGCCGAAGGGCCTGTTCGAGGAGCTCGGCGAGAAGCCCGAGCGCCGCGAGCTCGTCCACTTCCGCGGCGACAGCCTGATCAACGTCGAGCCCGAGCAGGGGATGCACATCCCGCACGCGTTCGTCGGCGACGACGGCGACGGTCACGCCCTGTACCTCCACATCGGTCGCGCCGTCCGGCGCGCCGGAGCCTGAGCACCGCCCGAGACACCGGAGACAAGGAACCGCCATGAAGCTGAAGGCAACCCTCGCGGTCTGCGCCACGACCGCCCTCCTCGCCGCCTGCGGCGGCACCAGTGACGGCGGCGAGTCCGGCGGGGGAGGTGACAGCGAGTACGTCGACGGGGGCACGTTCACCATGTCGATGGCCGGTGACCCCGGCAAGCTCGACCCGCAGTCCTCGGCGAGCACCCAGCTGTTCACCGTCAACCAGGTCGCCTACGACAACCTGGTGTCGGTCGACGGCGAGACCGGCGAGATCCAGTCGCAGCTCGCCACCGACTGGCAGGTCGACGGCAAGACCGTCACCCTCACCCTCGGCGAGGGCATCACCTGCTCCGACGGCAGCGACTTCACCGCGACGATGGCCGCCGACAACATCAACTACGTCAGCGACCCGAAGAACAAGAGCCCGTACCTCGGCACGTTCATCCCGGTCGGCGCGAGCGCGAAGGCCGACGACGCGGCCGGCACCGTGACGATCACACTCGCGCAGCCCGCGCCGTTCGTGCTGAACGGTCTCGGCAGCCTGCCGATGGTCTGCGCCCAGGGGATGGCGGACCGCACGTCGCTGTCCGACGGCACCGACGGCACCGGCCCCTACGAGCTCACCGAGGCCGTGCCGGGCGACCACTACACGTACCAGATCCGCGACGGCTACACGTGGGGGCCGAACGGCGCCACGACGGCGGAGAAGGGCATGCCCGACACCATCGTCATGAAGATCATCCAGAACGAGGGCACGGCCGCGAACCTGCTGCTCTCGGGCGAGGTGAACGCCGCGACGATCCAGGGCCCCGACGCCAAGCGCCTGGACGGAGCCGGCCTGTTCAGCACCAGCACGCCGGCGATGGTCGGCGAGCAGTGGTACAACCACAACGACGGCCACGAGACCAGCGACGCCGACGTCCGGATGGCGCTCACGCAGGCCGTCGACTTCGACGAGCTCGCCTCGGTGGCGACCGCGGGCGAGGGCGGCCCTGCCACGACCTTCGCCGCCATCGAGCCGGTGTCGTGCCCCGGCGACTCGATCTCCGGCTCGCTCCCGGCCCAGGACGTCGACGCCGCCAAGCCGGTGCTCGCCGGCAAGAAGCTCACGTTCCTCTACTCCAGCGCAGCGGGCGCCGCGGTGGCCGCGGCCGCCGAGCTCGCCGTCCAGGAGTGGAAGGCCGCGGGTGCCGACGTGACCGCCAAGGGCGTGGACGAGACCGCGCTCCAGGGCGCCATCTTCGGCACCGGGGACTGGGACATCGCCTGGGTCCCGCTCAACGTGAACAGCCCGGACCAGCTCGTGCCCTTCCTGTCCGGTCCCGGCCTGGCCGACGGCGGCACGAACTTCTCCGGCATCGACAACAAGGACTACACCGACGGCGTCGCCGAGGCGAACGCCATGAACGGCACCGACGGCTGCGACACCTGGCTCGACGCCGAGTCGAAGCTGGTGGCCGCGGCCGACATCGTGCCGTTCGCCAACAACGCGGTGAAGACCTACGGCAACGGCGCCGAGTTCGAGTACCCCGGCACGTTCATGCCCACCAGCATCCGGATGGTGGCGAAGTAAGCCGTGTCCCTGGCGAGCTCGGTCGCTCCGACGTCCCCGCGGGTGGGAGGCACCTCCCACCCGTGGGTCCGCTTCGGGGTACGACGCCTCGGGCGCCTGCTGGTGTCGATGTGGGTGCTGGTCACCGCGTCGTTCCTCATGATCCACCTGATCCCCGGCGACCCGGTGCGCGCGGCCCTCGGGCCGACCGCGCCGGCCGCCCTGGTGGCGGCGAAGCGCGACGAGATGGGTCTCGACGACCCGATCCTGGTGCAGTACTGGCACTACCTGCAGGACCTGTTCACCGGTGACCTCGGGACCTCGATCGTCTCCCAGCTGCCGGTCTCGCAGATCGTGTCCCAGCGGCTGCCGGCCACGCTCCAGCTCGCCCTCCTGGCGTTCGTCGTGGCGGTGGCGGTCGCGGTGCCGGTCGGTGTCCTGATGGGCGTGCTGACCCGGCGCGGCCACGGTCGCCGCACCGAGCTGGCCTTCACCACCACCAGCGTGGTGCTCGGCATCATCCCGGACTTCCTGATCGGCGTCGGGCTCGTCTACGTCTTCGCCGTCAACCTCGGGTGGCTCCCGGTGGCGGGCAACGACACGGCCTCGGCGTACGTCCTTCCGGTGCTCGCGCTCGCGATCGGACCGGCCGCCATCCTGTCCCGCATCATCCGGGTCGAGATGGTGACCGTCCTCGAGGCCGACTACGTGCGGACCGCGCGCGCCAAGCGCCTCCCGGCACGGACGGTGTACCTCAAGCACGCGCTCCCCAACGCGCTCACCGCGTCGCTGACGCTGGGCGGCCTGATCCTCGGCTCGATGGTGGCCGGCACCGTGCTGGTCGAGAACGTCTTCGCCTGGCCCGGCCTGGGCAGCACGATCGTCTCGTCGATCCTCAACAAGGACTACCAGGTCGTGCAGGCCATCGTGATCGTGTACGGCGCCACCGTCCTGGTCGTCAACACCCTCGTCGACGTCGCGCTCGCGCTGCTCGACCCCCGCTCGATGATCCGGGAGGACTGACGCGTGCGCCGCTGGACGAGTGTGCTCCGCACCCCGCTGGGGCTGGCCGCGACGACCCTGTCGGTCGCGGTCCTGCTGCTCGCGGTCGTGGCGCCGATCCTGTGGACCGACGACGCGGACGCCGTCGACACCGGCAACATCCTGGCGGGACCGTCGGGCGACCACTGGGCCGGCACGGACAACCTGGGCCGCGACATCTTCTACCGGACGCTCGTCGCCACGCGGCTGTCGGTGGAGCTCGCGCTGTCGGCGACGGTGATCGCCGTCGTGGCGGGCCTGGTCCTGGGTACGGCGGCGTTCCTGCTGGGCCGGCGACCGGGCCGGGTCGTGAGCGCGGGCATCAACATCGCGGTGGCGTTCCCGGGCATCCTGCTCGCGCTGTTCTTCGCGGTCATCTTCGGTGTCGGTGCCACGGGTGCGGTGTTCGCGATCGGCCTCGCGGGTGCCCCGGCGTTCGGCCGCCTGACCCAGACGCTGGTCGCCGGGATCGCGTCCCGCGACTTCGTGTCGGCGGCGCAGGTGGCCGGGGTCGGACGCGTCCGCATCCTGTTCCGCCACGTGCTGCCCAACATCGCCGAGCCGCTCGTGGTCAACGCGACGATCAGCGCCGGTGGGGCGCTGCTGGCCTTCGCGGGCCTGTCGTTCCTCGGCCTCGGCGTCCAGCAACCCGCCTACGACTGGGGCCGGTTGCTGATGGACGGCGTCCAGTCGATCTACGTGAACCCGGCCGCGGCGTTCGCGCCCGGCACGGCCGTGCTCGTCGCCGGCCTCGCGTTCAACCTGTTCGGCGAGTCGGTCGCCAAGGCGCTCGGCGTCGGGGTCGTCGGCGGCATCCCCGCCCTGCCCCGGGTGCCGGAGGCGCTCGAGGCCGAAGAGGTGGCGGGGGAGGTCCACCACCAGCACGACGACGTGGTGCTCGACGTCCGCGACCTCGAGGTCACGTTCCCGGGCCCGCAGGGCCCGATCCGCCCGGTGCGCGGCATCTCCTTCGCGGTACGCCGCGGCGAGGCGGTCGGCATCGTCGGGGAGTCCGGCTCGGGCAAGTCCCTGACAGCGCTCGCGGTCTCGAAGCTGGTCGGCGACCCGGGCCGGGTCGACGCGAGCCGGCTCGAGCTGCTCGGCACGGACCTCCGGGCCGCGGACACCAGGGCGCAGCGGCAGCTGCTCGGCACCTCGTTGTCGATGGTCTTCCAGGACCCGATGACGTCGTTCAACCCCACCCAGCGGATGGGCGGCCAGCTCGCCGAGGTGGCCCGGCACCACCAGGGACTGGACCGGAAGGCCGCGCTCGGACGGGCTGTCGACCGGCTCCGCTCGGTGCGGATCACCGAGCCCGAGCAGCGCGCGCACCAGTACCCGCACGAGTTCTCCGGCGGCATGCGCCAGCGGGCGATGATCGGGATGGGCCTGATGGGGACGCCCGCGCTGATCGTGGCGGACGAGCCCACCACCGCCCTGGACGTCACCGTCCAGCAGCAGGTGCTCGACCTGCTCGCCGCGATCCGCGAGGCGGAGGACGTCGCGCTGGTCCTGATCAGCCACGACGTCACCGTGGTCGGCGAGGTCTGCGACCGGGTGCTGGTGATGTACGCCGGCAAGATCGTCGAGGACCTGCCGGCCTCCGACCTCGCCGCCGGCGCGCGTCACCCGTACACCCGGGCGCTGGTCGCCGCGGTCCCCGACATGGACACCGACCTCGACGAGCCGCTGGCGGTCATCCCGGGCCGGCCGGTCGACCCCGCCGACGTACCGGTCGGCTGCGCGTACGCCCCGCGCTGCCCGCTCGCCACCGACCGGTGCCGGGTCGAGCAGCCACCGCTCGAGACCGACGCCGCTGGACGTCGGGTCGCGTGCTGGCACGCCGGCGAGCCCGTCGACGTCGCGATCCACGACCGGGCCGGCTCGTACGAGGAGGTGGAGGTCCCGTGAACGACCTGCGCTTCGAGGACGTGACCGTGCGGTTCGGCCAGACCACGGCCGTCGACGGTGTCAGCCTCACCGTCCCGGCCGGACAGGTCGTCGGACTGGTGGGGGAGTCCGGCTCCGGCAAGTCCACCCTCGCCCGGGCCGCGGTCGGCCTCGCGCCGATGCAGGGCGGCCGGGTCCTCCTCGACGGCGCCCCGGTGCCGACGAAGGGCCGCAACCGCCCCCTGCAGATGGTGTTCCAGGACCCGTACTCCTCGCTTGACCCGCGGATGAGCATCGGCGAGAGCATCGCCGAGGCCATGCCCCGCGGGGGCTCTCGGGCGGGGCGGAGGACCGAGGTCGAGCGGCTGCTCGAGCTGGTCCACCTCGACCCGACCCGGTCCGGTGCCCGACCGTCGGAGCTCTCCGGCGGCCAGCGTCAGCGCGTCGCGCTGGCCCGCGCCCTGGCCGGACGCCCGGCCGTCGTGATCGCGGACGAGATCACCTCGGCGCTCGACGTCTCGATCCAGGGCGCCGTCCTCAACCTGGTGCGCGAGCTCCAGCGCGAGCTCGGGCTCTCGATGCTCTTCATCTCGCACAACCTGGCGGTCGTGCGGTACGTCGCGACGCACGTCGCCGTCATGCACCACGGCCGCATCGTCGAGGAGGGCCCGACCGCGCAGGTCCTGGCCGCCCCCGACCACGACTACACGCGCGAGCTGCTCGCCGCCGTCCCTGGCAACAACCAAGGAAGCAGGACCCCCCGATGACCCGACGCCCCACCATCGACGACCTCACCGCCCTCGCCGTCCCGGGCCAGCCGGCGGTGTCCCCGGACGGCTCGCGCGTCGTCTACGTGCTCCACACCCTCGACGGCGAGCAGGACCGCAACGTCGAGCAGCTCTGGACGGTGCCGACCGCCGGTGGCACCGCCCGGCGGCTGACCGTCGGCACCAGCGACACCGCGCCGGTCTGGTCGCCGGACGGCTCCCGCCTGGCGTTCCTGCGCGAGGGCCAGGTGCACCTCCTCCCGGCCGACGGTGGCGAGCCCGAGAAGGTCACCGACCTGCCCCTCGGCGCCGGTGTGCCGGTCTGGAGCCCGGACGGCGCGCGCATCGCCTTCGCCGCGCCGGTGGACCCCGCCGGCGAGCCCGACGACGCGGCCCCCCTGGTCACGAGAGGCGTCGCCTACCAGGCCGACGGCGCCGGCATGTTCGGCGCGGTCCGCAGCCAGCTGCACGTGCTGGACCTCGCCGACGGCGGGGTCCGGCAGGTGACCGACGGCGACCACGTGGCCTCGCCGGCCTGGTCACCGGACGGACGCACGGTCGCCTTCACGCGGCGCCTGGGCGCCGACAGCGACCTGAACCTCCGCACGGCGGTGCACCTGCTCGACGTCGACGACCCGAAGGCGCAACCGCGCGTGGTCGCCCTCGAGGACGGCATCGCCGCCACGGTCTCCTTCGCCGCCGACGGCGCGAGCCTGCTGGTGGTGGGGCACCCGGGCCTCGCGCTCGGGCACGCCCACCTCCTCCGGGTCGCGCTGGACGGTGGCGAGACCACCGACCTCGCGGCCCACCTGGACCGCAACGTGATGCCGGGCGGGCCGGCGTACCCCGGCGCGCTCCCGGTCGAGACCGCCGGCGGCCGCGTCCTGTTCGCCGTCCGCGACCGCGGCTGCTCGCACCTGTACGACGAGAGCGGTCCGGTGCTCGTCGGCGCCGGCCGGGTCGTCTCCGGGCTGTCGGTCGCCGGCACCACAGCCGTCGTGGCGCTGGCCACCCCCACGTCGTACGGCGAGATCGTCGCGCTCGACCTCGCCACCGGTGCCGAGACGGTGCTCACCGACCACGGACCGGCGTTCGACCTCTTCGTGCGCGAGGAGCGCACGTTCACGATCTCCGACGGCACCGAGGTGCAGGGCTGGCTCGTGCGCGACCCCGAGCGCACCGGTCCGTCGCCACTGCTGCTCGACATCCACGGCGGCCCGCACAACGCGTGGAACGCCGCCGCCGACGAGATGCACCTCTACCACCAGGAGCTCGCCGCGCGTGGCTGGGTGGTGCTGCTGGTCAACCCGCGCGGCAGCGACGGCTACGGCGAGGCGTTCTACGACGGCGTGAGAGGCGGCTGGGGCGTGCACGACGTGCACGACTTCCTCGAGCCGCTCGACGCGCTGGTCGCCGAGGGCCTCGCCGACCCCGAGCGGCTCGCGGTCACCGGCTACAGCTACGGCGGGTTCATGAGCTGTTGGCTGACCGGGTACACCGACCGCTTCAAGGCCGCCGTCGCCGGGGGCGTCGTCAGCGACCTGGTCAGCGAGTACGGCTCCAGCGACGACGGTCCGCTCATGGGCCGCTACGAGCTCGGCGGCACGCCGTGGGAGGCGTTCGAGCGGTACGCCGCGATGTCGCCGCTCACGCACGTCGACAAGGTCACGACGCCGACCCTGGTGCTGCACGGCAGGGACGACCTGACCTGCCCGGTCGGGCAGGCCCAGCAGTGGCACACGTCGCTGCGCGAGCGCGGCGTCCCGACCGAGCTGGTCCTCTACCCGGACGCCTCGCACGTCTTCATCCTGCTCGGCCGGCCCTCGCACCGGATGGACTACAACCGCCGCGTGGTCGGGTGGCTCGACCAGTACGTCGAGCGCGGTGGCCGCCCCCGGCTCGACGCCGCCCACTGGCAGCGCCGGCTCGAGGTGCTCGCCGAGAAGCACCACGTGCCCGGCGCCCAGCTCGGCATCCTCGACGGGGACGACCTGGTCGAGGCGGCGTACGGCGTCCTGAACAAGCGCACCGGCCATCGGGTGACCACGGACTCGATCTTCCAGATCGGGTCGATCAGCAAGGTCTGGACGGCCACGGTGGTCATGCAGCTGGTCGACGAGGGCAAGGTCGCGCTCGACACCCCGGTCGTCGAGGTGATCCCCGAGCTCCAGCTCTCCGACCCCGACGTCACCAAGCAGCTGACGATCTGGCACCTGCTCACGCACACCAGCGGTATCGACGGCGACGTGTTCACCGACACCGGCCGCGGCGACGACTGCCTGGAGAAGTACACCGAGCTGCTCGCCGACGTCGCGCAGAACCACCCGCTCGGCGCCACCTGGTCGTACTGCAACTCCGGCTGGTCGCTGCTCGGCCGGGTGATCGAGAAGCTCACCGACCGGACCTGGGACCAGGTCATGAAGGAGCGGCTGTTCACGCCGCTCGGCCTCGACCACACGATGACGCTGGCCGAGGAGGCGATCCTGTTCGCCGCCGCCGTCGGCCACGTGGACGGGCCTGACGGCCAGCAGCCCACGCCCGTCTGGGACCTGCCGCGCGCGGTCGGCCCGGCCGGCCTGATCAAGTCCACGGTCCGCGACGTGCTCGGCTTCGCGAGGATGCACCTGTCCGGGGGCCGCGCGCCCGACGGCACCCAGGTGCTCTCGCCGGAGTCGACCGAGGCGATGACCCGCCACGAGGCCGACCTGCCCGACAAGTTCATCCTCGGCGACTCCTGGGGCCTGGGCTGGATCCGCTTCGGCTGGCACGGCGAGCGGCTGGTCGGCCACGACGGCAACACGCTCGGCCAGGCCGGGTTCCTGCGCCTGCTGCCCGGCGCCGCCGGGGGTGGCGTGGCCGTCGCGCTGCTGACCAACGGCGGCCACACCCGCGACCTGTACGAGGACCTCTACCGCGAGATCTTCCGCGAGGTCGCCGGCGTGGAGATGTCCGATCCGTTCGCACCGCCGGCCGAGCCGGTCGAGGTCGACGTCACGCCGTACGTCGGCACCTACGCCCGCTCGTCGGTGAAGATGGAGGTGCTGGCGGAGGGGCCGACGCTGCGCACGACCGTCCTCGGGCCGCTGGCCGAGCTGGTGCCGGACCCGGTCGACGAGTACCCGCTCGTCCCCGTCGGCCCGGCGCTGTTCGCCGTGCGGCCGCCGGGCGCCGACACCTGGGCGCCGGTCACGTTCTACGAGCTGCCGACCGGCGAGCGCTACGTGCACTTCGGCGTGCGCGCGACCCCGCGGGTGGACTGATGGACCTCCGTCAGGTGCTCGCCGACATCCGCGAGATGGTCGAGTGCGAGTCACCCTCGGCCGACCTCGAGGCGGTCGCCCGCTCCGCCGACGTCGTCGCGCGGGTCGGTGAGCGCCGGCTCGGGGTCGCGCCCGAGCGGATCGTGACCGACGGCGTGACCCACCTGCGCTGGCGGCTCGGCACCGGCCCGTCGCGGGTGCTGCTCGTCGGCCACCACGACACGGTGTGGCCGATCGGGTCGCTCGCGACGCACCCGTTCACCGTCGCGGACGGCGTCCTCCGCGGCCCCGGCTGCTTCGACATGAAGGCGGGCGTCGCGATGATGTTCCACGCCGTCGCGGGGATGGACGGCGTCACGATCCTGCTCACCGGCGACGAGGAGCTCGGGTCGCCGACCTCGCGGGGGCTCATCGAGGACGAGGCGCGCCGTGCGGAGGCCGCCCTCGTGCTCGAGGCGTCGGCCGACGGCGGTGCGCTGAAGACCGAACGCAAGGGCGTGTCCCTGTACGACGTCCGCGTCCGCGGCCGCGCCGCGCACGCCGGCCTGGAGCCGGAGAACGGCGTCAACGCGACGGTCGAACTGGCCCACCAGGCGCTCGCCGTCGCGGCCCTCGGTCGGCCCTCGCTCGGCACCACGGTCACCCCGACCGCGGTCCGCGCCGGCACCACGACCAACACGGTCCCCGCCGCGGGCTCGTTCTCGGTCGACGTCCGGGTGCGGACCGTCGAGGAGCAGCAGCGCGTGGACGACGCGATGCGCGCCCTGCGGGCGGTGCTCCCCGGCGCCGAGCTCGAGGTGGCGGGCGGCCCGAACCGCCCGCCGCTGGAGGCCGCGGCCTCGGGCCACCTGCTCGACCGGGCCCGCGCGCTCGCCGTACGGCTCGGGCTGCCGGTGCCGCCGCACGCCGCGGTCGGCGGCGCCTCGGACGGCAACTTCACCGCCGGGGTCGGCACCGCCACGCTCGACGGCCTCGGCGCCGTCGGGGGAGGGGCGCACGCCGACGACGAGCACGTGCTCGTCGACGAGCTGCCGGCCCGCACGCTGCTGCTCGGCGCGCTCGTGGCCGACCTGCTGGCGCAGCCGACGAACGAGCTCCTCGCGACTGGTGCGGGACGACCATGACGACGCCGGAGAACCTCAGCAGCATGAGACGCGTGACCAACCTGACGGCCGTCGACGCGGAGCTCGACCGCGCGGTGCAGGCGGCCGACGCGGCCGCGTACGCCGCCGGCGTGGCCGTCCGCGAGGTCACCGACCTCGCCGAGCTGACCGCCGTCGTCGAGCTGTATGCCACGATCTGGGGCCGCAGCGGCAACCCGCCGATGACCATCGAGCTGCTGCGCGCGTTCAGCAAGGCCGGCAACTACGTCGGCGGCGCCTTCGCGGGCGACCGGCTCGTCGGCGCGTGCGTCGGGTTCTTCCACGCACCCGCCGAGGACGCGCTGCACAGCCACATCGCCGGCGTCGCGGGGGAGATGGCCGGGCGGCACGTCGGCTTCGCGCTCAAGCTGCACCAGCGCGCCTGGGCGATGCTGCGCGGCGTCTCGGAGATCGCCTGGACCTTCGACCCGCTGGTCAGCCGCAACGCCTACTTCAACCTGGTCAAGCTGGCCGCGATGCCGGACGAGTACCTGCCGAACTTCTACGGCGCGATGCTCGACACCATCAACGGCGACGACGACTCCGACCGGCTGCTGGTCCGCTGGCAGCTGCGCGACCCGTCGGTCGTCGCCGCGTGCGCGGGCGGCCCCGTCCCGGCGCTGGCCGCCGACGAGATCGCCGCCGGGGCCGTGGTCGCGCTCGGCATCACCGCCGACGGTGCGCCGGAGCCCGGCCGCCTCGACGGGGCGACCAGCCTGGTCGCCGTACCCCGGGACATCGGCGCGCTGCGTGCCACCGATCCGGCGCTCGCCCAGCGCTGGCGGCTGGCCGTCCGTGAGGCGCTCTCGGCGCTGGTCGCCGACGGGGCACGGATCTCCGGCTTCGACCGAGCCGGTTGGTACGTCGTCAGGAGGGATCACTCGTGAAGCTCACCGGGGTCGAGCTGCGGCGGATCGCGATGCCGCTGGTGTCGCCGTTCCGCACGTCGTTCGGGACGCAGACCCAGCGGGACATCCTGCTGCTGCGCGTCGTCACCGACGAGACCGAGGGCTGGGGCGAGTGCGTCGCCATGTCCGACCCGCTCTACTCCTCGGAGTACGTCGAGGCCGCGGCGGACGTGCTGCGGCGCTTCCTCGTGCCGGCGCTGGCGGCGGCGGGCCCGCTCGACGCGCAGTCGGTCGCGCACGTGCTCGCGCCGTTCAAGGGCCACCGGATGGCCAAGGCCGCGCTGGAGATGGGTGTGCTCGACGCCGAGCTCCGCGCGCAGGGCCGGTCGTTCGGCCAGCAGCTCGGCGCGGTGCACGAGCGGGTGCCCTGCGGCGTCTCGGTCGGGATCATGGACAGCGTCCCGGCCCTGCTCGACGCGGTGGGGGGCTACCTCGACGAGGGGTACGTGCGCATCAAGCTGAAGATCGAGCCCGGCTGGGACGTCGAGCCGGTGCGCGCCGTCCGCGAGCGGTACGGCGACGACGTGCTGCTCCAGGTCGACGCGAACACGGCGTACACGCTCGCCGACGCGCGGCACCTCGCGAAGCTGGACCCGTTCGACCTCCTGCTGATCGAGCAGCCGCTCGAGGAGGAGGACGTGCTCGGCCACGCCGACCTGGCGAAGCAGATCCGCACGCCGGTCTGCCTCGACGAGTCGATCGTGTCGGCGCAGTCCGCGGCGGCGGCGATCCGGCTCGGCGCGGCGGCGATCGTCAACATCAAGCCCGGCCGGGTCGGCGGCTACCTCGAGGCCCGCAGGATCCACGACGTGTGCGTCGCGAACGGCGTCCCGGTGTGGTGCGGTGGCATGCTCGAGACCGGCCTCGGCCGCGCAGCGAACGTCGCGCTCGCGGCGCTGCCCGGCTTCACGCTGCCCGGCGATACGTCCGGGTCGGGCCGCTACTACCACCGCGACATCACCGAGCCGTTCGTGCTGGACGACGGTCACCTCGCCGTCCCGACCGGCCCGGGGCTGGGCGTCGTGCCGCTCGAGGACGAGCTGGCGTCGGTGACCACGGCGACCGAGTGGCTCAGCGTTTGAGCGGTCGTAGGCTGACGCCAGCCATGACCGCCGTACCGAACCCCCGCCCGCGCGCCAGCCTCGGCCGCGTCCTCGACGACCTCGGCGCGACGCTGCTCGACCTGGTGCAGGGCGACGCGGAGAGCACCGCCGAGATCGGTGGCGTGGTCATCCACGACCCGGTCGACGCCCCGGTGCTGCCGCCCCACGCCCTGGTCCTCGGCGTCGGCGTCGAGGACCCCGACGCGGTCGTCGCGCTGCTCGGCGAGCTCGGTACGGCGCGGGCGTCGGGGCTGGTGCTGCGTGCGCCGGTCCCCTCGACGCCCGAGGTCCGCGCCGCCGCCGAGGGCGCCGGGGTCGCGCTCCTCGGCCTGAGCCGCGGCGCGCCCTGGGCGCACCTGGCCGCGATGCTGCGCTCGGTCCTGGCCGAGGGTGACGTCGGCGTCGCCGGCCAGGAGTCCCTCGGCGGGCTGCCGTCCGGCGACCTGTTCGCGGTCGCGAACGCGATCGCGTCGCTGCTCGACGCCCCGATCACGATCGAGGACCGCAGCTCCCGGGTGCTCGCGTTCTCCGGCCGGCAGGACGAGGCCGACCCCTCCCGCGTCGAGACGATCCTCGGCCGCCAGGTGCCCGAGCGCTACTCGCGGATCCTCAACGAGCGCGGCGTGTTCCGCGAGCTCCACCGCAGCGACCAGCCGGTGTTCATCGACCCGGCGCCCGAGGAGGGCGACGCGTTCTCGATGCCGCGGGTCGCGATCGCGGTCCGCGCCGGCGACGAGGTGCTGGGGTCGATCTGGGCCGCCGTGTCCGGGCCGCTCAGCGAGGAGCGGGCCGCGGCGTTCCAGGAGGCGGCGAAGCTGGTCGCGCTGCACCTGCTGCGGGTCCGCGCCGGCGCCGACGTGCAGCGCCGGCTGCGTGCCGACCTACTCAGCTCCGCGCTCGAGGGTGGCGCCGGCGCCCGCGAGGCGCTGGACCGGCTCGGCCTGGCCGGCCAGCCCCTCATGGTGCTCGGCGTCGCGATGTCGGGGTTCGAGGAGGACAGCGCCGCCGTCGCCCACGAGCGGCAGCGGCTCAGCGACGCGTTCGCCCTGCACCTCTCCGCCGTCCACCCGCGGGCGGCCGCCGCCCTCGTGGGTGGCGTCACGTACGGGCTGGTCCCGGTCACCGGCCCGGCGGACGAGGGCGAGGAGCGCGCCGTCCGCATCGCCGACGACTTCCTCGACCGGGTGGGGGAGCGGATGCGACCGGTGGTCGCGATCGGGCCGGTCGCCCGCGACCTCGCCGGGCTCGTGCACGCCCGCGCGACCACCGACCGGACCCTGCGCGTGCTCCGGCTGGGGCGGGGTGACCGCCGGGTGGCGCGGCTCGGCGACATCCAGGTCGAGGCGCTGATGCTCGAGCTGCGGGACATGGTCGCCGCCCGCGGCGACAAGCCGACCGGCTCGCTCGCGCGGCTGCTCGAGTACGACCGGCGGCACCAGAGCAACCTCGTGGAGACGCTCTCGGCGTGGCTGGACGCGTTCGGCGACGTCACCCGTGCCGCGGAGTCGCTCTACGTCCACCCCAACACATTCCGCTACCGGCTGCGCCGGCTGGCCGAGGTCGGCGAGATCGACCTCGACGACCCCGACCAGCGGTTCGTGGCGATGCTCCAGCTGCGGGTGCTCACGCCGTCCGTCCCCAGCTGACGGTTTGGTCCGATGCCGTGCGGGGGACCGCGGTGCCATGGAGGCCACTCTCGAGTTCGTCGGTACGGCGACCACGCTGCTGCGCTTCGGGACGACGACGTTCCTGACCGACCCCAACTTCCTGCACCGCGGCCAGCGCGCCTACCTCGGCAAGGGACTGTTCTCGAAGCGGCTCACCGAGCCGTCGTTGCAGCCCGCCGAGCTCCCGCCGCTCGACGCGGTGCTGCTCTCGCACCTGCACGGCGACCACTTCGACCGGATCGCGCGCGAGCAGCTGGACCGGGACCTGCCGGTCCTCACGACGCCGTCGGCGAGCCGCAGGCTCGGGTCGTGGGGCTTCGCCGCCGCGCACGGCATGACCACCTGGGAGACCCAGCAGGTCGGCGACGTCCGGGTCACCGCCGTCCCCGGTCGCCACGCACCCGGCCCGTTCCAGGGCGTCTTCCCGCCGGTCATGGGCACCGTGCTCGAGGCGGACGGGTTCCGCGCCTACGTCACCGGCGACACGCTGTACTACCCGTGGCTGCGCGACGTCGTCGACCGCTGCGGGCCGATCGACGCGATGGTCATCCACCTCGGTGGCACCCGCGCCCTGGGCCTGCTGGTCACGATGGACGGCGAGCAGGGGGCGGACCTCGTCGAGACCATCCGCCCGGCGCTGACCGTCCCGGTCCACCACGACGACTACACGGTGTTCCGCTCGCCGCTCGCGGACTTCCTCACCGCCTGCCGGCGGCGCGACGCCCCGACCCGCGTGCAGACCGTGGCCCGCGGCGAGGTCGTGTCGCTGGCGCCTCAGAACGGTAGTCCCTGACGAAAGTGTGGGCTGGGAGCGCTCCCATAACGCACTTTCGTCAGGGACTACCGCGATCAGGCGTGACCGGCGACCGCATGCGGGAGATACCCCGCGGACAGCTCCTCGAGCTCGGGCTCGGACAGCGCCAGGTCGACCGCGGCCACGGCGTCGGCGAGGTGGTGCGGCTTGGTGACGCCGACGATCGGTGAGGTCACGACCGGCTGGTGCAGCAGCCAGGCGAGCGCGACCTGCGCCCGCGACACACCCCGCCGGTCCGCCACCCGGGCCACCGCCTCGACGATCGCGCGGTCCTCGTCGCGGTAGAGGGTCTTCCCGAACTCGTCGGTCTCGGACCGCGCCGTGCCCTCGTCCCAGTCGCGGGTGAGCCGCCCGCGCGCCAGCGGGCTCCACGGGATCACCCCGACGCCCTGATCGGCGCAGAGCGGCAGCATCTCCCGCTCCTCCTCGCGGTAGATCAGGTTGTAGTGGTCCTGCATCGACACGAACGCCGTCCAGCCGTGCACCTGCGCCACGTGCTGGGCCTTGGCGAACTGCCACGCCCACATCGACGACGCACCGAGGTACCGCACCTTGCCGGCGCGCACGACGTCGTGCAGCGCCTCCATCGTCTCCTCGATCGGCACCGCCGGATCCCAGCGGTGGATCTGGTAGAGGTCGACGTAGTCGGTGCCCAGCCGCCGCAGCGACTCGTCGATCTCGTGCAGGATCGCCTTGCGGGACAGGCCGGCGCCGTACGGGCCGGGCCGCATGCGCCCGTGCACCTTGGTCGCGATCACCACGTCCTCCCGGCGCGCCAGGTCGCGCAGGGCGCGCCCGGTGATCTCCTCGCTGCTGCCGCCCGAGTAGACGTTCGCGGTGTCGAAGACCGTCACCCCGGCCTCGAGCGCGTCCTTGATGATGGTGCGCGCCGACTCCTCGTCGAGCACCCACGGGTGCCCGCCGCGGGACGGGTCGCCCCAGCTCATGCAGCCGAGCGTGATCACCGAGACGTCGAGGCCGGTCCGGCCGAGCTTCGTGTAGCGCATGGGCCCCAGCCTTGCACCGACCCGGTGAGCCGGCGCCGCCGCGTACCGTCGACGGCGTGGACCGCCGTACCCGCCACCGCAGCTACTTCTGGCTGATGGGCACCTGCGTCGTGCTGATCCTGCTCGCGTGGAACGTCGTGCGTCTCTGGTCGACGACGGCGGCGGTCGTGATGAGCGTCGTCGCCGCACTCATCCCACCGGTCGCGGCGTTCGTGGGCAACCAGGGTGCGCTCGACGAGTCCGCCCCGCCCACGATGGACGAGGACCGCTGAGCGCGCGGGTCACTCCGAGGGCTGCGGGACCTTGACGTTGCAGTCGACCTTCGGGTTCACGCCGACGTAGTTGAGCGGGCCCGCGACGATCGTGAGGGCGGTGTCGCCGGTGGTCTTGCAGTTGACCTCCCGGTCGTCGCCGAAGTAGCCGCGCTGCCAGGCCGCGGCCACGCCGATCAGCAACCAGATGACGACGACGAGGCCGATGATGGTCTTCATAGCCGGAGTCTTACCCCGTCAGGAGGGGGAGTACGCCGCCTGGTAGGCGAGCAGTGCGTCACGGCCGTCCGCGAGCGCCTGCTCCAGCCGGGGGAGCAGCGCGGCCGCCTCCTCGAGCGAGCCGGCGTCGGCGGCCAGCTCGATCTGCTGCGCGGTGCGCCCGGCCGTCGTCACCCCGAGGTTGAGCGCTCCACCGGCGAGCTTGTGCGAGACCTGCTTCAGCGTCGTCGCGTCGCCGGCCTCGACGGCCTCCCGGATCGCGGCGAAGGTGCCGGGCGTGTTGGTCACGAAGTTCCCGATCGCCCGGTCCAGGTACGCCGTGTTGCCCGGGTCGAGGTCGCGCAGCTCGTCCAGGCGTCCCAGCTCCAGCCCGTCCGTGGCGTCGTCCCGATGCGTCACGGTCCGCACCGTACCGCGATCAGCGGACCCGGCCCCGTCGGCCCACTGGTCGAGCACCGCGGTCAGCGCGGCCGGGTCGACCGGCTTGGTGAGGAAGTCGTCCATCCCGGCCTCGAGGCACCGCTCCCGCTCGCCCTCCACGGCCGCCGCGGTCATCGCGACCACCGGGATCGTCAGGCCCCGCCCCCGGATCGCCCGCGTCGCGGCGTACCCGTCCATCCGCGGCATCTGGACGTCCATCAGCACCAGGTCGAAGTGCCCGGTGTCGAGGGCGTCGAGCGCGGCGACCCCGTCGTCAGCGGTCTCGGTCGCGTAGCCGAGCGCCTCCAGCAGGCCCGCGGCCACGAGCTGGTTGACCGGGTTGTCCTCGACCACGAGCACCCGGCGCGCCGTGCCCTCGCCGCGTCCCGCGGGCTGGGCGGGGAGCGGCAGCGGCTCGACGCCGGCGACGTGGCGGAGCAGGGCCCGGCGCAGGTCCGTGGCCAGCACCGGCTTGGTCAGGCACGTGGCGATGCCGGCCGCCGCCAGCTCCTCGGGGCGCGGGTTCGTGGCCGACGTCAGCATCAGCCGCGGCAGTGCCGGGTCGAGCGCCCGGGCGAGGTCGAGCCCGTCCCGGCCCGGCATCGACATGTCGAGCAGCACCGCGTCGTACGGGTCACCCACGGCCAGCGCCTCGGCGACCATCCGCTCCGCCTCGTCGGCGCCCACGGCGGACGCCGCCCGCACGTGCCACCACGCGAGCTGCTCCTCGAGGATCAGCCGGTTGTGGTCGTTGTCGTCCACGACGAGCACGTGCCGGCCGGCCAGCCAGCTGCGGGCGTGCTCGTCGTCGGGATCCTGTCCGGGGCCGGCAGGAGCGTCGAAGAGCGCGGTGAACCAGAAGATGCTGCCGCCACCGGGGTTGGGCTCCAGCCCGATCTCGCCACCGAGCGCCCCGACGATCTCCTTGGAGATCGCCAGCCCCAGGCCGGTGCCGCCGAACCGCCGCGTGGTGGAGGCGTCGGCCTGGGTGAACGCCTCGAACAGCGTGTCGACGTCGACCTCCGGGACGCCGACGCCGGTGTCCGCGACCGCGACGCGGAGCCGGGTGCGGCCGTCGTCGGTCGGCTCGGCCGTCGCACGGATCATCACCTCGCCCTCGGCGGTGAACTTCACGGCGTTCGAGCCGAGGTTCGTCAGCACCTGCGCGAGCCGCGTGGGGTCGCCGGCGAGCACCTCCGGCACGTCGGGGTGGCAGGAGACCATCAGCTCGAGGCCCTGGGCGCGCGCGGTCTCCGCGAGCACGCTGGCGACCTGGTCGAAGACCGGCCGGACCTCGAAGTCGAGCCGCTCCAGCTCGAGCTTCCCGGCCTCGATCTTCGAGAAGTCGAGCACGTCGTTGATGACGCTGAGGAGCGCCCGGCTCGCCACCTGCACGCCCGACGCGAGCCGCAGCTGGTCGGCGTCCAACTGCGTGCGCAGCAGGAGATCGTTGAGGCCGATGACGCCGTTGAGCGGCGTGCGGATCTCGTGGCTCATGGTCGCGAGGAACTCCGACTTCTGCCGCGACGCCGCCAGCGCGCCGTCGCGCGCGTCCGCCAGCTCCCGCTGCGCCCGCTCGCGCTCCGCGACCCGCCCGAGCTGGACGGCCACCTGCTCTGCCATCGACTCGATCAGCTCGTAGCGGTAGAGCGGCGGCGCCGACGTGATGGTCAGGATGGCGACCACCTCGTCGGCGTACGACACCGGGAAGGCGATCGTCAGCCGCCGGTCGTCCCACACGGACCGGCGCTCGCGGAACGCGCGGTTCGCGAGCGCCAGCTCCGCCGCGGCCGCCTCGGCGGTCTGCTCGTCGGCGAGCCGGTCCTCATCGGTGATGTACAAGGGCTCGACAGCGGTGTGGCCGGCGTTCGGCCGGAACGCCCGGCCCCGCTCCCAGTCGTCGTGCAGCAGCACCAGGTGGCGCGCCTGGCCGAGCACCTCGTCGAGGGTCGCGGCCTCGTTCGCCGCGCTCGCGACGGCCTGCATCAGCATGTTCTGGCGGACCTGGTCCTCGAGCGCGAGCTCGGCCTGCTTGGTCTCGCTGATGTCCTGGTGCGTGCCGTACATGTGCGTCACGACGCCTGCGGTGTCGGCCTGGGCGATGCCGCGGCCGCGGGTCCACATCCAGGTCCCGTCCGCGCGCTGCACCCGCGCCAGGAACACGAAGGTGCCCTCGGGCCGCAGCGCCCCCTGCACCGCACGGTCCACCGCGTCGCGGTCGTCGGGGTGGACGATCACGAGGAAGTCGTCGTAGCCCGAGGGCGCCTGCTCGGCGTCGAAGCCGTAGAGGTCGAGCAGCTCCTCCGACGCCCAGATGGCGTCCCGGGCGACGTCCCACTCCCAGCTGCCGATCCGGGCGATGCGCTGGGCATCGGCGAAGCGGCGCTGGCTGAGCGTCAGGGCGTCGACGGCACGGTGGCGCTCGCTGGAGTCGGTCATCCGGTGGACGACGCCGGCGACCGAGCCGTCCGGCTCCCGGAGGAAGCTCTCGCTGATCGTCACCCAGACCGCGCTGCCGTCGAGGCGGACGAACATGCCCTCGACCTCGCCGTCGTTGACCTGCCCGGCACGGAGCGCCTCGAGATGCTCGGCGAACTGCGCCTTCCCGGGCTCGTCGAGGGTGTCGAAGACCGTGACGCCGTCCAGCGGCCGGTCGCCGGCCCCGAAGAGCTCGCGCAGCGCGGCGTTCGCGTACAGCAGTCGACCGTCGAGGTCGAAGACCCAGATGGCGTCCGGTGACGTCTCGACGATGTCCCGGTACTGCGCCGCCAGCTCCATTCGACCTCCTGTCCCCACACCCTAGGTCGTCGACCTCAGCTCTCGCCGGAGATCAGGTAGTGGTCGTCGGTGCCGTCGAGGGTCAGCGTCACGTCGTCGCGGGTCTTGGTGCCGTCCGTGTGCAGATACTCGACCGTGTAGCTGATCTGCTTGCTCTGCGGGTCCGCTCGTGCGGACAGGACGTCGGCGCCCTGGAACTGGCGCCAGAACTTCTGGTACGACCCGAAGCCGCCGCTCTCAGCCTGGAACTGCGGCGTCAGCATCGGCCATGCCGACCTCGGGTCCGACGTCACGGTGGCCAGGTAGTCCTCGATGAAGTTCTCCATGCCGTCGGCGGTCACGTCCTGGGGGGTCGACGACGAGGTCGTCGGCGAGGACGGCTGCGTCGAGGGCTTCGGGGAGGCCGGGGTGCCGGTCGCGCCGCGGTCCGGCTCGCCACCCGTCGAGCCGGCGATCCACGCCACGACAGCAAGCACGACGATGGCGGCGATCACCACGGCGATCGCCAGCGGTCCGCCGTGGGAGCGGCGGCGCGGTGCGGGCGCGGGCGTCGGGGCAGGCGCCGGTGCCGGTGCCGGCGCGGGCGTCGCGGGCGGGGGCGGGGGAGGAGGCGGGACCGGTGCGGTCAACACCTGGGTCCGCTCGACCGGCTGGTCGCCCGCGAGGAAGTCGCGCACGCGTGCCATCGGCCACCGCTGCGCCGGGGCGACCGTCATCGTCGCCTCGAGCAGCGGTCCCAGCCGGCCGGAGTCCGCCAGCCGCGGCGGGTCCTCGTGGACGATCCGGTACAACGCGCCCAGCACGTTGTCGCCGACGTCGTACGGCGGGTGGCCGGCCAGCGTGTAGTAGAGCGTGGCGCCCAGCGACCAGACGTCGCTGGCGGGCGTGGCCTGCTGTCCCGACGCGACCTCGGGGGAGAGGTACGCCGGCGACCCGGTCACGAGCCCGGTCTGGGTCAGCGACGCGTCGGCCTCGGCGCGGGCGATCCCGAAGTCCGAGAGCTTCACCTGGCCGTCGGCCGCGACCAGGATGTTCGAGGGCTTCACGTCCCGGTGCACGATCCCCGCGGTGTGCGCCGCGGCGAGCGCGTCGGCGACCTGCTGCAGGAGCGGCGCCGCGCGGTCGGGCGACAACCTGCCCTCGCGCTGCACCAGGGCGGTGAGGGTCGTGCCCTCGACGTACTCCATGACCAGCCACTGCGCGTCGCCGTCGGTGACCAGGTCGTAGACGGCCACGACGTGCGGGTGGTTGAGTCGGGCGGCGAGGCGGGCCTCCCGCTCGGCACGGGCCAGGTCGGGCGTGCTGCCGCCCGGAGCCATGCCGATCCGCTTGAGCGCGACCTCGCGGCCGAGCACGTCGTCGTGGCCGAGCCAGACGGCTCCCATGCCGCCACGGCCGACCTCGCGCTCGAGCGTGTACCTGCCTGCGATCACTCGACGTCCCTTCTCACAATCCGATGAGCCTAGTCAGCAGTGCCCATGGCAGGCTTGACCCGCACCTCCGCACCGAAAGGTTCACCGTGACCGTCGACCCGACACTCCTCGACGACCTCGAGTGGCGCGGCCTCATCGCCCACTCGACGGACCTCGACGCCCTGCGTGAG
This sequence comes from Nocardioides sp., assembly GCA_035765695.1. Taxonomy (GTDB): domain Bacteria; phylum Actinomycetota; class Actinomycetes; order Propionibacteriales; family Nocardioidaceae; genus Nocardioides. The sequence goes on along the minus strand of DASTXB010000085.1, from coordinate 1,059 downwards.
GCCCTCACCGCGGGGAGCGTGCGGTTCTACGTCGGCTTCGACCCGACGGCCCCGAGCCTGCACATGGGTCACCTGGTCCAGGTGCTGACGGCCCGGCGGCTCCAGCTCGCCGGCCACACGCCGTACGCGCTGGTCGGCGGCGCTACCGGCATGATCGGCGATCCGCGCGACTCCGGCGAGCGCACGCTGAACTCCCTCGACACCGTCAAGGAGTGGGTGGAGCGGGTGCGGGGCCAGATCGAGCCCTTCCTGTCGTTCGAGGGCGAGAACGCCGCCACCATGGTCAACAACTACGACTGGACCGCGAGCCTGTCGACGATCGACTTCCTGCGCGACATCGGCAAGCACTTCCCGGTCAACCGGATGCTGGCTCGCGACGTGGTCAGCCGCCGCCTCGAGACCGGCATCAGCTACACCGAGTTCAGCTACGTGCTGCTCCAGTCGATGGACTTCCTCAACCTGCACCGCGACCACGACGTCACGCTGCAGTTCGGCGGCAGCGACCAGTGGGGCAACATCACCGGCGGGGTGGAGCTCATCCGGCGCTCCGACGGCGGCACCGCCCACGCCTTCGCCACGCCGTAGATCACCACGGCCGACGGCACCAAGTACGGCAAGACCGAGGGCGGGGCCCTGTGGCTCGACCCCCAGATGATGTCGCCGTACGCCTTCTACCAGTTCTGGCTCAACGTGGAGGACGAGAAGGTCGGCGAGCTGTTGCGGGCGTTCACGTTCCTCACTCGCCCCGAGATCGAGGAGCTCGAGGCCCAGCACGCCGAGAAGCCGTTCCTGCGCGCCGGTCAGCGGGCGCTGGCCGAGCACGTCACGACCCTGGTGCACGGCGCGGAGGAGACCGAACGGATCAGGGACGCCTCGGCGGCGCTGTTCGGCGGCGGTGACCTGAGCGGGCTGAGCACGGAGACCCTCGGTGCCGCGCTGCGGGAGGCGGGCTCCACCCGGGTCGACGGCGACGAGGACCTGCCGAGCGTGGTCGACCTGCTGGTCGCCACGGGGCTGGCCAAGAGCAAGGGTGAGGCCAGGCGCACGGTCTCCGAGGGC
>DASTXB010000084.1:0-20850 GCA_035765695.1 Nocardioides sp. | reverse complement strand
TTCATGTCGCGGTGGACCATCGAACGGACCCACGCGTCGCCCGGGAACGAGATCGACCAGGCCAGGAGCAGGCCGAGTACCCCGCCGACCAGGCCGATCAGCCCCCCCTCGATGACGAACAGGGCCTGGAGCTGCCAGTTCGCCGCGCCGACGGCCTTCATGATCCCGATCTCGCGGCGCCGTTCGAGGACGCTCATCAACATCGTGTTGGCGATCCCCAGCGACGAGACGAGCAGGGCCACCCCGGCCACGCACGTCATCCCGCCGAAGATGAGCAGGTAGGTCAGCCGCTCGCGGTCGATCATCTCAACGATCGACCGGCTCCCCAGGCCGATGGCCTCGACCTCGTCGACGACCGCCTTGACGTTCCTCATGTCGTCGACGAAGAGGACCGCCTGGGCGATCCCCTGCTCGCGCCGGGCCGGGTCGCGGAAGGTCAGGTCGACCGACGACGGTGGACCGGCCGGACCGCTCAGCGCCCCGATCGCGAACGACACGACCGACGCCAGTCCGACGACGCGGTCCAGCATCAGCGACGCACCCTCACAGCAGCCCGGCGAGCGCCGGCCTGATCCCCCAGGTCGTCACCAGGTCGTCGTACTCCTTGCGCACCGAGCCGCCCTTCACCGGGGCACCGGTCCGCACCGCGCGCAGCATGGTGTTGCGCGGGGTGTGCTGGCTCTCGACGAACTGCACCACGTCGACCCGGTAGCCCTGCTGGCGCATCAGGGACGCGCGGAGGGCGTCGGTGAGCGTGTCCGCGAGCCGCTCGCGCAGGATGCCGTGCCGGGTCAGCATCGCGTACGGAGCCGGGGTCGGTGCCTTGCGCAGCTGGGCGGCGATGTCGTGGTGGCAGCACGGCGCGGCCAGCACCAGCTGCGCCCCCCACGCGACCGCGCGAGCGAGCGCGTCGTCGGTCGCGGTGTCGCACGCGTGCAGCGCCAGCACCACCTCCGGTGCCGGGTCCAGCGTCACGCCGCCGATGGTGCCGACCACGAAGTCCGCCTCGACCCCGAGGTCGCGGGCCACGGCACTGTTGTGCTCGCGGGACTGCTCCTTGACGTCCACCCCGGTCAGCCGCACCGGCAGCCTCTGCGCGAGGAACCGCTCGGCGGCGAACGTGAGGTACGCGTTGCCACACCCGAGGTCGACGATCCGCAGCGGGTCCTCGGCGGTCGGCTTGCGCAGATGACCCTTCTCCAGCGCGTCGGTGATCGACGCGTCGAGCAGCCGCAGGAACTCCTCGACCTGGCGGTACTTCGCCTGCCGGCTCGGCTTGAGCTTCCCGTCCTTGTCGGAGATGCCGAGCGCGACGAAGACCGGGTCGTCCTCGGCCAGCAGCCGCGCCTTGTCGCGGTCGTGGCCGCGGTCCACCTCGACCGGCGCGGTGCGCTCGGTCGTGTGCACGACCGCCTCGAGCTTCTTGGTCACCCGCAGCTGGTGGGACTCGGTGGTCGTGTCGACGTGCCAGTTGCCGAACGGCTCGTCCAGCAGCGCGTCCACGGCGTCCCGGGCCGCATCGCCCTCGGCGTGGTTGGCGGTGTGGGCCTGCGTCGCGTCGTAGGTCGTGATCTGCAGGTGCCGGCCGGCCTTGAGGTCGACGTACCGCAGCTCGGCGCGCCGCCACGTCGGCTGCTCGCCCTTCTGCCGCCCCGACGCGACGGCCTTGACGAGCACGTCGGGGTCGAGGAGGTACCCGCGCAGGCGGTTCAGCTCGCGGAGCAACGGCTCGGACATCAGACCACCGCCGCGATCACGACGATGACCAGGAGCGCCACCAGTGCGATCGGGATGACGAGACGACGGTGCCGGGGGTTCACCCCGCGATTCTAGAAGCGAGCAGCTCGGCGAGGTGCATCGTGGGCGTCCCGCTCAGGTCGTCGAGCTGCACCCGGCAGGACATGCCGTCGGCGAGCACGACCGCACCGGGGTTCGCGCGGACGGCTGGCAGCAGGTGCGTCTCGGCGACCGCGACCGACACCTCGTAGTGCCCCTTCTCCATGCCGAAGTTGCCGGCCAGGCCGCAGCAGCCCGCCACCTGGGTGACCCTGGCGCCGGCCCTCTCCAGGACCCGCTTGTCGGCCGCCCACCCGAGGATCGAGGCGTGGTGGCAGTGCGGCTGCGCCACGACCTCCACCCCGGACAGCGAGGGCAGGGGCACGTCGAGCCTCTCCAGCAGCTCGGCGAAGGTCAGCACCCCGACCGTCGAGCCGGTCAGCTCCTCGGCGTCGCTGCGCAGCGTCGCGAGGCACGACGGCTCGAGGCCGACGACCGGCACACCGGACTCGACGTACGGCGTGAGCGTGCGGACCGTGTCGCCCAGGATCGAGCGAGCCTCGTCCAGCTGGCCGGTGGTGATCCAGGTGAGTCCGCAGCACGCGTCGTCCGCGATCACGCGCGCGGTCACGCCGACGGACTCCAGGAACCGGATCGCCGCCAGCGCGTTCTTCGGGAAGAAGTGGTCGGTGAACGAGTCCGCCCAGATCCACACGTCGGGAACGACGTCGGGGACACCGACCGTGCGCCGCAGCGTCCTCGGCGCGAACGCCGGGATCGACCGCCGCTGGTCGATGCCCGCGGTCGCTTTCGCCAGGCGGGCGACGGGTCCGAGCCTCATCATCCGGTTGGCGGCGGGGGCCATCGGCGCGGCCAGCCGCGCCCACTTCGGCAGTCGTCCGAGCAGGTAGTGGCTGCGCGGCCGCCGCCTGCCGCCGGAGCCCGAGTACGTCGCGTGCAGCGCCTCGGCCTTGTAGGTCGCCATGTCCACGCCGGTCGGGCAGTCCGACGCGCAGCCCTTGCAGGCCAGGCACAGGTCGAGCGCCTCGTGCACCGCGGGGTCCGCCAGCCCGTGCACCAGCTGGCCGTCCAGCGCCTCCTGCAGCACCCGCGAGCGGCCGCGCGTGGAGTCCTTCTCCTCACGCGTCGCGAGGTACGACGGGCACATCACGCCCGCGGTCCGCGGCGCCACGCACTTGCCCACGCCCGTGCAGCGGTGCACCTCGGCGGCCAGCGGGATCGCCGGCCTCGGTCGCGCCGGTCGCAGGTCCGCGTCCAGCGGCGCCGGGTCGACGATGTTGCCCGGGTTGAGCAGGTTGCGCGGGTCGCAGATGTCCTTGACCGCGCGGAAGAGCGCGAGCGACTCCTCGTCGTACATCGTGGCGAGCAGCTCCGAGCGGGCCCGCCCGTCCCCGTGCTCGCCCGAGAGAGATCCGCCGTGCTCGCGCAGCCTCAGCGCGCAGGCGGTCAGGAACTCGCGGAAGACCGACGAACCGCCGTCCTCGCTCTGCCCGATCCCGAAGGGGAAGTCGATCCGCACGTGCACGCAGCCATCGCCGAAGTGGCCGTACGGCACGCCGTCGAGCCCGTGCTCGTGCAACAGCTCGTCGAAGTCCCGCAACCAGGCGCCGAGCCGCTCGGGCGGGACGGCCGCGTCCTCCCAGCCGGAGTACGCCGGGGTCGCCAGCGACCGGGCCGCGAGGCCCGCGCCGTCCTCACGGATCCGCCACAGTGCCGCAGCCTCGGCGCCGTCCGGGACGACCCGGTGCGCCAGCGCTCCGGACGCGGCGACCACGGACGACACGAGCCCGGTGTCCACGACCTCGACGAACAGCCAGCCCGCACCGCGCGGCAGCTCGGGCACCGCGCTCCCCCTGGCCCGCACCAGGTCGACGATCCGGGCGTCCAGGCCCTCGCACGCGACCATCTGCCCGTCGGTGGCCGCGAGCAGCGCCGGTACGGCGTCGGCCGCGTCGATCATCGACGGGTACCCGAGCACCACCAGCAACCGGTCCACACGGTCGTCGACCAGGCGCACCGTCGCCGCGCGCACGAGCGCGAGCGTGCCCTCCGAGCCGACCAGGAACCGGTCGACCGAGCGGCCGTTCTCCGGCAGCAGGTGCTCGAGGGAGTAGCCGCTGACCTGTCGCGAGAACCGACCGAAGCTCGTCCGGACGTGCGCGAGGTGCTGGTCGACCACGGCCGCCAGCCGCGCCTCGACGTCGACCGCGCCCGGCCCGTGGGCGACGTCCAGCGCCACCACGTTGTCGACGGTCCGCCCGTAGCCGAGCGCGCGCGACCCGCAGGCGTTGTTGCCGATCATCCCGCCGATCGTGCAGCGGGTGTGCGTCGACGGGTCCGGCCCGAACCGCAGTCCGTACGGCGCCGCCGCGCGCTGGAGGTCGGCGTGCACGACACCGGGCTGGACGACCGCCGTCCGCGCCTCCGGGTCGATCGCGACCACCTCGTTGAGGTGACGCAGCGTGTCGACCACGATGCCGGTGCCGACCGCGTTGCCGGCGATCGACGTGCCCGCGCCCCGCATCGTGACCGGTGCCCCCGTCTCCGCGGAGGCGTCGAGGATCGCGTCCAGCTCGTCCGCGTGCCGGGGCCGGACCACGACCTGCGGCACAACCCGGTAGAGCGAGGCGTCCGAGGAGTAGAGCGCCCGGGCGAGCGTCGAGTCGTCGACGTCGGAGACCCCCCGGCGGCGCAGCGCAGCGACCAGGTCCGGGGTGGGGCTCACGTCACCAGTGTTCCATCGAGCCGCGGAACACCGCGGCGAGGTCTTCCTCCGTGGGACTCTTCGGCGCCGTCGCCAGCAGCCGCTGCTGCTGCACCGCGCCCGCCACGAGATCGTCCACGTCGCCCTCGCCGTACCCCACCTCGGACAGCCCGTTCGGCAGGCCGATGTCGCGCATCAGCGAGGTCAGCACCGTGGGCAGGGCGTCCGGCCCCGCCTCGACGGTCGGGTCGAGCAGCCGGGCGGCGCGCACGTGCCGGTCCGGGTCGGCGTCGAAGGTGAACCGGAACGCCGCGGGGGCGGTCAGCGACACCGCCACGCCGTGCGGGACCAGCTCCGCGGCGCGGCCGGCGATCGGGTAGGCGTTCGCGTGCGGGATGTGGACGCCGGCGTTGCCGAAGCCGAGCCCGGCGAACGTCGCCGCCATCGCCATCTGCTCGCGGGCGGCCAGGTCGGTCCCGTCGCGGACGGCGTCGCGGAAGACACCGGCGAGCAGGGTCATCGCCTTCTCGGCCCACAGGTCCGCGATCGGGTTCGCCCCGCAGTACGGAACCCGCTGCTCCGGCCGCTTGGCGTCGAAGTCGGCGTACCAGCGCGCGGTCCAGCTCTCGAGCGCGTGGCACAGGATGTCCATGCCCGCGGCCGCGGTGACCGAGGCCGGCTGGGTGACGGTCAGCCGGGGGTCCACCACCGCGAGAGTCGGCCGCAGGGCGGGGTGGCTGATGCCGGTCTTCACGTGCAGCGACAGCACGTCGAGGACGCAGATCGTGGTGCTCTCCGCCCCGGTGCCCGTCGTCGTCGGCACGGCCACCAGCGGCAGCAGCGGCTCTGCCGGCGCCTGCGCCCTGCCGATGGGCGCGTTGACGTAGTCCATGAGCTCGCCGGGGTTCGTGGTCAGCAGGTTGACCGCCTTGGCGGTGTCGATCGAGGACCCACCACCGACCGCGAGGATCGCGTCGAAGGGACCCGCGTCCCGCGCGAACTCGATCGCGTCGCGCAGGGACTCGTCCGTCGGCTCGACGTGCACGCCGTCGTACGTCGTGACCTCGAGCCCCTGTGCGGTGACCTGCTCGGCGATCCGCGCAGGGTGGCCGGTGGCCGCGACCCCGGGATCGGTGACGAGCAGCACCCGGCGGGCGCCGTACCCGGCGAGGTCGTGCCCGATCTCGGCGGACGCGCCGCGACCGAACTTCAGTGCAGGGGCGGCGTAGGTGAATACCGTCTCGCTCACCCTCCCAACCTAATAGTCTGTGCCCAGCGAAGAGGGGGGCCTCCATGCGCCATGTCCTGCGCCACGTGCGCTGGATCGTGCTGGCAGTGGTCGTCGTGCTCGTCTCCGGAGGCGCGTTGTACGCCCAGATGAGCTCGCCGATCGCCTCCTTGGCGTCCCCCGACACCGGCGCCCCGCACCCCGTCGTGGAGGGCAACCGGATCGTCGACGCGCGCAGCGGCCGCGAGTTCGTGCCGCGCGGGGTGAACTGGTCCAGCTTCGAGTACGCCTGCGCCCAGGGCTGGGGCTACTCCGCGCTGGACAACGTGGTCGCCCGCGACCCGTACGCGACCGAGGCGAAGATGATCGCCAAGTGGGGCGCGAACACCGTGCGCCTGCCGCTCAACCAGGACTGCTGGCTGGGCACCCGGGGTGCCCCGGTCAGCGACCAGTACGAGGAGCGCACGGTCGACGAGTACCGGTCCGAGGTGCACCGGTTCGTCGACGCGCTGAACGACGAGGGCATCGTCGCGGTGCTCGACCTGCACAGCCGCAAGCGGATCGGTCAGCCGGAGTTCGGCAACCTGGCGATGCCCGACTCCGAGTCGATCGCGTTCTGGACCTCGGTCGCCGGCGAGTACGCCGGCAACCCGTCGGTGATGTTCGACGCGTTCAACGAGCCCTACTCCCGGTACAACGCGGGGGGGACCCGGTTCCTCTTCGACCTGACGTGGAAGTGCTGGCGCGACGGCGGCTGCCAGGCGCCGGTCGAGGACGACCAGAGCGCGTCCGCCGGCCGGGTCACCTACCCGGTCCAGGGCATGGCGGCGGTCGTCACCGCCATCCGCAACGCCGGCGCCGAGCAGCCGGTACTGCTCGGCGGCCTCGACTACGCCAACGACCTCAGCCACTGGCTGGAGTTCGCACCGGACGACGACCAGCTGGTCGCGGCGTTCCATTCCTACGACTTCAAGCGGTGCCACGACCAGGACTGCTGGAACGGCGTCCTCGGGCAGCTCGCCGACAGCGTCCCGGTGCTGACCTCCGAGCTCGGTGCGGTGCACCCGGCCCAGGGGTACGTCGGGCGCTACCTGGACTGGGCCGACGCCCACAACGTCGGCGCGCTGTTCTGGGTGTGGGCCGACCACCCGGCCGACCCGATGGCGCTGGTCACCGACGAGCGCGGCCACCCCACGGCGTACGGACTGGCCGCCCGGAACTGGCTCACGGGGCACGCCCGGTAGGACCAGGGCAACAACTGATCCACGGCCCGTCAACGGCTCGGCAACAGTCGATCAACGGTGGACCAGACAGGGCGGGACGGTCCCGCAAACCCGACTACGGTGGCGTCATCGAGTCCACCAGGGGGGTGGAGGAGTCGAGCGGCAGGCAGGACGCGCCGAGCAGGGGGGATCCATCATGTCGGTGCACGCGAGCCCATCGCGGCCGGCGACGAAGTCGGTCGGACGCGCCTCCGTCGACATCGTGCTGACGCTGATGATCTTCGTCGTCGTGCTGCTGGCGTTCCTCATCGCGCCGCTGCTCGCCCTCGCGGTCGCCTACCTCGTCTACGCGATCGTGCGGCCGCGCGGGAAGAAGAAGGCCGCGCCCGGCAGCCCGGCGCCCCGTGCCGCGTCGTCGCACGGCTTCGGAGCAGGAACGGCCACATGACCACCACCCAGACCCGCCGCAACCCGCGGCTCACCGACGGCGTCGACCAGGACCTGCGGCACCTCATCCCCGAGGGCATCTGCCGCACGTTCCGGGTGATGCCGTACGCGGCCGTCAACGGCACCGTCCTGGTCGCCGCGGCGGACGCCGACGACTCCATCACCGCGCACGTCGTGGCCGAGCGGATCGACCGTCCGGTCCAGCTGGTGCGGCACACCGTCAACGAGATCGTCGCGGCGATCGACACCGTGTACCCGCCGCAGGAGACCGAGGTCGAGACGCCCGAGGCGCGGCGCGCCCGGATGCAGATGGCCCAGATGCTCACGCGCAGCGGCCTGATCACCGACGACCAGCTCCAGCGCGCGATGCTGGAGTACTCGCGCACCGGCGACCCGCTCGGCGACATCCTCGTCTCGCACGAGGCGATCAGCGAGGACACGCTCGTCGCAGCGCTGTCGGAGATGTACCAGATGCAGCGCGTCGGCCTGGCGGACTTCACCCCCGAGATGGAGGTCGCCCGCCGGCTGCCCGAGCCCCTGGCGCAGGCGTGCCAGGCGATCCCGGTCGCGGCGACCGAGGACCTGGTGCTGCTCGCGGTCGCCCGCCCGCTGGACGCCGAGCAGGCCGCCGAGGTCGAGGAGGCGCTCGGGGCGCCGTTCCGCCAGCTGCTGGCGAACCGGACCGAGCTCGACCAGCTGATCCAGCACGTGCACGCCCGTCACTACGCCGAGGTCTCGACCCGGCTGCTGATGGAGACCCGCCCGGAGGAGTCCGCGCACGTGGTCATCTCGGGGGGGCAGAAGGCCGCCCTGGTCCTCGCCGCGATCGTCGTCGTGGTCTGCGGCGTGATCTGGCCGCTCCCGACGGTCATCACCCTGGTCGCGCTGTGCAGCCTGCTGTACCTCGTGGTGTCGGTCTACAAGTTCCGGCTGACGATGCGGGCGCTCGGCACGCACCTGGAGACGGACGTCACCGACGAGGAGATCGCGGCCCTCGACGAGCGGCACCTCCCGATCTACACGATCCTCGTCCCGCTCTACAAGGAGGCGGCGATCGTCCCGCGCCTGGTGCGCGACATCAACGCCCTGGACTACCCCCGCACCCGTCTCGACGTGAAGCTGCTGTGCGAGGAGGACGACGAGGAGACGGTCGCCAAGATCCGGTCGATGGACCTGCCGCCGCACTTCCACCTCGTCGTGGTGCCGGACAGCCAGCCGAAGACGAAGCCGAAGGCGTGCAACTACGGCCTCCAGCTCGCCACCGGCAGCTACTGCGTCATCTTCGACGCCGAGGACCGTCCGGACCCCGACCAGCTGAAGAAGGCGGTCATCGCCTTCATGCGGGTCGCCGAGAACGTCGTCTGCATCCAGGCCAAGCTCAACCACTTCAACCAGGACCAGAACCTGCTGACCGCGTGGTTCGCCAACGAGTACTCGATGCACTTCGAGCTGATCCTCCCCGCGATGGGCGCGTCCGAGTCGCCGATCCCGCTGGGCGGCACCTCGAACCACTTCATCACCGCCAAGCTGCGTGAGCTCGGCGCGTGGGACCCGTTCAACGTGACCGAGGACGCCGACCTCGGCATCCGACTGCACCGCGAGGGCTACCGCACCGCGATGATCGACTCGACGACGCTCGAGGAGGCGAACTCCCAGGTCCCGAACTGGATCCGCCAGCGCAGCCGCTGGAACAAGGGCTACATCCAGACCTGGCTGGTGCACATGCGGCGGCCGCTCCAGCTGCTGTCGGCCACCGGCCTGCGCGGCTTCCTCAGCTTCAACCTGACCATGGGCACGGCGTTCGTGCTGCTGCTCAACCCGATCTTCTGGGGCCTGACCACGCTGTACGTGTTCACGCAGGCCGGCTTCATCGAGCAGCTCTTCCCGGGCATCGTCTACTACGTCGCGAGCGCGCTGCTGTTCATCGGCAACTTCGTGTTCGTGTACCTGAACGTCGCCGGCAGCCTGCAGCGCGGCGAGTTCAGCCTCACGCGGACGGCGCTGCTGTCGCCGCTCTACTGGGGCCTGATGAGCTGGGCCGCCTGGAAGGGCTTCATCCAGCTGTTCACGAACCCCTTCTACTGGGAGAAGACCACCCACGGTCTCGACGACGGATCGGCGGGCACGGCATGAGCACGGTGACCGTCGTCCACACCAAGGAGCGCCTGAGCGGCGTCGTCCAGCTGGTCGGCCATCGGCCCGACGACGTGCCCCGCCGGTGGTGGGAGAGCGCCCTGGTCTTCCTGTTCTTCACCCTCGGCTACAGCTGGTTCGGCTACTGGGTCGTCGTGGACATGCACGTCGTGGGCTTCGAGACCCTCGACCGGCTCAACCGGGCGCTCATGGTCTGGCACAACGACCCGGCCAAGCTGTCCGCCATCGGGTTCGACTACCCGCCGCTGGCGACGCTGCTCATCACGCCGCTGGCGATCTTCCGCGGCTTCGTCACCTCGATGGCCGCCGTACCGGTGGCCTCGGCGATCTTCGCCGCGATCACCATGGTCGCGCTCAACACGATGATGCGCCGCGCGCTGATCGCCGGCCCGCTCCGGTACGCACTGCTGCTCGCCCTGGGCGCCAACCCGCTGGTGCTGCTCTACGCCACCACCGGCACCCGCCACTTCGTGTGGATCGCGTTCGTGGTCACGGGACTGGGCTCCCTGTTCGCCTGGTACATCACCGCGGACGTCCGGTGGGTCATGCTCGGCGGCATCGCGTACTCCGTCGCGGCGCTCGCCGGCTACTCGTCGCTGACGTTCTTCGTGCTGAGCGCGATCATGATCGGCGCGATCCTCGCCCGGCTCGGCGCCGACGGCACCGAGGTCGAGGGGACGGTGGTCGGGTTCGCCGCGCCCACGGTCTACGTGATCGCGCTGTGGACGGTCTTCAACCTGATCCTGCTGCTCAACCCGTTCGCGTGGATCACCCGCAGCAGCGACGCTGCGTCCTCGGGCGGCCTGGAGATGTTCTCGGCCGTCGACCTGCTGCGCGCGACCGGTGAGCTGGTGCTGTACGGCGCGCCGATCGCGATCGTCGTGCTGCCCGCGCTGGTCTTCTCCGGCCTGGCCAGGGGGAACCCGTTCGCGCTGTGGCTCGGCGTCATGCTGGGCGCCGCCATCCTGACGCCGGCGCTGGCGGTGGCCCTCCGGCTGACCGACTCGCCGATGCTGATGCGCAACGCCGTCCCGATCCTGCTCATCGCGGTCGTCGGCGCGATCTGGCTGGCCCGCTCGGCCGACGAGGGCAGCACCCTGGTCGCCGCGCTCGTGATCGTCGGGCTGCTGATCAGCATCCCGTGGACGCTGAACCAGATGAAGACCTACCGCTACCAGAACCTCGAGGCGCCGTTCGCCGCCGCGATCACGACCGGGGAGTCCCAGGAGGGCGCCGAGACGCTGAACGGCGAGAAGGTCGGCATCGTCTCCGAGCAGGCGATGGCGGAGTACATCCGCAACAACGTCACGCGGGACAACTCGATCCTCACCGACAACGCCCAGACCTACGCGGTGATGCTGCTGACCGGCCACCCCGAGCGGTTCTTCGACCGGGTCGACCAGTCCGACGGCCCGTGGAAGATCGCGGCCCGCAACCCGGCGAAGTACGTCGACTACATGCTGATGTCGACGGCCGACAACGGCGACCTGCTCACCAAGCTCTACCCCGACGCCGCCGCCGGCAACGACGCGCAGCTTCAGGTCGTCTACCGGACCCCGCGGTACGTCCTGGTCGGCGTGCCCGGCGGCTACTCCCCGACGTCGCAGACCCAGCTCGACAACCTGCAGCAGGGGTCGTCATGACCGACGACCGCCACGCCCGGATCGCGCCGCCGCCGTCGGTCGACGACGTGCTGTCGGCGATCACCGACGACTCCCGGATCGGGCAGGTCGACTTCACCGCCGCGCTCGCGCCCGAGCCGGTGGCCCCGCCGGCTCCCGTGCCGGTCCCGCGGCGCACCAGCTACGTGCCGCCGCCCCCGCTGCCGCCGGAGCCCGAGCCGGAGCCCGAGCCGGAGCCCGAGCCGGAGCCCGAGCCGGTCGTCGAGGCCGAGCCGGAGCCCGAGCCGGTCGTCGAGGCCGAGCCGGAGCCCGAGCCGGTCGTCGAGGCCGAACCCGAGCCGGAGCCCGAGCCGGTCGTCGAGGCCGAACCCGAGCCGGAGCCGGAGGCCGAGGCAGCGCCCGAGCCGGAGCGGACCAAGCCGAAGAAGCAGCGGCGTCCCAGGAAGCCGGCACCCGAGCCGGTCCTCGAGGCAGAGCCGGAGCCCGAGCCGGCCACGGTCGTCCACCTCGAGCCGGCCGCCGACGAGCGGACGGTCGAGGTCGCGCGCGCGGTCGAGGAGGTCGCCGCCGAGGTGATCGCCCGGATGCGCGCGGCCGAGGACGCCACCCTGCGTCACCTCGACGCGATGGAGCTGGAGGCGACCCGTCGCTACGAGCTGGTCACCGCCCAGGCGGAGCTCGACGCGGAGCTGATCCGGCTCCAGTCGCGCCGCGAGGCGCACGCGATCGTGTCCGCCGCGCGGCTGCGCGCCGGCGAGATCGACGACGTCGACGACGACCCGGACGACCAGGGCCACCGGCTCTCGGTGTTCAGCGACGCGGTCTCGCGGGTCGCCGACGCCACCGACTCCTCCCTCAACCGCACGCGCGGGGAGGGACGCCGATGAGCCGCCAGCGAACCGGGGACCCGATGCGCCGCCGTACCCGCTCCCTCGCCGTCCTCGTCATGGCCTCGGCCGTGGCGCTGGCCGGCTGCGGCGGGAACGACGACAAGGACTCCGGCAGGGGCGGCAACGTCGTCGTGACCGTCAACGACGCCGGCGCCAAGGACGTGGTCGTCCCCGAGCGCCGCTTCTTCAACGACGCGTCGCCGTGGAACAAGCGGATCGACACCGCGCGCGTCGACGCGCGGTCGCAGCGGATGATCGACCAGGCCCAGGAGCGGGTCGGCGTCGTCGAGCGCCCGGACGGCACGTTCACCGAGCAGCGGATCCTCGTCGACGACGGCCTCTACATCAACACCACCCGGTGGACCGTGCCCGTCGTCGCCGGCGGCCGGCCGACCTCGCTGGTGTGCCGCCAGCTCGTGTGCGGCGACGGCGCGAACACCACCACGCTGAACATCCCCGTCGACGTCGACCCGGACCCGCGGTACGACGGCTGGTACACGGTCTTCGACACCTCGGCGTCGGTCGCGTACGACCTGTGGCGCGCCCGCCGCGAGGACGACGACACGATCTCGTACAACTACATGCGCAAGTGGGACCTCAACGGCCCGGGTTACAGCCCGCCATGGACCGAGGGCGCCCGCGGCTCCGGTCTCCCGCTGTTCGCGGGCCTGATCCGGCCCGGCGAGCTCGAGTCCGGCGAGATCCAGCACGCGCTCGCGATCAGCCTGCCCGGCCCCGCCTCCGGGTTGTTCGTGCAGCCGGCCTCGTCGACCGACGGCACCGGCCGGACCACCTCGATCCCCGAGGGCGCCCGGATCCGCCTCAAGCGCGACGTCGTGCTCCCCCAGCCGCGCGACCCGATCACGGGCAAGCAGATCAAGCTCACCAAGCAGCAGCAGCGGCTCGCGGACGCGATCGTCGCCTGCCTGCGCACGTACGGCGCGATCGTCGTCGACCGCGCTGCGGTGCCCACGCTGTACGCGCAGCGCGACGTCGCCGACAACCTGATCGGCGGCAACGAGCTGCAGGGCCTGACAATCCAGGACTTCGAGGTGCTGCCCCTGGGCCAGCGCTACCACTATCCCCCCGAGGAGGACGAGGTCGCGACGCTGGAGAGCCCCAGCGCCTCGCCGAGCTCGTCGCCGACCAGCACGCCCACGCCGGACCAGGGGGCCCAGTGATGACGCGCCGTACCCGACTCGCCAGCGGCCTGGCCGCCGCAGCCGTCTCCCTGAGCCTGCTCGCCGCGTGCTCGGACCCGTCCCAGGAGGCGACCGACAAGGTCAGCCAGGGCCAGGCGGCCGACTTCCGGGCCGAGCAGGCCCGCCTGCGGGACATCGACAAGGCGTACGCCGCGCTGCCGCAGCGCCCGTCCGGTGTCGTCGACGTCGACGGCGCTACCGGTGGGTCGCTGACCAACAAGGAGGTCCAGGCCTACGAGGCCACGACCAACGCCGCCGAGGTCCGGGTCGCCGACAACGGCGAGGACCAGGCCTACCAGGAGCTGTGCGCCGGCCAGATCGATCTCGTCGACGCCGGCCGCCCGATCAGCCGCGCCGAGTGGGAGGCCTGCCAGGCGGTGGGCCTGGACGTCGTCCAGTTCCAGGTCGCGGCCGAGGCGATCGTGATCGCGATCAAGTCCGAGACCGACGTGGGCGCGGACTGCCTGAGCACCGACCAGGTCCGGGACATCTACCGCGCCGGCTCACCGCTCACGAACTGGAGCCAGGAGCCGCTGGGGTACGACGACGTGCCGCTCAGGGTCGGCGGCCCGAACCCGGACAACGACGGGTTCGGCTTCTTCGGCCGCTACGTGCTGGACGCCCCGGAGCCGTCCCGCGTGGACGTCCGGTCGGACTACTACCTGGCGACCAGCGACGAGCAGGCCCGCCTGTTCGTCGTGGGCAAGCCCTGGATCCAGGTCCGGTCCGCGCGCTTCGACGACGCGGCGCGGCTCCGTGCCCAGGCCAACCAGGCCGTGCAGGACGCCCGCGAGGAGATGCAGGCGGCCCGCATCGAGCTCGCGACCGCCCTGGCCGAGCGGGAGAAGGGCATCCGCGACGGGCGCAGCGAGGCCGACAAGAAGAAGGACCAGAAGCGCGTGGACAAGGCGTTCGAGCGCCGGTCCAAGGCGCAGGTCCGGCTGAACGCCGCCCTGGACCGCTTCGACAAGATCGACGGCCGCTACACCGGCATCCGTCGGGCCCGCCAGCTCTACAACGGCTACCGCGGCCACGTGGCGTACTTCCGGTTCAGCTACTACGAGCTGTTCGAGGACCAGCTGCGCCCGTTCGAGATCACCCGCTCCGACGGCAAGCTCAACTGCATCTTCCCGAGCCAGCGGACGATCACCAGCGGCGAGTACCCGCTCGCCCGGCAGCTCCTCATCACCACCACGACCCGCTCGCTGGCCCGGGCGGAGGTGCAGGACTTCATGACCCACTACCTGCGCACCGCCCAGTCGCTCGCCCGCGACGCCCGCCTGGTCGCACTGCCCGACGAGACCGTGAGCGTCGAGCAGGCCTGGCTGTCCGGTGAGCAGGCGCCGCTGCTGTACGCGCCCGAGGACACCTCCACGGCACCCACGCAGCCGACGCAGAGCGAGAAGCCTGCGCGATGACCGGGACCCGCCTCGGGGTGCTGGTGGCGGCGCTGGCGCTCGTCCTCGCCACGCTGGGCGTGGCGCCGACGTACGCCGGGGACGGGTCGTCGTCGCAGCACCCGGCCCAGTACTCGGCGAAGCGGTCGGTCCAGCAGCAGAAGCGGATCGTCGTGAAGTGGCAGGGCTTCCAGAAGCGGCCCAAGTACCAGAAGACCGCGGACGTGCCGGGGATCGGCCAGGTCGACCTCGTCTGCCGGCCGAACAGCACGATGATCCGGCTGCACGCGAACGACCGCCGGGCCGAGACCCAGATGTGGATGGCCAAGCTCGAGACCAAGGACGGCAGCGACCGGGTCGCGGTCAAGAACGTCCGCGTCTTCACCTACGCGACGGCCGCCGACGACGGCAAGGGTGGCACCAGCGCGCAGGCCCACGAGGGGCTGAACCAGAAGTCGCCGATCGAGGACTTCGAGAAGGGCTCGGCGTACGGCGTGATCAGCCAGCGACCGGGCCGCAACCAGCCGGGCGGGGGTCCGCTCGCGCTGCCGGCGACGACCTTCAAGCTCACGTGGTACTGGGAGCGGTTCGCCTACCCCGGCAGCCAGTACTGCAAGATGACGCTGGCGCTCCGGACCGACACCGACCAGCAGTTCGGGCTGAGCTGGCACGGCGACGACGAGGCCGCGACCCGGCAGACCGGCGCGACGACGATCCCCGGCTTCGGGGAGGCGCAGCTGCGGTGCGAGACCGGCCGCCAGGGGCAGCAGACCGTGGCGCTGAAGACCGACGACCCCGAGTCGTACATGGACTACGAGTACGTCCGCGGCGAGGGACTGGTCAGCGAGCACGTCGACCACTACTCCGACCTCGCGTGGGACCCGGTGACCGGGCTGCTCGGGCCGGTGGACCTGCCGACCAACGGGATGATGCGGATCTGGTGGTCCGTGAACGGCGTGAAGCGGCTCTGGGTGCTCTCGTCCTACATGGTGGTCAACAACGAGGCGAGGCCGTTCCTCAACGCGTGCGAGGTCGCGGCCGCGCCGCTGCGCTGACGGCCTCGGTCACGACCTCCAGCACCGGCAGGTCACCCGACCCGACCTCCGACAGCGGCACCCAGGCGACGGCGTCGGTCGTCCCGTCGACCTCGACGACCCGCGGCTCGGCGTCCGCGTCGATCGTGGCGCGGAAGAACAGGTGGACGCCGTGGAAGTCCTCGCGGCGCCCGGACGGCGCGGTCCCCTCGAAGTGCACGTCGTGGACCCCGAGCAGCTCGCCGACCTCGCAGTCCACGCCGCACTCCTCGCGGACCTCGCGCGCCAGCGCGAGCGGGGGCGGCTCGCCGTGCTCGACGCCCCCGCCCGGCAGGGTCCAGGAGCCGCTGTGGTGGCCCTTCGGCGAGATCCGGGTCAGCAGCAGGTCGTCGCCACGGGTGATGAACGCGTACGCAGCCAGGCGCTGGTGGCGGAAGGGCCGGTGGTCGGCCAGCGCCTCCAGCACCATGGGGACGACCGGGACGGTGCCGTCGAGCACGTCGGCGACCGGTTTCCACGCCGCCTCCATCGTGGAGCCACCCACCTCGACGACGCGCGGCGTCGGCGCGTCGACGGGCACCCACCCGTCGTACACGATGCGGAGCGCGTGCGCATCGACCCGGCGGCCCTCGCGCCACACGCCGGGCAGGTGCGCGGAGTAGACGCGCGCGGTCTCGCCGACGACGGCGTCCAGACCGGTCTCCTCGTGCACCTCGCGGACGACCGCGTCGCGCGGGTCCTCGCCGTGGTCGAGCCCACCACCCGGCAGCGTCCAGAGCTCGTCGGGTGTGACCGTCGACGACAGGCGGCTGAGCAGGATCTCGCCGTCGCGCAGGATCACGGCGTACGCCGCGACGCGCTGCCGCTTGGGAAGTCCGGTGGGCATCAGCTGAAGGGCGGCCGGTGGTCGCGGGCGACCGACCTTCGTCCGGCCCAGCGCCAGACCCGCGCGGCCCGGTCGCGGTCCTCGTCGGTCACCAGGTTGCCCATCCAGCGCAGCGCGAGCGTCATCAGCCAGTCCGACCGCATGCCGGCGGGTCCGAGCGTGGGCAGCAGCCGCGGGACGGTCACCAGCCCGGCCAGGCGGCGGGCGATCGAGAACGACTCGCCGTAGTGCTCGCGCAGGAGCGCGGGCCACACGGCGCTGAGGTCCGCGCGGTCCGGGACCTGCTCCGCGAGCACCTCCGCGACCAGGCGGCCGGTCTCGAGCCCGTAGTCGATGCCCTCGCCGTTGAGGGGGTTCACGCACGCCGCGGCGTCGCCGATCAGCGCCCAGTTGCGGCCCGCGACGTTCGACACCGCCCCGCCCATGGGCAGCAGGGCCGAGGTGGGCATCCGCAGGTCGCCGGTGAGCTGGAACTCGTCGCGTCGCTCCTCGGCGTAGTAGGCCATCAGCGGCTTGATCGCGACGTCGGCCGGCCGCTTCGCGGTCGCGAGCGTGCCGACGCCGAGGTTCACCTCGCCGGTGCCGAGCGGGAAGATCCAGCCGTAGCCGGACAGGACTCTGCCCTTTCCGTCGGGGCCGTCGCGGCCCCGCAGCTCGAGGTGCGAGCTGATCCACGGATCGTCCGACATCCCCGAGGCGACGTACGAGCGGCCGGCGACGCCGTACACGGTCTCCCGGTGCCACTCGCGCCCGAGCGCCTTGCCCAGCGGCGAGCGCACGCCGTCGGCCACCACCAGCCGGCGGCAGCCGATCTCCACCGGCCCGTCGGCCGTCCGGAAGACCACGGCCGAGACCCGGTCACCGTCGCGGCGTACGTCGACGGCTCGGTGCCCGTCGACCGCGATGGCGCCGGCCTTGATCGCGGTGGTGCGCAGGTGGTCGTCGAGCTCCGTGCGGGCGACGGCCGATCCCCAGTCCGGCAGGGAGCCACCGGGCCACGGCAGGAGCAGGGTCCGTCCGAACCCATGGGCGCGCAGGCCGCGGTTGACGGGGTGGGCGCGCAGCCAGTCCTCGAGGCCGAGCCGCTGGAGCTCGCCGATCGCACGCGGGGTGAGCCCGTCACCGCAGGTCTTGTCACGCGGGAAGGTCGCCGCGTCGACCAGCACCACCTCGGCGCCGGAGCGCGCGGCCCACGCCGCAGCCGCCGACCCCGCGGGGCCGGCGCCCACGACGAGGACGTCGGTCTGCGCGGGGTTGCTCACGTGGCGATTGTCTCAGGCGCGCGCGACGAGCGTGGAATCAGGCTCCTTGCTCGCCCATGGGTGGGAACCGCTCGTCGGCCTGCTCGTAGCCCTCCGAGTCCGTGAACTTGCCCTTGGTCTCGTCGAACTCCCGGTCGGTGTTGTCCACCTCGGCCTGGTCGGGCCGGTTGTCCGGGTCGAGCCGCTCCTCGCGCTCGCGCTCGACGTCTGCCTCGTCTTCCCGAGATTCGGTCATGCTCGACGGTAAGCCTTGTGGCTGAGCAAGTGAACCCGGTGGTTCCGGCAGCCGGTCGTCGAGTGCTTGACGAACTGCGAGCGCGTCTCGTCGGGCAGGTACACGCGGAACCCGTTCACGTGCGCCGGACGGCACCGGTGCCGCGGGTACGCGCCCGCCACCGCGGCGGACACCCGGCTCACGACCTTCTCCCCCGGCGCGACCACGACGGTGCGCACCCGGCTGGGGTCGCGGTCGGCGGCCGCGCCGATCTGGGTGCCGTCGCCGTGGCCGACGTACGACAGGCCGCCGTACCCCCGGATGGAGCAGGACCGGTCCGACGTGTTCGCCAGCACGATCCGGCCGTACCGGTGGCTCATCGCGGCTCCGGCGCCGTGGTACGACGCCACCAGCTCGGCGTTGGTGCACTCCGGCACGCCGCCCGCAGCGGCGAGCGCTCCCGTCGGCACGCTCGTCATCCCGAGCACCAGGGCCGCCAGCGCGGCTCCCCACATCGTCGACCTCATCGCTGCTCCTCCCTGGACCCGACGACCGGGTCCTCACCGATGAGATGCACGGGGAGCCGCTCCGGTTTCGTCAGTCCTCTTCCCAGTACGGTCCGTCGAACGTGAGGTCGTGCACGGTCGCACGGCGCTCCGCGGCCGGACGGCGGTAGGGGCAGTTCGGCGGGTCCGGGCGGAAGCCGCCGGTGCTCTGGCCGACCGGGCGGGACCGCTTGGTCCAGATGTGGTCGAAGTTCCGGTTCCACTGCTTCACGAGGCGCTTGCCGCGCGCGCTGAGGATGATCTCGTCCCCGCTCACCCCGGAGTGCGTCCAGTTGCTCGACCCGGTCAGCACCAGCGACGTCGAGCGGTCCTTGCCGTAGTGACCGGAGATCGTCATGTACTTCTGGTGGCTGTACATGTCGACCTGGTTCTCGGGGTCGCAGTCGGTGTTGTAGCCGTTGGCGTGCCGGCGGATCCGCCCGCGCTTGGTGTCCGTGCCGATGGTCTTCTTCATCTTCGACCCGGCCAGCGCCCACATCACCTTGACGTTGCAGCCGTTCGCGAACAGGTGCCGCAGCCGCTTCGCGATCCAGGCGCCCCGGTCACCGTTCCAGGCGTGCATCGACACCCGGATCTTGGTGCGTCCGTTGATGCCCGTCCCGCCCGTCGCGCCCTGGCACCGCACGGGGCGCAGGACGTTCATGATCGGGTCGTTCTTCGCCGTGGTCCGCGGGTGTGGCAGCACCCAGAGCTGGTACTTCTTGCCGACGGCCCGGTGCCAGTAGATCGGCTTGGCCGTCCGGTCCTTCTTCAGCTGGCGGAACAGCTGGACCAGGGTGTCGTAGAGCTTCGGCACGTCCTTCTGCACCAGCAGGTCGTTGAACTGGTGGACGGTGGCGTTCCGCATCATGTTGGCCGAGCCGGTCATCACCACGTCGCGCGCGGACCCGGTGTGCTCGAACAGGTAGACCTTGTCGTGCATCACGCCCTGCACGCTGCGGCAGCCGGTCTTGCAGGTGTAGTCCCAGCTCTTCTTGCCGCGGTTGGTGCCGAGCGCGTGCTTCAGCATCTTCATCGCCTTCGTGTACAGGTGGTCGTTGTGCAGCACCTGCACGTGCACGCCGCGCTCGTGCGCGTTGATCAACGCCTTGGCGACGTTGGTCCGGTCGAAGGAGTACACCGCGATCCGGATGTACGAGCCCTTCCGCGCGTGCCGGATGGCGCCCACGACCTGCCGCTCGATGCGGTACTTGGCCTCCTGGTCGCCCCACGGGTCGTTGAAGAAGCCCCCCGTCACCGGCGCCCACCGCTTCTTGGCGGCCGCGGCCGCCGCGGCCCCGCCGTCCGCCGGTCCCGCCAGCAGCGAGCCCGCCAGCGCGAGCGCCAGCACCAGTCCCCAGATCCTCGAGGTCACACCCCACACCTTCCGTCGCACCCCACAACAAACGCGCAACGCAAGAACACCCGAGTCGGTGGTCGAGTGGCGGTGCCGTCGGAGACGACTGCGCAACACGTTCCTCGAACGCTCACCACCATAACAACCGGTCCGCGCACCACGCCGAGCCGGCGCCGTGTCACCCCCGAAATGCGCCGAGTCGGCGCCAGGTCACCCCTCCAGGGGTGACACAGCGCCGACTCGGCGGTGAATCAGTTCTGGTACGACCCGAAGTCGAAGTCGTCCAGGGCGACGGCCTGACCCGAGCCGTTGCCGAACTCGTAGTCGTAGGAGTCGTAGCCGGTCACGGAGTACGCCGCGGCGCGGGCCTCCTCGGTCGGCTCCACCCGGATGCTGCGGTACCGCTCGAGGCCGGTGCCCGCCGGGATCAGCTTCCCGATGATCACGTTCTCCTTCAGGCCACGCAGCGAGTCGCTGCGGCCGTGGATCGCCGCGTCGGTGAGCACCCGGGTGGTCTCCTGGAAGGAGGCCGCCGAGAGCCACGACTCGGTCGCCAGCGAGGCCTTGGTGATGCCCATGAGCACCGGACGGCCCGAGGCCGGCTTGCCCCCCTCGGAGACCACGCGCCGGTTCTCCTCTTCGAAGCGCACCCGGTCGACCAGGTCGGAGGGCAGCAGGTTGGTGTCCCCCGACTCGATGACCGTGATCCGGCGCAGCATCTGCCGCACGATGATCTCGATGTGCTTGTCGTGGATCGACACGCCCTGCGAGCGGTAGACCTCCTGGACCTCGCTGACCAGGTGCTGCTGCACGGCCCGGGGGCCGAGGATCCGCAGGACCTGCTTCGGGTCGATGGCACCCTGCACCAGCTTGGCCCCGACCTCGACG
>DASTXB010000083.1:0-36613 GCA_035765695.1 Nocardioides sp. | reverse complement strand
GCGGGTCCGCCGTACGGGCGCCCCCGCCGGGTCACGAGCGCGAACTCAACGGAGCACGAGCGCGAACTCAACGGAGCACGAGCGCGAACTCAACGGGGCACGAGCGCGAACTCAACGGGGCACGAGCGCGAACTCGACAGGTCAGCGGGCGCGGCGGGAGAGGCGCTCGATGTCCATGATCACGACCGAGCGCGGCTCAAGGCGCAGCCAGCCGCGCGACGCGAAGTCCGCGAGCGCCTTGTTCACGGTCTCCCGCGAGGCGCCGACGAGCTGCGCGAGCTCCTCCTGGGTGAGGTCGTGGTGCACGTGGACGCCGTCGTCGGCGGTGCGGCCGAACCGGTCGGCGAGGTCGAGCAGGGCCTTGGCGACCCGGCCGGGGACGTCGGAGAAGACCAGGTCCGCGACCACGTCGTTGGCCTTGCGCAGCCGACCGGCGAGCTGGGCGAGCAGGCCGCGGGCTACGACCGGGCGCCCCTCGAGCCAGCGCAGCAGGTCCTCGTGCGACAGCGACGCGAACGACGCGTCGGTCACCGCGGTCACCGTCGCCGAGCGCGGGCCCGGGTCGAACAGCGACAGCTCACCGAACATCTGGCCGGGGCCGAGGATGGCCAGGAGGTTCTCCCGGCCGTCCGACGACGTGCGCCCGAGCTTCACCTTGCCGTCGAGCACGATGTAGAGCTTGTCGCCCGAGTCGCCCTCGTGGAACAGCACGTCGCCACGGCGCAGCCTGGTCTCCGCCATCGACGCGCGCAGCGCGGTTGCAGCCTCGTCGTCGAGCGCGCTGAAGAGCGGCGCCTGGCGAAGTACGTCGTTGTCCACGAATCCTCCTCGCAACGGGCCCGCAGACACGGGCTCCGCGCGAATCCTATCCAGTGGAAAACATCACAGGAACCAGCAGGTCGGGCGGGTCGGGAACCAGTCTCGAATCGGCGGTGTCCGCGCCCCGCCGTACGCTGGGGCGCGTGCCCGCCGCCCCCGAGACCCGCACCGGCCTGGTGCGCCGCGCCCGGAAGATCGACCGGGTGCTGGCCGAGACCTACCCGGACGCGAGGTGCGAGCTCGACTTCGACGACCCGTTCCAGCTGCTGGTCGTGACCGTGCTGAGCGCGCAGACCACGGACAAGCGGGTGAACGCCGTCCGTCCGACGCTGTTCGCGGCGTACCCCGACGCGAAGGCGATGGCCGCGGCCGACCGGGCCACGCTCGAGGGGATCGTCGGCCCGCTCGGCTTCTTCCGCGCCAAGACCGAGTCGCTGCTCAAGCTCAGCGCCGCCCTGGTCGAGCACCACGGCGGCGAGGTCCCGCCGCGGCTCGAGGACCTGGTCAAGCTGCCGGGCGTCGGCCGCAAGACCGCGAACGTCGTCCTCGGCAACGCGTTCGGCATCCCGGGCATCACCGTCGACACCCACTTCGGCCGGCTGGTGCGCCGGTTCGGCTGGACCGAGGAGACCGACCCGGTCAAGGTCGAGCACGCCATCGGGGAGCTCTTCCCCAAGCAGGACTGGACGATGCTCAGCCACCACCTGATCTGGCACGGCCGGCGCCGCTGCCACGCGCGCAACCCCGCGTGCGGGGCGTGCCCGGTCGCCCGCTGGTGCCCGGCGTACGGCGAGGGCCCGACCGACCCGGAGGCCGCGGCCAAGCTGGTCAAGACCGAGGGCCGGGCATGAGGCGTGTCCTCCCGGCCGCGCTCGCCGCGGCCGTGCTGGTGGTGGGCGGGTGCAGCGCGGACGACGTGCCCAGCCCGGGTCAGTCGCGGATCGACGTCGACACGCCCGCGCTCCACGAGCTCAAGCAGCAGACCGACGTCGCCGACTGCGCCCCGGGCACCGCGACCGACGCCGGGCTGCCCGACCTGACGCTGCCCTGCCTCGGCGGCGGCCCCGAGGTCGACCTCTCGACGCTGCGCGGCCCGCTGGTCGTGAACCTCTGGGCGTCCAACTGCGGGCCGTGCCGGCAGGAGATGCCGGCCGTGCAGGAGTTCCACGAGCGGTACGGCGACCGCGTCGGCGTGCTGGGCATCGACTACCAGGACGCGCAGCCGGCGGCCGCGCTCGAGCTCGCGAAGCGCAGCGGCGTGACCTACCCGCTGGTCGCCGACCCCGGCGGCGACATCAATGCGAACGCGCCGGTCCCGGTGATCCGCGGCATCCCGGTGTTCGTCTTCGTGACCGCCGACGGTGACGTCAGCGCCGTCCCGGGCGGGATCGACTCCGCCGACGAGCTCGTCGAGCTCGCGCAGCAGCACGGGATCGACGTGTGATCCCCGCGTGGCTGGAGCCGGTGCGCGCCGGCGCCGAGGCGATCTCGGCCGACGACCTGACGCGGTTCACCCCGCCGCCCGGAGGTGACGCGCGGACGGGCGCGGTGCTGATGCTGTTCGGCGAGGGACCCCAGGGTGGCGAGCTGCTGCTCACCGAGCGCGCCCACGACATGCGCTCGCACCCCGGCCAGGTGTCGTTCCCCGGCGGCGCGGTCGACCCCGGCGAGACCGTGGTCGAGGCGGCGCTGCGCGAGGCCGAGGAGGAGATCGGGCTGGACCCGGCGTCCGTCGAGGTGTTCGGCCGGCTGCCCGAGCTGTGGCTGCCGCCGAGCAACTTCGCGGTGACCCCGGTCCTCGGCTGGCGATCCGAGCCGGCGGACGTGAGCATCGTCAGCCCGGCCGAGGTGCACGCCATCCACCACGTGCCGATCGACGAGCTGCTCGACCCCGAGCACCGCATCATGGTCCAGCACCCCCGCATCGGCTACACCAGCCCGGGCTTCCTCATCGGGCCCGACAAGGACGTCATCCTGTGGGGGTTCACCGGCGGGATCATCGCCCGGCTCTTCGACTTCCTCGGCTGGACACGCCCGTGGGACGAGACGCGGGTGCGCGACCTGCCGGCCTACATGCTGCAGGCTGACCCCCGACGGTCACGGCTGCTGGACATCGAGGACGAGGAGGACGACGAGTGAACCTGCTCGACTGGCTCCTCATCGTGCTCGTCCTGGCGTACGCCCTCTCCGGCTACTGGCAGGGCTTCATCACCGGTGCGTTCGCGACCGGAGGGCTGCTGCTCGGCGGCCTGTTCGGCGTGTGGCTGGCCCCCGTCGCCCTCGGCGACGCCAACCCGTCGCTCATGGTGTCGCTCGGCGCGCTGTTCATCGTGATCCTCTCGGCCTCCCTGGGGCAGGCGACCTTCCAGTTCGTCGGCACCCGCCTGCGCGACAAGATCACCTGGCAGCCGGTGCGGGCGATCGACGCGATCGGCGGCGCCGCGCTCAGCGCGCTGGCGGTCCTCATCGTCGCGTGGGCGCTCGGCGTGGCGATCTCGGGCTCGCGGATCGGCGGGATCACCCCGCTGGTGCGCAGCTCGGCGGTCCTCGCCGAGGTCGACGACGTGCTCCCGGCGTCGGCGGGCAGCGCGCTCCAGGCGTTCAACGACGTCGTTGGCACCAGCTTCTTCCCGCGGTACCTCGAGCCGTTCGCCCCGGAACGGATCGTGGACGTCGGCCCGGGCCCCAAGCGGCTGCTCTCCGATCCGGACGTCCAGCGGGCCGAGCAGAGCGTGCTCAAGGTGCGCGGCACCAACGAGTGCGGGCGCGGCGTGGAGGGCTCCGGGTTCGTGTACGCCGACAACCGGCTGATGACCAACGCCCACGTGGTCGCCGGCATCGACGACCCCGAGGTCGTCGTCGGCGACGACACCGTCGACGCCGAGGTCGTCTACTACAACCCCGACATCGACGTCGCCGTCCTCGCCTTCGACAGCGGCGGCGTCCCGGTCCTCGACTTCGACCAGCAGGTCAAGGCGCAGCAGGGCGTGGCGATCCTCGGCTACCCGCAGGACGGCCCGTACCGGGTCGAGCCGGCCCGCATCCGCGCCGGGCAGCGGCTCCGGTCGCCCAACATCTACGGCGACGGCGCGGTCATCCGCGAGGTGTTCTCGCTGCGCGGACGGATCCTGCCGGGCAACTCCGGCGGCCCGATCGTCACCTCGGGCGGCGACGTCGCGGGCGTGGTGTTCGCGGCGTCGGTCACCGACCACGACACCGGCTACGCGCTCACCGCGTCCCAGGTGTCGCAGGCCGCGGCCACGGGGCAGAGCAGCTCCGCCCAGGTCTCGACGGGCGGGTGCGCGGGGTAGCGACGGTCAGGTCGACTGGCCCTTGAGGGCCTTCGGGATCTCCCGGCCCTGCTCGATCGCGCGCTCCGGCGCCCGGACCTGCTTGACCTTGCGCACCCCGACGTACGCCAGCAGGCCGGCGAGCAGCACGTAGAAGCCGAACACGATCAGGAACGCCCAGTGGAGCGCGAGGCCCTCGCCGTTCCAGTTGATGAAGTAGGCGATCGAGACCGACAGCATGATGATCGCCAGGACGAGGATGAACGCCGCGCCCGCGAACAGGCCGATGCCGGTGCCGCCCGCCTTGACGCTGACCTTGAGCTCGGACTTCGCGAGCTGGATCTCCTTCTGCACCAGCGTGGAGATGTCGCGGGTGGCGTCGTGGACGAGTCGACCGATCGTGGGGTCCTGGTCGTTCACCTGCTGCGCCATGCTCATCCTCGGGTCGCTCGGAGTCCGGACGGGACCGACCATACCGACCGGCCCCGTCTCACAAGTACCTCAACCACAGGTACGGCATGCACGCCAGCACCGTGGTCGCGGTGACGACCAGACCGTACTTGGTGAACTCCCAGAACCCGATGGGGTGTCCCTCGCGCTCGGCGATCCCGAGCGCGACGACGTTCGCGGACGCCCCGATCGCGGTCGCGTTGCCGCCGAGGTCGGCGCCGAGGGCGAGCGCCCACCAGAGGACCTGGCCACCGTCGCCCTGCGCGTGGGCGAGCTCGGCCACGATCGGGCTCATCGTGGCGACGTACGGGATGTTGTCGACGATGGCCGACAGCACGGCGGAGCCGCCGAGCAGCGTCATCGTCGCGAGCCCGAGGCGGCCCTCGGTGGCGTCGGTCAGCGCCTCCGCCATCCGGTCGATGACGCCGGTCTCCACCAGCCCGCCCACCATGACGAAGAGGCCGGCGAAGAACGCCAGGGTCGGCCACTCCACCTCCACCAGCGCCTCGGTGGTCTCGACGTCGGTGATCAGGATCAGGGTGCCGGCGCCGAGGAGGGCGACGACCGAGGGCTCGTAGTGCAGCACCGGGTGGAGCACGAACGCGAGGATCACCAGCGCCAGCACCGCCAGCGACTTCACGAGCAGCCGCGGGTCCGTGATCGCCTCCCGCTCGTCGAGCCGCATGACCGAGGCGGCCCGCTCGGCGTCGTACACGAAGTGGCTGCGGAACATCCACCGGCACAGCAGCAGGAAGATCGCCATGAGCACCACGACGATCGGCGCCAGGTGCACGAGGAAGTCGTTGAACGTCAGCCCGCCGCGTGCGGCGATGATGATGTTCGGCGGGTCACCGACCAGGGTCGCGGTGCCGCCGATGTTGGAGGCGAAGACCTCGGCCATCAGGTACGGCGCCGGGCGCAGCCCCAGGCGCTGGCAGACCAGGAACGTCACCGGCGCCACGAGCAGCACGGTCGTGACGTTGTCGAGCAGGGCCGAGGCCACCGCGGTCAGCGTGCAGAGCATGACCATCAGGGGGTACGGACGGCCGCGGGTGCGCTTGGCGGCCCAGATCGCGATGTACTCGAAGATGCCGGTCCGCCGCAGCACCGCGACGATCACCATCATCCCGAGCAGCAGGAAGATGACGTTCCACTCGATGCCGGTGTGGTCGGAGAAGAACGCATGGTCGGCGTCGGTGATGTGCAGCAGCAGCATCAACGCGGCGCCGCCGAGCGCCACCTTGGTGCGGTGCACCTTCTCGGTCGCCAGCAGGGCGTAGGCGACCACGAAGATGAGGATGGCGGCGATGGCCACGGTGGCTCCTGAAGGGTCTGTTCGACGACGCCGACCAGACTTCCCGGCACACCGGGTCCGACCCTATCCGGACCGGTTGCTCGTGCAGTGACTGGGATACCGTCGCAGTCGTGAACGCACGCGAGCTCGCGGAGCCGTATCCCGCCGTCGGGTTGCACAGCTTGGCGGTCGACGCCGCCCGCCTGCTCACGGAGGAGGGCCGACCCGGACTCATCGTCGTCGACGACGCCTTCCACCCGGTGGCGGTGCTGCCCGGGTCGCAGGTGCTGCGGCTGGTGATCCCGGGCTACATCCGCGACGACCCCAACCTGGCCGGCGTGGTCGACCAGGAGTTCGTCGACCACATGTGCGACGCGCTCGACGGCAAGTCGGTCGCCGACCTGCTGCCCCACGAGCGGTCGGCGCTCCCGGTGGTCGGGCCGGACGAGTCCGAGCTCGAGGTCGCGGCGCTGATGGCGGCCCAGCGCAGCCCCCTCGTCGCCGTGGTCGACGGGCCGGGCAAGTCCGCGCCGCTCATCGGGGCGATCACCGTGCCGCTGGTCCTCGCGGCCCTGCTGCCGGACCGCATCACCGGTCCCTGAAGGGTCCCTCGAAGACGTCGGGCACACCGTCGTGGTCGGAGTCCTCGGCCTCGACCTCGCACAGGTGTCGGTAGACCCGGTTGCGCAGCCGCAGCACCACGCCCGCGACGCAGGCGGCGATGATCGAGCCGACCAGGACCGCGACCTTCACCCGCTCGCCGGTCGCCGAGTGGTCGTCGTACGCGAGCTCCCCGATCAGCAGCGAGACGGTGAAGCCGATCCCGGCGAGCATGGCCATGCCGACGACGTCGGTCCAGGAGAGCTCGTCGTCGAGCTCGGCATGGGTGAACGTGTGCAGGAGCCACGTGCAGCCGGCGATGCCGATCGGCTTGCCGATCACGAGGCCGCAGATGACGCCGAGCGCGACGGGGTCGGTCAGGGCGTCCACGATGCCCTGCCAGCCGCCGAGGTGCACCCCCGCCGCGAAGAAGGCGAACACCGGTACGGCGAGGCCGGCCGAGACCGGTCGCACCAGGTGCTCGAGGTGCTCGGCCAAGCCGGGCCCGTCGGCGCCGTCGCGGCGCCGCACCGGCACGGCGAACCCGAGCAGCACGCCGGCGACCGTCGCGTGGACGCCGGACTCGTGGACGAGGGCCCACGCGACCAGGGCGAGCGGGACCAGCAGCCACCAGGCGTGGATCCGGCGCTGCACCAGGAAGGCGAACAGCAGGATGGGCACCAGGGCCAGGCCGAGGAAGCCGAGGCGGAGCTGGTCGGTGTAGAAGACCGCGATGATCGTGATCGCCAACAGGTCGTCGACGACCGCGAGGGTGAGCAGGAAGGTCCGCAGGCCGGCAGGGAGGTGCGTGCTGATGACCGCCAGGACCGCGACGGCGAAGGCGATGTCGGTCGCGGTCGGGATCGCCCAGCCGCTCAGGTCGCCGCCGAGGTTCCACGCCACGAACACCAGCGCCGGTGCCGCCATCCCGCCGACGGCGGCAACGACGGGCAGCGCCGCCCGGCGAGGGTCGCGCAGGTCGCCGGCGACGAACTCGCGCTTGAGCTCCAGTCCCGCGACGAAGAAGAAGATCGCGAGCAGGCCGTCGGCCGCCCAGGTGCCCAGGGACAGGTCGAGGTGCAGGGAGGCCGGGCCCACGACGGTGTCGCGGAGGTCGAAGTAGGCGTCACCCCAGGGGGTGTTCGCCCAGATCAGCGCCACGACGGCGGCCGCGATCAGCAGCAGGCCGCCGGTCGTCTCGGCGCGCAGGACCTCGGCCGCCCGCGAGCTCTCGAGGAACGAGCCCCGGGCGAAGAGGCGTGGTCGGCCGGGCCGGTCGGGCCGGATCGGCGGGCTGGGCTGGCTCATGGTGCTCCCGGTGGGTCGGCGGCAGGACTGCCGACCAGACTTCCCGGCGCACCAGGAGCCAGCCTACCGAGGACCGGGTCAGTCCTCGGCCTTGCCGGAGTCGATGCCCTGGGAGATCAGGTCCATCACCGAGCTGTCGGCCAGCGTGGTGACGTCGCCGACCTCGCGGTGCTCGGCCACGTCGCGCAGCAACCGGCGCATGATCTTGCCCGAGCGGGTCTTCGGCAGCTCGGGGACGACCATGATCTGCCGCGGGGTGGCGATCGGGCCGATCTCCTTGCGGACGTGCTGGCGCAGCTCGGAGATGATGTCCTCGCCGCCGTCGCCGGCCTCCTCGCGGAGGATCACGAACGCACAGACGGCCTGGCCGGTGTCCTCGTCCTTGGCGCCGACGACCGCGGCCTCGGCGACCTTGGGGTGGGAGACCAGCGCGGACTCGATCTCGGTGGTCGAGAGCCGGTGGCCGGACACGTTCATCACGTCGTCCACGCGGCCCAGCACCCAGACGTCGCCGTCCTCGTCCTTCTTGGCGCCGTCGCCGGCGAAGTAGAAGCCCTGCTCGCGGAAGCGCGACCAGTAGGTGTCCTTGAACCGCTCGTCGTCGCCCCAGATCGTGCGCAGCATCGACGGCCACGGCTCGGTGAGCACCAGGTAGCCGCCGGACCCGTTCGGGACCGCCTCGCCGGCCTCGTTGACCACCTCGGCCGCGACGCCCGGGATCGGGGTCATCGCCGACCCCGGCTTGCCCGCGGTCACGCCGGGCAGCGGGCTGATCATGATCGCGCCGGTCTCGGTCTGCCACCAGGTGTCGACGACCGGGGTGCGGTCGCCGCCGATGACGTGGCGGTACCAGACGTAGGCCTCGGGGTTGATCGGCTCACCGACCGACCCGAGGATCCGCAGCGAGGACATGTCGTACCTGTCCGGGATCTCGCGGCCCTGCTTCATGAACGACCGGATCGCCGTCGGCGCGGTGTAGAAGATCGTGACGCCGTAGTCCTGGATGATCTTCCACCAGCGGCCCCGCTCGGGGCTGTCGGGCGTGCCCTCGTACATCACCTGGGTCGCGCCGTTCGCGAGCGGGCCGTAGACCAGGTACGAGTGGCCGGTGACCCAGCCGATGTCGGCCGAGCACCAGTAGACGTCGGTCTCCGGCTTGAGGTCGAAGACCGCCCAGTGCGTGTACGAGCAGCCGGTCAGGTAGCCGCCGGTGGTGTGCAGGATGCCCTTGGGCTTGCCGGTGGTGCCGGAGGTGTACATGACGTAGAGCGGGTGCTCGGCGTCGAACGCCTCGGGCGTGTGCTCGGCCGACGCGCCGTCGACGACGTCGTGCCACCACACGTCGACCGCGTCGTCCCAGCCGTCCTCACCCAGGTCCTGACCGGTACGGCGGACGACGAGGACCTTCTCCACGACGTCCGTCTTCGTGCGCGCCTCGTCCACGGCGGGCTTCAGCGCCGACGGGGCGCCGCGGCGGTAGCCGCCGTCGGAGGTGATGACGACCTTGGCCTGGCAGTCCTCCAGGCGCGAGGCCAGCGCGTCGGCGGAGAACCCACCGAACACCACGGTGTGCGGGGCGCCGATGCGGGCGCACGCCAGCATCGCGATCACCGCCTCCGGGATCATCGGCAGGTAGATCGCGACCCGGTCCCCGGTCTGCACGCCGAGCGCGGTCAACGCGTTCGCAGCCTTGGACACCTCGTCCTTGAGCTGGGCGTAGGTGATGTCACGGGTGTCGTTCTCGGGCTCGCCGACCCAGTGCAGCGCGACCTTGTCGCCGCGGCCGGCCTCGACGTGCCGGTCCACGCAGTTGTACGACGCGTTCAGCTTCCCGCCCACGAACCACTTCGCGAACGGCGGGTCGTCCCAGTCCAGGACCCGGTCCCACTTCTGCGACCAGTCCAGGCGCTCGGCCTGCTCGGCCCAGAACGCCTCCCGGTCCTGCGCGGCCCGCTCGTAGGCCTCCGCCTTCAGGTTCGCACCCTCGGCGATCTCGGCCGGCGGCTCGAACCGACGGTCCTCCTTGAGGAGGTTGGACAGCGTCTCTTCGGTCACGTTCTCTCCTGGCTCTCCGGCGGGGACGTAGTGGTACCCGCCACATTAGGACGTGGCGGGTACCGGTGGTCGACGGGTCAGTGGTGCACGGCCTGCTCCGCACCTGCTCCGGTGAGCGCGCGCACCTCGAGCTCGGTGTAGCGCTCGGCGGTGTCCGGCTCACGGGACGTGACGGTCCCGAGCCACCCGAGCAGGAAGCCGACCGGGATCGAGATGATGCCCGGGTTGCTGAGCGGGAACCACGACCAGTCGTGGTCGGTGAACAGCGCGGTCTCCGAGCCGGACACCACCGGCGAGAAGAAGACCAGGCCGACCGAGGCGATCAGGCCGCCGTAGATCGCCCAGGTGGCACCCCGGGTGTTGAACCGACGCCAGAACAGGTTGTAGATCAGCGACGGCAGGTTCGCGGACGCGGCGACGGCGAACGCCAGCGCGACGAGGAACGCGATGTTCAGCTTCTGTGCCGGGATCGCCAGCGCGATCGCGATGCCGCCGATGACGAACGCCGAGAGCTTCGCGACCCGTACCTCGTCCCGCTCGGATGCCGCGCCCCGCTTGAACACCGTGGCGTAGAGGTCGTGCGCGACCGAGGACGCCGAGGTCAGGGTCAGGCCTGCGACCACGGCCAGGATGGTCGCGAACGCGACCGCCGAGATGAGCGCGAGCAGCACGGCGCCACCGGTCGTGCCGTCACCTCCGCCGACCGCCTCGGCGAGCAGGGGCGAGGCGAGGTTGCCGCCGGAGGCCGCGACCTTGCTGTCCGGGCCGGTGTCGAGCAGTGCCGCCGCACCGAAGCCGAGCGCGAGTGTCATCAGGTAGAACGCGCCGATGAGCCCGATCGCCCACAGCACCGACGTGCGCGCGACCTTGGCGGTCGGGACGGTGTAGAAGCGGATCAGGATGTGCGGCAGGCCCGCCGTACCCAGCACGAGCGCCAGGCCGAGGCTGAGGAAGTCGATCTTCGAGGTCGTGTCGATGCCGTACTTCAGGCCGGGCTGGAGGAACGCGTCGCCCTTGCCGGTGTTCGTGGCCGCTGCGCCGAGGAGCTCCCCGAAGTCGAAGTCGAACTTCGCCAGCACCAGGATGGTGATCAGGATGGTGCCGCTCATCAGGAGCACCGCCTTGACGATCTGCACCCAGGTGGTGCCCTTCATGCCGCCGACGGTGACGTAGAAGATCATCAGCAGGCCGACCGCGACGATCGTCAGGTTCTTCGCGGTCTCGGACTCCGCGCCGAGGAGCAGGGCGACGAGGGCGCCCGCGCCGACCATCTGCGCGAGCAGGTAGAAGATCGAGACCACCACGGTCGACGTGGACGCCGCGGTGCGGACCGGTCGCTGCCGCATCCGGTACGCCAGCTGGTCGGCCATGGTGTAGCGGCCGCTGTTCCGCAGCAGCTCGGCGACCAGCAGCAGCGCCACCAGCCAGGCGACCAGGAACCCGATCGAGTAGAGGAAGCCGTCGTAGCCGAAGAGGGCGATGGCGCCCGAGATGCCGAGGAACGACGCCGCCGACATGTAGTCGCCGGAGATCGCCATGCCGTTCTGGAAGCCGGTGAACCCGCGGCCGCCGGCGTAGAAGTCCGCCGCGCCCTTGGTCTGGCGGCTCGCCCAGAACGTGATGCCGACCGTGACGAGGACGACGGCGACGAACAGGACCGCGGTGAGGGTGTCGCTGCTCATCGGGCACCTCCCCGCGACTCGGCGTTGTAGCGCTCCTCCAGGCCGCGGGCGAGCGGGTCGACCCGGCTGCCCATGTAACGCGCGTACAGCAGGGCGATGAGGAACGTCGTGGCGAACTGCAGCAGGCCGAAGACCAGCGCGACGTTGATGTTGCCGCCGATCTCCTTGGCCATGAAGTCGGTCGCCCAGTTGCACATGACGACGTAGAGGAGGTACCAGGTCAGGAACGCGACGGTGGCCGGGAACACGAAGTTCCGGTACGCCGCCCGCAGCCGGGTGAACTCCGGCGTGGCGTGGAGCTCGTCGTACACCGGGTCGTGCCGGCGAGCGTGGTCGTGGAACTGGTCGAGACTGGACACGCTGAGCACCCTTCTCGCGGGATGTGATCGGCGTCACCGTAGATTTCCGGGCCCGCCGGCGCCGAGACGGCCACGCGGTCCACGCGCCGAGCGGCCGGGCCGGATCGGTGAGCGGTCGGTCCCACGCGACGAACGGTCAACCGCGATCGAGCTCCAGCGTCTCGGGTGTGTGCAGCCGGACGAGGAACCGGCCGGCGCCGGCCGGGACGCGCGAGGAGGTGAGCAGCGAGACGGCGACCATCGTGGCCAGCGCGAGCGGCACGGTCCACGCGGCCGGCTGGCCCATCAGCGCGTCCGCCCATCCCTCCGGCTCGGAGACCGCGAGCGTCCAGGTGATCGCGACGGCCGAGCCGAGGCCGCCGACCAGGAGCCCGGCGATGGCGCCGGCGTCGGTGAGCCGACGCCACCAGATGCCGAGCAGGAGCAGGGGGCAGAACGTCGACGCCGCCATCGCGAACGCCAGCCCGACCGCTCGGGCGACGCCGAGGTTGGGCGCGGCGAGGGCGACCACGCAGGGCACGGTCACGGCGAACACGGCCCCGACGCGGAACGCCGCGACGCCCCCGAGACGCGCGCCGACCCGGCCGATGACGTCCTGGCTGAGCACGCCGGCCACCGCGATCGACAGGCCGGACGACGTGGAGAGGAACGCCGCGAACGCGCCCGCGGTGACCAGCCCGGTGAGCAGCTCGCCGAGCGGCCCGTCGACCATGATCCGGGGCAGCTCCAGCACGAGCGCGTCCGACTTGCCGGTCTCGGCCAGGTGCGGCGCGTAGACCCGGCCGAGCGCGCCGTACACCGGCGGCAGGAGGTAGAAGAACCCGAGCAGCGCGAGCACGGCGAGCGTCGTACGACGGGCCGCGCGGCCGTCGGGGTTGGTGTAGAACCGCACGACCACGTGGGGCAGGCCCATCGTGCCGAGGAAGGTCGCGAGGATCAGCGAGTAGGTGACGTAGAGGCCCTCGCCACCGCCGGAGGCGAGCGGCACCGACCAGGCGTCGCCACCGGACACGCGCGGCGAGCCGTCGCCGGCCCAGACCGCGAGCAGCACCATCGCCGGGACCAGGAGCGCGGTGAGCTTGAGCCAGTACTGGAACGCCTGGACGAACGTGATGCTGCGCATCCCGCCGGAGGTGACGTTGGCGAGCACGACCACGCCGACGATCACCGGGCCCACCCAGGTCGGCGCGCCGAGCGTGGAGCGCAGGGTGATGCCGGCCCCCTGGAACTGGGGCAGCAGGTAGAGCCAGCCGATCGCGACGACCATCAGCGAGCAGACCGCGCGGACGCCACGCGACCCGAGCCGCGCCTCGGCGAAGTCGGGCAGCGTGTAGGCGCCGGAGCGGCGTAGGGGAGCGGCAACGAGGACGAGCAGGACGAGGTAGCCCGCGGTCCACCCGACCGGGTACCAGAGCATGTCGGCGCCGAAGGTCAGCACCAGCCCGGCGACGCCGAGGAACGACGCGGCGGAGAGGTACTCGCCGCCGATCGCGCTCGCGTTGAGCCGCGGGTTGACGCTGCGCGAGGCGACGAAGAAGTCGCTCGTGGTGCGGGAGAACCGCAGCCCCCAGGTGCCGATCAGCAGGGTCGCGAGCGTGACGAGCGCGACCGCGACGACGCCGGGGGCCGCGTTCACCGCTCGACCCTTCGTGACGGTTGCTGCGCAACCTCCTCAGGGACCGCCTCCGACATCAGCTCGGCGAAGTCGTGCTCGTTGCGCTCGGCCCGGCGCACGTAGGCCCAGCCGAGCGCCAGCAGCGTCGGGTAGACGAGGACGCCCAGCAGCCACCACGGCAGCGGGACGCCGAGCAGGGCGACCCCGGCGAGCCCGGGCCAGAGGTGGAAGACCAGCGGGAGCGCGCCGACCAGCAGTGCCAGCAGCGAGAGGATCCCGAGCGCGAGCCGGAGCTGCTCGCGCAGCAGCGAGCCGAGGTACATGCCGCCGAGACGGGTCCCGGCGTCGATGTCGGAGGTGCGCGCGAGCGGCGTACGCCGGCGGGGCGGGCCGCTGACGCGCACCCGCTCCGGAGGCGTTCCGGTGTCGGTCACCCGCCGGTCCGGCTCTGGAGCAGCAGCTCGCGCAGCTCGCGGGTGTGGCGGCGGCTGACGACGAGCTCGACCGGCGGGGTGCCGACGACGACGCTGCAGCGCCCGCTGTCGGTGCGCACCTCGCGGACGTGGGCGAGCGAGACGAGCAGCGAGCGGTGGATGCGGACGAAGCCGGCGTCGGCCCACTCCTCCTCGAGCACCGTCAGGGGTGTCCGGACCAGGTGGGCGTCCCCGGCGGCGTGCAGCCGTGCGTAGTCGCCGTGCGCCTCGACGTGGGTGATGTCCGACCGGTTCACGAACCGGGTGACGCCGCCGCGCTCGACGGCGACCTGGGTGTCGCGCGCGGCCGGGGGGTCGGCGCCGACCACCCGGCGTACCGCCTCGGCCAGGCGCTCGGCGCGCACCGGCTTGAGCACGTAGTCGACGGCGTGCACGTCGAACGCCTCGACCGCGTGCTGCTCGTGCGCGGTGACGAAGACGATCTGCGGCGGGTTGCGGAAGCGGCCGAGCACCTGAGCGAGCTCCAGCC
This sequence comes from Nocardioides sp., assembly GCA_035765695.1. Lineage (GTDB taxonomy): Bacteria > Actinomycetota > Actinomycetes > Propionibacteriales > Nocardioidaceae > Nocardioides. Next base: position 22,178 of record DASTXB010000083.1, on the reverse strand, counting down.
CGGTGAGGCCGGGCATCTGCACGTCCAGGAACACCACGTCGACCTCGGCCTCCTGCAGCAGCCGGAGGCCGTCGGTCGCGGAGTCGCTGGTGAGCACCTCCCCGATCCGCCCGTCCTGCTCGAGGAGGTAGCGGAGCTCGTCGAGCGCCGGCCGCTCGTCGTCGACGACCAGCGCGCGGAGCTGCGTGCCCGCGGTGCTCATGCGTGCACCCCGGGCGCGAACTTCGGGACCCGCACGACGACCTTCGTGCCGGCGCCGTGGTTGGTCTCGACGACCAGGCCGTAGTCGTCGCCGAACGCGTTGCGCAGCCGCCCGTCGACGTTCCCGAGGCCGGTGGAGTCGAGGGACGCGTCGCCCGCGAGCGCACGCCTCACCACGTCGGGGTCCTCGCCCGCGCCGTCGTCCTCCACCTCGATCACGCACTCCTGCCCCTGGTCGCGCGCCACGATCCGGATGTGGCCGCCGCCCTCCGCGTCCTCGAGGCCGTGCCGGACGGCGTTCTCGACGAGCGGCTGGATGCAGAGGAAGGGTACGGCGACCGGCAGCACCTCGGGAGCGATGCGCAGCGTCACGCGGAGCCGGTCGCCGAAGCGGGCCTGCTCGAGCAGGAGGTACCGCTCGACCGAGCGCAGCTCCTCGGCGAGCGTCGTGTACTCGCCGTGCCGCCGGAAGGAGTACCGGGTGAAGTCCGCGAACTCCAGCAGCAGCTCGCGGGCCCGGTCTGGGTCGGTGCGCACGAAGCTCGCGATCGCGCCGAGCGAGTTGTAGATGAAGTGCGGGCTGATCTGCGCGCGGAGCGCCCGGACCTCGGCCTCCATCAGCCGGGTGCGGCTGGCGTCGAGCTCGGCGAGCTCGAGCTGCGCGCCGACCCACTGCGCCACCTCGTCGGTGGCGCGGGCCAGGCCGGCCGTGGCGTGCGGCACGAACACCTGGAGGGTGCCGACCACGCGCTCCTCCACGACCAGCGGGCTGACGATCGCGGCCCGGATGGCGCAGCCCGGTACGTCGCAGGGCAGGTCGCCCCGGTCGAACATCCGGGTGCTGCCGCGCTCGACCGTCGCGGCGGCGATCGCCCCGCACTGCTCCTCGTGGTGCTGGTCGCCGCCGTGCCACGCCAGCGCCGCAGCGGTGTCGGTGAGGGCGAGGGCCGGCGTACCCAGCAGGTCGTGGAGGTGCCGGATGCTCCGCTCCGCGCTGTCGGACGTCAGCCCGGCGCGCAGCGGGGGAGCGGCCAGCGAGGCGGTGTGCAGCGTGCGGAACGTGGCGCGGTCGGCCTCGGTCCCGAGGTGCCGACGGCGCCAGGGCCTCATCGGAAGTCGATCAACAGCACGTCGGCGTCGGCGCCGTCGTCACTCACCGTCCCGGTCGGTGCCTCGCCGGATGCCTCCGAGGTCTCGGTCGGCGCCGCCGCCTCGCCGCGGTCGACCGCGGTCGCGCGGAAGCAGGACGCCCGCAGCGGCAGCTGCATCCCGTCCATGCCGCGGCCGTAGTCGTCGTAGAACGCGAGGACCTCGGCCAGCTTGGCTGCCCGTTGCTCCTCGTCGAGCACCGCGACGTTGGAGCGGGACAGCACCATGTCCTGGATCGACACGCGGTCCACGACCTGCCAGTGCTTGAACTCCTGGTCCTCGACGAACCCGAACAGCGGCGAGGTCACCAGCGGCTCCTCGGAGCGCAGCTGCTCCTGGGTGCCGATCAGCCGGCCCAGCCGCCTGACCCACGGGATCCGCTCGTCGCGCTCGTTCCACACCAGCGCGACCCGACCGCCCGGCTTGAGCACCCGCGCGATCTCGGGCAGCGCGCGACCGTGGTCGAACCAGTGGAACGCCTGCGCGACCACCACGACGTCGTACGACGCGTCCGGGGCCGGGAGGTCCTCCGCCGACGCGACGGAGGTGCGGACGTCGGGGAGCTGCGCCCGCAGCCGCTCCAGCATCTGGTCGTCCGGGTCGGTCGCGTGCACGTCGTGGCCGAGCGCGACCAGCACCTCGGTGAGCTTCCCGGTGCCGGCGCCCAGCTCGAGCACGGTCGTCGGCTGCTCGCCGACCAGCCACACCGCGGCCTCGCGCGGGTACGAGGGTCGGCCGCGGTGGTAGGCGTCGGCGACGCCACCGAAGGAGCGGGAGGGATCGGTCATCAGGGTCACCGTACCCGCCGATAGCGTGTGAACCCGTGAGCTCAGACCCGTTGTCCCGCCTGGCCTCCCTCGAGGGCGTGCCGTCCGCGTACGCTGCCTCCCGCGACGGGATCGACGTGATGCTGCGCGACCGCGGCCTGCGGCGCACCTCGCCCGAGACGACGGCCGAGTCGCTGCTGCGCGGAGCGCACGCGAGCGCCGTGCTCGAGGGGTCGGCGTCGTCGCTGGCCGAGGTGCGGGACGGGGCGGGCGACGAGATCGCGACCGACGCGGTGCGGGTGTCGACCGAGCTCCTGGCCCTGTCGCCGTCGCTGCTCCGGACGCCCCTGCAGGCGCTGGCGCGGATCCACGCGCTGGCCGCGGCGGGCCAGCCGGAGGAGCAGCGCGGGCGGCCGCGCGACGGGGCTGCCGCCGACCGGTTGCGGGGGGTCGGCGAGCTCCTGACGGCGCCCACCTCGGCGCCGGCGCTGCTGGTCGCCGCCGTGGTGCACGCCGAGCTCGCGACGGCGGCGCCGTTCGCGTCGCACAACGGGATCGTGGCGCGGGCCGCGGAGCGGCTGGTGCTGGTCGCGCGCGGCGTCGACGAGAAGTCGCTGGTCGTCCCGGAGGCGGGGCACCTGGCGCTGCGGGCGGCGTACGAGTCGAACCTGCGGGGATACGCCGGGGGCGGGGCGGCCGGTGTGCACGCGTGGCTGCTGTACGCGGCCGAGGCCTACGCGGCCGGCGCGGAGGCGAGCCCGCTGCGGCGGAGCGCGCAGTGAGACGAACGCGATCCTGGAGTGGAGATGCGAACGGCACCCGGCGTTCGAGTCGTTGCTCCGGGTGCCGCCGCTGACACGTGAGACCGTTGGCTACCAGGCGTGCATCGTCAACTACTGCCGCGGGATGGTCCCGGCTCGGCAAGCGCCCTGTAGGAAGGGTAGATCGCCGCGTGGGTACCCGGCTCACGTGCTGCTTTCTTGAGTTCTGACCCCTGTCTACGCCTCTTCGCCCTCACCTTCAAGGGTTGACATCGGGGTCGGCTGGACCGGCCGGTGTGTCGGTCAGGCGCCGGGCCGGCGGCGCCGGGCGTTGACCCAGAGGACGCCGCCCACGGCGACCATCCCGCCCACGGCGAGGGCGGCCAGCGTCGGCCGCGGCGGCAGCGGGACGCGCGCGCGGAGCTCGACCGGCTTGGTGAACACCAGCACCGGCCAGGCCTTCTCGGCCGCGATCCGCCGCAGCTCCTTGTCGGGGTTCACGGCGTGCGCGTGCCCGACCACCTCGAGCATCGGGACGTCGGTGACCGAGTCGCTGTAGGCGTAGCTGTTCTCGAGGTCGTAGCCCATCCGGTCGGCCAGCTCCTCGATCGCGCGCGCCTTCTCGTCGGCGTACGCGTAGTACTCGATGCCGCCGGTGTACTTGCCCTCGGTGATCTCCATCCGCGTCGCGACGACGTGGTCGGCGCCGAGCATCGCGGCGATCGGCTCCACCACCTCCGCTCCGGACGCCGAGACGATGACGACGTCCCGGCCGGCGAGGTGGTGCTCCTCGATCAGTGACACGGCCTCGTCGTACACGAGCGGGTCGACGATGTTGTGCAGGGTGTCGGCGACGATCTCGCGCACGGTCGCGACGTCCCAGCCGGCGCAGAGCTGCGACATGAACTGCCGCATCTTCTCCATCTGGTCGTGGTCGGCGCCCCCGACGAGGTAGACGAACTGCGCGTACGCCGAGCGCAGCACCGCGCGGCGTGAGATCAGGCCGCCGGCCTGGAACGGCTTGCTGAAGGCGAGCGTGCTCGACTTCGCGATGACCGTCTTGTCGAGGTCGAAGAAGGCCGCGGTCGGGCGGAGCGCCATGAAGCCATCGTAGGGGGAGGCGGCCCACCTGCCGTCCACAGGCACCGTCGTGAACGCCCTTGTCCACAAGGGCTCTCGGCCTCGGGCGCCGCCGTCGGCGAACCCGGGAAGCATCGACGCATGACCGCACCTCTCATCGTCACCCGCGACCAGGCCCTCCTCGAGGAGCTGCTCCGGCTCGCCGCCGCGGCCGGCGTCCGACCCGACGTCGCGACCGACGGCGGCGCGGCGCTGCGGGGCTGGGCGGCCGCGCCGCTCGTGCTCGTCGGCGCCGACATGGCCGAGGACCTCGCCCGCATCGCCCCCGCGCGCCGGCCCCGGGTGTACGTCGTGGCGTGGGGCCTGGTCGCGGACCAGATGTTCCGGATCGCGCTCGCCGTCGGTGCCGAGAGCGTCGCCCAGCTGCCGCGGTCGGAGGCGTGGCTGACCGAGCTGCTCACCGACCTCGGCGACGACGCCGGGTCGCCGGCAGAGGGGTTGATGGTCGGGGTGATCGGGGGCAGCGGCGGCGCCGGGGCGACCACGTTCGCGTGCGCGCTCGGCCAGGTCGGGGCGCGCCGCGGGCGCACGCTCGTGGTGGACGCCGACCCCTTCGGTCCCGGCATCGACCGGGTCCTCGGTCTCGAGGAGCGCGACGGCGTGCGGTGGGACGGGTTGTGCGACACCACGGGCCGGCTCAGCGCCCGCGCGCTGCGCGAGGCGCTGCCCCGGCGGGAGGACCTCGGCGCCCTCAGCTGGCGGGCCGGGTCTCCCGGCACCCTCCAGGCGTTCGCGGCGCGCGAGGTGTTGTCCGCCGCCCGGCGCGGCCACGACCTCGTCGTGGTCGACCTCCCGCGCACCCCCGACGCGCTCCTCGACGAGATCGCGGCACGCTGCGACCGCCTGCTGGTCGTGGTCGTGCCGACCGTCGCCGGTGTCGCCTCGGCGGTGCGCACCTGCGCGCGGCACCGCGACCCGGCCACGGTCCGGCTGGTGCTGCGCGGGCACGGTGTCGCCGCCGCGCAGGTCGCCCGCGCCACCGGCGTACCCGTGCTGGCGATGATGCCCGACCAGCGCGGGCTCGCGGAGGCGATCGACCTGGGCCTCGGCCCGGTGCGGTCCCGACGGGGCGCGTTGGGCCGGGCCGCCACCGAGGTGCTCGACCAGCTGTTCCTGATGCGGGCCGCGGCGTGAGCGCGATCCCGGTCGACGACCTCGAGGCCGTCCGCGACCGGCTCGCCCGCAGCCCCGGCGAGCTGACTCCGCACCGGGTCGCCGCGGCGCTGCGCGAGAGCGGCCGGCCGGTCGGGGACGCGGCGGTGCTCGCCGTGTACGAGACGCTGCGCCGCGACGTCGTCGGTGCCGGGCCGCTCGAGCCGCTGCTGCGGATGCCGCACGTCACCGACGTCCTCGTGAACGGGCCCGACCACGTGTACGTCGACCGGGGAGCGGGCCTGGAGCCGACCTCCGTCCGGTTCCCCGACGAGGGCGCCGTGCGTCGTCTCGCCCAGCGGCTCGCCGCCCTGGGTGGCCGGCGGCTCGACGACGCCACGCCGTACGCCGACCTGCGGCTGCCCGACGGCACCCGCTTCCACGCCGTGCTGTCACCCCTCGCCCGTCCCGGCACGCTGGTCTCGCTGCGGGTCCCCCGGAGGCGCACGTTCACCGTCGAGGAGCTGGTCGAGGCCGGCACGCTGACCCCCGACACGGCTCAGCTGGTGCTGGCGATCGTCGACGCCCGGCTGGCGTTCCTGGTCAGCGGCGGCACCGGCTCCGGCAAGACCACGCTGCTCGCGGCGCTGCTGTCCCGGGTCTCGCCAAAGGAGCGGGTCGTCGTGGTCGAGGACGCCAGCGAGCTGCGGCCCGACCACCCGCACGTCGTCGCCCTCGAGGGTCGGCCGCCGAACATCGAAGGTGCCGGCGCGGTCGAGGTCCGCACGCTGGTCCGCCAGGCGCTGCGGATGCGCCCCGACCGGCTGGTCGTCGGGGAGGTGCGCGGCGGGGAGGTCGTCGACCTGCTCGCCGCGCTCAACACCGGCCACGAGGGCGGCTGCGGCACGCTGCATGCGAACTCCGCCGTCGACGTCCCCGCCCGGGTCGAGGCGCTGGCCCTGGCCGCCGGGCTGGGCCGCGACGCCGCGCACAGCCAGCTCGCCTCGGCGGTCCACGTCGTCCTGCACCTGGCGCGGGGTGCGGACGGCGTACGCAGGCTCCGTCAGGTCGCCGTCCCCGATCGGCGGCCTGACGGACTGGTCGTGATGGTGCCCGCGCTCGACGTCGACGAGCGCGGCGTCGCCACGCCCGGTCCCGCGGCCCCGGGCCTTGCCGCCCGGGTGGACCGGTGAGTGCCGTGGCCGTGGTCTCCGCGGCGTCGGCGGCGCTCGTGGTGCTCCTCGTCCTGCGGCCGCCCGCCCGGCTGCCCGCGGGCCGTCCCCCGCGGCCGGGGCTGCTCGCCGTGCCGGCCGTCCTCGTGGCGGTCCTGCTGCTGCCGCGGTTCGGAGCCCTGCTCCTCGTGCTCGCCGGCGGAGCCGCCGGCGGGCTGGCCCTGTGGCGCCGACGGCGGCGACGACGGGAGTCGGCCCGGGTCGCCGGCCAGGTGCTGGAGACCTGCGAGCTGCTGGCGGGCGAGCTGGCCGCCGGCCGCCCGCCGGGCGCGGCGCTGGACCGTGCCGCCACCGCGTGGCCGCCGCTCGCCCCGGTGGCGGAGGCCTTCCGTGTCGGCGCCGACGTCCCGGCAGCGCTGCGCTCCGTGGGCGGGGGGCTCGACGGCGCCCGCGACCTGCGGGTGGTCGCCGCCGCGTGGCAGGTCGCGCACCGGACCGGCCAGGGGCTCGCCGCCGCGGTCGAGCGGGTCGCGGACTCGCTGCGTGCGGCTGCCGCGACGCGGCGCCTGGTCGAGGGCGAGCTCGCGTCCGCCCGGGCGACCGCGCGGCTGGTCGCCGGCCTGCCGGTGCTCGCGCTCGTGATGGGATCGGGCGCCGGGGGTGACCCGTGGGGCTTCCTGCTCCGGACGCCGGCCGGCCTCGCCTGCCTCGCCGGCGGGCTGGCGTTCGGGCTCGCCGGCCTGTGGTGGATCGAGGCGATCGCCGCCGAGGTCGAGGAGCAGTCGTGACGACGTGGCTGCCGGCCGCGTGCGCGGCCGCGGCGGCCGCGCTGGCCCTGCCGGTGCGTCCCGTGCTGCGCGATCGGGCACTGGCTCCGGCTCGGTCGGCGACGGGGTGGCTGCACCGGCACCGGGGTCTCTGGTCCGCGCTGGCGGGCCTCGGCGCCTTCCTCTTCCTCCAGGGACCGGTGGCCCCGGTCGCCGGGGTGGTCGCCGCGGTCGGCACCTGGATCGCCGTCGGGCGGGCCGAGCCGGCCGACCTGCGTCGTCGGCGGGCGGAGGTGCGACGGGACCTGCCGCACGTGGTGGAGCTGTTCGCGGCGACCCTGCGCGGTGGTGCCGCGCCCGGCGACGGGGTGGCGGTGGTGGCAGGGGCGCTGCCCGGTGCGGCGGCCGACCGGCTCGCCCCGGTCGCCGCCCGGCTGTCCCTCGGCCTCGACCCGGTCCGGGTCTGGGAGGCCCTCGCGGATGATCCCGAGCTCGGCCGGCTGGGGCGGGCGCTGGCCCGTGCCCAGGCGTCCGGGGCACCGGTCGTCGCGTCGATCGAGCGGCTCGCCGACGACCTCGCCCGGGCCGGCCGCGCCGAGTCCGAGGAGCGCGCCCGCGCCGTCGGGGTCAAGGCCGCGCTGCCCCTGGGCCTGTGCCTCCTCCCGGCCTTCGTGCTGGTCGGCATCGTGCCGCTCGTGGTCGCCCTGCTCCGCGCCCTGGACCTCGGGTGACGACCCACCTGCCGTCCACCGCGCCGGCTCCGACGGCCGGATCCCCAGGGCCCGCCGTCCCCGGAGCGGACGGCGCCCGCGATCGCCGAGGGTCGACCCGTCGGCCGCACCCCGCGGCCGGGAGACGGAGAGCCAGATGACCCACCGCATCCGCCCGCACCGGGCCCGCCGCGACGAGCGCGGCATCACCACCGCCGAGTACGCCGTCGGCACCGCCGCCGGCGCCGGCCTGGCCGGGCTGCTCTACAAGCTGCTGACCGGCGGCTTCGGCGACCAGCTGCTCAAGACGCTGTTCGACCACGTCCTCGGGCTGCTGGGCATCGGATGAGGGCCCGGGCGTGCGCGCGCCATGGGCCGCGCGCAGCAGGCGTTCCGGACCGGGCGACGCGCCCCAGCTCCGAGCGTGGCGCCGCGACCGCCGAGCTGGCGATGGTGCTGCCGCTGCTGGTCGCGGTCACCCTCGGACTGGTCTGGCTGCTCGCGGTCGGAGCGGCCCAGGTCCGTGCCGTCGACGCCGCCCGGGAGACCGCCCGCGCGGTCGCCCGCGGCGACGCGGTCCCCGACGCCGTCGCGCGGGGTGAGCGGGTCGCCCCGCCGGGCAGCACGGTCAGCGTCCAGGACGGCGGCGGCCAGGTCACCGCCGTCGTCGTGGGCCGGGTCGCGGGACCGGGCGGCCTGTTCGGTCGGCTGCCCGGGGTGACCGTCTCCGCGCACGCGGTCGCGGCGGCCGAGGAGGCCGCCCCGTGAGGGGCGAGCGCGGCTCGGCCACCCTGTTCGCGGTCGCGTGCCTGGCGGTGCTCCTGCTCCTCGGCGCCGCCCTGGGTGTCGTGGCGGCGATGGTGCGGGCCCACCGCGTGGCGCAGTCGGCCGCCGACCTCGCCGCGCTCGCAGCCGCCGACGTGGTCGGCACGGGACGCGACCCGTGCGCCGCCGGGTCGGCGGTGGCGGCCGCGAACGACGCGAGCCTGGTCGGGTGCGACGTCGTCGGCCGCGTCGCGACCGTCAGCGTCCGCGTCGACGGACCGCACTGGCTCGGCCAGGTCGCGAACCTGTCGGCCGAGGCCCGGGCCGGCCCGGCCGATGAGGACCAGCAGGGCTAGAAGGACCGGTCCTGCCGGTCCTGGTCGTTGCGGTGATCCTCGGCCTCGCGCCGCTCGAGCTTCTGCTGGAGCTCGTCGAGCTTCCGGCTCTCGCGCCGTTGGCGCAGCGTGCGCTTGGTGCCCCACTTGGAGAACCCGAAGCCCCACACGATCGCCAGGCCGGCGCCGAGGCCGACGAAGAACATGGCCATCGCGTTGAGGTCCAGGCCGAACAGCTGGGTGGAGCCCTCGGCGGTGAACAGGGCGCCCACCACGGCGACCGCGCCGAGCGCCATGAGGAGCAATCCGAGGACGACCATGCCGGGAGAGTAGGCCTACCCGAGCAGCACGTCGAGGAGCGCGGCCGCGGCGGCCTTGTCGAGCGGGTTGTTCTGGTTGCCGCACTTGGGCGACTGGATGCACGACGGGCACCCCTCGTCGCACTCACAGGACCGGATGGTGTCGCGGGTGGCGGTCAGCCACGACCGGGCGGCCCGGAAGCCGCGCTCGGCGAACCCGGCGCCGCCCGGGTGGCCGTCGTAGACGAAGACGGTGAGCATGCCGGTGTCCGGGTGCACGGCGGTCGAGACGCCGCCGATGTCCCACCGGTCGCAGGTGGCGAACAGCGGGAGCAGGCCGATGGAGCAGTGCTCCGCGGCGTGCGCCGCGCCCGGGAGGTCGCGGCCGGTGAGGCCACCCTCCGCGAGCGCGGCCTCGGGCACCGTCCACCAGACCGCCGCGGTGCGCAGCGCGCGCTCGGGCAGGTCGAGCGGCTCCTCCCCGAGCACCTCGCCCCCGGGTTGGCGCCGCTTGAGGAACGAGACGACCTGGTGGCTGACGTCGACCTCGCCGAACGACAGCCGGCAGTCGCCCCACCGCGCGTGCTCGCGCTCGCGGACGATCGCGATGTCGGTGACCTCGCGGGCACTGGTCGAGTAGTCCGGCTCCGCGCGCTCGATGACGGCGACGTGCTCCTCCAGATCGAGGGACTGCACCAGCCAGGTCTCGCCACGGTGGACGTACACCGCGCCGGGGTGGGCGGTGCCGTGGGCGCTCGAGGCGTCGACGGTGCCGATCACCCGACCCGTGTCCGACTCGACCAGCTGCACGGGCGAGCCCCCGGTCGAGCGGATGTCCGCGAGGTCGCTGGCCCGGCGGCGGTCGGTCCAGAACCAGCCCCGGGGCCGGCGCCGGAGCAGCCCGCCCTCGGTCAGGGCGTCCACGACCTCGGGCGCGGTCGGACCGAACAGCGGCAGGTCGGCCTCGGTGAGCGGCGCCTCGTGCGCCGCGGCGCACAGGTGCGGGCCGAGGACGTAGGGGTTCGACGGGTCGAAGACGGTCGCCTCGACCGGAGCGCCGAGCAGGGCCTCGGGGTGGCCGACCAGGTAGGTGTCCAGCGGGTCGTCGCGCGCGACGAGCACGCCGAGCGCGTCCTGCGCGCCCCGGCCCGCGCGGCCGACCTGCTGCCAGAGCGCGGCGCGAGTGCCGGGGAAGCCGGCCATGAGCACCGCGTCGAGGCCGCTGATGTCGATGCCGAGCTCGAGCGCGTTCGTGGCCGCCAGGCCGGTCAGGTCGCCGCGGCGCAGCGCGTCCTCGATCGCCCGGCGCTCCTCGGGCAGGTAGCCGCCGCGGTACGACGCCACCCGCCCCGGCAGCGAGGGGTCCACCTCGGCCAGCAGCTCGGCAGCGGTCATCGCCACCTGCTCCGCGCCGCGACGCGAGCGGATGAAGGCGAGCGTGCGGATGTCCTCGGCCACCAGGTCGGCGAGGAGGTCGGCGGTCTCGGAGGAGGCGGCCCGACGCACCGGCGCACCGTTCTCGCCCGTGAACGAGGTGAGCGGCGGCTCCCAGAGCACGAGGGACACCTCGCCGCGCGGGGACGCGTCGCCGGTCACCGCGAGCACGTCGAGGCCGGTCAGCCGCGTGGCGAAGAGCTCCGGCTCGGCGACGGTGGCGGAGGCGAGGACGAACGTCGGCGCGGCGCCGTACATCGCGCAGATCCGGCGCAGCCGGCGCAGCACGTGCGCGACGTGCGCGCCGAAGACGCCGCGGTAGTGGTGGCACTCGTCGACGACGACGTACTGCAGCGAGCCGAGGAACGACGCCCAGCGCGCGTGCCCGGGCAGCAGGGACCGGTGCAGCATGTCGGGGTTGGTGAGGACGTACTCGGCGTGGTCGCGGGCCCAGTCGCGCTGCTCGCGGCTGCTGTCGCCGTCATGGGTCGTGACGCGGACGTCGAGGCCGAGCGCCGAGATGCCGGCGAGCTGGTCCTGGGCGAGCGCCTTGGTCGGCGCGAGGTAGAGGACGGTGGCCCCGCGCTGGCCCCGGGGGCGGCGGGAGGTGCGGACGGCGGACAGGGCCGGGAGCTGGTAACCGAGGCTCTTGCCGGAGGCGGTGCCGGTCGCCATCACGACGTGCTGTCCGTGGTGCGCCGCGTCCGCGGCGGCCGCCTGGTGCTCCCAGGGGGAGGCGACCCCGCGGGCCCGGAAGGCCGCGACGACGTCGGCCGCCGCCCAGTCCGGCCAGTCGGCCCGGCGGGCCGGGCGCGCCGGCAGGACCTCGAGGTGACGCAGCCGGTCCTCGCGGCCGGGGACCGCCGCGAGCCGCTCCACCACGCCGGCCACGCCGAGGGGTCGGGAACCGAGCGCCGATGTCACCTCACCATTGTCTGCGACGGCGCCGACACCGGACCCGGGGAGGTCCGGTCGAGGGCTGGGTGAGGGCTGGATGAGGGGCGTGGCACGCGCCGTGTGTGCACTCTTTGTGCACAGGACGGGGCGGGCGTGGTTTCATTGTGCAGGCCGGTTGTCGGACACCCACGTCTGACGCCTCCGGCGACCTGACCAGCTGCACCGGGGAGACATAGGTGGACCTGACTCTGACGACGCGCGAAGCCGGTGGCAAGACCATCGTTGCCGTCGGTGGCGAGATCGACGTCTACACGGCTCCCAAGCTCCGCGACAAGATCACCGAGCTCGTCGCCGGCGGTGTCTACGACATCGTCATCGACATGGAGGAGGTCGAGTTCCTCGACTCCACCGGGCTCGGTGTGCTCGTGGGCGGCCTGAAGAAGGTGCGTGCCCACGACGGCTCGCTCCAGCTGGTCTGCAACCAGGACCGGCTCCTCAAGATCTTCCGCATCACCGGCCTCGCGAAGGTCTTCGTGATCCACGAGTCCGCGGACGCCGCGCTCGCCGGGAGCTGACCGGCCGCTGACCGCACGGACGGGCCCGTCGTCGTACGACGACGGGCCCGTTCGTCATTTCCGGGGGCGACTCGCCGTGTGGCCCGGATCACATCTCCGTGCGTCCCGGGCGCCGGGCATGCGTAGACTCCGGCCCGTCCGTGAGATCTGCATCACTCCATCACTCCCAGGAGGAATCGCATGACGGGGATCTATCCCGCCGCGGTGGAAGTCTCCGGGGGCAACCTCGTCCTGGTCATCGTCGTCGCACTGATCGCGCTGGGCGCGCTCGCGATGGCGGCGATGTTCCGCCAGGAGGTACTTGCCGCCGGTGAGGGCACCGACAACATGAAGAACATCGCGCAGGCGGTGCAGGAGGGCGCCAACGCGTACCTGCAGCGGCAGTTCCGGACCCTGGCGATCTTCGCCGGCGTCGCGTTCTTCCTGCTGCTCGCCCTGCCCGCCGACGACGCCACGGTCCGGATCTTCCGGTCGGTGTTCTTCCTGGTCGGCGCCGGCTTCTCGGCCACCGTCGGCTACCTCGGCATGTCGCTGGCGGTGCGCGCCAACCTCCGGGTCGCCGCCGCCGCACAGACCGAGGGCCGCGACCCGGCCATGAACATCGGTTTCCGCACCGGGGCCATGGTCGGCATGCTGACCGTCGGCCTGGGCCTGCTGGGCGCCAGCGTCGTGGTCATCCTGTTCCAGGACCAGGCCCCGCACGTGCTCGAGGGCTTCGGCTTCGGCGCCGCCCTCCTCGCCATGTTCATGCGAGTCGGCGGCGGCATCTTCACCAAGGCCGCCGACGTCGGGGCGGACCTGGTCGGCAAGGTCGAGCAGAACATCCCCGAGGACGATCCGCGCAACGCCGCGACGATCGCCGACAACGTCGGCGACAACGTGGGTGACTGCGCCGGCATGGCGGCCGACCTCTTCGAGTCGTACGCCGTCACGCTGGTCGCCGCGCTGATCCTCGGCTCGCAGGCGTTCGGCGACAAGGGCCTGGTGTTCCCGCTCCTCGTCCCCGCCATCGGTGCCCTGACCGCCGTCGCCGGCGTGTATCTCTGCCGGCCGCGGGCGGGGGAGAACGGTCTCGTCACGATCAACCGGGCGTTCTACATCTCCGCGGGCATCGGCGCGGTGGCGAGCATCATTCTCGCGTTCGTCTACCTGCCCGGCGACTTCGGCTCCCTCGCGAACGCCACCGTCGACTCCGACGCCAGCCCGCGGGTCGTGGCCGCGGTCGCGGTGGTGATCGGCATCGTGCTCGCCGCGATCATCCTGAGCCTGACCGGCTACTTCACGGGCACCGACTACCGCCCGGTCAAGGACGTCGGCCGCACGTCGCTCACCGGGGCGGCGACCGTGATCCTGTCCGGCCTGTCGGTGGGCTTCGAGTCCGCCGTCTACACGACGCTGGTGATCGGCGCCGCCGTGTTCGGTGCGTTCCTGATCGGCGGCGGCTCGATCCCGGTGGCCCTGTTCGCCGTCGCCCTGGCCGGCTGCGGCCTGCTGACGACGGTCGGCGTGATCGTCGCGATGGACACCTTCGGCCCGGTGTCGGACAACGCCCAGGGCATCGCGGAGATGTCCGGCGACGTCGACGCCGCGGGAGCGCAGATCCTCACCGAGCTCGACGCGGTCGGCAACACCACCAAGGCGATCACCAAGGGCATCGCGATCGCCACCGCGGTCCTCGCGGCGAGCGCGCTGTTCGGCTCGTACGTCAACGGTCTGTCGGACGCGCTGGACGAGGTCACGATCCGCGAGGAGCCCAGTCGCCTGACCCAGCTCGCGTTCCTGTTCGACATCTCGAACCCGAACATCCTGGTCGGCGCGTTGCTCGGCGCCGCTGCCGTGTTCCTGTTCGCCGGCCTCGCGATCAACGCCGTCGGCCGCGCGGCCGGCGCCGTCGTGTTCGAGGTGCGCCGCCAGTTCCGCGAGATCCCCGGGATCATGGAGGGCACGGGTCGTCCGGAGTACGGTCGTGTGGTCGACATCGTGACCCGCGACTCGCTCCGCGAGCTGGCCACGCCCGGCCTGCTCGCCGTGCTCGCCCCGATCGCGGTCGGCTTCGGCCTCGGCGTCGGCCCACTCGCGGGCTTCCTGGCGGGCGCGATCGCGACCGGCACCCTGATGGCGGTGTTCCTCGCCAACTCCGGCGGTGCCTGGGACAACGCCAAGAAGCTCGTCGAGGACGGCAACTTCGGTGGCAAGGGCTCGGAGGCACACGCGGCGACCGTCATCGGTGACACCGTCGGCGACCCGTTCAAGGACACCGCCGGCCCGGCGATCAACCCGCTGCTCAAGGTGATGAACCTGGTCTCGCTGCTCATCGTGGCGGCGATCGTGAAGCTCTCGGTGGGCGAGGACGCCAACACCCCGCTGCGGATCGTGATCGCCCTGGTGGCGTTCGCGGGCATCGTGGTCGCGGTGTACGTCTCCAAGCGCCGCCCGATCGCGATCGAGGCCGACGAGCCCGGCCGGTCGGCCCCGCCGCCCCCGCCGCCGCCCCCGCCGCCGGCGCACCCGGCTCCGACGGACCCGGCGCCGACGCAGCAGTTCCAGACGCCGACGCAGTAGTCCGGCACACGCACCACGGCCCGCCCGGTCCGACCGGGCGGGCCGTGGCGATCTCGGGGCTACTTCCTGACGGTCAGCCGCACGACCCGGGACCTCGCGCCCGCGACGGTGGCGGAGCCGGCGTACACGGCCCTGAGCCTGTGCTTGCCGGGCTTGAGCCTGGCCAGCCTCACGACCAGCCTGCCGTGCCTGCCCTTCGCGAACGCCGCCTTGCGCAGCGCCTTCTTGCCGTCCAGGATCGTGACCTTGCCGGTGGGCGAGGCGGTGCCCGGCACCTTCAGCACGAGCCGCAGGGTCGCGGCCTTCCCCTTCTTCACGGTCTTCTTCGCGAGCGCGGCGGAGAGCTTCGACGTCAGCTTCGCGACCCGGACCGGGGCGGTCGTGAACCTGCCGGCCTTGTACGCCGGGCGGGTCGCGGTCACCAGCACGGCCAGGTCCGTGCCGACGTCCGCCGGGTCCACCTGGTAGGTCTGCGCGACCGCGCCCTGGATCGCGGCGCCGTTGCGCAGCCACTGGTAGGTGTACGCCGGCGGACCCGAGCCCTCGGTGCCACCGGACCATTGGCCGGGGTCCGCGGTGAGCAGCCTGCCGACCTTGCCGGTCCCGGTCACCCGCGGCTTCATCACGAACTGGATCGCGTCGCCGATCACCGGCTGCACCGGGTCGCTGGTGATGGTGCTGTCGGTGTAGCCCTCCTTGTGCCCGGTGACGGCGACCGTGATCGCGTGCCCGAAGTCGTCGGCGACCAGGGTGTAGGTCTTCCCGGTCGCTCCGCCGATCGGCGCACCGTCGCGCAGCCACTGGTACCTGCTCTCGGCGTCCGCGGGGTCCCAGGTGGGCCCGGAGAGCCCCACGGCCGTGCCGATCTTCCTGGTGCCCGTCACCGCGACGTCCCCGACCGCCGCCAGGGCCGGCGTCTCGGCCAGCGGCACGTTCAGGGCGTCGGTCACCTGGCTGACGAGCGGGAAGCCGGCCAGGGTGCCGGTCACCCGGGCGGCGACGGCGTGCCCGGCGTCGGCGGGGTCCAGCACGTAGGTCGGGTCGTCCGCGCCCGGGATGGGGGCGTTGTCACGCAGCCACTGGTACGACGTCGAGACCCCCGGCAGGCTCCAGACCGGCGCGGTGACACCGACCAGCTGGCCGACCTGGGTACCGCCAGTGAGGACGAGCTCGTTGAGCAGGGTGAGGACGTCGCCGGCACTGCCGGGGTCACCGGGACTACCGGGATCCCCGGGGTCGCCAGGATCACCCGGGTCGACGGCGTCGCCGATGATCGTGATCGCCGGGGTCGTCAGGGGGCCGACGAGCGGAACGGTCACCACGGCGCTGATCGCGTGGCCGATGTCGGCGGGGACGGGCACGTAGGACCCGCCGGTCACGCCGGTGGGCGAGCCGTCGCGCAGCCACTCCACCGGGAGCAGCGTCGCGACGCCGCCGAGCAGCACGGTGAGCGGTTGTCCGACGACACCCGTCCCGGACAGGACGGGCAGGTCCAGCCGCTGGGAGCCCGCGGTCGATGGTGGCGCCGCCTGCGCAGGGGCCACCAGGCCCAGGCCGGAGGCGATCAGGACGGACACGAGCAGGGCGCCGAGCGCGCGTGACAACCGATGCATGGCCGCGTGATGCCCGTCACAGGGGGCGGCCAATCCGCGGTCTGGACCATCACTCAGGAACGCGGTCTAGTGTCCACCCGTGACCGCCACCCCGCTCCCCGAGCTCCCGCACCGCCTGCGCGCCGCGCTGGTGGTGGCCGGCTTCACCTACGACGCGGTCGCGGAGGTGCTGGGCCCGGTCGCCCACGACGCCCTGGCGCGCAACGAGACGACGCCGGGACTGCGACGTACGACGGGTGGCTGGCCGCTCGAGACCCTGATCCGGCTCTTCCTTCTCCAGGCTCCCGTGGAGCTCGCGGCCGCGGAGCGCGCGCTGCCGGGCCTGGTCGACCGGCTCGCCGCGGAGGGCTTCCTCGAGCAGACGGTGGGCGAGGTGGCCGCGCGCCTCGACGTCCGGCCGTACGCCACCGACGACGAGCACCTGTGGGTCGTCAGCGACCTCACGCCCGGGCTGGACGGTGGCAGCAGCCGGGTCGGGCCCGACCACGTCCTCGGCATCAGCTCGGCGTCGACGTCCCTGGCCCAGCTCACGATCCGCGACCCGGTCGAACGGTCCCTGGACCTCGGCACCGGCTGCGGCGTCCAGGCCCTCCACCTGGCCCGGCACAGCGGCGCGGTCGTCGCGACGGACGTCAACCGGCGCGCGCTCCGGCTGGCGCGGTTCAACGCGTCCCTCAACGACGTCGCCGCGGCCGTCGACGTGCGCGAGGGCTCGTTCTTCGAGCCGGTGGCGGGCGAGCGCTTCGACCTGATCGCCACGAACCCGCCGTTCGTCATCTCGCCGGCGACCGGCGAGCGCCTGGTCTACCGCGACTCCGGCCTGCCCGGCGACCGCGTCGTCGAGGACATCGTCCGGGGTGCGCCCGACCATCTCACCGACGGCGGCTGGTGCCAGGTCCTCGCGAACTGGGTGATCGCGGCCGGCGTGCCCTGGGACGAGCGGCTCGCGGGCTGGATCCCGGAGGGCACCGACGGGTACGTCGTGCAGCGCGAGGTCGTCGATCCCGCGTCGTACGTCGAGCTCTGGCTCAAGGACGCCGGCCTGCACGGCTCGGTGGACTACCTGGTGCGCTACGACACCTGGCTGTCGTGGTTCGAGGAGCAGGGCATCGAGGCGGTCGGTTTCGGGTGGATCAACCTGCACCGCACCGGGTCCTCGCGCCGCGAGCTGCTCGAGTGGCCGTACGACGTGGAGCAGCCGATCGCGCCCGCCATCCGCGACTGGGCCGACGCAGCCGCCGCCCGGGTCGACCTCGGCTCCCGCCTCACCGCGCATCCCGACGTGCGCCAGGAGACCCTCGGCGCTCCCGGGGCCGAGGATCCCGAGACCGTGGTGCTGCGCCAGCAGCGTGGGCTGCGCCGGGCCCGCCGGGTCGACACCGTCGAGGCCGCGCTGGTCGGCGCGTGCGACGGGGAGCTGACCGTCGGGCAGATCCTCGACGCGCTCGCGCAGCTGCTCGACCGCGACCCTGCCGAGACCCGGGAGACCTATCTCCCGGTCGCCCGCGGGCTGGTCGCCGAGGGGTTCCTGGAGGCCTGATCCAGGCTCAGCGCAGCCGGCCGGCGAGATCCAGGGAGCTCTCGCCGACCTCGCTGCCGAGCGTCACGTCCACCGCGAGCCGGAGGACGGGGACCGGGTCGCAGGACGCCTCGAGGACCCGTACGGTGCCGGACTCCCCGCCGGCGCTGCTGGCTGCCTCGTTGCCGTCGGTGTCCGCCACGAAGAGCACGAGTGGGTACTTGTCCGAGGAGGTGCTCCAGTCGTTCGGGAACGTGAACGACCGACCGCCCGCGATCTTGTCGACGATGCCCGCGACGTAGACGAACGGCTCGGTGACCCGCTGACCCTCGATGTGCCGCGGGCTCGTCGCCCAGATGCGCTGCGGCCCGCCGGTGACGTCCTCGCCCTCGGGTGGCTGGCAGGACACCGTGACCTCGGGGAACGCATAGGTCGACCCGTCCGGGCGCGTCATGACCAGCGTGCTGGCCGGGCCCGGCGGCTGGTCGACGGCCACCATGTCGCTGCCGTCGTCGCCGCTGGCGAGTGCCACGACGGTGCCGGCGACGGCCGCCAGCGCGAGAGCCGTACCGCCCCCGACGGCCGCGCGCCGGCGCCGGCGGCGTGCCCGCACCCGTCGTTCGACCCGCTCGGCGGCGTCCATCGGCGGGGCCAGGGCCCCGTCGATCCGGTCGAACCCGTCCTTGATCTGCTGCTCGGTCATCCCGTCACACCTCTCCCGTCGTGACGCGCAGCGGGCCGTGCTCGCGCGCGTGCTGCCGGAGCCGCTCGGTCCCGCGGGACAGCTGGCTCTTCACCGTTCCCTCCGAGCAGCCCATCCGCTCGGCGATCGTCCGCACGTCCAGGTCCTCGACGTAGCGCAGCGCCAGCGCGGTGCGCTGACGGGGTGAGAGGGTCGCGAGCGCCTCGACCAGCCAGGCGTCGGTCTCGCCGACCAGTTCGACCGCGACCTCCTCCGACGGGCCGCGCAGCAGCGGCAGCTCGCGCCGCAGCCGGCGCAGCCGGTCGATGTTGAGCCGCACCATCACCGTGCGGGCGTACGCCGCGGGCTCGTCGAACCGGGTCCGCCCCCAGCGCTCGCCGATGCGGGCCAGGGTCTCCTGGGTCAGGTCCCACGCGTCGTGCGGGTTCGCGGTCAGGGCGTGCGCGAACCCCAGCAACGGGCGGGTCTGTGCCGCCACGAAGTCCCTGAAGTCCTGGTCCATCCGCAGGTCCATGCTCCGCCTTCCGAAGGGGTTCTCGCGCTCTCACCTACTCTCTCCTGACGGGGGAGGATGCCCGGACGTTGAGGGCTCCCGGGAATGCGATTCGGGGAGCACGCGCTACCGTGATCGGCCGTACGCACGAAATCGCAGCAGGAGACAGAGGTCCAGTGGCCCACAAGTTGGTGATCGTCGAGTCCCCGGCGAAGGCCCGCACGATCGGCGGGTACCTCGGCCAGGGGTACGTCGTCGAGTCCTCCATCGGCCACATCCGTGACCTTCCGCAGTCCGCGGCGGACACGCCGGCCAAGATCAAGGACAAGCCGTGGGGGCGGCTGGCGGTCGACGTCGACCACGGCTTCGAGCCCTACTACGTGGTGCCGCGCGACAAGAAGTCGCACATCTCCAAGCTGAAGACGCTGCTCAAGGACGCCGACGAGCTCTACCTCGCCACCGATGAGGACCGCGAGGGCGAGGCGATCGCCTGGCACCTGCTCGACGAGCTCAAGCCCAAGAACATCCCGGTCAGGCGGATGGTGTTCCACGAGATCACCAAGCCCGCGATCCTGGCCGCCGCCGAGAACCCGCGCGACCTCGACATGGACCTCGTCGAGGCGCAGGAGGCGCGCCGCATCCTCGACCGCCTCTACGGCTACGAGGTCAGCCCCGTCCTCTGGAAGAAGGTCATGTCCGGCCTGTCGGCCGGCCGCGTGCAGTCCGTGGCCACCCGCCTGGTCGTCGACCGTGAGCGCGAGCGGATGCGCTTCCGCGTCGCGTCGTACTGGGACCTCGAGGGCACCTTCGACGCCGGCGCGAAGCACGACCAGCGGATGTTCCCGGCCAAGCTGCACTCCGTCGACGACGTCCGCGTCGCCCGCGGCTCGGACTTCGGCCAGGACGGCGTGCTCAAGGCGAACGCGAACGTCGTGCACCTCGACCGGGCGCGCGCCGAGGCGCTGGCGGCAGCCCTGCAGGACTCCACCTTCGAGGTCCGCTCCGTCGAGGCGAAGCCGTACCGCCGCTCGCCGTACGCGCCGTTCCGCACCACGACCCTGCAGCAGGAGGCCAGCCGCAAGCTCGGCATGAGCGCCTCGGTGACGATGTCGGTGGCGCAGCGGCTGTACGAGAACGGCTTCATCACCTACATGCGTACGGACTCGACCACGCTCTCCGACGCCGCCGTCGGTGCGGCGCGGTCGCAGGTGCGCGAGCTGTACGGCTCGGAGTACCTCCCCGACGCGCCGCGCGTCTACGCCAGCAAGGTCAAGAACGCCCAGGAGGCGCACGAGGCGATCCGCCCCGCGGGCGACAGCTTCCGGACACCGGCGCAGACCGGCCTGACGGGCGACCAGTTCCGGCTCTACGAGCTGATCTGGATGCGCACCGTCGCCTCGCAGATGAAGGACGCCGTCGGCAACACCGTCACCGTCCGCCTCGGCGGTGCCGCGGCGACCGGCGAGGACGTCGTGTTCTCCGCCAGTGGGCGCACGATCACGTTCCACGGCTTCCTCAAGGCATACGTCGAGGGCACCGAGGAGGGCGCCCAGAAGGACGACGCCGAGACCCGGCTGCCGAACCTCGACCAGGGCGAGGCGGTCAACGCGGCTTCGATCAGCGCGAGCGGCCACGAGACCAAGCCTCCGGCCCGCTACACCGAGGCCACGCTCATCAAGGAGCTCGAGGACCGCGAGATCGGCCGGCCGTCGACGTACGCCTCGATCATCGGCACGATCCTCAACCGCGGCTACGTCTACAAGAAGGGCACCGCGCTGGTGCCGGCGTGGCTGGCGTTCTCGGTGATCCGGCTGCTGGAGGAGCACTTCCCGCGGCAGATCTCCTACGAGTTCACCGCCCAGATGGAGGACGTGCTCGACGAGATCGCGGCGGGCCGCAAGGACCGCAACACCGAGCTCGCGGAGTTCTACTTCGGCTCGGGCAGCGTCGAGGGGCTCAAGAAGCTCGTCGACGAGCTCGGCGACATCGACGCCCGTGAGCTGGCGACGTTCCCGGTCGGCGGGGACGACTCCGGCATCAACCTGCGGGTCGGGCGCTACGGCCCCTACCTCGAGGGGCCCGACGACGACGGCACGCCGTACGCCGTCCGCGCGAACGTGCCCGACGACCTGCCGCCGGACGAGCTCACGGTCGCCAAGGCCAAGGAGCTGCTGGCGAACCCTGCGGGCGAGGAGCTCTTGCTAGGCACCCACCCGGAGTCCGGCTTGGAGATCGTGGCCAAGAACGGCCGCTTCGGCCCGTACGTCACCGAGGTCCTGCCCGAGGACGCGCCGAAGAGCGCGAAGCCGCGCACCGGGTCGCTGTTCAAGTCGATGTCGCTCGACACGGTCACGCTCGACGACGCGCTCAAGCTGCTCTCGCTGCCGCGGGTGGTCGGCACGGACCCGGAGTCCGGCGACGAGATCACCGCCCAGAACGGCCGCTACGGGCCGTACCTGAAGAAGGGCACCGACTCCCGGTCGCTGGCCTCGGAGGACCAGCTGCTCACGATCGGCCTGGACGAGGCGCTGCGCATCTACGCCCAGCCCAAGCAGCGCGGCCGCGCCGCCGCGGCGGCGCCGCTCAAGGAGCTCGGCAACGATCCGGTCTCCGGGCAGCCGGTTGTGGTGAAGGCGGGTCGCTTCGGCGAGTACGTCACCGACGGCGAGTACAACGCGACCCTGCGCAAGGACGACTCGGTCGAGGCGATCACCCTCGAGCGCGCCGCGGAGCTCCTCGCCGAGCGCCGGGCCAAGGGCCCGGCCAAGAAGGCGGCCAAGAAGGGCGCCAAGAAGACCACGGCGAAGAAGACCGCGAAGAAGACTGCGAAGAAGACGACGAACAAGAAGGCCGCGGCCAAGAAGTCCTGACGGCATTCGACCCGGGTGCATCGGGTACGGCACCGCCATGCCCGGACAGACCACTCGCTACCGCGCCGTCGGCCTCATCGTGCTCGGCCTCATCGTGCTCGTGCTCCTGGCGTACCTGGTCGTCGCCTGGGCCGTCGGCGGCGACGACACCGGGGAGATCGACCCGCAGAACGGCCGGTCCGCGCCCGTGCTCCTGCGCTGACCCGGGGAGCCGGCGTCGGCGCGGCCACCTAGTCTGTACGCCGTGAGCACCCCGACGTACGCCGACACCGGCGTGTTCGTCTGCTTCGAGGGCGGCGAGGGGTCGGGCAAGTCCACCCAGGCGCAGCGGCTCGCGGCCTGGCTGGAGGCGGA
>DASTXB010000082.1:0-47070 GCA_035765695.1 Nocardioides sp. | reverse complement strand
CGCAGGATGAGCCGGGACCGCAGCTCGCGCGGCTCGGGGTCCTCGTCCCGCCCGAGCTGCAGCATCAGCCGGTGTACCGCGGCGGCGGCGACCAGCTCGGGCTCGAGGTCGATCGCGCTGATCGCCGGTCGGGCGCTGCGGCACTGCTCGGAGTCGGACCCGGCGACCAGCTGCGTCCGTTCCGGCACGTCGACGGCCAGGCCGCGCAGCTCCTCGAGCGCGCCGCTGGCGTGCCGGCCGGTGAGGCAGTAGATCGCGTCCGGCACGTCGCGGCCGCCGGCGACCAGCTCGCGCACCGCCTCACGGCCGCCGTCCAGGCCGGTCGACTCGGGCCGCCGCACCACCCGCGGCTCGACGCCTCGCCGCGCGCACCACGCCTCGTAGGCCGCCAGCGAGTCGAGGTTCCAGGAGTTCCGGTCGGTGCCGATGACGATCGCCACGGACCGCGCCCCGGAGCCGTGGAACCCGTCCAGCACCGTGGTGGTCTCCTCGGCCAGGGGGGAGTCGACCCAGGCGGTCATGTCCGGCCGCCCCACGTCGCGGCCGACGGTGACGAACGGGATCTCCAGACCGATCAGCAGGTCGATGACGGGGTCGTCCTCGATCGGGTCGTCGACGATGTAGCCGTCGAGCGAGAGCGTCAGCGGCGAGCGGGGGAGCAGCGTGAGGTCGCGGACCAGCATCACGCTCACCTCGCGGTCGAGGCACTCGACCGCGACCGCGCCGGAGAGCCGGGTGAAGTAGTCGACGCCGCCCGGGCGGTAGGTGCCCAACGAGTCGAGCGGCCGCAGCATCAGCCCGACCAGTCCCAACGGGTTGTTGCGCAGGCCGCGTGCGAGCGGGTCGGCCTGGTAGCCGAGCCGTTCGGCGGTCTCCCGGACCCGCACCCGGGTCGCCCCGGCGAGGGTTCCCTTGCCGTTCATCGCCAGCGACACGGTCGTCACCGAGACGCCCGCCTCGCGCGCGACGTCGTGGATCGTGACCCGACGGCGCACCGCCCTCACCCGCTCCCTCACCTGGCTCGCGCGTGGTGCGCAAGTGAAACATTTTCGCTCCTGCGCCACCATAAAACGTTTTATGCACCTACGTTGTGGCGGACACGCGGGTGCACCGCGTCTCCGCGCTTCCGAAGAAGGACGGTTCATGAAGAAGATTGCCCTCGCCCTGTCGGCGACGACGCTCCTGCTCGCCGGGTGCTCGGACGGAGCCTCCAGCGACGCCGACCCGTCGATCGACGTCGACGCGCTGGCCACCACGACCACCTCGGCGAGCGGGGAGCTCGACCACGTGGTCTGGAACTCGCCGTACGGCGAGCCCGCGTCGCTCGACCCGATCAAGGCATTCAACTACCCGGAGAACACCGTGGTCGCCAACCTCTGCGAGGGGTTGATGGTCATGGAGCCGGACTTCACGATCGCGCCGAACCTCGCGGAGTCGGTCGAGAACGTCGACGGCCGGACGTACGTCTACACGCTGCGCGACGACGTCACCTTCTGGGACGGCAGGCCGATGACCGCCGAGGACGTCGCGTTCAGCCTGCGCCGCCACCTCGACCCGAAGGAGGGCAGCTATTGGGCCAGCGACGCGGTCAGCGGCAACATCGCCTCGATCGAGGTCACCGGCGAGCACGAGGTCACCGTCGAGCTGTCCTCGCCGGACCAGACCTTCAACGCCTACATGGCGACCCCGATCGGCGTCGTCGTCGAGGAGGCGCAGCGCAAGGCGGCCGGGCAGGCCTACGGCAACCCCGAGAAGGGCGTGATGTGCACCGGGCCGTTCTCCGTGGAGGACTGGGACAGCGGCCAGAGCGTCACGCTGGCCCGCAACGACGCGTACTGGAACGCCGACCACCGGCCGAAGGTCGAGGAGCTGGAGATCCGGTTCATCGTCGACCCCGCGGCGATCACGAACGCGCTCACCTCCGGCGCCGTCGACGGCTCGTACGACGTGCCGCTGAGCGCGGTGCCTCAGCTGCAGTCGGCGGCCAACGGCACGCTGACGCTGGGTCGCTCGCTGCAGCTCTCCGCGATCATCGCCACCGGCGACGGCCCGCTCGGTGACCCTGCCGTGCGCAAGGCGCTGTGGACGGCCGCCGACAAGGAGGCGCTGGCCCAGACGGTCTACGAGGGCACTGCAACCGCCTCCCGCTCGCTGGTCCCCGGCGGCGGGTGGTCCTACGGCGACGAAGTGTTCACCGCCGCGCGCGAGGAGCTGGCGTCGGTGGAGCCCGACGTCGCGAAGGCCAAGGAGATCCTCGCCGGGGCCGACGTCGACACCTCGCAGACGATCACGATCGTGTACCCGAGCGAGCGCACGTTCTACGCCGACATCATCTCCGAGCTCGCCCGAGCCGGCCGCGAGATCGGCCTGAAGGTCGAGCCCGAGGGTGTGCCGAGTGCCCAGTTCGGCGCGTTCTTCTCCGACCCGAAGGCACGCGAGGGCCATGGCGCGTTCGTGACCACCAACTACATGGACGTCCCCGACCCGCTGGTGTTCCTCCGGACCGTCGTCAAGACGGGCGGGTCGCAGAACTACTCCGGCTACAGCAACCCCGCGGTCGAGAAGCTCATCCACGAGGCCGAGGTCACCACGGACGAGACCGCCCGCGCCGAGAAGGTCGCCGAGATCGAGAAGGTCGCCATGGACGACATGCCGTGGATCCCGATCGTGGACCCCGCCGTGCGGCTGTTCATGAACGAGCGGATCACCGGCGTGCCGGCGTCGTTCGTCTACCTCTACTACCCGTGGGGCGCGGACCTCGGCGCCGCCGCGACGCAGTAGCGGGGGCTTCGCGATGGCGATGTTCCTCCTACGCCGGCTGGCGGCGCTCTGCCTGGTCGTGCTGGCCACCAGCTTCGCGGTCTTCGGTGCGTTGTACGCCGCGCCCGGCAGCCCCGAGCAGTTCCTGGTCCAGGGCCGGTCGGTGTCGCCGGAGGTGCTCGCCTCGATCCGCGACCAGTACCACCTCGACGCCCCGTTCCTGGTGCGCTACGTCGACTGGCTCGGCGCGGTCGTGCGCGGCGACTTCGGCATCTCGCTCGGCACCCGTCAGGACGTCGGGCAGATGCTCCTCGACCGGCTGCCGACCACGCTCATGCTCACGGCGTACGCCGCCGTCATCATCGTGCTGATCGGCGTGGTCGCCGGCGCGGTCGCCGGGCTCCGGCCGGGCTGGCTCGACAACGTGCTGCTGCTCGGCTCCAACGTCGGGTTCGCGGTGCCGACCTTCTTCGCGGCGATGCTGCTGATGAGCGTCTTCGGCGTCGGGCTCGGCTGGTTCCCGGTGTTCGGGTCGGGCGAGGGGCTTCCCGACCGGCTCTGGCACCTGACCCTGCCGGCGTTCGCGCTGGCGCTGCCCTCCATGGCGGTGGTGGCGCGGATCAGCCGGACCGCGGTCATCGAGGAGCGGGAGTCGGAGCACGCCGAGACAGCGCGGTCGCGCGGGGTCCCGGAGGCGGTGGTCATCCGCCGGCACGTGCTGCGCAACTCGCTGCTCCCGGTGGTGACCGCGTCCGGCGTCCAGGTCGCCGGGCTGTTCGCGGGCGCGTTCGTCGTCGAGCACGCGTTCAGCCTCGACGGCATCGGCGAGCTGCTCGTCGCGGCCGTCCAGCAGAAGGAGTTCGCAGTGGTGCAGGCGGTGACGCTCCTGCTCGTGGTCGGCTTCGGCCTGGTCAACCTGCTCGTCGACGTGCTGTACGCGGTCATCGACCCGCGCGTCCGGGTCGGAGGGGCGTCGTGAGTGCCGGCGAGGCCGTCGTCGCGGCGCCGCGCGGACGGCGCCCCGGAAGGCGGCCCGGCAGGCGGCCCGGATCGCGGCCCGGAACGCTGTCGATCGTCTGCCTGGTCTGGCTCGCGGTGGTCGTCGTCTGGGCCGTGCTCGGTCCGCTGGTCAGCGGCTTCGCGGCGACCGAGGGCAACATCGTCGACCGGTACCTGCCCGCGGGTGGGGCGCACTGGCTGGGCACCGACCAGGCCGGCCGGGACCTGTTCACCCGCCTCGCCGTGGGCGCGCGCTCCAGCATCCTCGGTGCGCTCGTGGTCGCGGCGCTGACCGCCGTCTGCGGCGCCACGCTCGCGCTGGTCGCGGTGTGGTTCGGCGGCTGGGTCGACGGCGCGGTCAGCCGGGTGCTGGACTTCCTGTTCGCGTTCCCGAACCTGCTGCTGGCACTGCTCGCGGCCGCGGTCTTCGGCGGGGGGATGACGACCGCCGTGCTGGCGCTGGCGATCGGCTACACGCCGTACACCGCGCGGGTGATCCGCAGCGTGGCGTTGCGCGAGCGCGCGCTCCCCTATGTCCGGGCCGCGGAGCTGCAGGGCATCGCCGGCCCGGTGATCACCGTGCGCCACCTGCTACCCAACGTGCGGCAGCAGGTCGCCACCGGCGCCGCGATCAACTTCGGCTACGCGATGATCGACCTCGCTGCGCTCTCCTACCTCGGCTTCGGGGTGCAGGCCCCCGACGCGGACTGGGGTCTGATGGTCGCCTCCGGCCAGTCGTCGATGCTCGCCGGTCACCCGCAGGAGTGCCTGTACGCCGGCGTCTGCATCGTGCTCACCGTGGCGGCCCTGGGATATCTCGGCGAACGGGTCGGCGGTCGCCGGGCGGCAGGGAGGGCATGATGCTCGAGCTCAGGAACGTCGACGTGACGGTGAACGGCGGGAGCGGGGACGTGCCCCTGCTCTCGGAGGTGTCGCTGACGGTGGCCGAGGGCGAGGCGCTCGGCATCGTCGGCGAGTCCGGGTCCGGGAAGTCGATGACGCTGCGCACCGTGTTGCGGATGCTGCCGCGCGGCGCGCGCACCACCGGGTCGGTCGCCTACCGCGGCGAGGACGTGCTCGGCTACGGCCGCGACCAGCTCCGGCGGTTCCGTGCGGCGGAGGTCTCGATGATCTCCCAGAATCCGCAGGCGGCGCTCAACCCGGTGCACCCGATCCGGACCTACATGGTCGAGGGCATCCGGGCGGCCCGGCCGGGGACCGGCGGCGCGGAGGCGCTCGCGCTGTCCCGGCGGCTGCTCGACCAGGTCGGCATCGACGACCCCGATCGGTGCCTGCGTGCCTACCCGCACCAGCTCTCCGGCGGCATGCTGCAGCGCGTCGTCATCTCCGCGGCGGTGGCCCGGGGCTCCCGGCTGCTGCTGGCCGACGAGCCCACCACCGCGCTCGACGTGACGACCCAGTCGGAGGTGATGGCGATCCTCGAGGACTGCCGCGCCGAGGCGGGCATGGCGATGGTGTTCGTGACCCACGACCTCGACCTGGCGGCCGCGACCTGCGACCGGGTCGCGGTGATGTCGCGCGGCCGGATCGTGGAGACCGGGCCGGCGGCGCAGGTCCTCGCCTCACCCGAGCACCCCTACACCCAGATGCTGGTGCGGTCCAAGCCCTCGCTGGACCGCCGCGCCGGAAGCGAGGAGGTGGCATGAGCACCGCCCAGGACGCGCCGCCCGAGGCGTCGACCGCCCCGGCCGTCGTCGTCGACGGCGTGGGCAAGTCCTTCGTCGTCGGCGCTGGCCGGCGCCGCCGCACCGTCGAGGCGGTCCGGTCGGCGTCGTTCACCATCCCGCGCGGCACCTGCCTCGCCGTCGTGGGGGAGTCCGGCTCGGGGAAGACCACGCTGGCCCGGATGCTGCTCGGGCTGGAGAAGGCCGACGCCGGCACGATGACCGTCAACGGCGCTGCGGTCGGCGACCGCACCGGCCGCCGGGAGCGGCGGCGCCGGTCGCGCGACATCCAGATGGTGTTCCAGGACCCGCAGAGCGCGTTGAACCGGCGGCTCCCGGTCCGGGTTGCCGTAACCGAGGTGCTCGCCGCGCACACCGACCTCGACGCCCGCGGCCGCGCCGAGCGGTGCGCGGAGCTGTTCGAGGCGGTCGGGCTGGCTCGCGAGCACCTCGACGCGCTGCCGCACGAGCTGTCGGGCGGCCAGCGGCAGCGGGTGTGCATCGCCCGAGCGCTGGCGCCGGCACCGGCCGTGGTCGTGCTCGACGAGGCGGTGTCCGCGCTGGACGTGACCGTGCAGGGCCAGATCCTCGCGCTGCTGGAGCGGCTGCGTGTCGAGAACGGCCTCACCTACCTGTTCATCACCCACGACCTTGCGGTCGCCCGACAGGTGGCCGACTCCATCGTGGTGATGCGACGGGGTGAGATCGTCGAGGCCGGCACGGCCGACGACGTGCTCGGCGCCCCGCAGCACCCCTACACCCGCGACCTGCTCGACAGCGCCCCGCGACCCGGCTGGAAGCCGCGCCGCCGGCCGGTCGACCCCGAGGCGGTCGGCGCATGATCGACTTCGGTCGCGTCGTGCCCCCGACCAGCGTGCTGACCGGCGTCGACGCCCACGAGCGCGGGGTGCAGCGCGGCGCCGCGCGGCCGGGGCGGCTGGCCGCGTGCTGGTCGACCTACGGTCGGCTGTTCGCGGCCGGCGGGATCGACGAGGAGCAGGTCCGCTCCGCTGCGCTGGCGTGCCTGACCGCGGTGGACGGCTGGGCGCCGGACCTCGCCGCCGAGGTCCGGGGGACGGCGCGGGGCGCCGGGCTCGAGGTCTGGCAGGTCGCGGCCCTCAACGCCCGCACCGAGATCCTGTCGCTGGCCCGCCCGGCCGGGTCGACCGCGGTCCGGCCGGGGGAGTGCTCGACGGTCATCAGCACCGGGTCGCCGGCGTACTCGGTGCAGACCTGGGACTGGCACGTCGAACTCGCCGAGGCGTGGCACCTTCAGTCGGTGGAGACCCGGACCGGCCGCTTCGTCGGTATCACCGAGGAAGGCATCCTGGCGAAGATCGGCGTCAACGATGCCGGGGTCGCGGTGCACCTGAACGTGCTCGGCCACCGCGACGACGCGCCGGGCGGGGTCCCTGTGCATGTGGCGGTCGCGCAGGTGCTGCACTGCGCGCGCTCGCTGGACGAGGCCGTCGACCTGCTGCGCGACGCGCCGGTGCGCAGTTCGAGCGCCCTGTCGGTGGTGACCGAGGACGGCGCGGTCGTCGTCGAGCTCAGCCCGCACGGCGCCGCGGTGGTCTCGACGGACCTGCGGTACCTGCTGCACACCAACCACTTCCTCGACGCCCGGCTGGCCCGCGCGGAGAAGTCGGAGCTGTACCAGCCGGACTCGGGCAACCGCCTCGAGCTGCTGGAGCGACGGTGCGCCGCGGGGTTCGCCGCCGACGGCCCGCTCGACCTGGTCCGGCACCTGTGCTCCTCGCCCGGCGACGGCGCGGAGCTGTGCTGCCTTCCGGACCCGGAGGCGAGGCTGGGCGAGCGGTGGGCAACGCTGGCGACCGTGGCGCTGCAGCCGCGGGAGCGGTCGATGCTGGTCTCGGCGGGGACGCCCGCGATGGCGCGGCCGGAGGGGTGGACCACGCTCGGGTGCGACGATTCCCGGGGTGAGCGGACTCGTGAGCTGAGCTCGTGAGTCCACCCGTGACCGAGGAGGAAGCCATGTCCGAGTGGGGTCCGCCGGCGCGTTGATCCTCGCCGTCTCCTTCGACCCGGTCATGGTCTTGCTGCCGGCCCACGAGGTGGCCGGCTCTACGACCGTCGCGGGCAGGTCGGTCGCAGCCGCAGGAGGTCGGTCAAGCCGGTCGGGTCAGGCTGATGGGGTCGTGAGTGCCGCGAGGAACATCCGGCGACCATCGTCTGTCTGGACGACCTGCAGGTACATGTCGAGAAGTCGCTCGGTGCCGTCTGCACACAGGAAGGGGACGGTGACGGTCTTGGCCACCAGCGGGCGGCGGCCGGCTGTGAGGTGGAGGGTGAACCCTGCCAGGTGGGCCTGGTGGAACCGCGGCGGGATGATGTGCACCAGGCGCCTTCCGATCAGTTCGGCGGGGTCCTGGTGGCCGAGGAGGTCGACCGCGGCGGCGCTGGCAGCGACGATCCGGTTCTGCTCGTCTGCCGCGATCAGCGCTGAGGGCGACCGGTCGACGTCAGCTTCACGTCGGGTCGCAACGCCGCGACCGACGACGTCGTCGGGCGTCCGCCACGGGGTGGGTGGTCCGCCGTTGACCTGCACGAGCACTTCGTTGCACAGCCAACGGCGCAGCTCTGGCAGTTCCGGCGGGGGTGGCATTGCGAGGAGTTCATCGTTCTCGGCCATCGCGAGCGCGTGGTCCATCACTTCGTTGAGAGCTCGGAAGCCCTCGACCGACGACCGCGGGATCCGGACCATGGTTTCCGCAAGCGTCGGGGCGGGTTCGATGCACTCGGCGAACAGGGCCTCGAGCGTCGCAGCATCGACACGTGGGCCCAGCTCGCCGGGGATGGTGGGAAGCTCGGGAATGGGGAGCTGATCGTGGAGTGCGGCCATGGCTCGACCAGCTCGAGCATGAACTGCCAGCGTGGTCGACTCGTTCGATCCGTCAGCGGTCGCGCCCCGCAGCCGACGGTCGGCGGGTGCGGAGTGTCGGTCGGTGCTGTTGGAGGGCCTGTGATCGGGGACGCTCTCCTCGTCGTGACGGTCGAGGTGCGCGAGCAGGTGCTCACGCAGCAGTGCGCCGGCGTACTCGTGCCAGGCCGAATGCATGAGCAGCGGCACACCGCGGAGGACGACATCGAAGCCGAGCTCCTCCTCGGGTACGCGCTGGACCTCAGCCGGCTCTCGTGCCGGTGAGCCGACCTCGTCGACCCCGTCGAGCTCGTCGAGGAAGGAGTCGTCGAACATGTCGAAGGGGTTGGCGGCAGTGACCACCTCGGCCCAGACGACCTTGCCGGAGGCTGTCGGTACGACGCCCCAGTCATCAGCGAGCTGGTGGACGAGCGAGAGCCCGCGGCCTGTGCCCGCCCAGGAGGAGTAGTCCCGTTCGGCGGGCATCTGACGGCTGCCGTCACCGACCTCGAGGCGAAGCCCGTCGGGCCCGGCTTCCGCATGGATGTCGACCGGGGTGGCCGCGTGGAGGAGCGCGTTGGTGATCAGCTCGCTCGCGACCAGTTCTGCGACCTCGACCAGGTCCTCCCGTCCGGCGCCGGTCAGGAGGTCGCGGACGAGACGCCTACCTTCCGACGCGCTCGTGGCGGCCGCAGGCAGGACCTGACGCATGGCCACGAGATCTCCACCCACCATCCGGACCCTACCTGGGTGACGCAGCCCGTTCGCCGCTGCCCGGGTCGACCCGCCAGAGCCTTGGCCGAATCGCGCAGATCCCTATCCAGTACGCGCAGCGTGCGCCCAATCGGATGAACGGGCGGCACCCGCACTTCACCCTTCTGGTGGGATCCGGGGCGCAGTCGGCGCACGGATGAG
This sequence comes from Nocardioides sp., assembly GCA_035765695.1. Classification (GTDB taxonomy): domain Bacteria; phylum Actinomycetota; class Actinomycetes; order Propionibacteriales; family Nocardioidaceae; genus Nocardioides. The sequence continues at coordinate 37,830 of DASTXB010000082.1, read as the reverse complement.
CTCGGCACGAGGAACGGAGGGGTCGCGTGGATCTTGACCCGGGATCGTCCCGGCCCGCACACGCCATGGCTGCGTACCCGTCGCTCGGAGCCACCGAGCATGCCGCGGCATACGGGACGGCCGCAGCCGCAGCTACCGGCAACATCACGAGTTCCAGGTTCGATCCTTCCGGCCTCACCCACCAGGCCGACGGCGATGTTCAAGTCGCCGCGGCCCGCACGCAGCCGCCTGCGTTGGTTGCGCTGGCGGTCGTCGTCGACCATGAGCTCCGCACGCCGATGACGGTGCTGCTCGGCCACTCGGAGCTCCTGCGTGAGACGGCCGACGACCTCCCCCCGGACCAACGCCGCTCGCTGCACACCCTCCACGCGGCCGTCCAGGACCTCCACGTTGCTGTGGTCGGCGCCTGTCGTCTCCTGTCCGACACCCGTCTCCGTGCCTCGAGCTGAGCCGACCGGCGCCCACGCGTTCCGACTGCGGTTACGGGCGTCAAGACTCCTGACGGCGGCGCGGAGACGGGTGCGGGCCGTCCGCATGCGCCACCGGGCATCGCTGGCGCAGTACGGGCTGGGTCTGACCCTGGTCCTCGCTCTGGTCGCGCTGACGTGCTACACCGCGTGGACGCAGCTCGCCGGGCAGCGGCTCGTTCTCGACGACCGCGCCAGCTACCCGGCCTCCCAGCGATCTCACGGAGATGACCGCCACGCCGACCTCGAGCGAGAGATCGTCCGCGAGCCACCCTCCGACCTCGGGACCGGGCCGAGGAACCTGAACAGCGACCTGGCAGTCCACGCGGCGGGGACCGCGCCGACGACAGTCGACGGTACGACGATGGCGCTCGTCGTGAGCATCATCGCGTTCGGAACCGGTGCTCTGGCGCATCGGGCGCTCGCTCGGCGTCTCCGCCGGAGGAGACCCACCCAGGACAGTCAGGAGCTCGAAGACGATGAAGTCGGGACGACCTCATCGTCGACCGATGCCGCGTCCGACGGCCCCGGTGCGCTCGACGAGATGGATCCGGAGGGCGCGAGCGTCCCTGTGGGTCCCGCCGGGTCAGCGCCCGAGGCGGATGCGGACGACCTCCCTGAGCCCGAAGTCGCCCGGCTGCAGCAGGGACCGTCGGACGGCGTCGACCCCCCGGCCCCCGACAGTGGCGGCAGTGGCGGTGCTGCGAACGCGGGCCCCGACCTGAGCATGATCGACGGTTCCGACGCGATCGCGGCAGTGGCCACGGGCGCGGGTCTGTCGGGAACCGATGGCCAGGACATGGTGTCGAGGCGGTCGGTCATCTACGACCGTCGGACTCACGTGCGGGTACCGTTCGGCGGCCGCGCGAGGCTTCAGTGGGATGGCAACGACGTTGCGTGCGAGACCGTGGACCTCGATGCACAGGGCGTCCGCTGCTTCGTGCCTGCTGATGGCGACGACGTGCTGCTGCCTGTCGGCACCCCCGTTCGGATCACTCTGACCATCGAGGGTGCGCTGCTTCCGGCAGCGGCGAGGGTGACTTCTTCTCGACCCGAGAGCGGCCGGTGGCGTGTCGCGGTGCGCTTCACCCAGCTTCCGGCCGATCACCGAGCGCTGCTGCTCGGGTTCGTCGACCAGCAGGAGCGCGTGGGGTGAGACGGTGTCGATCCAGCAGCTAGCGGACGGTCGTCAGAGTCTGCCGTGCGGAACCTGCGGCGAGAGCAACGTTTGCGCCGCCGCAACCAGGCGGGACAGGACGAGGTCGAGACGCTCGTCACAACTGGCTTCTTGCGTCTCAACACGAGTTATGGTCCGGCGACAGCCGCCTTCGGGCGATCATCGAGGGAGCACCAGTGCGACGTTTCGGGACGGAGCAGGAGCCGACTTCGAACGGGGAGGGATCGGGAGGGGAAGTCGACAGATCCCAGGCCAGTGGGTGCCAGCTGCGCATCGACGACCCCGGCGCAGCCAGCGAGCTGGTGAGCAGGGCCTACCTTCCCGTACGGGTGACTCCCCCGCGAGACCACCATGGTTTCCTGATGGGGCTGACTGAAGTCCGAATGAACCGGATGACCGCCGGCATCGTCTCGCTCGATACCCCCGCTCGGTTGACCTCGTCGATGGCCGAGAACGTTCACCTCAACCTCACACTCCACGGTCGGTCCGTGTGGCGTGGACACGGGGCAGATCCGATCGTCGCCGATGCCGGAAGTGGAGCGCTGTACAACCCAGGTCAGGCTGCGGACAGTCTGTGGTCCGAAGCCTGCGAACAGTTGTGCCTGATGATCCCGCCGGAGGTGCTTGAGACGGAGCTCGAGACCCTGACCGGCCGCTCGCTCCGAGCGCCACTCCACTTCGTGCCCGAGCTGTCGCTCGACGGCGGCTTGACTCGACTTCTCACGCCGACGCTCCGGCTACTGGCCGCCGAGCTCCACCACCCGAACTCGGCGGTGCACCTGCCCGCCACGGGTCGCCACGTCGAGGGTCTGGTGCTCGACGGCCTGCTGCTAGGCCAGCGGCACAGCCACTCCGATCTCCTCCATCGGCCGGCTCCGGCAGCTCCCGGTCCGATTGCTCGGGCGGTCGAGCTGATCCAGGAGGATCCAGAACTCCCGTGGACCTCGGTCGGCCTCGCCAGCGAGGTGCACCTGAGCGTCCGTGCGCTCCAGGACGGCTTCCGCCGGTGGCATGGGCAGACACCGATGACCTACCTGCGTGACGTACGACTCCGAGCGGTGCATCAGGTGCTGACGGCTGCCCGGCCCGGCACTGTCAGGGTCCAGGACGTTGCGCTGCGGTTCGGTCTGATGCATCCGGGTCGATTCTCGACCTGCTATCGCGAGAAGTTCGGGGAGTCGCCCTCGGCAACGCTCGCGCGCGAACCGTTCTGAAGCTCACTCACCCCGACCAGCCCTGGCCGCAGGCGCCGGGTCGACGCGACTCGGCCCTTCTCCTGTGGCACTCGGCCGTGGTGCGGCGAGAGGCGTCAGAGCTTGTAGCCGATGGCGCGGAGCAGCTCCTTGCGGGCGGTGACGTCCGCGTCGGTCTCCACGCCCGCGGGCGGGCTCCCGTCGACCACCCCGAGGATCGCCCGGCCCAGGTCGGTCTCGGTCACCACCAGCTGGACCGGGTTCGCGGTCGCGCAGTGGATCCCGCACACCTCGGGGACCTGCTTGAGCGCGTTCAGGACGTTGACCGGATATCCGTCCTCCAGGAGGACGACGAAGGAGTGGCCGGCGCCGATCGCCAGTGCGTTCCGGACGGCGAGGTCGACCAGGCGATCGTCGTTCCCCGAGCGACGGACCAGGCAGGGACCGGACGCCTCGCAGAACGCCAGGCCGAAGCGCAGCCCCGGACTGGCGCCGGCGAGGGCCTCGTGGACGTCCTCCACCGTCTTGATGAAGTGCGCCTGGCCGACGATCACGTTCATGTCGTCGGGCTTGTCGACGGGTACCAGTGTCAGCTCCACGCTCGCCTCCTCGGTCAGGTCGTCCGCCGCCATCCTCGGCCCGGGTCCGGCCCCGCGGTCAAGGCGTCCGGGACGAGTGGGTGGTGACGGCAGGACGTTGTGCCCTACGGCCGACCGGGGCGCCGATGTGTGCTGGAGGTACCGGGAGGGACCGACGATGACGCGCGCGATCGCAACGCTGGACCGGCGCAGGGCTCGCCCTCGGGGCCGCTCGCTGCGCGCGCTGGCCGTGCTGGTCCTCGCCCTGGTCGTCCTGGCGCCGGCCCAGGTCGTCACCGCGGATCCCGCGAGCGCCGGGGCGTGGTCGCTGCGCGACCGGTTCAGCCGCGAGGTCGTCCGGCCCGGTGACGTCGACGCCGATCCGTACCACATCGAGCACGTCGACGAGGTGCAGCGCCGCCTCGAGCGTGTGGGTCTCTACGACGCCACCGTGGACGGCAGGTTCGGCCCGGTGACCGAGGCCGGGGTGAAGGCGTTCCAGCGCAGGAACGACCTGCGGGCGACCGGGGTCGTCGGTCCCCGCACGTGGCGGCTGCTGATCAAGCAGAGCCTGCGCGGCAGGGCCGCCGTACCGTCCGGATGCACGTCGCGGGGCTGGCACGCCTGCTACGACCGGCGGTGGCACCAGGTGAGCCTGTACCACCGCGGGACGCTGCTGAACTCCTGGCTGGTGCGCGGGGGAGCGGCGGCCACGCCGACGCGCACCGGGAAGTACCGCGTCTACTACCGCGACATCGACCACGTCAGCAGCCTCTTCGACGCTCCGATGCCGTATGCCCAGTTCTTCTCCGGCGGCCAGGCGCTGCACGGGTCGCGGCTGATGATGGACCCGTACGTCGGCCACAGTCACGGCTGCGTCAACTTCTGGACCGAGGACGCTCGGCAGCTGTGGAACCTGACCTCGACGAAACGGCTGTGGGTGCACGTCTACGGCCGCTGGGACTGACGACTCTCCTGAGGGAGGTGTGGCCATGGTGCACGGCGCAGGCGGAGCGTTCGAGGACCGTGATCCCGCCCGCGACACCGTTGTCGAGATCCCGGCCGGTGGCGTGGTCCTGCAGGGTCATCTGCACCTGCCGGCCCGTCCGGAGGGGGTGGTGGTGTTCGCGCACGGCAGCGGCAGCAGCCGGCACAGTCCCCGCAACCGGTACGTCGCGGCGGTGCTGTCCGACGCGGGGCTGGGCACGCTGCTGATGGACCTGCTCACCCCGGCCGAGGAGCGCGACCGGGGCAACGTCTTCGACATCGAGCTGCTCGCCGGGAGGCTGGCCGCCGCGGTCCGCTGGCTCCAGGCTCGCGAGGACGCCGCGGGGGCGAAGGTCGGGCTGTTCGGCGCGAGCACCGGAGCTGCGGCTGCGTTGTGGGCTGCTGCCGACCCCCGGTTGGACATCGCGGCGGTGGTGTCCCGGGGCGGCCGACCCGACCTGGCTGGTCCCCGGCTCGCTTCGGTGCACGTCCCGACCCTGCTGGTCGTGGGCGGTGCGGACACCGCCGTACTCGCACTCAACCGGGAGGCGGCCACCCGGCTCGGGGGTCCGAGCCGGGTGAGCGTCGTCCCGGGTGCGACGCACCTGTTCGAGGAGCCCGGCACCCTGGCCGCGGCCGCCCTGCTGGCCCGCGACTGGTTCTGCGACCACCTGATGGGGCCGGGGCGCGGTGACGGCCTAGGGTGAGCCCGTGTACCGCCGCCGGCGTGGTCAAGCTGGTGCTCGAGGCGGCGGGTCAGTGCTCAGGCTCTCTTCTTCAGCTCCCCGCCGTGCACCATGATCGCCCAGATGACGGTGATGTCGATCGCGATGGCAGCGGCGCCCCAGAACGGGTTGGCCTGCATGAAGGCGATGTTGCCCAGTGCGCTGAGGAAGGCGACGACGACGCCGACGAAGCGCGCCCACCACTGGCCCGCGAGCAGGCAGATGCCGACGAGCACGGCCAGGCCGCCCCAGACCACGTGGGCCCAGCCCCAGGTCGTGTAGCTGACGCCGATGCCGAGCGCGTTGTCGCCGACGTCGTAGACCTCCTTGCGGACCAGGGCAGTGAGGCCCTGGAGCAGGTGGATGGCGCCGGCCAGCACGATCATGATCCCGGCGAACTGCACCCACACGACGCCGGCGGACTCCCGGACGTAGAGGGACGGCGCCTCGCCGGGCACGTTGTAGTTGCTCACGCTCTGCGCCTCGGCCATGGACCGCGGGTCCAGCTGGTTGCTGCTCATGGTTCGACCTCCGATCGCGGTTGTTCGGGCCATTCCTCGAGCGTGGCAGCGCACCGGGTGGCCGCCCTCACCCCGTACGGGTGAATCGCAGGACCACCCGGCGACGCGGGTCACCGGTGCTGGGAGAGCCGCTCGAGCCCAGGCCCGACGGCCGGCCTACGCGAAGGCGCCGGACGCGACGTCGGACAGCCGTGCGGACGACTCGGCGGAGCGGCAGTCGCTGCGGAATCCCGGCTTCACCGCGGCCGTGGTGACGGTGCGGAGCAGCTGGAGGTAATCGCCGGCCCGGTCCTCAGGGACGGCGAGCAGGAAGACGAGGTCGAAGTCGTGGCCGTTGGCGGCGGTGACCGGGGCCGGCAGGGTCGCGACGGCGACCGTGGGCTCGAGGACGGCGGCGCTGCGGGCGTGGGGGAGGGCCACCCCGCCGGGGAGGGCGGTCGAGCCCTTCGCCTCGCGGGCGAGGACGTCGGCGACGAAGGCGTCGACGTCGGAGAGCCGGCCGGCGTCGTCGAGCAGCGCGGCGAGGCCGCGCACGCAGTCCTCGAGCGTGCTGCCGAGGTCCTGCTGCACGGAGACGGTCCGGAGGTCGACGAGCGCTGCCATGGTCAGGAGTCTGTCACGCCGCCGAGAGCACCCATGCAGGGGCGAACGGCTTCACGGTGAACGACGCCCCCTCCACGAACAGGATCCGCACCAGCTGCACCTCGTCGGTGTCCAGTCGGTCGTGCTCCACCTTGGCGACGGTGCCGTGCTTCCACTCGCCGTGCTCGAGGACGTACGCCCACACGAACACCAGGTCGCCGGGGGCGAGGTCGACCGCCGTGCAGCGGCCACCCTGTCCGGAGCGGTCGGCGAGGTCGCGCCAGTGCCGGACCCGCACGGCGCACCAGACGGTCATCCCCACCACCAGCGCGCAGCCGACAGCGAGGACGACCGTGCCGAGATCCACGGCCATCCTGCTCACCCCCGGCGGGTCACCCCTCCCGCCCCACTTGTCAGGAGAACGGTACGACCGCGCCGACGCGGTGGGAAGGGTGGACCGGACGGCCTCCCCGGCCGGCGGTCAGCCGCGGTCGAGCTCGAACCAGACCGACTTGCCGCGGTCGGTGGGGGCGGCGCCCCACCGGGACGCGAGCGCCGCGACGAGCAGCAGTCCGCGGCCACGCTCCGCGTCGAGGTCGATCTCGCGGGGCGTGGGGATGGTCGGGTCCTCGTCGGCCACGGCGACGCGGAGCGAGCGGTCGTCGACCAGGACGTCGACCACGGCCGTGCTCCCGGCGTGCTGGTGGGCGTTGGTGACCAGCTCGGTCACGAGCAGCGCCGCGACGTCGGCCTTCTCGGGGCCGAGCGCGGCGTTCTCGCACAGGTGGTGGACCCTGGCTCTTGCCGATCGCGTGGAGGCTTTCTCCGCCGAGACCACAAGGCTGGTCCGCAGCGGCAGCTGGTGCACGTGAGGTCCTCCTTCGTCGTGGAAGGTCTACCCCCGCACCGGGGTGAGGAAACGGGACGGAACCTTTGTTTAGGATGCTGTGGTGGATGACACCCCTTATGCAGCGACGTACGACGCCTCGCGCGCGCTGCTGACCGTCAACGGCTCCGTGGACGAGCTCTCCGGTCCGACCTTCCGGTCCGACATGGAGAAGTACAGCGACGGCTACTCCCGTGACATCACGGTGGACCTGACCGGCGTCGACTTCTTCCCGAGCCTGGCCATCGGCGTCCTCGCGGTCGCCGCCAAGAACGCGCGCAACGCGGGCCACCAGCTCGACGTGGTCGCCGCGCCCGGCACGATCGTCGCCCGGGTCCTCACGATCTCGAACCTGCCGTACCGCGAGCAGCTCTGAGCCGGTGACCGACGCTCTCGGGCCGCGGCACACCCCCTCGTACGGCGAGGTCGACCTCACGACCTGTGACCGGGAGCCGATCCACGTCCCGGGCGCGATCCAGCCGCACGGCGTGCTGGTCGCCGTGGACGCCGGGCACCGGGTGCGGATGGTGTCCGCGAACTCCGGCGGCCTGCTGGGTGTCGAGCCGGACGCGGCGCTCGGGCGCGCGCTCGCCGACGTCGCGGGGTCGACCGTCGCGCGGGCCGTCGCCGACCGGGAGGACGCGGGCCTGCCCAAGGCGCCCCTGGTCGTGCGCCTCGACGACGGCACCGAGGTCGACGTCAACGTGCACCGCTCCGGCGACCGCCTGGTCGTCGAGATCGAGACCCTGGGCGGCCGGGACCGGGAGGCCTTGTCGTACCACACGGCACGGGGCGCGATGGCGAGGATGGCGGGCGCCGGCTCGGTCGAGGACCTGGCCGGCCATCTGGCTCGCGAGGTCCGCGAGATCACCGGCTTCGACCGGGTGATGGTCTACCGGTTCGACGCCGACTGGAACGGCGAGGTGGTCGCGGAGGAGCGGCGCGCCGACCTCAACCCGTTCCTCGGCCTGCACTACCCGGCCAGCGACATCCCGGCCCAGGCGCGCCGCCTCTACACGGTGAACTGGACGCGGCTGATCGCGGACATCGGCTACCAGCCGGTGCCGCTGCACCCGGTGTTCGAGCCCGAGACCGGGGAGCCGCTCGACCTGTCGTTCTCGACGCTGCGCAGCGTCTCGCCGATCCACGTCGAGTACCTCTCCAACATGGGCGTCACCGCCTCCATGTCGGTCTCGATCGTGGTCGAGGACCGGCTCTGGGGCCTCGTCGCCTGCCACCACTACTCCGGCCCGCACCGGCCCAGCCACGATGCCCGGGCCGCGGCGGAGTTCCTCGGCCAGGTGGCCTCCCAGGTCGTGGTGGACCGGGAGCGGGCCGACGCCCGCGAGGCGGCCCTGGAGACGCAGGCGACGATGGCCGGGGTGACCGCGCGCGTCTCCGCGAGCCCGCTCCCGCCGCTGGAGACCCTGATCCACGACCCGGGCCTGCTCACGCTGATGGACGCCGAGGGTGCGGCGCTGTGCTACGACGGCGTGCTGACGACGCGCGGCACGGTGCCGGACGACCTGACCCTGCGGCAGGTCGCGGCCGCGCTGGAGTCGCCGCTGAGCTACGCCACCCAGACCGACAGCGTGGCCACGCTGGTCCCGGAGCTGGCCGACCCCGTGGTGGCCGGCGCCCTGCGGATCGGCTCGGCGTCCGACCGGTGGTTGATGTGGCTGCGCCCCGAGCAGGAACGCGTCGTCGACTGGGGCGGCGACCCGACCAACAAGCTGCTGGCGGCCGCCGAGGGCCCCGAGGTCCGGCTGAGCCCGCGCAAGTCCTTCGAGAAGTGGCAGCAGGTGGTGCGCGGCCGCAGCCTGCCGTGGACGAGCTGGCAGGTCGACGCTGCCGACGTGCTGGGCAAGCACCTCCAGGGGCTGCTGCTGATGCGCTCGCGCGAGCAGATCGCGATGGCCGAGTCGCTCCAGCGCAGCGTGGTCCTGGATCGGGCGCCGCAGTTCGCGGGTCTCGAGCTCGCCGCCCGCTACCTGCCCGCCTCGACCTACCAGCTGGGCGGGGACTGGTGGGACGCCTTCGAGCTGCCCGACGGCCGGATCGCGCTCGCGGTCGGCGACGTCGCCGGCCACGGCGTCTCCGCGGCCTCCGCGATGACCCAGCTGCGCACGGCGCTGCGCGCGTACCTCTTCGAGGGGCACGGCCCCGACGAGTGCCTCGACCGCCTCGACCGGTTGATGGACGGCCTGCTCGACCAGCGGGTCGCGACCGCCGCGGTGGCCGTGCTCGAGCCCGCCACCGGTCGGGTCCGGATCGCCGGTGCCGGCCACCCGCAACCGCTGCTGATCAGTCCGGCGGGCGCTGCCGAGGCCGGCGTGACCTCCCGTCCCCTGCTCGGCGTCGGCTTCGGCACGTCGACCGCGACCGAGCTCGTCCTCGAGCCCGGTACGACGCTGCTCATCTACACCGACGGCCTCGTCGAGGAGCGCGGGGTCGACCTCGCCGACCGGATGACCGGGCTGAGCGAGCTGGCCGCGGCGACGTACGGCGACCCCGACCTCGAGCAGTGGCTCGAGGGGCTGCTCGCGATCCAGAGTCGGGTGCCCGACGACGACACCACGCTGCTCGCGTTCCGGCTCGCCTGCTGATCCGGGAGCCGGCGACGCCTCACCGCGGCCCGCGTTGCGTACGGCGGCCCTGACGCTCGGCGAGCCGCTGCTCGGCGCGCTGCCGGACCCGGCTGCTGATGGTGGTCACCGCGGTCGCGATGACGGCGACGTTGAACACCATCGCGACCATGACGAGCACCCGGGCGCCCTGGCCGGCGGCGTGGATGTCGCCGTACCCGACGGTGAGCAGGGTGGTCATCGTGAAGTAGAGCGCGTCGACCCGGGAGTGGAGTCCGACGATCTGGTCGGGGTAGGCGATCTCGAGCCGGTAGAACGCGAGCGCGAAGGCGAGCACGGCGACGACGAGCGCGAACAGCAGCCCGTCGATCCGGCGGTCGGGGTCCTCGAGGTGGACGAGGATCTGCCAGATGACGCCGGCGGTGAGCAGCCCGAGCGACAGGAGGCTGACCACCGCCCGGACGAGCAGGCCCTCTTCGCTGGCCTCCACCGGCACCACGAAGTAGAGCACCAGCGCGAGCGCGACCGCCACGCCGAGGCGGAGCACCCGCTTCCACCCGGTCATCCGCGCCGCCCCCGTCCGGTTTCACCCGAGACGGGTGAGCGGCCGGCCGTTCCCGCCGCCCACGCTGGATCCGTCCTGCCGGACCGGACGACGGGAGGCCAGGCACGCATGGACGTCCGCGCGCTCCGTGGTCGCGCCGTCGCGTCGTTCCGGCGTCGCCGGGCCCGGGCCGGCCAGCTGGTCGAGCAGGTACCGGTGCTGGGCCGACTGGTGGACGAGTTCGTACGCATCGAGTTCGTCGACCGGTGCCTGGTGATCGCGGCCCAGGGCCTCCTCGCGCTGATCCCGACGTTCGTCGTGCTCGTGGCGTTCTTCCCGGACCTGACCGGGACCGGGTTGCACCAGTTCGCCGATGCGACCGGGCTCGGGTCCACCGGGGACCAGCAGCTCGCCGGGGAGGTCACGGTCGACCAGGTCCGGGCGCAGACCGGCCTGATCGGCATCGCGATCACGCTCTTCTCGGCCACGAGCTTCGCGCGGGCGATGCAGCGGATGTACGAGCGGGTCTGGCAGCAGCCGCACATCGGCGGGATGGGCGGCACCCGCCGCTGCTTCCTGTGGCTGGTGGGCTGGCTGGTCAGCATCCAGCTCGTGGCCGGGGTCGCCCGACTGCTCCACGGACCGGACGGCCTGGCGCCGCTGGCCGCTCGCCTCGTGGTGCAGGTGACGCTGGTCTCGGCCGTCTGGCTGGTCACCACCCGGATGCTGCTGTTCGGCCGGGTGCCGTGGTCGCGGCTGGCGCTGGGCGCTGCGACGACAGGCCTGCTCCAGGTGCTGTACAGCCGCGGCTCCGGCCTCGTGATGCCGCCGTACGTCGAGCAGAACGCCGAGCAGTTCGGGACGCTCGGCGTCATCCTGGCGATCTCGACCTGGATGATCGGGTTCGGAGCCGTCCTGGTCGGCTCCGCCCTGGTCGGCCGCGTCGTCTCGGAGGATCCCACGGTGCTGCGCGTCGTCAGCTCGGCGGTCGCGGCGACGGGGGGCCGGCGTCGAGGGCGGCAGGAGCGCGGGACAGCAGCTCCACCAGGAGGAGCACCACCGCCGCCACCACCACCAGCGCGATCGTGAAGCCGGGGGTCGGGTGGTCGGCCATCGCGTAGGCGACCAGTCCCAGGCCGAGGACGACGCCACGGATCACGCCCTTGTTCTCGTGCAGGACGACACCGAACCGGCCGGTGTCGAGGCCCGCCCGCTCGCCGCCCTGCCGCACCGAGCCGATCGCGCGGCTGGTGCCGCGGCGGACCCGCGCCGCCGTCGTGCTCGGTCCGGAGACCCAGGCGACGAAGGCGACCGCGAGCGTGAGCACGAGGATCGCGCGCAGGTTGACGCGGATGAACCACACGAGCGTGTCGTAGATCGCACCGGCCGCGGCCTGGTCGGCGTCGCTCGGGAGCGCGTCGAGGTACACCACGCGGAACCCGTTGAGCACCACGCCGAGCAGCAGCATCGAGACCGCGACCGCGATCATCGTGGCGACCAGCGTGCGCCGCCAGCTCCTCGCGACGGCCATCGCGACGGCGAGCAGCACGAGGATCAGGATCGGCAGCCAGGTGTTGACCGCGCTGAGGATGCGGAAGGCGTTCTGCGCCTTGGTGATGTCGGCCGACTGGAAGATCGTGAACTGCGCGTCGACGGCCGGCAGCCGCTCGGCGAGCGTGAACCCGCGGTCGATGAGCTGCTGCTTGACGGTGTCGATCACGGTCGCGAGGTTGACGCTCACGGCGTTGTTCGAGATCTGCACCAGGTCGGTGTCCTTGCCGGTGAGGACGGCGACCATCTGGGTGTGGGCCTCACGGTTGGCCTGTTCCCAGGCGGTCTGGAACGCGTCCGACTCGACGAGCCGGGCCACCTGGTCGTGGATGAAGCCCTCGATCGCGTCGGACAGCGGTCCGCCGAGCGCCTGGAGGCTCGTCGCGGCGAGCGGTGGCAGGCCGCGGTCCGAGAGGGCCTGGATCGCCTGGTCGGTGACCGCCTTCACCTGGAGGCGGGTGACGATCTCGGTGGTGATCCGGTTGGTGACCGCCGCCTGGACATCGGGGTCGGTGGCGAGCGGGGCCACCGACTCGACGTACCGGTCGGTGTCGGCGACCTCGTTGTGGGCCCAGCGGGCGACCACTCCCAGGGGGGTGAGCACGGCGATCAGCGCGACGAGGACGGTGACGACCACCGGGCGCCACCAGCCGGTGCGCTCCGGAGCGGCCGGTGCGGCCGGGGCGGCAGCGACCCGCTCGGCCCGGAGCCGCTCGATCTCGGCGCGGAGCTCGGCGACCTCACGGGCGTGCTCGGCGGTGTTGTCGTCGGGGCGCTCGGTCATGGCGTCACCAGCTGTCGATCCGGGTGTTCCGCAGCCGGAACGCCGCCACCACGGCGATCACGCCGGCGACGAGCAGCCAGGCGCCGGTGAGCACGACCAGGAGCTTCAGCGAGATGTCGGTCCAGACGATGAGGACGCCGCCGAAGGCGATGCTCAGCACGCCCGAGAGGATGTCCCACCCGCGTCCCTCGCGCTCGACGCCGAGGAACGCGCCGAGGATGTCGATGACGCCGGCGATGATCCAGAAGGCCCCGAGGATCATCGTGAACACGAGCACGGACTGGAGCGGGTCGCGCAGGATCAGCAGCCCGACGATGAGCGCCAGGCCGCCCAGCAGTCCGATCAGTGCGCGCGCGGCCCCGTCGCGGCGGTCCGTCGAGAGTGCCTGCACGATGCGGATCACTCCGGTGATCACGAGCTGGATGGCCAGCAGCACCGCGAGGACGGTGATCGACGCGTCCGGCCAGACGAGCAGGGCGATGCCGAGACCGAGGGTGATGATCCCGTAGGCGAGGACCAGGCCCCAGTGCTCCGCGAGCGACCGGAGGCCCGGTGGCACCTGGACGTCCCGCGGCCCGGGAGCGGCATGGTGGGTCATGCTGCCCATGGTCGTCCGACCCGTCGAGGGCGGGGCTCGCCCGATTCGGGTGGACTGGACCCGAGCAGCCTCCTACAGCAGGTGCATCGACCGGGCGGCCGCGAGGGCGGCGCTGCGGCGGTTGACCGAGAGCTTGCCGTACAGGCTGGAGACGTGCGTCTTCACGGTGTTCTCGGAGACGAAGAGGTTCGCGGCGATGTCGGCGTACGTCGACCCGCGGGCCAGCTCGTAGAGCACGTCGCGCTCGCGGGGGCTCAGCACCGGTGCGACCGCGCCGGTCGGCAGGGGCACCTTCTCGCCGGGGGCGGCGGTGGTCGGGCCGAAGTGGGTCGCGATGCCGGCTCGGTGGGCGGTCGTCGCGACGAGCTCGTCGACCCACGGCGTCGGGTGGACGCGCTGCTGCCGGTCGAGGAGCCGGGCGACGGTGGTGCCGTGCCGGGTCCAGCCGAGGTACGGCACGGCGTTGCGGCGGACCTCGGTCGCCAGCACGGCGCGCTCCATCAGCTGGTGCGCGGCGTCGGTCTCGCCGAGCTCGTCGCGCAGCTGGGCGGCGCTGACCAGGGCGAGTGCCTGCACCGGCGGCTGGGCGAGCCGGGCGGTGTCGGCGGCCCGCTCGAAGCGGGCGGCCGCGCCGCGCCGGTCGCCGCGGAGGTCGCAGCGGAGCGCGGCCACCAGGGTGCCCTCCCCGGCGAGGCCGCGCGCCTCGAGCCGCTCCTGGAGCGCTCCGAGGGGGACCTGGTCGCCGGCCAGGGCGTCGAGGAAGGCCCGCTCCAGCTGGAGGACACCCCAGAGGTGGTCGGGCAGGTCCGGGGTCTCGATCGGGAGGTCGAGCGCGCGCGCTGCGCCCGACAGCGAGCCGGCGAGCAGCTCGAGGCGGGCCCGGCGCATCCGGGCCCAGAACTTGGTGACCGGGTCGGCGGGGTGCTCCGGCAGCTCGGCCTCGGGCGACACGTCACGACCGACGTGGGTGGCCGGCAGGTCGGTCAGCAGCGCGAGCTCGCGCGCCAGGACGGCGCGGCCGCGGGCGAACCTCGCTCGCCACGGCTTGCCGTCGACCAGGGCCAGGACCTGGTCCGCGACCGCGACCGCGGCGGCCTCGTTGCCCTGCATGAGCTCCGCGAGCGCCAGGTGGGAGAGCGCGACCGCGGTCATCGCGGGCAGCTCCTGGCAGCGGCTGAGCTGGAGCGCCGTGGTGAGGCGGTCGACCGCGTCGTCGATCCGGCCGAGCCAGCTCAACGTCGTCGCGAGCTCGCCGAGCAGCACCGGGACCAGCGCGTCGGCGGAGCCCCGGGAGTCGCCCTCCAGCACCTGCTCGGCGTGCGCCACGGCGTCCTCGATGGGCTCCTGCCCCAGGCGGGCTCGCATCAGCCGGGCGCACGCGACCTGGAGGGCGCTGGTCTCGTCAGCGGGGAGCGGGTCGGTGACGATCCGGTCGAGCCAGTGCCGGGCACTGCCGATCGCGTCGGTGAACCACCGCTCGATCGCGACCGTGAACCACGACGCCGGGGTGACCTCGACGGCCGACGGGTGCGCCTGCGCCCAGGCGTGGACACCCTCGCCGTGCCCGCGCAGCAGCAGAGCCGGGCCGTCCGTGGCGAGCAGCGCGGCGGCGCCGGCGTGGTCGCCGATCGCGACCAGCCGGTCGAAGGCGCGCTCCGTGGCCCCCGCGGCGACGTCCAGGCCCACGGCGCGCTGGACCGTCGCGACCGCCCGCATCACGTCCACCCCGCCGGCCGCCGTACGACGGCGGACGACCTCGGCGAGCAGGGGATGGACGGCGTAGCGGGGGCCGCCGGCGTCCGGCAGCCGGGTGACGAGCAGGCCGGTCCGCTCGAGCTCGACGAGGGCGTCCTCCGCCCCCGGGTCGTGGGTGAGGTGGACGGCCACGTCGGGGGTGACGACCGGCTCCGCCGCGACGCAGAGGAGGAGGTGCCGCTGCCGGGGCTGGAGGGTCGCGAACACCTCGGACGCGACGCGGTCCGCGATCGCCGTGCCCTCCGCGGCGTACCGGCGGGCGTGGTCGACCGGGTCGGCCGACGCGGCCACGGCCCGCGCGGTCATCACGACCGCCGCGCACCAGCCCTGGGTCCGGCCCGCGATGGCCCGGGACACCTCGGCGGCGTGGTCGTGGACGTGCGCGGCGACCAGCGCCTCCGACTCCGCGTCGTCGAGGCGCAGGAGTTCGCCGCGGAGGACGGTGTACTGGCCCAGCAGCTCGGCCGACAGTCGCGTGAACGGCAGGTCCCATCGCGAGACCAGCAGCACCCGCAGCGAGTCCGGGTCGGTGTCGAGGCGGTCGTCCAGGGCCCGGACGGTGGTGAGGGGGAGGAGGTGCGCGTCATCGACGACCACGAGGCGGTCCGGGTCGAGCAGCGGGAGGAGGCGCTCGGGGGTCCAGCTCGCGTCGGCGCGCACCCAGGTCGTGTCCTCCACGCGGGCGGTCTCGCGCAGCCAGCCGGTCACGCCGAGGGTCTTGCCGGCGCCGCCGGGACCGACCAGGACGGTGGCCGCCCCCGCGGCGGCGTCGTCGAGGTGGGTCCAGAGCCGGCGCCGCGGAACGTACGCCCGCGGCAGCCTGGGCAGGTGGTCGGCACGATGGACCGTCGCCGGACTCGAGGACATCGGTCCTCCTCCCCGAGGGCTCGCCGAGATACCCCGCCCTCCAGGCCTCGACGGTAGGCCGGTGGTCGAGACCTGGTCCTCACCCGGGGCGGGTGATGTGGCGGGTGAACTTCCCCGGGCTCAGAGCAGCCCGCGGCTGCGGGCGACTCGCAGGGCGTCCACGCGGCGCTCGACGCCGAGCTTGCGGTAGATCGAGGCGAGGTGGGTCTTGACGGTGTTCTCGCTGACGAACAGGGCCTTGGCCAGGTCGGCGTTGCCGCCCCCCAGCGCGAGCTGCTCGAGCACCTCGAGCTCGCGGGGGGTCAGCAGGGTGCGCGGGTCGTCGCCGTCGACGCCGACCGGGCTCCGCGAGGCCCGTCCGGGGTACGCCGGCAGGTGGCTGCGCAGCGCGACGCTGGCCTCGGCCGCGAACGGGTGCGCATCGGGTCCCTGCGCGTAGGCCTCGATGAGGTCGGTGAAACCCGGGCTGATGAGCGTGCCGAGGGAGAGCATCCAGATCTGGCGCTGGGGCTCGGCCCGGCTGAGGAGGTCCGCGGTGAGCTGACGGGCGCTCGCGAGGGCGGCGGCGGTGCCGATGCGATGGAGGAACGCGACCCGCGCCACGGCCGTCGCGAGGCCGACGCTGATCCGCGCGTCGACGGTCGCCGGCAGCAGCGCCTCGAGCATGCGGACGGCGCGTGGCTCCTCGCCGGACAGGCCGACCAGAACCGCCTCGCCGAGCGTGGCGGCAGCCTGCTGCCCGCGGGCCCGCATCCGGGCGACCGCGCGGGCGACGGCGGCGAGGTCGCCCATCTGGACCTTGATGAGCAGCCGGACCAGGAGGTCCTCGCGGTCGATGAAGTCCGGCAGCCGCTCCGGCACGTCGCCGCGACCGTCGAGCAGCCGGCGCGCCTCCTCGGGCCTGCCGGTCTCGGCCAGCACGCAGGCACGGAGCAGCCGGCCGTAGACGAGCAGCAGCGGGTCCAGGATCTCGCGGGGTGTCGCGTCCAGAGCCTGCAGGGACTCCGCGGCGGCGGCGACGTCGAGCGCCTGGAGCTGCGCCCAGCCCCGGGTCAGGTGGATCCGGGCGTCGGCGATGTCCGGTGGACCGGGCACGCGGTCCCGGAGCGCCAGCGCGGCGTCGGCCGACGCGAGCGCGGTCTGGAAGAACCCGGACACGAGCTCCAGGACCGCCCGCTGGGCGAGCACGGCGCGCTCCATGACCGGCAGGTCCACGCGGTTGCTGTACATCGCGGCGTCCTGGATGTGGATCGCGGCGGTGTCGAAGTCGCCGAGCCAGGTCTCGAAGGCGGCTATCTCCAGCATCAGCCAGTTCGCGCGGATCGGCGACAGGCCGGCGAGGTCGTGCGCGCTCACCTCGCCGTCGTGATGGCACCCCATCACCCGCCGGGCGCGGGCCAGTGCGGGCCCGGCCTCGCGCCAGCCGTACCGCGCCTGCCACAGCTCCAGCGCGGCGAGCTCGGCGTCGACGTCCCGGGTCACGCCACCGGTGAGGTGCCGAGCGTCGGCCGCGAGCGCCCGGTCGGCCGCGACCTTGGCGGCGTCGATCCGCCCTTGGGCGCGCAGCACCGTCGCGTGCAGCACCAGCAGGTCCTGGTGGCGGGACCGGACGTCGACCGGGATCGCGGCGAGCGCCTCGGCGACGACCGGCGTACGCCGCTGCGTGAGCAGGTCGCCGGAGAACTCGCGCAGCATGCGGAGCTGGAGCTGCAGGTCCCCGCTCAGTCGGGCATGGGCGACCGCCCGCTCGGCGTCGCGCCGCTCGGCGTACTCGGTGGCCGCGTGGTGGTGCGCCTCGACGACCAGGGGCCAGTCCGGGCCGGACGGCGAGGTGCGCCGGCGCAGCAGGTCGAGCAGGAGCGGGTGGTAGCGCCAGCCGTGGTCGCCGCCCTCGTCGCGGTAGCTGGTGACCAGCAGTCCGGTCGCGGCCGCCTCGCGGAGCAGGTCGCCCGCCGTGGGGAGGCCGGACAGGAGGGCCGCCTCGTCGGCGGTGACGAGGTCCTGCTGGCAGGTGGTGAGCAGCACCCGGACCAGGTCGGCGGTCAGGGACTCGAAGACCTCGTGGAGCAGGTAGTCGAGCAGCGGCCGCCGCGTCCCGGCCAGCGAGGCGCGCGCGTCGGCGGGGGCACCGGAGGCCCGGAGCGCGCGGGACCCGAGCACCAGGGCCACCGCCCAGCCGCGGCTCTGCTCGAGCACGGCGGCGACGTCGTCCTCGTCCGCGTCGGGGAAGTGCAGGCGCACGAGCGCGTCGGCGTGCTCGTCGGTGAACCGGAGGTCGTCGACCCGGATGCTGCGGGCCTGCCCGGAGAGCAGGGCGGAGACCGGGACCCACTCCAGCTCGCGGCGGGCGATCAGCACGAGACGCACCGAGTCGGGCGCCTCGGTGAGCACCCGCGCCAGCGCGACCTCACCCTCCTCCGGCAGCAGGTGCGCGTCGTCGATGACGATCACGGGAGGGACGTCGGCCTCCGTCGCCGTGTCGATCGCCTCCAGGATCAGGTCGACGCGGTCGGGGTGGAACCAGCAGATCGGGACCCCTCGTGCCCGCGCCCGCTCGGTGTAGCCCGCGACGGCGGCGGTCTTGCCGGAGCCGGCGGGCGCGACGACGAGCGTCGCGGGGAAGTCGGGCGTGGCGTCGAGGAACTCCTGCACGCGCGGACGCGGCACGTAGATATCCGGGGGGCGGGCCGTCGCCGACATGGCGCGGAGCACCGGCCGTCCGGCGGACCCGGGGGTCGCTGGGGTCGTTCCGCGCGCTCCCATCGCGCCCCTTCCTGACGACCGCCCAGCTGCCGGAGCGGCCCTCCCTCACCTCGAGTGTCGACGCCCGGCGGCTCCGGATCAAGCACGTCCGAATTCCGGAGCCGTTCCGGGGTCGATCGGGCGGCGCAGCTCCTCGACGGTCTCGTCGTCCACCTCGGCACGGATCAGCTCCGCCTCGCCGCGCGCCGGGGCGGGTCCGACGACCTCCGGGTCCGCGTCGTGCACGGTGATCGCGCCCTGCTCCGCGAGGCGCCTGAGCATCAGCTCACCGGACTCGACCCCGAGCGGGGTCGGGTAGCGCCGGACGGTCAGGTTGGGCACGACGGGCTACCCCTGGTCGCCGAAGATCTCGCGGAGCGCCGCTTCCTGCTCGGCGCTGAGGCTCGTGTGGATGAGCTCGCCGGCCGGACCGTCGGCGAAGGCGTCGTGGACCCGGTCGAGCACCGCGTCGGAGGTGAGCACGAACAGGGCCGACGTCCCCGGCGTCACCTGGTCGCGGACCCGGTTGATGAAGCCGTCGTCGATCCCGACGTCGGCCAGCGAGCCGGCGACGGCACCGGCGGCCGCGCCGATCGCGGCACCGAGGAGGGGGACGAAGAAGATGAGCCCGAACAGCAGGCCCCAGAAGCCGCCGCTCAGCGCACCCGCGCCGGAGGTGTCGGTCAGCTGCCTCGTGCGCGGCTTCCGCTGGCCGACCTCCCAGGAGACGATCGCGGCGTCCTGGACGACCACGTGGCTCGCGCGCTCGAGGTCGGCCAGGATGTCGGCCGCCCGCTGGGCGCCGTGCGTGGAGTCGTACCTCCACACCGTCAACGTGGCCACCCGGCCAGCGTCCACTGGGGTACGGCGACCGGGGCTCACCCGTTCCGCGTGAAGTCGGCTCAGTCGAGGCGGCGGACCTGGACGGTGCGCCCGGCCAGGCCGAGGGCGACCCAGAGCACGGTGAGCGCGACACCGCTGACGACGTCGTCGGGGTGGCGCAGCGCGGCGGTCGGGTCGGTGTCGACCAGACCGACGCCGGTGAGCACCATGGCGGCTCCGGCGAACGCGGTCGCCCACACCAGGAAGGGCCTCCGCCACCGCTGGGCGAGGAAGCCGCTGACCAGGGCTACGGACGGCACGAACACCACCGCCAGCAGCCAGCTCGAGTCGCCCTGGTCGAGCACCTCGAAGAGCTTGGCACCGACCGCGCCGCCGAGGACGAGGCCGGCGGCGAACAGCGCGAACCGGGCGAGCACGATGCTGAGCACCAGCGCCCCGGCCGCTCCGGCGGCCGCCACGAGGAACGTCGTACCGGTGTCGGCGTCGAGGGCGTCCGCGACCAGCCAGGCGCCGCAGAACCCCGCCACCAGGATGGCGAAGCGGATCGAGGCCGCACCCACGAAGCAGAGGAACAGCCCGAGCAGGACGAACATCGCCGCAGTCATCGCGACCAGCGTGCTGGCGGTCCCGGCCGGGTGCCTCGCCCTTTTCCGGTGAGGCGTGGTCCCCGGGCGCCGCCTACCGTCTCGGACACGGGGACGGACGATGCCGAGGGAACCACTGCCGATGACCAGGATGATGATCCGCGTGGACGCGGAACTCTCCGACGAACTGTCCGGCGCGTTCCCGCACCTCACGGCGCGCACCCAGCGGGCGACCACGACGCTCACCGGCGACATGGCCGACCAGGAGGAGCTCCAGGGCGTGCTGAACCTGCTGAACTCCCTGGGCATCTCGGTCGTCGAGGTCGTGACGATCCCGGACTGAGCCACCGGGTCGCCGCTACGGCAGGACGTCGTCCTTGTTGGAGATCAGCGGTCTCATCCACCGCGTCGCCGGGTCGGCGTCCACGAGCAGGGCCTTGGCGAACAGCGTCAGCGGGATCGCCAGGAGCGCGCCGAGCGGGCCGATCACCCAGGTCCAGAAGACCAGCGAGAAGAAGCTCAGCGTGGTGGACAGCCCGACCGTGTCACCGACCACCTTGGGCTGGATCACCGACTGGATCACCACGTTCAGCACGCAGTAGACGGCGATGACCGCGAGCATCAGCCCGGGCCCTCCCTCCAGCAGGGCGAGGACCGCAGGCGGGATCAGGCCGATCACGAAGCCGATGTTGGGGATGTAGTTGGTGATGAAGGCGAGCAGGCCCCACATCAGCGGCAGGGGCACGCCGAGCAGCGCCAGCGCGACGGTGTCCAGCGCGGCCACGATCAGGCCGAAGACCGTCGACACCCCGAGGTAGCGGCGGGTGCCGCGCGCGAACTCCTCGAGCGCGGTGACGATCGCGGGCTTCGACGCGCGGGCCCGCTCGAGCTGCCGCGGGAAGCTGGTGCCGTCGACGGTCATGAACAGCACCAGCGAGAGGATGAAGAAGAGGTTCGAGACCAGGCCCATCAGCTCGCCGAGCAGGTCCCCGATGAAGCCCCCCAGCTGGCCCAGGTCGAACGACGACGCCACCTTGTCGATCTGGTCCTGGGAGACCCCGGCGTGGTGCAGCCACGAGGTGAGGTCGGCGACGCGCTGGTGGAACTCGTCGGTGTACTCGGGCAGCAGCGTGGCGAACCGCGCGCCGGACACGACGACGGCCAGCGCGAACAGCACGATGCCGACGTACACGGCGGCGATGCACACGGTCGACGCCACCCAGGAGGGCATCCACCGGTCCAGCCAGCGGCGCAGCGGGTGCGCCAGGACCGTGAGCACCAGGGCGAGGAAGGCGGGGGCGAAGATCGAGGAGATCCCGCGCATCCCGGCGACCACGACGACCGCCGCCGCCAGCCCGATGAGGACGAGGACGCCCCGGGGCAGGCCGGGCAGGACCCGGGCAGGTGTGGTCGCCACGGCCACATCGTGCGGTCCGGGGTCCTGCGCGGGCTCACCCGACTCGGGTGACCCGCCGGCGCACGTGCGGTGACCTAGCGTGTCGTCATGTCCGACTGGGCGAGCACCCTGGGCGCGATCCTGGGCGCCGCCCTCGTCCTCGCGAACATCGCGATCGTCCTCGCCGCCCTGGTCGTCCTCCCCGGCAACCGGCGCCCGCAGACCGCGATGGCGTGGCTGATCCTGATCCTCGCGCTGCCCTTCCTGGGCTTCCTGCTGTTCCTGCTCTTCGGCCGCACGACCGTCGGCCGCCAGCGGCGCGCGCAGCAGGAGGAGGTCAACGCGGCGATCCTCGCCGCGGCTCACCTCGAGGACATCGAGGACCACGAGCGGCGGCGGGAGCTGCCGCCCCTGGTCCAGACTTTCGCGCGCCTCAACCGCCGGCTCGGCGTGCTGCCGCTCAGCTTCGGCAACACCGTCGAGCTGATCGAGGACTACCAGGCCCAGATCGACGCGATGACCCGCGAGGTCGCCACCGCCACCGACTACGTGCACGTGCAGTTCTACATCTCGGCCTGGGACGAGGTCACCGCACCGTTCTTCGAGGAGCTGGTCCGCGCGACCGAGCGCGGCGTCACCGTCCGCCTCCTCTTCGACCACCTCGGGTCACGGGGCATCCCGGGGTACAAGGACTTCGTCCGGCGGCTCGGGGCCACGAGCATCCGCTGGACGCCGATGCTCCCGATCCGGCCCCTCAAGGGCGACCTTCGGCGGCCGGACCTGCGCAATCACCGCAAGATCCTCGTCGTGGACGGGCGGGTCGCCTTCAGCGGCTCGCAGAACCTGATCGAGGCCTGCTACGACAAGCCGAAGAACCAGAAGCTGGGGCGCGCCTGGGTCGAGCTGGTCGCTCGGCTCGAGGGCCCCGCGGTCCAGGAGCTGAACGTCGTGTTCGCGACCGACTGGTTCACCGAGACCGGCGAGAACCTCCAGGAGCTCGCGGCCGCCGTACCGCCGCCGCCGTCAGACCGGCCCGGAGCGCTGACCGACGTCGGCGTCCAGGTCGTGCCGAGCGGTCCGGGCTTCGTGACCGAGAACAACCTGCGGCTGTTCAACGCGATGATCTACTCCGCCGAGCGCCGGCTCTCGCTGACCAGCCCGTACTTCGTCCCCGACGACTCCCTGCTGTACGCCGTCACGACCGCCGCCCAGCGGGGCGTGGACGTCGAGCTGTTCGTGGGCGCGACGGCCGACCAGTTCATGGTCGCCCACGCGCAGCGGTCCTACTACGAGGCGCTGCTCACCGCCGGCGTCCGGATCTGGCTCTACCCCGAGCCGTTCGTGCTGCACGCCAAGCACTTCACGGTCGACGACCGGGTCGCGGTCATCGGCTCCAGCAACATGGACATGCGCTCGTTCGTCCTCAACTACGAGGTCGTGATGATGATGACCGGTCCCGAGGTGGTCGCGCGGCTCGCCGGGGTCCAGGACACCTACCGGGCGCTGTCGACCGAGCTCACCGTCGACGCGTGGCGCGCGCGGACCCGGGGGCAGCGGTACGTCGACAACGTGATGCGGCTGACCGCGACGCTGCAGTAGGCCGGGATACTGGCGCGCATGACGCGCTCCCGCCGCCGTGCCGCACTCCTCGTCGTGCTGCTGGCGGTGGTGATCAACCTGCCCCTGCTGCACAGCTGGTATCAGCAGCAGCGCGTGCGGACCAGTGGCACCGACGTCACCGCCACCGTCGTGGACAACCGGGTGCTGAACGGCGACGAGTACTGGATCTCGTTCAGGTTCCCCGAGGGCGTCGACCCCGACCAGAAGGCCCGGCAGGCCGAGGTCGACGAGGAGGCGTACGACGACGCGGTGGCGAGCGGGCAGATCACGGTGCGCGTGCTGGAGGGCGACCCGTCGGCGTACCGCGCGGAGGGCGCCGTCGACAGCCTGGTGCCGCTCGTGGTCACGCTGGTCGCGGACGGGATCCTGCTGCTGATCGCGCTGCTGCTGTGGCGGTACGGCGGCCGGGTGCGCGCCGACCTGAGGGCGGTCGCGCTGGCGGACGTGGAGCGCTGCGCGCCGGAGACGCTGCTCGAGCGGATCGGCGGCGAGGACTACCTCATCCGCGGCGAGGTGCTGGAGCTGGGCGAGGGGACGGTGACCCTCGACCTAGGCAACCGCTCGGTCGTCGTCGTGCTCGACGGCCACGCGAATCCCGTCGGGCACCAGCAGCCCGCGCAGGTCCGCGCGCGGCTGGTCGGCTGACCGGGGCCGGTGCGACAGCCCGGAGACCAGCACGGCGACCATCATCGTCGGCGCCAGGAGCACGAAGGCCATCAGCGCGATCTGGACCACCTGTTCTGCGGACATGCCAGTGAGGTCCCCGGGCGGAAGTCAGGACAAACCTCCCGGCGGCGTGTCGTGGGCAACACCGAGGACGACGGGGTCGGCGCACGCCTCGGCGTACGCCGCGATCCGGGCGCGGACCTCGCGGCCCAGCAGCCACCGTCCGAGAGGGTCGGCGAGCGGCCGCAGCCAGCCCGGTCTCGCCGTCCAGGTGTACGTCCACGTGGCCCGCGTGCCGGCCACGCCGTCGCGGGTCTCGGGGACGAACCGCCAGCCGCCGCCGAACGACGCGAAGAACCACGGGCCCTTCTCCATCGTCATGCCGACCGAGGTGGGCGGCCGGTACGACACGTAGCGGCTGACCATCGCCGGCCCGAGCCGGGCGCGGGTGAAGGTGCGGACACCGGCGGCCGGGCGCCGGGCACCGAGGAGGTGCTGCGCGCGGATGGACGGGTCCCAGCGGAGCCGCACCTCGCCCGTCGTCTGCGAGACGGCGAACGCCGTGGCGGGCGGCACCGGGACCCAGGCGTCGGCCGTCACCTGGGGCATGGCCGCCACCCTGCCACGCGGAGGCACATCGAATCACCCCGCGACGGGTAACTCCCGACCATGACCCGTTTCTCCGCCGACACCCGGGCCGAGGCCGTCGTGGCCGCTCCGCGGGCCGACATCTGGGCCGCTCTCACCGACCCCTCGCTGGTGGCCGAGCTCACGCCGTTCGTGCGGCGCATCACCGAGCACGGCGAGCACTGGCGCTGGGAGATGTCCGGCCTGGCCGTGCTCGGCGTCGGCATCGCGCCGGCGTTCACCGAGCGGATGACGTACGACGAGCCGACCCGGATCGAGTTCCGCCACGACCCGCCGGCGGGCGCGACCGAGCGCTCCGCGGTCGAGGGGTGGTACTCCCTCGAGGAGGTCGACGGGGGCACCCGGCTGGTCACGGCGCTGGAGATCACCCTCGACCTGCCACTGCCGCGCGCGGCCGGCGGAGCGGTGCGGGGGACGATGCGGAAGGTGATCGACGAGATGGGCGGCCGGTTCTCCCGGAACCTGCTGGACCACCTCGGGGCGGAGGAGGTCACACCGACCTGACTTGCCGGTAACGGAACCGGCGCGGGAAGGTGCAGCAATGGCCGCCACCACCTCGTCGTACTCGATCACCATGCGCCTCTACACGGCACCCGACCACGGGGTCGTCGGCGCGGTGGCCACGGCGATCGCCCAGGCCGGCGGCGTCGTCACCGGCATCGACGTCGCGGACTCCAGCCACGACCGCCTGGTCGTCGACGTCACGTGCTCGGCGAGCGACGCCGAGCACGCCCAGGAGCTCCAGCGCGCGGTCGACGAGGTGCCGGGCGTGGAGGTGCACCGGGTCAGCGACCGGACCTTCCTGCTGCACCTCGGCGGCAAGATCGAGGTGACCTCGAAGGTGCCGCTGCGCACCCGTGACGACCTGTCGATGGCGTACACGCCGGGCGTCGGCCGGGTCAGCATGGCGCTGGCGGACCACCCCGAGGACATCCCGCGGCTGACCGTGAAGGGCAACTCGGTCGCGGTGGTCACCGACGGCTCCGCTGTCCTCGGGCTCGGCAACATCGGCCCCGGAGCCGCGCTGCCGGTGATGGAGGGCAAGGCCGCGCTCTTCAAGCGGTTCGCCGACATCGACGCCTGGCCGATCTGCCTGGCCAGCCAGGACACCGACGAGATCGTCAAGGCGGTCGAGATGATCGCCCCGGGCTTCGGTGGCATCAACCTCGAGGACATCGCCGCGCCGCGGTGCTTCGAGATCGAGCGGCGGCTGCGCGAGTCGCTCGACATCCCGGTCTTCCACGACGACCAGCACGGCACCGCCATCGTCGTCCTGGCCGCGCTCACCAACGCGCTGCGCGTGGTGAAGAAGTCACTGGACTCGGTGCGGATCGTGGTCTCCGGCGGCGGCGCGGCAGGCACGGCGATCGTCACCCTGCTGATCGCCGCCGGCGTCACCGACGTGGTCGTGGTCGACCGGGCCGGTGCGCTCTCGGCCGACGACGACGCGCTGTCCCCGACCCACCGCCAGCTGGCCTCGGTCACCAACCCGCGCCGGGCCCGCGGCGACCTGCACACCGTGCTCCGGGACGCCGACGTCTTCATCGGCGTGAGCGCCCCCGGCATCCTCCAGCCGGAGTGGATCCAGGACATGGCGCCCGACGCCGTGGTGTTCGCGCTGGCGAACCCGGACCCGGAGGTCGACCCCGCCGAGGCCGACAAGTACGCCGCCGTCGTCGCCAGCGGCCGCTCGGACTACCCGAACCAGATCAACAACGTGCTCGCGTTCCCCGGCGTCTTCCGCGGCCTGCTCGACGCCCGCGCCCACGAGGTCACCATCGACATGCTCCTGCGGGCCGCCGAGGCGATCGCGCACGTGGTCAAGGACGACGAGCTGAACCCGAACTTCATCATCCCGACGGTGTTCCACCCCGACGTCCCGAAAGCGGTCGCCGCTGCGATCCGCGGGACCGAGGCGTAGGGCCGGGGTCACCGGCCAGCCGCCGCGGCCACCAGAACCGCTCACCGAGCACCAGGGCGAGGGCGGGCACCAGCAGCGTCCGCACCACCAGGGTGTCGAGCAGGACGCCGACGCAGATGACCGTGCCGAGCTGGGCGAGCACGACCAGCGGCAGCACACCCAGCACCGCGAACACGGCGGCGAGCAGGATGCCGGCGCTGGTGATCACGCCACCGGTGGCCGAGAGCGCGCGCAGCATCCCCCGCCGCGGGCCGGCCTCGGCGGACTCCTCGCGGGCCCGGGTGACGAGGAAGATGTTGTAGTCGACGCCGAGCGCGACCAGGAACAGGAACGCGAGCAGCGGGACGCCGCTGTCCATCGCGTCGAACCCGAGCACGCCGGTGAACAGCCACCACGACGCACCCATCGCGGCGACGTACGTCGCGACCACCGTGAGCACCAGCAGCACGGGGGCCACCAGCGAGCGGAGCAGCAGCACGAGACCCGCGAGCACCAGGGCCAGGATCAACGGGACGATCAGCCGCAGGTCGCGGTCGTTGGCGGCCTGCTCGTCGAGCGCCTGGGCCGTCGACCCGGTGACGTGGGTGTCGTCGTACGCCGCGAGCTGGTCGCGCAGCCGCTCGATGGTCGCGTCGGCGTCACCGGACAGGACCGTGTCGATCACGGCGACCCCACCCCCGGACTGGGTCACCCGGGCGCTCTCGACCCCGGGAGTCCCCGCGACCTCCTGCTGCACCCGGTCGGGGTCGTCGGCGGTGACCACCTGGGTCGGGTCGGCGATGCCCGCCGGGAACGACTCCGCGAGCCGGTCCGAGGCCGAGATCGCCTCGGGCGTGTCCAGGAACTGGTCGGCCCGGTCGAGGCCGAGCGAGATCGAGCCGATGCCGACCGACAGCACGCCGAGCAGCGCGAGGGTGCCGACCGCGACGCCGCCGGGGCGCTGCGCGACCCGGTCGCCGATCCGGTGCCACACGGTGTTCGACTCGCTGGTGACCGCCTCGCCCACGTGCGGCACGCGCGGCCAGAAGACCCAGCGCCCGAACAGCACCAGCGCGGCCGGCAGCACCACGAGCGCGAACGCCGCCGCGACCACGACGCCGACCGCGCACGCGAGGCCGAGCCCGCGGGTCGTCGGGAACACCGACAGCAGCAGCGTCAGCAGACCGAGCACGACGGTCGTGGCGCTGGCGAGCACGGCCTCCGCCGTACGACGCAGCGCGTGCGCCATCGCGGCGTACCGCGACTCCTCGCGGCGCAGCTCGTCGCGGTAGCGCGAGACGAGCAGCAGGGCGTAGTCGGTGCCGGCGCCGAAGACCAGCACCGACAGGATGCCGGTGGTCGACTCGTCCCACGCGACGTCGAGCGCGGCCATCACCTGGGTGGCGGCCACCGCCGCGAACCGGTCGGCGACGCCGACCACCACGAGCGGGATCACCCAGAGCACGGGGCTGCGGTAGGTGATGACCAGCAGGACGGCGACGACCAGCGCGGTCACCAGCAGCAGCCGCGTGTTGGCGCCGTCGAAGACCGCGGCGAGGTCGGCCTGGACCGCCGCCGGTCCGGTCACCTGGGCGGTCACGCCGTCGGGCGCGAGCTCGTCGGCCCGGTCGCGGAGCTCGGTGACGTCGTCGCTGACCTGGGTGGCCGACCCCGAGGGGACGGCGACCACGGCGAGCGCGGCGGTCCCGTCCTCGGAGGGGAGCAGCCCCTGGCCGGTCGCGTCCAGCTCCCCGGCCGCCCGGCGCAGCGCGCGCAGCTGGTCGCGGGACAGGTCGCCGGAGTCGGCGGTGAAGAGCACCACCGCCGCCGTCGTGGTCTCCGCGGGCAGCTGGTCGAGCAGCGCGGTGCCCGCGGTGCTGTCGTAGCCCGCCGGCAGGCCGTCCGTGCTCGTCCGCTCCCGCTCGCCCTCCCCGACGCCCACCATCACCGCGATCGCGATCAGCAGGGGGATCAGCGCCACCGCCCAGGCGGTGCGTCGTCCGGCCACGATGCTGGTCACGGGCATGAGAATCTCCTGTCGGCGGCGAGTAGGATCGCTAACCAGACTAGACATCAAGTGGGTGAATCAAAATGGCGGAGGACGCCGCGGGTCCGGCCAGCGAGTTCACCGACGCGTGGGAGCAGACCGGCAGCCTGGTCGCGCTGCGCGAGGCGATCGCGGCAGCGGGACGGGTGCGGCACGCGATCGCGCGCCGCGCCGGGCTCACCGAGACCGACCTGGTCGCGATGGAGCACCTGCTGGACACCCCGGTCGGACCGGGGGACCTGGCCCGCCTGCTCGACGTCACCACCGCCGCGGCGACCGGCCTCGTGGACCGGCTCGAGCGCCGCGGCCACGTCGAGCGCCACCCGCACGACAGCGACCGCCGGCGTACGACGGTCGAGGTGACGGCGTCCGGGCGCGAGGAGGTCCTGGGCCACCTGCTCCCGATGTTCGTCGCGCTGGACCGGCTCGACCGATCGTTCACGCCCGAGGAGCGCGCGCTCGTCGAGCGCTACCTGCGCGGCGCGGCCGCGGCGTTCGCCGAGGTCGAGGCTCAGCCGCCGCCCTCGCTGGCGTAGAGCGCGGCGCCGACGACGCCGGCGCGGTTGAGCAGGGTCGCGGGCACGATCTCGGTGTCGAGGTCGAGCAGGGGGAGGAACTGGTCGCTCTCCTTGCTGACGCCGCCGCCGACGACGAACAGCTCGGGGGAGAAGAGCATCTCCAGGGTCCGGTAGTACCGCGTCAGCCGCTTCGCCCACTCCTCCCACGACAGGCCCTCGCGCTCGCGGGCGCTGTTCGCGGCGCGGGACTCGGCGTCGTGGCCGTCGATCTCGAGGTGGCCGAGCTCGGAGTTCGGCACCAGCACGCCGTCGTGCACCATCGCCGAGCCGATCCCGGTCCCGAGGGTCGTCACGATCACCAGGCCGGAGCGGCCGCGCGCGGCGCCGTACCGCACCTCGGCCAGGCCGGCGGCGTCGGCGTCGTTGACCACGTGCACCTCGCGCCCGGTGGCCTCGGTGAGGAGCCGGTCGGCATCGGTGCCGATCCAGGACTCGTCGATGTTCGCCGCCGAGCGGACCGTGCCGTGCCGGACCACGCCGGGCACCGTCACGCCGACCGCACCCGTGCAGTCGGGGAACTGGGCGAGCAGGTCGACGAAGATGTCACGCACGCTCTCGGGCGTGGACCTGTCGGGCGTGCGGATCCGCACCCGCTCGGCCGCGAAGTCGCCGGCGTCCAGGTCGACCGGCGCCCCCTTGATGCCGGTGCCGCCGAAGTCGATGCCGAAGGGCTGCGGGCTCGAGCTCATCCCCCGACCCTAGACGTCCCGCCGCTAGCCCTTCGTCGCCGCCTTCTGGGCGCTCTTCTGGGTCCCCTTCTGGGCTCCCTTCTGAGCCGTCTTCTTGGCCGGCGCCCGCTTGCGCGGGGGCCGCTGGGGCCGGAGCCGGACCCGGGGCTGCCCCCCGTCGGGGTGGTCGAGGTCGAGGTAGTCCTGGGCGCCCGCCAGGGCGCTGAGCCGCGGGAAGCCGTAGTGCCGCGGGTCGAACGACGCGTGGGTCTTGCCGAGGTAGGAGCCGACCGAGCCGAGCGCCGACCAGCCGTCGTCCTGGGCGGTGCTGCGCACGGCCGCCTCCATGATCGTGCGCAGGTCGGGCAGCGAGTCGCCGCCCTCGTCCTCGGTCTCGTCCTCGACCTCGGCGTCCCCCTCCCGGAGGACCTCGAGGAAGATGAACTTGTCGCAGGCAGCCTGCAGCGAGGCCGGCGTCTTGCGCTGGCCCAGGCCGTAGACCGTCTTGCCCGACTCGCGCAGCCGGGTCGCGAGCCGGGTGAAGTCGCTGTCGCTGGAGACGATCGCGAACGCGTCGAGGCTGCCCGAGTACAGCAGGTCCATGGCGTCGATGATCAGTGCCGAGTCCGTGGAGTTCTTGCCGACGGTGTTGGCGAACTGCTGGACGGGCTGGATCGCGTGCCGGGCGAGCTCCCCCTTCCAGTTGCCGAGCTGCGGGGTCGTCCAGTCGCCGTACGCGCGCTTGACCGTCGGGACGCCGTACCGCGCGAGCTCGGCCAGCAGGGCGGCCGCGTGGGACGCGGAGACGTTGTCGGCGTCGACGAGGACGGCGAGGCGGACGGTGGGGGGCTCGGTCACGTCCCACTCCTATCACCTCAGGAGGCGTCGGCGTGGTTGACATCTCCCACCCTCTTGTCAAGTCGCTTGACATTCCGTACGGTTCTGTAAACCAACGACCCGACGGAGGCATGGGGAATGTCCGAGCAGGCCGAGCAGATCGCGCACAGCACCGTCCCGACCGGATCGACCGAGACCTGGAAGGACCGGAAGCGCTACCTGTGGCTCATCGGCCTCGTGGTGCCGTCCCTGGCGTTCATCGGGTACGGCGCCTGGGCGCTGACCGGCTGGGGCTTCTGGTTCTGGATCGGGCCGTTCGTGATCCTCGTCGTGGTCCCGACGATCGACCTGGTCGCGGGGCTCGACCGCTCCAACCCGCCCGACGACGTGATCGAGGCGTTGGAGCGGGACCGGTACTACCGGTGGATCACCTACCTGTTCCTGCCGATCCAGTACGTCGGCTTCGTGGGCAGCATGTGGCTGATCGCCGGCGGCGCCGACCTCGCCACGATCGACAAGGTCGGCCTGGCGGTCTCGATCGGCTGCATCGGCGGCATCGGCATCAACACCGCCCACGAGCTGGGCCACAAGCGCGAGGAGAACGAGCGCTGGCTGTCCAAGGTCGCGCTCGCGCAGAGCTTCTACGGGCACTTCTACATCGAGCACAACCGGGGCCACCACGTCCGGGTCGCGACCCCCGAGGACCCGGCCTCCTCGCGGGTGGGAGAGAACTTCTACCAGTTCTGGCCGCGCACGGTCGTGGGCTCCCTCAGGTCCGCGTGGAACCTCGAGAAGCGCCGCTACGCCCGGAGGAAGCAGCACCCCTTCCGGCTCGGCAACGACGTGCTCAACGCCTGGCTGATGTCCGCGGTCCTCTGGGGCGCGCTGGTCGCCTGGCTCGGCGCCGGGATCCTGCCGTACCTGCTGATCCAGGCCGTCGTGGGCTTCTCGCTCCTCGAGGTCGTCAACTACATGGAGCACTACGGGATGCTGCGCCAGAAGGTCGGCGTCGGCGAGCGGCAGCGCTACGAGCGGGTCGACCCCACCCACTCGTGGAACTCGAACAACATCGCGACCAACGTGCTGCTCTACCACCTGCAGCGGCACAGCGACCACCACGCCAACCCCACCCGCCGGTACCAGTCGCTGCGCGACTTCGAGGAGTCGCCGGTGCTGCCGACCGGGTACGCCGGGATGATCGTGCTGGCGATCGTCCCCGTGGTCTGGCGCCGCGTGATGGACCCCCGTGTGCTCGCGCACTTCGACGGGGACATGTCGCGCGCGAACATCAGCCCGCGCAAGCGCGACAAGATCCTCGCGAAGTACCCCGCCCCGGTGGTCGAGCCTGTCGAGACCGCGGGTGGTCTCGAGGCTCGTGCCTCGACCGGCGTGGGAGCGGACGAGGTGATGGCCGCCCGTTGCCCCGGCTGCGGCTACACCTACCGGGTCGAGGAGGGCGACGAGCACGAGGGCTTCGCGGCCGGGACGGCGTGGGCCGACGTGCCCGACAGCTGGTGCTGCCCGGACTGCGGCGTCCGCGAGAAGGTCGACTTCGTCCCGCTGACCGAGGCGGTCGCCTGACCTTCCTAGACTGGCGAGCATGAGCCCGGGCCCGACGATGCGCGAGCGGATCGTCGGCGCCGCCGTGGCGATGACCACCGAGTCCGGGTGGTCCGCGGTCACCATGGGCTCGATCGCGGAGCGGGTCGGCGTGAGCCGGCAGACGGTCTACAACGAGGTCGGCACCAAGCCGGGCCTGGCCGAGGCGATGATCCTGCACGAGCTGGACCGCTTCCTCGGGGTCGTGACCACCGCGTTCGACCGACAGCCGACCGACCTCGTCGCCGCGATCCGCTCCGCCTCCGAGGACGTGCTCGAGCTCGCCCAGGACAACAAGCTCCTCCACGCGGTCGTCTCCGCCACGCACGGCGCCGACACCGAGCTGCTGCCGCTGCTGACCACGCACGCCGAGTCGCTGCTCGCGGCCGCGAAGGTCGTGGTGCGCGACCGGATCGCGCCGTACGACATCCGGCTGGACGACGACCACCTGGACGCCGCCATCGACATGGTGGTGCGGGTGGTGCTCAGCCACGTGATGCAGCCCTCGGGCCCGCCGGCGCGGACCGCCGACGACATCGCCTGGATCGCCGCCCGGGTGCTGCGCGGCTAGTCCTCAGCTCCGGCGCAGATGAGCCAGCTCGACCGCCTCGCGGAAGGCCCGGGCGACGTACGGCGGGACGCGGAGGCCGCGCCGGTGGGCCCAGAGCAGGTCGCGCTCGACACGCGAGATCTGCAGGGCGAAGTCGTCGGTATCGCCCATCTGCAGGGTCCGCATCACCTCGCCGAAGTCGGCCTTCTGGGCCTCGTCGTTCGCACCGACCGGGGAGAAGGACAGCGTGCGCATCCGGCGCACCATCCACTTCTGCCAGCCCGCGAGCTGCTGCCAGAGCCCGCGCGCGGACAGCATGTAGAACGCGTAGTGCCCGGGCTCCTGCCGGCGGATCGGCGCGATGACCGTCTGGGCGACGGCCGTCTCGCCGAGGGAGGCGACGCCGTCGTGCAGCAGGTTGTAGGCGAGGACCGCCGACCGCTCGGTCGCCATGCCGGTGAGGTAGTAGAGCATCCGGCAGACGTCCTGGAACGCGTTGAGGTGCGCGAGCGCGCCGAGGACCCGCAGCTTCGCGCCGACCGAGGTCAGGTCGGGCTCGGCGGCGGGCCGGCCGAGCTGCACCTGGAGCTCGTCGAGGATCAGGCCGTGCCGGATCTCCTGCGGCTGCCAGACCTCGGCGTAGAAGCGCCGGTCGATCGCCGGCGGGTCCGGCAGCAGCGTGGTCAGCTCCAGGACGTTGCGGTCCACCTCGAGCTCGACCCGCGCCATGTAGTCGAGGACGTGGCCGAACCGCCGGTTGAGCTCGTCGGGCCGCCGGACCGTGAAGTCGACCGACTCCAGGTCGATCGGCGGGTGCTCCAGCCCCAGCCGGTCGACGTGGTCGGCCAGCCTGGTGTCGGAGTACGTCGCTCGCGTCATCGCAGGATCCTAGGAAGGGGAGGGTTCGTCGGGCATCAGGGATCGCCCTGATCTCCTACGCTCTTCGGAGTGAGCGACTCGACCGGATTGGCCGGCGTCCGGCTCGGCACCGCGGCCGGGCGGGCGGTCGTCCTCGCGGCCGTCCTCGGGTCGGGCATGACGATGCTCGACGGGACCGTCGTCAACGTCGCGCTGCACACCATCGGCGAGGACCTCGACGCGTCCCTGGCCGAGCTCCAGTGGGTGACCAACGGCTACCTGCTCTCGCTGGCCAGCTTCATCCTCCTCGGCGGCTCGCTCGGCGACCGCTTCGGCCGGCGCCGGGTGTTCGTGGTCGGGACGGTCTGGTTCGCGGCCGCGTCGCTGCTCTGCGGGATCGCGCCGACGCCGGTCGTGCTGATCGCCGCGCGCGTGCTCCAGGGCGTCGGGGCCGCGCTGCTGACGCCCGGCAGCCTGGCGATGATCCAGGGTGCGTTCGTCCGTGAGGACCGGGCCAGGGCCATCGGCGCCTGGTCCGGGCTGGGCAGCATCGCCGCCGCCATCGGGCCGTTCGTGGGCGGCGGCCTGGTGCAGTACGCGAGCTGGCGCTGGATCTTCCTCATCAACCTCCCGCTCGCCGTCCTCACCGTGGTCATCGCGCAGCGGTCGGTCCCCGAGACCCGGGACCCGCACGCCCCGCGCGAGTTCGACGTCCTCGGCGCCGCCCTGGTGGCGCTCGCGCTCGGCGGCCTCACCTACGCGCTCATCGAGTGGGGCAACGCGTTCGCGCCGTGGGCGCTGGTGGTGATGGTGCTGGCCGCCGTCGGCTACCTCGTCGACGAGCGCCGCAGCGACCACCCCATGCTGCCGATCGGGATCTTCCGCGACCGCACGTTCACCGCGGCCAACGCGATGACGCTGGTCGTGTACGCCGCCCTCGGCGCGGTGTTGTTCTTCCTGGTGCTGCAGCTCCAGACCGTCAGCGGGTACGGCGCGCTCGAGGCCGGCCTCGCGACCCTGCCGATCACCGTGTGCATGCTGCTGCTGGCCTCGAAGGGCGGCGAGCTCGGCACGCGCATCGGTCCGCGCATCCCGATGACGGTCGGGCCGCTCGTCATGGCCGGCGGCACGCTCCTGCTGCTCCGGGTCGGCGAGGACGTGACCTACTGGACCGACGTGCTGCCCGGGCTCACGGTGTTCGGCCTGGGCCTGGCGCTGATGGTCGCGCCGCTGACGTCGACCGTGCTCGCCGCCGCGCCCGACGAGCACGCAGGCATCGCCAGCGGCGTCAACAACGCGGTGGCGCGGGCCGGGTCGCTGCTCGCGGTGGCCGCGCTGCCGATCGCGGTCGGCCTGGTGGGCGACGACTACGCGGACCCGGCCGTCTTCGACGCGGCGTACCGCCAGGCCACGGTGATCTGCGCCGTGCTGCTCGCGGCCGGCGGGGTCATCTCCTGGCTGACGATCCGCAACCCGGGGGTCACGGCCCGGACGTGAGCCGCCGCACCGACGGCGGGACCGGCAGGTCGGCCGCCCACGGCGCCGGCACCGGCACGTCGTACGACGTGCGCACCGGGACCAAGCCGCTCCACACGTCCGGCTCGGCGCCGGCCTCCTCGGGCGTGGCCGGCCAGCCGTCGCTGATCTTCAGCAGCCAGTTGTCCGCGCCGATCGGCAGGGCCAGCGCCAGCGTCGCGGCGAGCTCCTTGCGCGACGACGGCCGCACCTCCGCCGTGCGCCCGGGGAGGATCCGCTCCGAGAACATCTCGAGGGCGGCGTCGTCGACCTCGATCAGCTCGCCCCGGATCGTGGCGGACCGGTAGTTCACCGAGGACTCGAACGTCGTGGGAGCTACCGCGAGCGCGTCGATCGCGAACACCGTGAAGACCGCCGGTGCCCCGGTCGCCACCGTCCGCAGCGCGCCCGCTCCGGTCGAGCCGTGCAGGAGGATCCGGTCGCCGTCGCGCGCGAACAGCATCGGTACGGCGAGCGGCCGGCCGTCGACGACGGTCGACAGCACGCCGGCCCACTGGGAGTCGAGCAGCGCGTCGAGCGCGGCGCGGTCGGTCACGCCGTACTCCGTGAGGCGGTGCAGCTCGGTCACTCCTGCCCCCGGGACCACACGAAGATGCAGAACGGGTGGCCGGCCGGGTCGGCGAAGACGTAGAGGGGCTCCCCCTCGTCGTCGCTGCGGTCGAGGAGCTGGGTGCCGCCGAGCTCGAGCACGCGGTGCCGCTGGGCCGCGAGGCTCGCGACGTCCGGCACGCTCAGGTCGAGGTGCACCATCATCTGCTGGTCGCCGGGGCGGTCCGGCTCGGGCGTCCAGACGGGCCGGACGTACTCGGCGTTCAGCTGGAACGCGAGCCCGTGGTCTCCGGACCCGGGCCTGAGCACCAGCCAGTCCTCGTCGTCGGTCGGCGTCTCGTCGCCGGGGCGGTACTCGTAGCCGAGCAGCCGGCGGTAGAACTCCGCGAGCTGGCGCGGGTGCCGGCAGTCGAGCACGGTCTGGACGACGGACGGGTGGGCGTCGGTCACCCTGCGGACCCTACGGCAGGGCGTCGCGGGTGGTCGGCGGTCCAGACCTGCCGCGGCGCAGGTTCGCCCGCCGGGGTGATGGGGAACCGTGCGTCCATGACCACCATGCAGGAGCGGCCGGCGCGGCTACGGCGACCGGCCCCGATCGCGATCGTGCCGCCACCGCCGCGGCCGATGCCGATCGAGCCGCGACGCGCGCCGACGGTCGGCATCGTGGAGCTGTTGGGTCGCCGCCCGGACCTCCAGGACGTGTACACCCCCGCGACCATCGCCGCAGACTCGATCCTCTGGTCCGCCTGAGCCCTACCGGAAGACCACGGTCCGCGCGCCGTTGAGCAGCACGCGCGACTGCGAGTGCCAACGGACCGCGCGCGAGAGCACCTGGGCCTCGACGTCGCGACCGGCCGCGACCAGCGCGTCCTGGTCGTAGGTGTGGTCGACGCGCATCACGTCCTGCTCGATGATCGGGCCCTCGTCGAGGTCCGCGGTCACGTAGTGGGCGGTGGCGCCGACCAGCTTCACGCCGCGGTCGAAGGCCTGGTGGTAGGGCTTCGCGCCCTTGAAGCTCGGCAGGAACGAGTGGTGGATGTTGATCGCACGGCCCGACAGCGTGCGGCACAGGTCGTCGGAGAGCACCTGCATGTAGCGGGCCAGCACGACCAGGTGCACGTCGTGCTCCTCGACGAGCTCCAGCAGCCGTGCCTCCGCCTGCGGCTTGGTCTCCGGCGTGACCGGCACGTGCACGAAGGGCACGCCGTAGGACGCCGCCATGTCGGCCGCGTCGGGGTGGTTCGAGACGATCGCCGGCACCTCGATCTGCAGCGACCCCGTGCTGGTGCGGAAGAGCAGGTCGTTGAGGCAGTGCAGGTGCTTGGAGACCATGATCAGGGTCCGGTACGGCGCTCGGGCGTCCCAGATCTCGAAGCGCATGTCGAACTCCGCGGCGACGCCTCCGAACTCCGCCCGCAGCTCCGCGGCGGTGGCCGCGCCGGGCACCTCGAAGTCGATGCGCATGAAGAAGCGACCGCTGAGCCGGTCACCGAACTGCTGGCTCTCGACGATGTTGCCGGCGCGCCGCGCCAGGAAGCCGGAGACGGCGTGCACGATGCCGGGCCGGTCGGGGCAGGAGAGGATGAGGACGAAGTCACCGGCCGCGACGGTGGCAGGGGCGAGAGAGGGCACGGGCCAACCTTCTCAGTCGGGTGTTGCGTGGGCCGGAACTCGTTCCTGCCATACGCAACAGGTCTCCGCTACTGTCGCCATCGTGAACGACGCGAGCGGCGGCGTCCAGTCCGTCGACCGGGCCCTGACCATCCTCGAGGTCCTCGCCCGGGTCGGGGAGGCCGGGGTCACCGAGATCGCGGGCGAGCTCGGCGTGCACAAGAGCACGGCCTTCCGGCTGGTCGCGACGCTCGAGGCGCACCGGCTCGTCGAGCAGACCACCGACCGGGGCCGCTACCGGCTCGGGGTCGGGGTGCTCCGGCTCGCCGGTGCCACCACCGCTCGCCTCGACCTCGTCCAGGAGGCCCGCCCGGTGTGCCGGCAGCTGGCCGCCGACACCGGCGAGACCGTCAACATCGCCGTGCTCTCGGAGCGATCCGCCCTCTACCTCGACCAGGTCGCCGGCTCCTCCGCCCTCCAGCCGCACAACTGGGTCGGCCAGCACATCCCGCTGCACGCGACCAGCAACGGCAAGGTCCTGCTGAGCGGACTCGAGGAGGCGGAGCTCGAGCAGGCGCTCGGCGCGCTGACGACGTACACCGCCCAGACGATCACCGGCCTCCCGCAGCTGCGCAAGGAGCTGGAGCGGGTGAGGGAGCAGGGGTACGCCGTCGCGATCGACGAGCTCGAGGTCGGGCTGACCGCGGCCGCGGCCCCGATCCGGAACGCGCACGGCGACGTGGTCGCCTCGATGAGCGTGTCCGGACCCACCTTCCGGCTCACCCCGGACCGGGTCGA
>DASTXB010000081.1:0-21800 GCA_035765695.1 Nocardioides sp. | reverse complement strand
CCCGAGCTGGCCGCGATCGTGGGGGAGACCAGCGACAACCTCCCCGGCGTCCCCGGCGTCGGCCAGGGGTACGCGGCGAAGTGGATCAACCAGTTCGACGGGCTCGACAACGTCATCACCCACGCCGACCAGATCACCGGCAAGAAGGGCGAGTCGCTGCGCGAGCACCTCGGCGACGTGATCCGCAACCGGCGGCTCAACGCGCTGGTCCGCGACCTCGACCTCGAGCTCGCCCCGGCCGACCTCGCGGTGCGGCCGTGGGACCGGCAGGAGGTCCACACGCTCTTCGACGGCCTGGAGTTCCGCGTCCTCCGCGACCGGCTGTTCGAGACGCTGAGCTCGGAGGAGGAGATCGACGACTCCGGCTTCGACGTCGCGATGAGCGTGCTCGGCGCCGGTGAGCTCGGTCCCTGGCTGGAGCAGAACGCCTCCTCCGGCGACCGGGTGGGCCTGCACGTCGTCGGCCGCTGGGGCAGCGGCACCGGCGACGTCACCAGCATCGCCCTGGCCACCACCGACGGCACGGCCGCCTGGACCAGCGCCGACCAGCTCGGGGCCCACGACCAGGCGGCGCTGGCCGCGTGGCTGGCGGACCCGAAGCGTCCGAAGGTGCTGCACGACGCGAAGGGCCCGATGCTGGCGCTCGCGGCGTGGGGCATGCCGCTGGCCGGGCTCGACCGCGACACCGCGCTCTCGGCGTACCTCGCCCGCCCCGACCAGCGCTCCTACGACCTGGCCGACCTGACCGTCCGCTACCTCAAGCGCGAGCTCAAGCAGGGCGGCGCCGACGACGGCCAGCTCAGCCTCGACGGCCTCGACGAGGGCAACGCCGGTGAGGTGGAGATGCTGCACGCGCGCGCCGTCCTCGACCTGGCCGCCGCCCTCGACGGCGAGCTCGAGGAGCGCGGCGGCACCCGCCTGCTCAACGACATCGAGCTCCCGTTGGTCGACCTGCTCGCGAAGATGGAGCAGACCGGCATCGCGGTCGACACCGACCACCTCGAGGCGCTGGAGGGCCACTTCGCGACCGAGGTGCGCGAGGCGGCCGAGCAGGCCTTCGCGGTGATCGGCAAGGAGATCAACCTCGGCTCGCCCAAGCAGCTGCAGGCCGTGCTGTTCGACGAGCTCGGGATGCCGAAGACCAAGCGCACCAAGACCGGCTACACCACGGACGCCGACGCGCTCCAGGCGCTGTACGTGAAGACCGAGCACCCGTTCCTGCTGCACCTGCTGCGGCACCGCGACGTGTCCCGGCTGCGGCAGACCATCGAGGGCCTGCTCAAGACCGTCGCCGGCGACGGGCGGATCCACACGACGTTCAACCAGACCATCGCCGCGACCGGCCGGCTCTCGAGCACCGACCCGAACCTCCAGAACATCCCGATCCGCACCGAGGAGGGTCGCCGGATCCGCGAGGGCTTCGTCGTGGGCCCGGGCTTCGAGTCGCTGATGACCGCGGACTACAGCCAGATCGAGATGCGGATCATGGCCCACCTGTCCGAGGACGACCTGCTGATCGAGGCGTTCCGGTCCGGCCGCGACTTCCACTCGATCACGGCGGCGCGGGTCTTCGACGTGCCGGCCGACGACGTGACCGTCGAGATGCGCGCCAAGATCAAGGCGATGAACTACGGGCTCGCCTACGGGCTGTCGGCCTTCGGCCTGGGCCAGCAGCTCGGGATCGAGCCGAGCGAGGCGCGCGGTCTGATGGACGAGTACTTCCAGACCTTCGGCGGCATCCGCGACTACCTCGGCGGCGTCGTCGAGGAGGCCCGCAAGACCGGATTCACCGAGACGATCAAGGGTCGGCGCCGCTACCTGCCCGACCTGACCAGCGACAACCGGCAGCGCCGCGAGATGGCCGAGCGGATGGCGCTCAACGCACCGATCCAGGGCTCGGCCGCGGACATCATCAAGATCGCGATGCTCAACGTCGACCGCGCCATCGAGCAGGCCGGGCTGGCCTCCCGGATGCTGCTCCAGGTGCACGACGAGCTCGTGTTCGAGGTCGCGGCGGGGGAGCAGGAGGCGCTGGAGGCGCTGGTGCGCGAGCAGATGGGGGCCGCGGCCGACCTCGCCGTACCCCTCGACGTGTCAGTGGGCTTCGGCCGCAGCTGGCACGACGCCGCTCACTGAGCGGCCGGCTGGCGGGCGGAGGGCCGCAGGGCCCACAGGCTGATCGCGAGGAGTGCGGCCAGCAGCACCGAGTCGACGGAGATCACGACCGCGAGCAGGCCGCGCAGGCTGGACGTGGTGAGGCCGAGGGCGACGACCGCGACGAAGGCCGCCCACACCAGGTACGCCGAGCGCTGCCCCTGTCGCGCGAGCACCGAGTAGACGAGCAGCTGGAGCATCGAGAGCACCGTGCCGAGGATCGCGAAGATCCAGAGGTGGTCGGCGATCTCCTCGAACTGGTCGCCGCCCACGAACACCAGCGCCAGCTGTGGCAGCACCGCGGCGCCCGCGGTGGCGACCGCGCCGAGCACCGCGACCAGTCCGAGGCTCGCCGTCAGCGCGCGCCGCCGCTCGCCCACGGTCGCCATCGACGGGAACGCCACCACCACGACGAACTGCGGGAGGAACAGCACGGCCTTGGTGAGGATCAGGCCGCCGGCGTACAGGCCGGCGTCGTGCTCGGTCAGCACGTTGCGGGCGATCACGATGTCGGTGTTGGAGAGCGCGAAGAAGGCCAGCAGCACCTGCGAGTTGTGGAACGACTCCTTGATCACCCGGCGGAAGCCGTGCTCCTCGCTCAGGACCCCCTCGTCGCGTGGCCGGCGCAGGAACCACCACCCGGCGACCACCGGGAAGCACGCGCCGATGCCGGTGCCGACGATCGCGGCCGCCTCGGTCGGGTGCCAGAGGATCAGCAGGGTGCCGATCACCAGGCGGGGCACGCCGCTGAGCACGTAGAGCACCGACAGCGCCTGCCAGCGCCGCTCGCCCTGGAGGATGCCGGCCTGGCCGCCCATGATCGTGAACGGCACCGAGATCACCGACACCAGCCCCGCGGTGAGCAGGCTGTCCAGGCGGAGCACGGCGTTCAGCAGCGGCGTCAGCACCAGCAGGAGGACGCCGAGCGCGGCGGCGGCCCGGTAGGTGACCCCGAGGATCGTCCTCTCGATCTGGGCGACGTGCTCCGGCTCGGCGGCGATCCGCCGCGCGGCGGTCGCCTGGAGCCCGAGCTGGAGCACGGTGATGACGAGCAGCGTCGCCATCAGGCTGGCGAACGCGCCGTACGCCTGCGGGCCGAGCAGCCGCGCCGCGGCCATCGTGAAGCCGTACGTCGCGAGGTTCATGACCGCCATCGCCACGGCGATCGACCCACCACCGCTGAGCAGCGAGGTCACGCGACGGGTCGGGGTCACGGGAGGGAAGCGTATGCGAGACTCGCGCGCGTGATTCGCTCCGGTGCCGTGCTGCGGTCGATGCGACCGAAGCAGTGGACGAAGAACCTGCTCGTGGTCGCGGCGCCGCTGGCGGCCGGCGACCTCGGCGATCCCGGCGTGCTCGGTCCGACCGTCCTGGCGTTCCTGGCCTTCTGCGCGGCCTCGTCGGCGACGTACCTGGTCAACGACTGCGCGGACGTCGAGGCGGACCGGCTCCACCCGCGCAAGCGTGCCCGGCCGATCGCCGCCGGCGAGCTGTCGGTGCGCGCGGCACTGGTGGTCGCGGCCCTGCTCTTCGCCGTCGGCCTCGGTCTCGCGGCGCTGACCCGGTGGGAGTTCGTGCTCCTCCTGGTCTCGTACGTCGCGCTGACGCTCGGCTACTCGCTCTGGCTCAAGCACGAGCCGGTGCTGGACCTCGCCACGGTCGCCGCGGGCTTCCTGATGCGCGCCGTGGCCGGTGGCCTCGCGGCCGCGATCCCGATCTCGGACTGGTTCCTCATGGTCGCCGGGTTCGGGTCGCTGTTCATCGTCGCCGGCAAGCGCTACTCCGAGCTCCACACGCTCGGCAACGAGGCGGGCACCCGGCGCTCGCTGGTCCGCTACACCGACAGCTACCTGCGGTTCGTCTGGAGCATCGCGGCCGCCGTGACGGTGGCGGCGTACTGCCTCTGGGCGTTCGAGAACGCCGCCACGACCGGCATCCCGTGGCACACGCTGTCGATCCTGCCGTTCGTCGTCGGCCTCCTGCGGTACGCCGTCGACATCGACGCCGGCAAGGCCGCCGAGCCCGAGGACATCGTCTGGGGCGATCGGCTGCTCCAGGGGATCGGCCTGGTCTGGGTGGTCGTGCTGAGCCTGGGGGTCCTGGGTGTCTGAGCCGGCCCCGCCGACGGAGTTCCGTGGCTGGGGGCGCACCGCGCCGTCGGTGGGCCGCCCGGTCAGCGCCACGGCCGCCGAGGTCGCCGAGGTCGTGCGGCGCGCCGGCCCGCGCGGGCTGATCGCCCGCGGCCTCGGCCGGTCGTACGGCGACCCCGCGCAGAACGCCGGGGGAGACGTGCTGCTGCCGCTCCCGACCGGGATCGGCGAGGTCGCCGCGGACGGCACCGTCCGCGTCAGCGCCGGCACCAGCCTCCACGACCTGATGGCCGCGCTGCTGCCGCGGGGCCGGTTCGTGCCGGTCACGCCCGGCACCCGCTACGTCACCGTCGGCGGGGCGATCGCCTGCGACGTGCACGGCAAGAGCCACCACGTGACCGGCAGCTTCGGGCGGCAGGTCGTCGACCTCGACCTGGTGGTCGGGAGCGGCGAGACCCGCACCGTCGGGCCGGACCGCGATCCCGACCTCTTCTGGGCGACGGTCGGCGGGCTCGGCCTCACCGGCGTGATCACCGCCGCCACCCTGCGGACCATCCCCGTGGAGACGGCGTACGCCGAGGTCACCACCCAGCGGCTCGCGAACCTCGACGAGGTGATGCGGGAGATGCGCGAGGGCGATCGGAACTTCACGTACTCGGTCGCCTGGATCGACACGCTCGCCCGCGGCGCGGCCCTCGGAAGGTCGGTGCTCTCCCGGGGCGAGCACGCGACCCGCGACCGGGTCGGGGCGCGGGACCCGCTCGCCCCGCCGCGGCCGCCCCGGGTCACGGTGCCCGTCACGCCGCCGGTCAACCTGGTCACCCCGCTCGGGGTCCGCGCGTTCAACGAGGCGTGGTTCCGCAAGGCGCCGCGCCACCGCACCGGCGAGATCCAGTCGCTCGCGCAGTTCTTCCACCCCCTCGACGGGATCGCGGGGTGGAACCGCGCGTACGGACCGCGCGGCTTCGTGCAGTACCAGCTCGTCGTGCCTGACGGAGAGGACGACGCGCTGGTGCGCATCCTCGAGCGGATCGCGGCCGCCCGGCTGCCCTGCTTCCTCGCGGTGCTCAAGCGGTTCGGGCCCGGGAACGACGGCCCGCTGTCGTTCCCCCTGGCCGGCTGGACGCTGGCGTACGACGTGCCGGCGCACCCCGACCTGGTCCCGCTGCTCGCGTGGCTCGACGAACAGGTCGTCGCCGCGGGCGGACGGGTCTACCTGGCCAAGGACTCCCGGCTGCACCCGGCACTGCTGCCCGCGATGTACCCCCGGCTCGACGAGTTCCGCGCCGTCCGCGAGAGGGTCGACCCCGGCCGGGTGTTCCGCTCCGACCTCGCCCGGCGCCTCGAGATCTGATGGAGACCTGATGCTCAACGCCCTCGGCCAGCCCCAGACCGTGCTCCTGCTCGGCGGCACCAGCGACATCGCGCTCGCCACCGCCCGCGCCTGGGCGCGGTCCGGAGACCTTCACGTGGTGCTCGCCGCCCGGCCCGGCCCGCGGCGCGACGCCGCGGTGGCCGACCTCGAGCACGCCGGCGCGACGGTCGATCCGGTCGACTTCGAGGCCGAGGCGCTCGACACCCACGCCGCGCTGGTGGCGGGCATCGACCGCGACATCGACGTCGCGCTGGTCGCGTTCGGCGTGCTCGGTGACGAGGAGCGGGCGTGGCAGGACCACGACGCCGCGGTCCACCTCGCCACCGTCAACTACACCGCCCCGGTCAGCGTCGGCGTCTGCCTCGCCGAGCGCCTCACCCGGCAGGGGCACGGGGTGATCGTGGCGCTCTCGTCGGTCGCGGGGGAGCGGGTGCGCCGCTCGAACTTCGTCTACGGCTCCTCCAAGGCCGGCATGGACGGCTTCTACCTCGGTCTCGGCGAGGCGCTGCGGGGCACCGGCGCCCGGGTCCTCGTCGTCCGGCCCGGCTTCGTGCGCACCAAGATGACCCAGGGCCGAGACCCCGCCCCGCTGTCGGTCGACGCGGACGACGTCGCCGCGGCGATCGTCCGCGGCGTCGCGAACGGCGACGACCTGATCTGGGTGCCGGCCGCACTGCGCGGCGTCATGTCCGGCCTGCGGCACGTGCCGCGCGCCCTGTTCCGGAAGCTGCCGCTCTGAGCGGGATCCGGCGGTACGTCGTGCCGGCGTGGACGGTCGTCCTCGCCGTCCTCGTGCTGGGCCCGGCCCTCGGGCCCGGCTACCTGCTCACCTACGACATGGTCTGGGTGCCGGACCTCGCGCTCCGGTCGGACTTCGTCGGGCTGGGGACGGCCCTCCCGCGGGCGGTGCCCTCCGACGCGGTCGTCGCGGCCCTCGACGAGGTGCTGCCCGGGATGCTGCTGCAGAAGGTCGTGCTCCTCGGCGCGCTCGTGCTCGGCGGCCTCGGCGCCGACCGGCTGGCCGGCCGGTCCACCGTGGCCCGGCTGGTCGCGGTCAGCGTCTACGTCTGGAGCCCGTACGTCGTCGAGCGGCTCTGGCTCGGGCACTGGCCGCTCCTGCTGTGCTGGGCGGTCCTGCCGTGGCTCGTCACCGAGGGCGTCCGCCTGCGCACCGACCCGCGCCTCGGCGCGGCGCTGCCGTTCCTCCTGCTCGCCGGGAGCCTGAGCGCGAACGCCGGGCTGATGGCCGCCGCCACGCTGCTGGCCGTCGGCGCCACCCGGCGTACCGCCTCCCGCCTGGTCGTCCTCGCCCTGGCCGCGAACGCCCCGTGGATCGTGGCCGGCCTGCTGCACCTCGGCTCGGCGACGTCGAGCACCGCCGGCGCCGTCTTCGGCCTGGACGCCGAGGGCCCGCTGCCGGCGCCGCTCGCCGCGCTCACCCTCGGCGGGGTCTGGAACGCCGAGGTCGTCCCGTCGTCGCGGGAGATGCTCG
Organism: Nocardioides sp.; assembly: GCA_035765695.1. Taxonomy (GTDB): domain Bacteria; phylum Actinomycetota; class Actinomycetes; order Propionibacteriales; family Nocardioidaceae; genus Nocardioides. The sequence goes on along the minus strand of DASTXB010000081.1, from coordinate 14,689 downwards.
TCCTGCCGCTGGTGCTGACCCTGGCGTACGCCGCGCTGGCCGTGGCGGGCGCCCGGCCGCTCGCGCGCCGGCTCGGCGCGCGCACGACGACCGCGCTGGTGGCCCTCTGGGCGGTGGGGTACGCCGTGGCCGTGCTCTCCTGGGCCGCCCCCGACGCGATCGGGTGGTTCGCCGGGCACGTGCCGGCGGGCGGGTTGCTGCGCGACGGCACCCGGTCGCTCGCGCTGTGCGCGCCGCTGACCGTCGCGCTCGTCGCGTCGGGTGCGGAGTGGTGCGCCGGCCGCGCGCCGCGGCTCCTGGTGGGCGTCGCCGGCGCGCTACTGCCGCTCGCCTTCCTGCCGGACGCGGCCTGGGGCGTCTCCGGCGTGCTCGAGCCCGCCGACTACCCCGCGGAGTGGGCGCAGGCACGGGCCGCACTCGGCGCGGGACACGGGGACCTGCTCGTGCTGCCGTTCACCAGCTACCGCGCCCCGGCGTGGAACCACGACCGCAAGGTCCTCGACCCGCTGCCGCGCTACCTGCGGCCGAACTACGTCGTCAACGACCAGCTGGCCGTCGACGGTCGGATCATCGCGGGGGAGGACCCCCGGGTCCCCGACGTGCTGGACGCCCTCGCGCTGCCGGACGCCGGTGACCGGGCCGTCGCGCTGGCCGACCTCGGCATCGGTGCCGTGGTCCGGGATCGCTCGGTGCCGACCACCGCGACCTACGACGCCCCGGTCGCGGGCCGCGTCGTGCACGACGGCGAGGAGCTGGAGGTGACGCTCCTGGACGTCCCCGTCGACGTGCGGGCCGCCCCGGCCGGATGGCGGATCGCCCTGGCCTTGGCCTGGGCCGCCTTCCTCGCGGTCCCCGCGGCGGGAGCCTGGAACGTGTCCCGCGTCATCTCCTCCAGAATGCGTATGCGGCAGGGATCCGGGTGATACCGTCGGCGGCGAGAGGGAGGAACCCACGTGCAAGCTTTTCTGATCACCTTCGCGAGCGTCGTCGTCGGCGGCGCGCTCGCGGGAGCGACCGTGGTCGGTCTCGTCAACTCGCAGACCGCTCCTCCCGACCAGTCCCCGGCCAACGTCAGCAACCCGGTCCTGGAGTACGGCTCCACCCAGTGAGCCCCCGCTCGATGAGCTGAGGGTCAGTCCTCGACCGCGTCCTGGTCGCTGACCAGCTCGCCGCGCAGCGCGCTCGCGACCACGTGGGCGAACGCCGCCTGCGAGTGCGCCCACGTGTAGCCGGCGCTGTGCCGGACGGCGCCCTCGGCCAACCGCTGCCGACCCTCGTGGTCGCGCAGCAGGGCGCCGAGCGCCGCGGTCAGCTCGGCCGGCGTGCCGACCAGCACGCCGGAGACGCCGTCGACGATGGACTCCCGGGTGCCGCCCGCGTCGGCGTACGCCACGGTCGGCGTGCGGTGCGCGGCCGCCTCGCCCACGACCAGGCCCCAGCCCTCCTTGAGCGAGGGCAGCGCCATCAGCCACGACTCCTCGTAGATCTCCTGCTTGCGGACCTCGGACACATGCCCCTCGAACACCACGGACCCGCGCGCGACCTGGTCCGCGGCGTACCCCCGGAGCTCGGCCTCCCACCAGCCGCTGCCGACCACGCGCAGCCGCAGGTCCGGGAACTCGTCGAGCAGCGCGGCGACGGCGTCGACGGCGTGCTCGACCTGCTTGTGGGGGACCAGCCGGCCGACCACGCAGATCGACGGGTTCGGCGACTTGCGGGCGTCGACGCTCACGACGGGGTCGGTCCCGTTGTGCACGACCGCGACGCGGGGGCCGGTGACGCCGAGCTCGCGGAGCTCGGCGCGGGTGGCGCGGGAGACCGCGACGTACTGCCGGCCACGGTAGAGCCGCGGCGCGAGCCGGCTCTCGATCCACCAGCCGATCCGGCCGGTCAGGCCGGGGTAGACGACCGGCCACTGCTCGCGGTGCACGTGGTGCACGAGCACGATCACCGGTTTGCGGGTCACCAGCGGGGTGAAGAACGGCAGGCCGTTCTGGACGTCGACGACCACGTCGACCCGGCCGAGCCGGCGGCGCAGCAGTGCCCACATCCCCAGTGCGTACACGCTGAGCTTGGAGCCGCGGCGGACGAAGCGAATGCCGTCGACGACCTCGTCGGGCGCCGCTCCAGCGTACGCCACGCAGAAGATCGTGACCTCGGCGCCCCGCTCGACCAGGCCGGCGGCCATCTTCTCCAGGTACCGCTCCGCGCCCCCGCCCTCGGGATTGCGGGTGTCCCGCCAGCTGAAGAACGCCACGTGGCGCCCGGCGAGGGTGTCGGTCGTCGGCACCCGCCGAGGTTACCCGTTGGTTGGGTTAGTGTTCCCGCCATGCCGTGGAAGCCCGACCTCCGCCGGTCGGTGCGGCTGTTCGGGGACTTCCGGGTCGAGCAGGCCGATCCGAAGCGCTTCTACTCCGCGCTCGCCGAGGACTCGGTCGGGCAGCTGTCCCGCTACCACGACCTGGCCGGCGCGACGCTGCTCGACGTCGGCGGCGGCCCCGGCTACTTCCGCGACGCCTTCCAGGCGGCCGGCGCGACGTACTGGGCCCTGGACGCCGACGTCGGCGAGCTCTCCGGCCTCGGCGACATCGCCCGCGGCACCGTCGTCGGGGACGGCATGAACCTGCCGTTCCGCGACGGTGCGGTCGACGTCTGCTACTCCTCGAACGTGCTCGAGCACGTCCCGCGGCCGTGGGACATGGCCGACGAGATGCTGCGCGTCACGAGGCCCGGCGGCATCGCCTTCGTGTCGTACACGCTGTGGTGGGGGCCGTGGGGTGGCCACGAGACGTCGCCCTGGCACTACCTCGGTGGCCGCCGCGCCCGCCGGCGCTACGCGCGCACCCACGGCCACGAGCCCAAGAACAAGTACGGCGAGTCGCTGTTCCCGGTCACCGCGCGGCAGGGCCTGGCCTGGGCCCGGCGGCAGCGCGCCGGCGAGGTCCTCGACGTCATCCCGCGCTACAACCCGCGCTGGACCTACTGGCTGACCCGCGTCCCGTTCCTGCGCGAGCTCGTGACCTGGAACCTCGTGATCGTGGTGCGCAAGTCTTGACCGATCACCAGCAGCCCGCTCGGGCGGGCGTCGCCACGTCACGCCTCCGCATGTGGGGCTACGCCGCGATCCTCACCGCGATGGCGTTCTCGCAGTCGGCCGGCAAGATGGTCGCGGACACGAAGTTCGACCTCCTCACCGGCCCGCTGAAGTTCCTCGCGGGCGGCCTGCGGCTGTGGGACCCGTCCGCGGCGTTCGGCCAGATCCAGAACCAGGCGTACGGCTACGCGTGGCCGATGGGCCCGTTCTTCCTGGTCGGGAACTGGCTCCAGCTGCCGCCCTGGGTGATCCAGCGGATGTGGTGGAGCCTGCTGCTCTGCCTGGCGTTCTTCGGCGTGGTCAGGCTCGCGCAGCGGCTGAGCCTGGGCACGCCGACCACCCAGGTCCTGGCGGGCTTCGCGTTCGTGCTGACCCCGCGGATCACCACGCTGCTCGGCGGCACCTCGGTCGAGGTCTGGCCGATGGCGCTCGCGCCGTGGGTGCTGATCCCGCTGGTCCGCGGCGCCGAGCGCGGGTCGGTCCGCCGGGCCGCCGCGTGGTCGGCGCTGGCGGTCGCCTGCTGCGGCGGAGTCAACGCCATCGCGGTCGCCGCGGTCCTCCCGCTGGGCGTGATCTTCATCCTGACCCGGGCGCGCGGCCGGCGGCGGTGGCCGCTGCTGGGCTGGTGGACGCTGTTCACGGTGATGGCGACGCTCTGGTGGAGCGCCCCGCTGCTGTTCCTCGGCCGCTACAGCGTGCCGTTCCTCGACTACATCGAGAACGCCACGATCACCACGGTGCCGACCGACCTGGCCCGCACGGTGCTCGGCCAGTCCGACTGGGTCGCGTACTTCGCCGGCATCGACTACCCGGCCGGCCAGCAGCTGGTCACCACGCCGTTCCTCATGCTCGACGCGGCCGTGGTCGCGGGCTTCGGGCTCGTGGGCATCGCGATGCGCTCCAACCCGCACCAACGGTTCCTCACCTGGGGGCTGCTGACGGGGCTGGTGCTGGTCGGGTTCGGGTACGCCGACGAGCTGGCCGGGTTCCTCGCCGCCGACCGGGTCTCGTGGCTCGACGGCCCGCTGGCCGCGCTGCGCAACCTGCACAAGTTCGACGTCGTGCTGCGGATCCCGCTGGTGCTCGGCCTCGCGCACGCGCTCGCGGTGGTCGCCGGCCACGCCCGGGACCGCGCCACGACGTGGTCGGCGCGCTTCCTCCAGGCGGCCGCGGTGCTCGCCGTCGTCGCGCTGGCGCTGCCGTGGAGCCAGGACCGGATCGCGCCGCGCGAGGGCGTCGTGGCGGTGCCGGACTACTGGAGCGAGGTGGCGGACTACCTCCACGACACCGACGACGGCACGGTCGCCCTCGAGGTGCCGGCCACGACGTTCGGCATCTACGACTGGGGCAACGTCCACGACGACGTGCTCCAGGGGCTCGCCGACAGCCCTTGGGCGGTGCGCAACGTGATCCCGCTGGCGCAGCCGGGCAACGTGGCGTTCCTCGACGCGATCGGCCGAGCGGTGGAGTCCGGCCACCCGAGCACGACCCTCGCGCCGTTCCTCGCCGAGAACGGCGTCGGCCGGCTCGTCGTCCGCAACGACCTCGACCGGTTCCAGACCGGTGCGCCCGACCCGGCGTACGTGCGCAGCGTGCTGATCCACTCCCCGGGCATCACGCTGGCCGAGTCGTTCGGGCCGGAGGTCGGCGCGCGGGCGTGGACCTACAGCCCGGGCGGCAACGTCCGCGTCGTCGAGGGGTCCGGCATCTCCGCCGTGACCGGCTCGGTCGACGTGTACGACGTCGACGGCGCGGCCGCCGCCACGGTGACGCCGACGCCGCAGGTGCTGGTCGGCGACCCCGGCACCGGACTCGACCGGGGCATGGCCGAGCTCGGCCCCGGCCCGCGGGTGCTCGCCGAGGACGCCGGCGGCGGGGAGCAGGGCGAGGTGCTCACCGACGGCACCAAGCGCCGCGAGGTGAACTTCGCCGCCGTCCGGTACAACCAGTCGGCCACCATGCCGGCCAACGAGCCGTACCGGCTGCGCGGCCCGGAGAAGGCCCACCGCTTCCTCGAGCACCCCGAGCGGTGGCAGACCACGGAGAGCTGGGCCCGCAACGTCGTCCAGGTCACCGCGAGCACCTCGCAGGCGTACGCCGACGCGCAGCCGCCGCTGGAGATCGGCACGCACCCCGGCGCCGCCCTCGACTCGGACCCGGCCACGCAGTGGAAGTCCGCGCGGCACCTCGACCCGACCGGCCAGTGGTGGCAGGAGACGTTCAGCGACCCGACGTTCCTCGACACCGTGAAGGTGACGATCGGCCGCGACTCGGCGCCGGTCCAGGAGCTCCAGATCCAGGCCGACGGCCAGTCGCGGGTGGTGCCCGCGCCCCGGCCGGGCCAGGCGCGGACGTACGGGCTCGACTTCGACGGCGCGACGTTCCTCCGGATCACCGCTGCCGGTCGCGACCTGCGTCTCCCGGGCTCCTTCGCGCTGGCCGAGGTGGAGGTGCCCGGCGTCGCCGCGCAGCGCTACCTGAACCTGCCGGTCCCCGACGACCGGTTCCCGCTCGACGCGATCTCGATGACCCGCGACCCGGACCGCGCCCCCTGCGTGATGATCGGCGCGACGTACGCCTGCGACGAGTCGCTGATCTCCCCGGGCGAGGACGGCGACACGCTCGCGCGGCGGTTCATCCCGCCGTACCAGTCGACCTACCAGCTGTCGGCGACCGCCTCGCTGCGTCGCACCGTCGACGCCAGCCTGCTGCTGTCCTCCGGCATCGCGGTCACCAGCGACGCGCCCGTGCACGACGTCGCGACCAGTCCGGTGGCGCTGGGCGACGGCGACCTCGCCACGACGTGGATCGCCGACGACCGGAGCGAGGTGGTGCACCTCGCCCTCCCCGAGACCCGCACGCTCGGCACGATGCGCCTCCAGGTCAACGCCGGTGCGGCCGCGGCCCTGCCGCGGGAGCTCCTGCTGCGGGCGGGCAACCGCCACCGCACCGTCGTGGTGGACGGGCAGGGCGAGGTGCGGTTGCCGCACTGGCGCACCGACGAGCTCGACCTCCAGGTCACGGACACGAAGACCGCGGTCGCGACGTACGGCCGCGAGTTCGTACGGCTGCCGGCGGGCATCTCGGAGCTCGAGCTGGACGGCGAGCCGCTCAACAGCGACCCGCTCGCCGAGCGCCGGTTCCCCTGCGGCACCGGCCCGCAGATCACCGTGGCGGGCCAGCTGCGCGACACCTCGCTGCGGGCCAGCACCCGTGACCTGATCCGCGGCGCGACCGTGCCGCTGCGGATCTGCGGGTCGCCCGACATCCTGCTCACCCAGCAGGCCACGTCGCTGCTCGCGCTGCCGAACCCGCTGTTCCGCTTCGACTCCGCGACGCTCGCGCACGAGAACGTGCCGGTCCGGCCACCCGCTCCCGTCGACGTCGCGCACACCGGCAACGGCACGCCGCGCGAGGTCGACCTCCCCGCCCGTCCACGCGCCTCGGTGCTCACGCTGCCGCAAAACGTCAACGCCGGTTGGCAGGCGACGCTCGGCGGGAAGCGGCTCGACGCCGTCCGCATGGACGGCTGGAAGCAGGGTTGGCGGGTGCCCGCCGGCGAGTCCGGGACCGTGTCCCTGAGCTACCGGCCCGCACTGCCGTTCACGATCCTGTTCATCGCCGGCGTGGTGATGGCGCTGGTCGTGCTCGCGATCGCCGTGTGGCCGCGGCGCCGGCCGGTCGCGGCGCAGGCGCCCCCACTGGCGGCCGGCCGCCCCGGCGTCCCCGACCTCGTCGTCGTGCTCGGCGCCGGCGCGCTGCTGGCCGGCTGGTGGGGCCTGGCCGGCGTCGCCGCGGGCCTCGTCCTCGGGCTGGCGATGCGTCGCTTCGCCGGCTGGCCGTGGCTGGCGGGCGGTGCCCTCGTCACCGGCGCCCTCGCGCTGAGCACCGACCGGCTCACCCGCCAGTCGTGGGCGGTGAGCTGGAGCCAGGCGTGGCTCCTCGCCGCCGTCTGCCTGACGGTCGCGGCGCTGGCGGCCCGGCGGGTGCGCGAGTAGCCCCGCGGCGCAGTCGGCGCCGGGCACCCCACCGGCCGCCGAGCCCGCGGCCAGGCCGCCGCCGACGACGCTCCCGCGTCCCGGCCCACGTGGAGGTCGTCGGCGTGTGCGGCGACCCGGGCCTTGAGCTCGGCGACCTGGGCCTCCAGGCGGATCAGCTGGACCAGGGTCGCGGCGGTCTCCGCCGGGTCCATGGACCACACCGACGCGTCGGCCGCAGTGGTTTCGAGGTTCGCCGCGGGCGCTCCTCGCACCTCGACCATCCGGATGACGCCCACCGGAGAGCCGGGAAGCGGCGGCGACCACCCGCCCGCCGTACCCGCTTGGCCGCCTCGGGTCAGTGGACGGTGGCGCGGTCCGGGCGGGCCTCGGCGTCCATGCGGGTGAAGAACCGGACGTTCTTGAAGCGCATGATGCGGCGCTCGTAGCCGTAGTACGACAGCGTGGCAAGCACGATCGTGATGCCGAGCGTGAGTCCGGCGACGGTCACGAAGCGGCCGGTGAAGTAGTCGATGTCGAGCCAGCGGAAGACGCCGTTGAGCACGAGCATGTGGATGGCGAAGATGCCGTAGGAGATCTCCCCGAGCCAGAAGAGCACCGGCCCGCTGAGCTGGGTGCGCAGCCATCCCTGGCGCTCGGGCCCGAAGACCAGCGGTAGCAGGTAGAGCCCGCCGGCGACGGCGTACAGGACCACCTTGGGGCCGGCCTCCCAGCCGCCCGGGGTGAGCAGGGTGCGGGGGCCGGCGAGGGGGGAGGCGGCGATCGCGAAGACCGCGGTGGCCAGGATCCAGCAGCCGACCAGGTCGTGGCCGAGCCGCTCCAGCGGGTGGTCGCGGGGGTCGACCGCCAGGCTGGCGGAGACGGCGGCGAACCAGACGCCGACGAGGAACCACGGCAGGTAGCCGGGCAGCCACTGCGCGTAGTGGCCCTCGTTGCCGGGGATCTGCGCGACCGCCGCCTGCCAGGCGACGCCGAGGGCGAAGAGGACCGCCGAGCGGCCGGCGACGGTGGGCAGGTGCAGCTCGTGGGTGCGGCGGCGCGGCCGCCAGGTGAGGAGCCAGCACAGCAGCGGCAGCACGAGGTAGAAGGCGACCTCGGTGCACAGGCTCCACATCTGGGTGAGCGAGCTCGGCAGCAGGTCGGGCCGGTAGAGCTGGGTGAACGTGAGGTTCGCGAGCCAGTCCTGCCAGGTCATGTCCTCGTTGGCCGGGTCCAGGGTCAGCGCGAGGACGACCACGATCCAGTACAGCGGGAGGATGCGCAGCGCCCGCTTCCACAGGTAGTGGCGTGCGGACGGCGCGGGGCGGCCGAGTCCCGCGGTGAGGAACCACGGCCGGCTGAGCAGGAAGCCGGACAGCACGAAGAAGATCGTGACCCCGAAGTCGAGGCGGGCGAGGACCGCGCCGACCCAGCCGTGGTTGATCTGGCCGGTGTTGAACGCCGAGTGGGTCAGCACGACCATGATCGCGCCGATCGCGCGCGCGGCGTTCAGGGTCGGGAACGTCCGGTCCCGGAACTCGGGTCGGTCGACGGCGGCGGTCATCGGGTCTTCTCCTCGAGCGCACTGGCGGGAGCCACGCGCCCCACGGTCACATCATCGGTGCAGAGCGTGACGCCGTCGACCAGGCCGCCGATCGTCACGGAGTCGAACTGCGGCCCGCCTGCCAGGTACAGCGCGTGGACGCCGGCCCGGACCGTGGTGTCGCGCGTGACGCTGCCGGCGCTGACGCGGACCGGGCTGTCGCCGCTGCTGAGGTAGCCGATCCGGACCCACCAGCCGTCGAAGGCCACGGGCCCGCTCAGCGGGATCGTCACCGGCGCCTCCTGCACCTTCCAGCCGCACCGCCCGTGCGGCCCGTCCTTGCCGGTGCGCACCGGGGAGACGACGGCCGGGCCGATCACCCCGTCGTCGTCGACGACGTCGATGCGGTCGGTCGCGACCTCGGTGAACGCCAGCGAGCTCTCGCCGGCGAGGACCCGGCTCTGCAGGTTCTCCGGGTAGCGCACGCCGTTGGTGACCGAGTACGGCACGACCCGGTCGACCGCCGGGATCGGCGTCGTCGCGGCGCGCAGCTGCGGCACCAGCGTCGCGAACCACCGCTTCGCGCCGTCGTCGTCGTGCCAGTAGGTCATGTAGCCGTACGTCGACCACGCCGCCACGGCGACCATCGCGGCGGTCGCGGCGCCGATGCGGCGCGGGTGGTCGAGGAACTCGCTCGGCGAGCGGCGCTCGGACGACTCGACCGCGCCGACCACCGGCATCGTCATGCAGGCGAGTGCGATCGCGGACGCCGCGGCCAGCTCGCCCTGGAACCGGTAGTCCAGGCCGACCAGCGGACCCGAGACGCTGGCCCGGGTGACCAGCACCAGCACGACGTCGATGGCCAGGAAGTACGCCGGGACCCAGAGCGCGCGCAGCGAGCGGCGGCGGTGCTTGCGGACCTCCCACAGCAGCACCGCGAGCAGGACCAGCGCGAGCAACGTGAGCGCGTCGCCCGGCAGCGCGAAGGAGAACGGCTGGTCCGGCACCCGCCACCAGCGCACCGGCCCGCCGAGCAGGGCCGGCACGTAGGTGTCGAGCACCATCCGGCTGATCGTGTCGAGGACGGGGTAGCTGACCGGCTTGGAGGCCCGGAAGTCCCGGCCGACGTTGAGGTAGAGGACGACGTACGCCGCGCCGGTCAGGACGTACAGCGCGAGCGCCGGCAGTCGTCCGCGGACCGCCGTCCGCACGCGCTCGACCGGCGATCGCCCGGTGGCGAAGTAGCAGAGCGTGACGATGCCGAGAACGCCGTACACCAGGGCCGTCTTCTCGTTGAACGCGATGCCGGCCACGATCCAGGCGTTCGCGGCGACCGCGTGGCGGAGCCGCCCGGTGCGCAGGTAGGTGACGTGCGCGGCGAGCCCGAAGAACAGCGCGGCCTGCAGCGGCAGGAGGTTGACCGCGGCCGCCCACCAGATCGATCCCTCCAGCGAGATCACCGACGCGAGGAAGAGCGCCAGCGGCGGCAGGATGCCGGGCCGCAGGCCGAACATCGCGCGGAGCAGGTAGAGCAGGCCCAGGTCGCACAGCACCTGGAGCGCGACCATCTCGGTGGCCGGCACCCAGAAGCTCCACGGCGCGAGGGCCTGGTTGAGCCAGGAGAGGTACATCGCCGCCGGCATCACGTGGCCGTAGTACGACCGGGCCGCGACGGCGGGGGAGAGGCCGTCGTGGAACATCCGCGAGATGAAGTTGAAGTCGTCGATGTGGAACCAGCCGCCGTACGTCGCCCAGGCCCGGTAGGCGGCATGCGCCGCGATCAGGACGAGGCCGGCGACCAGGACCTTCCGCTCGCGCGTCACGAGCCGGACTCGGGCGCGGTCGGCTCGGGTGAGCCGAGCACCAGGTCGGTCACGCAGAGCCCGGTGTCGTCGGGGAACGAGTTGATCATCACCTCGTCGAAGGTGCCGGCGGCCTGGAACCACGCGGTGTGCTCGCCGGCCGGTACGTCGACGTCGTGGGCCTCGTCGCCGGCGACGAGGCGGAAGCTGGTCGCCACCGGGCTGTCGTAGTCCAGCGCGATCCACCAACCGCCGCCGATCACCGGCCCGTCGAGCGGGATCCGCACGACCCCGCCCGCCAGCGGGACGGGGCAGTCGCGGTCGGCGCCCCGCGGGCTCTTCATCCGCCGCGCCGGGTCGAGCCGGACCTGGGCGAGCTCGCCGCGGTCGTCGAACACGAACAGGTCGTCGACCGTGTGGCGCGGGAAGTCCATGTGGGCGGCCCAGGGGTCGAACAGGTGGCTGTAGGTGTTCTCGGGATAGCGGAACGACCACAGCAGCGTCTGCGGGACCCCGGCGTCGACGAGCGGCACCGGCTCGTCGTCCGCGGTGAGCTCCGCCTCGACGTGGTCGATGTAGTCGTGGGTGGGGTTGCGGTCCTGCCACAGGTCGACCCAGCGCACGCTCGACACCGCGCTGAGCGCGACGACGACCACCGTGACGGCGGCGACCAGGCGGCGGCCCTCGTAGCCCTCCGGCGCGTCCTCGCGGACGGCGTTCTGCTCGCGGGCCCCGCGGAGGGGGAGGAGGGCCAGGCCGATCGCGAGCACGATCACCGCAGCGGCCTCGGTCTGGTAGCGGTACTCGCGGGCGATGTCGGGTCCGACGACGCCGGCGCGCGCCGACGCGAGCAGCGCGACGTTGCCGAGGGTGGTGAAGGCGACCAGCGACCAGGCCCGCTTGCTGATGGTCCGACTGCGCCAGGCGTAGTAGACCAGCGCGGCGACCGCGGCCCAGGACACCAGCATCACGACGTCGGACGGGTTCGCGAACGCGCCGCCGGTCAGCGGCTGCCAGTTGATCGGTCCGCCGGCGACCGCCGGGAGCATCGCGATCGCGACCAGGTTCCACGCGATCGGGCCCCAGGGCACGTCGGCGGTCTCACCGGGGGAGAAGTTGAGGCCGTACGCCGCGTAGACCGCGAGGTATACGCCGCCGGCGACGACCGCCGCGACGACGGCGAGCCGGTACTCGTCCCACAGCCGCCGCAGCCGCTCCGGGGTCTTGCCGGCGCTGAACCACCCGAGCGCCACGAGGCCGTAGATCCCCAGCACCACCACGGTCTTCTCGTAGAACAGCAGCCCGAGGCCGACCCAGACCAGGGAGACGACCAGGTGCCGGGCGCGCTTGGTGCGCAGGTAGGCGAGGAACGCGGTGAGCCCGAAGGCCAGGGCGATCTGCAGGGGGATCTGGTTGATGCCGGCGGCCCACCACACGCCGGCGGAGAGCGAGAACACCCAGGCGAGGTAGCCGGCCAGCAGGACGAGGACGAACGCGCGGCGTCCGAACATCGAGACCAAGAGCCGGAACATGCCGATGCTCGCGACCAGCTGGAGCAGGAGGAGCGTGACCGCCCAGGGTGCCCAGTCGTAGACCCACCACTTCGTCAGGACCCATGCCAGCGCGAAGCCGGCGGGCATCAGGTGGCCGCCGTACGACTCGGTGAGGTACGCCCAGTCGAAGGGCTGGTTCATCGCCCGCGACATGAACGCCAGGTCGTCGAAGTAGAACCACGAGCCCCACAGCGCCCAGGTCCGGAAGCCCAGCTGGACCACGATCAGGAGGCCGCCGGCCAGCAGGAATCGGTCGGGTCGGCGGAGCACGCCGGGAGTGTGTCACACCCCCTCGGACAATTTCCGGTCACGGGTGTGACGGATATCGCATCCTTACTCGTCGGTACTGCTAACGTGCCGCCCATCACATCCTGGGAGGGGTCGCGGTGAAGCGTAAGTGGTTCGGAGTGGTGCTGCTCGGGCTCGGTGCCTTCCTGCTCGTGGCCGGCGTGCTCGCCACGACCTGGGCCCCCGGGGTCGTGAAGAAGACGCCGCTGGACGTCAACCAGCTCACCCGTCTCGATGGGACGGTGAAGAAGCTCAACGCCGGGACCGGTGAGCTCGAGGAGAACCCGGTCAAGGTCCAGAGCATCACCCAGGCCGACTCCGAGGCCTCCGACGACAACACGGTCGTGTTCGTCCAGACCACCTGCGTGGTCATCGACGTCGACGACGCACCGGACTGCGTGGACGGCGACGACCCGCGACTGGTCACGGCCGACACCGACGTCTTCGCCGCCGATCGCGTGACGGCCGAGGCGGTGCCGGACTACCCGGGCCTGCCGGCCGACGCGGTCCCGCACGCGGGCCTGATCAACAAGTGGCCCTTCGACGCGGAGAAGAAGGACTACGAGTACTGGGACGGCACCATCGGCGAGGCGGTGCCCGCCGTCTACGACCGCACCGAGGACGTCCTCGGGATCCAGACCTTCGTCTACACGATCGACATCAAGGGCGCCCCGATCCAGATCGCCGAGGGGATCGACGGCACCTACGACAACCACGTCGAGATCTACGTGGAGCCGAAGACCGGCGCCATCCAGCAGCAGACCCAGGACCAGCAGCGATACCTCGACGACGGCACCCAGGTCCTCGACCTGAAGATCGGCTTCACCGACGAGCAGCTCCAGCAGTTCAAGGACGACGCCGACGCCAACATGCTGCTGCTGAGCCTGGTGACGGTGTGGATGCCGATCATCGGCTTCGTCGGCGGCGCACTGTGCATCCTCGCCGGCGTCCTGCTCCTGCTCGGCGCCCGTCGGCGCAACGGTGGCAGCGGCGACAGCAGCAGCGCGCCGGCCGAACGCGTCTCCCTGAGCAAGACCTGACGGGTCAGCCGAGCCGGGCGCCGAAGATCGCGGTCCCGGGGGTGAACCGCCCCCGGGTCGCCGACCAGCCGCCCCAGACCCGGTCGTGCCCGGCGGGCCACTCGGGCTCGAGCAGGTCGGTGAGCACGAAGCCGGCGCCCGCGAGCAGCGCGACCCAGTCGCCGAGCGTGCGGTGGTGCTCGACGTACGACACCTCGCCGGTGGCGTCGTCGACCTCGACGTACGGCGTGCGGTCCCAGTAGGACTGGCTCGCGACCAGGCCCTCCTCGCCCGGGTCGTCCGGGAACATCCACCGGGTCGGGTGCGTGATCGAGAAGGCGTACCGGCCCCCGGCCCGCAGCACGCGGGCGCTCTCGGCGACCGCGTCGGCGATGTCGCTGACGAACTGCAGTGCCCCGAACGACGAGAAGACGACGTCGAAGCTGTCGTCGGCGAACGGCAGCTGCGTGGCGGTGCCGAGGACGGAGGGGACGGCGAGGCCGGTCTCGAGGTCGATCCGGCGCGAGTGCTGCAGCTGGCGGAACGAGAGGTCGAGGCCGTGGGCGCGGCCACCCCGCGATCGCACCCAGCGCGAGCACTGCCCGGCGCCCGACCCGACCTCGAGCACGTCCTTGCCGGCGACGTCGCCGAGGACGCCGGCCTCGACCTCGGTGAAGCCCTCGGGTCCCCACACGAAGCCCGCGTCGCCGAGGAACTCGCCGTGGGTGGCCTGGTACTCGTCGGCGTACCGGTCCCAGTCCGGGCCGTTCGCGCGACGCGACTCCTCCTCGGTGACCGGACGACGCTCGACCCGCACGGGCGGATGGTTCTCCACGATCTGCGAGCGTAGCCGCCGCGTCCGCTCGGCCGACGGGCAACCGTGAGGCCGGGGTCCGGGTTACGGTGGGAGGCGGTGCCCTGCCGGTTGGACGGATCTCGCGCGGCCCGCGTAGGCTCTAGGTTGCGCCGGAGGTCTGCCTGAGTCCCAGACGGAGCGGACCCTCGCTCGCTATCTCTCCAATTACCCTGGAATCGGTAGTGAAACGGGACCTTCGACGTGCCCGCACGACACCATCCATCCCAAGGACACACCTTCCTTATGACGAGCAGCATCTCGACCCTCCCCGACATCACCGATGCGCCGCAGGTCGCGGTCAACGACATCGGGTCGGAGGAGGACTTCCTCGCGGCGATCGACGCGACCATCAAGTACTTCAACGACGGTGACATCGTGGATGGCACCATCGTCAAGGTCGACCGGGACGAGGTCCTGCTCGACATCGGCTACAAGACCGAGGGCGTCATCCCCTCGCGCGAGCTGTCGATCAAGCACGACGTCGACCCCAACGAGGTCGTCGAGGTCGGCGACAAGGTCGAGGCCCTGGTCCTCCAGAAGGAGGACAAGGAGGGTCG
>DASTXB010000080.1:0-45108 GCA_035765695.1 Nocardioides sp. | reverse complement strand
GCCGCGGGGCTTGCTCGATCTGGCGGAGCCCACGCGCCGCGTTCGTTCCTCACGCGCCGCTGCTCCGCTCACTGCGCGTCCCTGGCCTGGGCGGCCAGGGCCCGGGCGACGTCGGCGCGGCCCTCGCGGACGTACCGCTTGGCGGCCGGGTTGGCGTCGGACGACTCCAGCCACGCGTCGACGCGGTCGAGGAGGTCCTGGCTGGCCAGCTGCTTGGGGAAGATGAACTCGAGCGCGGTCGAGGCGCGCTGCGTGCCCTTGTCCTCCCACAGGGTGTCCGCGGCGGCGAGGTACTTCTCGACGTACGGCGTGAGCACCTCGTCCTGGCCGTACTGCTGGAAGGCCAGCACGACGCTGCGCTGGGTCTCGTTCGGGACGTCGTCGCGCACCATCGCGATCTCCCACGCCTCGGCCTTGGCCTCGGCGGTCGGGCGCATCGCGCGCGCGGCGGCGGCGTGCTCCTGGCCGGAGATCGTGTTGTCGCGCTCGAGCTCCTCGGCGATCCGGGCCTCGTCGGCGCGGCCGTTGCGGGCGAGGGCGCTGAGCAGCGTCCAGCGCAGGTCGGTGTCGACGGCGAGGCCGTCGAAGGCGAGCGAGCCGTCGAGCATCCGCTCGAGGTCGGTCAGCGCCGCGTCGCTGTGCGCCGCGCCGGCGTAGGCCCGCGCGAACGACAGCTGGTGGTCGCTGCCCGCCTCGGCGTTCTCGAGCAGCTTGCGCAGCCCCTCCTCCCAGGTGGCGCGCAGGGTCGCGCGGTTCTCCGGGGCGGAGTACTGGGTGACGGCCATCGCCGCGTAGCCCGGGATCCGGGCGACGCCGAACGCGTCGGTCTCGCTGCCGATGCTGCTGAGGACGAGTGCCACGAAGTCGGTGGCGGTCATCTCGGCGTCGCGGGTCATGTCCCACGCCGCGCCCCAGCACAGCGCCCGCGCCAGCGAGTCGTCGAGCGTCGCGAGGCCGCCGATGACGGTGGCGAGCGAGCGCTCGTCGAGGCGGATCTTGGCGTACGCCAGGTCGCCCTCGTTCAGCAGCAGCAGGTCGGGCTGGCGCTGGCCGACCAGGTCGGCGACCTCGGTGAGGTCACCGCTGACGTCGGTCTCCAGCGAGGTACGCCGGACGAGCCGGCCGTCTACCTCGTCGTAGAGGCCGATGCCGAGCCGGTGCCGGCGCAGCGTCGGGTAGTCGGGGTTCGCGGTCTGGCGCACCGCGAACGACGCGTACGTCCCGTCATCGGCGAGCTCGAACTCCGGAGCCAGGGTGTTCACGCCGGAGGTCTGCAGCCACTCCTGCGCCCACGACTCGAGGTCGCGGCCGGAGGCCTTCTCCAGCGCGGTCAGCAGGTCCTTGAACTCGGTGTTGCCGAACTCGTGCTCCTGGAAGTAGGCGCGCACGCCGACCAGGAAGTTCTCCAGGCCGACCCAGGCGACCAGCTGCTTGAGCACCGACGCGCCCTTGGCGTACGTGATGCCGTCGAAGTTCACCTCGACCGCACGCAGGTCGACGTTGTCGGCCGCGATCGGGTGGGTGCTGGGGAGCTGGTCCTGGCGGTAGGCCCAGTTCTTCCGGGCGTTGGTGAAGCCGGTCCACGACTCGGTGAACTCCGAGGCCTCGACGGCGGCGTGGTAGCAGGCCCACTCGGCGAACGACTCGTTCAGCCAGAGGTCGTCCCACCACTTCATGGTGACCAGGTCGCCGAACCACATGTGCGCCATCTCGTGGAGGATGACCTCGTTGCGGAACTCGTAGAAGGAGCGGTCCTGGCGGCTGCGCGGGAGGTACTCGTCGCGCAGGGTGATGCAGCCGGCGTTCTCCATCGCGCCCATGTTGTACTCCGGCACGTAGAGCTGGTCGTACTTGCCGAACGGGTACGGGTAGGCGAAGGCGTCCTCGAAGAACTCGAAGCCCTGGCGGGTCAGCTTCACGAGCTCCTCGACGTCGAGGTGCTCCACGAGCGACTGGCGGCAGTAGTGGCCGAGCGGGATGTCCCCGTGCTTGCCCCGGTAGACGTCGAGCACCTCGTGGTACTCACCGGCCACGATCGCGGTGACGTACGTCGACAACGGCTTGGTCGGCTCGAAGCGCCACACCGCGGCACCGTCGCCCGTGGGCTCGGGGGCGGGGGTGGGGGAGTTCGAGACGACCTTCCAGCCCTCCGGCGCCGTCACGGTGAACTGGAACGGCGCCTTGAGGTCGGGCTGCTCGAAGGTGGTGTAGACGCGGCGGGCGTCCGGCACCTCGAACTGCGTGTACGTGTAGACGCGGTCGTCGGCGGGGTCGACGAACCGGTGCAGGCCCTCACCCGTGCGGGAGTAGGTGCAGTCGGCGCGCACGACCAGCTCGTTCTCGGCCGCGAGACCGGTCAGCGTGATCCGGCTGTCGGCGTACGCCGTGGCCGGGTCGACCGACTCGCCGTTCAGCGTGATCTCGTGCACGGTCGCGTCGACGAGGTCGGCGAACGTCTCCGCGCCGGGCTCGCTGCAGGTGAACCGGATCGTGGTGGTCGATCCGAAGGTCTTGTCGCCCGTCGTGAGGTCCAGGTCGATGGAGTACGACGTGACGTCCAGGAGCGCGGCGCGGGTCGCGGCCTCGTCCCGGGTGAGGTTGGTTCCAGGCATGCGAGGCATCCTGCCACTGGGGGTGCCGCGGGCGAAAAGCGGATTCGGCGCACGGGTCGGCGGGGAATACCGCTGCGTCCCGTCGGTTATCTACTGACATGACCAACGCTGACTTCTGGTTCGACCCGGCCTGCCCGTTCGCGTGGATCACCTCGCGGTGGATCCTCGAGGTCGAGAAGGTGCGGGACATCGAGGTCACGTGGCACATCATGAGCCTCGCCCACCTCAACCAGGACAAGGACATCTCGGACGAGTACCGCGAGTTCCTGAAGACCGCCTGGCAGCCGGTGCGGGTGCTGATGGCGGCCGAGCAGAAGTACGGCAAGGACGCGCTGCTGCCGCTCTACACCGCGATGGGCACGCGCATCCACCTCGAGAAGCAGGACAAGGACCGCGCGATGATCGAGGCGGCCCTCGAGGAGGCCGGTCTCGACACGCTGCTGGCCGACGCGATGGACGACTCGTCGTACGACGACGCGATCGCCGCCTCCCACGACCGCGGCATGAACCAGGTCGGCAACGAGGTCGGGACCCCGACCATCGCGTTCGAGGGCCGGGCGTTCTTCGGGCCGGTCATCAGCAGGGCCCCGCGCGGCGAGGAGGCCGGGAAGCTCTGGGACGCCTGCGTGACGCTGTCGGGCTACGAGCACTTCTACGAGCTCAAGCGCAGCCGCACCGAGCCGCTCGACTTCAGCTGAACCGGCCCGGACCTGCGGGTCCTTGGTCCCTCGACGGCGTCGGCGGACCGGTCCTACCGTGGCTGCATGGCGACAGCACACGTCGAGTGGGGTGACGAGGTCCGCGTGCTGGCCCGGGCCGTCGACCAGGCCGGGGACGTCCTCGACCACGTGCACCGCGACGCGCTGGAGCGAGCGACGCCGTGCGGCGACTGGGACCTCGCGACGCTCACCGACCACCTGGTCGACGCGCCGCGGCGGTTCCTCGCGATGATGCGCGGCGACGAGGTCGACTGGTCGGCACCCCCACCGCACGTGGCCGAGGAGTGGGGCCCGGCCTTCCGCGTCGTCGGCGACGACCTCGTGCACGCGTGGCACGAGCACTCCGGCGACGCGCCGGTGAGCGCCGACTGGCAGACCGCGGAGCTCGCGGTCCACACCTGGGACGTCGCGAGCACGATCGGCTACCCCCGCGAACGGCTGGACCCCGAGGTCGCGGAGCGCGGCCTGGAATTCCTGCGCGAGAACCTCACCGAGGAGAACCGCGCGCCGGTGTTCGGGCCGGAGCAGCCGGCCCCCGAGGGCGCCGGACCCTACGAGCGACTCGCTGCGTACGCGGGCCGGGCGGGCTGACGCCTGGTCAGTGAGCGCCTCGGTCGATGCTGGCGGCCTTGGCGTGGACGGTCTCGCGATGGTCGTCGCTGGCAGCCGCGGCGAGGTCGCGCAGCATCGCAGCCAGCCGGCGCGGTGTCTGGATGCCGTCGGCGCCCCAGTGGGCGATCTCGTCGACGGCCAGGTCGAGCAGCTCGACGAAGGTCGGCTCCGTGGTGACGAGCCGCGCCACGCCGTCGTCGTCGCGCCAGACCGGTTGGGGGTCCGGCCGGTTGACGAGCCGTCGGAGCAGGTCGTGGAGCTCGTCGATCGCCTGGGTGGCCGTCGTCGGGTCGTTGGTGCCCGGTGACAGGGCACGCTCGGCGATGTCGACGAGCCGACGCATCCCGAAGGTCGGGTCCTGCTGCATGGTCCGCTCCGGGGCGATGCCCAGCCCGTTCCGCACGAGCACGGACCCGTCGATCCCGGCGACGGGGCCCGCTCCGCGCACCATGACCACCGGTGCGCCCTCAGGAACGAAGGTGCCGAGCGGGTGAAGGACCTCGAGGTGAAGGTCGTGGCGGCGGGCGAGCGCCACCAGTGCACGCTGGTCCAGCGTGTCGAGGTAGCCCGAGGTCGGGGCCGTGGCCACTGATTGGCGCCGCAGGTGCAGGGTGTCGCCCGACTCGGCGGGACCCGCTCCGGACGATCGCGCGAGCAGGCGCCGGGTGTCGGCCGCGACCTCGCGGATCACCGTGGTGACCGAGATCGTGCGGGTGATCCGGTGGATGAACGCCAGGAACATGCCGACCGCGGCCAGGACCAGACCGAACCCGATCGTGACGCCCAACTGCGGGACGTCGGTGCCCGGTCCCGAGCCGACCGAGCGCAGGACGGTGAGCGAATAGAGGAACGTCGCCGCGAAGACGCCGAGCGTGTTCTGGGTGATCCGGTCGTCGAGGAACGCCGGCAGCACCCGCGGCGAGAACTGGCTGCTGGCGAGCTGGAGCACGACGATCGTGATCGAGAAGACGAGCCCCGTCACCGAGATCATCGCTCCGGCGATGGTCGACAGGACGGTGCGCGCCCCGTCGATGCCGCCCTCGAACAGGAACGGCATCCAGCTCGCCGCGTTCTCGTCTGCGACCGGTATCAGCACCCCGGCCGCGACGGCGACCGTGCACCACAGGGCGGGGAGCACCCAGAAGCGGGAGAAGGCCCGCCGTCCCCATCGGCGCAGCAGGTCCGGGCGGTGCGCCCGATCGGGGGTCGGTGCTGGCGAGGGTGCGGGTCGGCTGGTGGTCACGCCCCTTCGTACCCGAACGGGCCGCCGACGTGCCCGCGGCCCGGCGCCGCGCGGCCGCTCCCTAGGATTGAGCACATGAGCGAGGTTCCCCCGTCGAAGGTGCTCAGCGCCGTCGCCTGGCCGTACGCCAACGGCCCGCGCCACATCGGCCACGTGGCCGGTTTCGGCGTGCCCTCCGACGTCTTCAGTCGGTACATGCGGATGGCGGGGCACGACGTGCTCATGGTCTCCGGCTCCGACGAGCACGGCACGCCGATCCTCATCGCGGCCGACGAGGCGGGCATGACCCCGCAGGAGCTCGCCGACCGGAACCACCGGATCATCGCCGAGGACCTCGCCAGCCTGGGGCTGACCTACGACCTCTACACGCGCACCACCACCCGCAACCACCACGCGGTGGTGCAGGAGCTGTTCCTCGGCGTCCACGAGAACGGCTACTTCGTCGAGGAGACGACGTACGGCGCGATCTCGCCGTCGACCGGGCGCACCCTGCCCGACCGCTACATCGAGGGCACCTGCCCGATCTGCGGGTACGACGGGGCGCGCGGCGACCAGTGCGACAACTGCGGCAACCAGCTCGACCCGCACGACCTGGTGAACCCGCGCTCGAAGATCAACGGCGAGACGCCGGAGTTCATCGAGACCCAGCACTTCTTCCTCGACCTGCCGGCGCTGGCCGACGCGCTCGCGGAGTGGCTCGACGGGCGTGAGGCGACCGGGCTGTGGCGGCCGAACGTGATCCGGTTCAGCCAGAACATCCTCAAGGAGATCCGGCCGCGGTCGATGACCCGCGACATCGACTGGGGCATCGCCGTCCCGCTCGAGGGCTGGCGCGAGAACCCGACCAAGAAGTTCTACGTCTGGTTCGACGCGGTCATCGGCTACCTGTCGGCGTCCATCGAGTGGGCCCGACGCCTCGGCGAGCCGGACCGCTGGCGCGAGTGGTGGAACGACCCCGAGGCGCTGTCCTACTACTTCATGGGCAAGGACAACATCACCTTCCACAGCCAGATCTGGCCGGCCGAGCTGCTGGCCTACTCCGGCAAGGGCAGCAAGGGCGGCACCCCGCGCCAGTACGGCGAGCTCAACCTGCCCACCGAGGTCGTCTCGAGCGAGTTCCTCACCATGGAGGGGCGCAAGTTCTCGTCCTCGAAGCGGGTCGTCATCTACGTGCGCGACCTGCTCAGCCGCTACCAGCCCGACGCGTTCCGCTACTTCGTGGCCGCCGCCGGTCCGGAGAGCCAGGACTCCGACTTCACCTGGTCGGAGTTCGTGCGGCGCACCAACGACGAGCTCGTCGCCGGCTGGGGCAACCTGGTCAACCGCACCGCGAACCTGATCGCCAAGAACTTCGGTGAGATCCCGAAGCCCGGCGAGCTGACCGTCGAGGACGAGGCGCTGCTCGCGGGCGTCGAGACGACGTTCGGCGTGGTCGGCGACCTGATCGCGCGGCACCGGCAGAAGCAGGCGATCGGTGAGGCGATGCGGGCCGTCGCCGAGGTCAACAAGTACGTCTCGGACACCGAGCCGTGGAAGCTCAAGGGCGACGACCAGCGGGAGCGGCTCGCCACGATCCTGCACGTCGTGGCGCAGTGCGTCGCCGACCTCAACCTGATCCTGAGCCCGTTCCTGCCGTTCTCGGCCAACGAGGTGGACCGCGCGCTCGGCGGCGCCGGCGACGTCGCGCCGATGCCGAGGCTCGAGGAGGTCGACGACCTGGACGGTGGCGCGCCGTACCCGATCATCACGGGGGAGTACTCCGGGTTCCCGGCATGGGCGCGCAGGCAGGTCGTCCCGGGCACGCCGGTGGGCAAGCCGACGCCGATCTTCACCAAGCTCGACCCGTCGGTCGTCGACGAGGAGCTGGCGCGCCTGGCGGGCGCGTGACCTCCGGTGCGTGAGGGGGAGCCCAGCCGGACCGCCCTCGGGGCCGCTGCGCTGCGTGCCGCCCACCAGGAGGCGGCCGAGCCGCGGATCTTCACCGACCCGCTCGCTCGCCGGATCCTGGGGACCGCGGACCTGCCGGACCTGGCCTGGGCCCAGCCGCGGCTGCGGCTGTTCATCGCGGTGCGGCACCGGTTCGCCGAGGACGCCCTGGCCGCCGCGGTCGAGCGCGGCACGCGCCAGGTCGTCGTGCTCGGCGCTGGTCTCGACACGTTCGCGTACCGCAACCCGTTCCCCGGGACGCACGTCTACGAGGTCGACCACCCGGCGACCGGGGCGTGGAAGCGCGAGCGGCTGGCGGACGTCGGCATCGAGGTGCCGGACAGCGTCACGTACGTCGCAGTCGACTTCGAGCGCGACTCGCTCGCCGAGCAGCTGGCGGCGGCGGGGTTCGACGCCCGGCAGCCGGCGTTCTTCCTCTGGCTCGGCGTGGTGCCTTACCTGTCCGACGAGGCCGTGCGCGCGACGTTGGCCGTGATCGCTGCGGTGCCTGACGGCGAGGTGGTGCTGGACTACCTGAAGGCGACCGAGCACGCCCCGGCCGCAGCCCGCTCCGGCCGGGAGACGCTCGAGGCGCACGTCGCCGAGGTGGGCGAGCCGCTGCAGCCCGGCCGGGACACGGCGAGCGTGCACGCGATGCTGCGCGACGCCGGGTTCGACGAGATCGAGGACGTCGGTCGCCGGGAGATCCGGTCGCGCTACCTCGGGCTGCGCCCGGGCGAGGCCGACGGCGACGCGCACGTCGTCCGCGCCCGCGTCACTCGTCCCTGACCCGGCCGCGCAGGGCCTTGGTTTCGCCGCGCTGCCGCTTGCTCTCCAGCCGCCGTCGTTGCGACCCGCGGGTCGGCCTGGTCGGCCGTCGCTGCGGTGGCGGCGGCGCCAGCGCCTCGCGGAGCCGGGCCGCGAGCCGCTCGCGCGCCGCGACCCGGTTGCGGTGCTGGGAGCGGTGCTCGGAGGCGACGACGCGCACCGGCGAGCCGATCCGGCCGACCAGCCGCGCCCGCTGCTGCTCCGACAGCACCGCCGACGCGACCACGTCGTACTCGAGCTCGACCCGGCTGTCGGAGGTGTTCACCGACTGACCACCCGGACCGGGGGAGCGGGAGAACCGTTCGACCAGCTCGCCGTCCGGGATCACCAGCCCGTCCGGCAGCCCGGGGCCGGGCGGCACGTGCAGGTCGTCCACGAGCGCAAGCGTCTCACTCGAGGAAGCGGTCCGCCGTCACCGGGATCGAGCGCACCCGGACCCCCGTGGCGTGGTGCGTCGCGTTCGCGACCGCAGCCGCCGTGCCCACGATGCCGATCTCGCCGATGCCCCGGGAGCCCATGGGGGTGAACCGCTCGTCGGACTCGTCGAGCCACTCGGCCTGCACGTCGAGCACGTCGGCGTGCGCGGCGACGTGGTAGGTCGCCAGGTCCTGGGTGACCGGGTGGCCGAACCGGGGGTCGCGGACGCCCTCCTCGAACAGCGCGGCGGACAGGCCCATCACCAGGCCGCCGACGAGCTGCGAGCGGGCGGTGGCCGGGTTGATCACCCGGCCGACCGAGTAGACGCCGAGCAGCCGCGGCACGCGGATCTCACCGGTCCACCGGTGCACCCGCGCCTCCGCGAAGACCGCACCGAAGGAGTGGAAGGCGTACTTCTCGGCGTTCGGGTTGTCCGCCGCCGACGCGGTCGTCTCGGCGCCGACGGACGGGTCGTCTCCGTGGTCGGCGCGGAACCGCTGCGCGGCGGCGACGATCGCCCCGCCCCACGAGCTGGTGCCCGACGAGCCGCCGGCCACGGTGGCCGAGGGAAGGAGGCTGTCGGCGACCTCGAGGTCGATCGCGTCCGTGTCCGTGCCGAGTGCGTCCGCGGCGATCTGGACGAGGACGGTGCGGGCGCCGGTGCCGATGTCCACGCTGCCGATGGCGACGGCGTACCGCCCGTCACCGAGGAAGCGCACGCGGGCCTCGTTGCCCGGCTGCACCATGGCGGGGTACGTCGACGCCGCGACGCCGGTGCCGACCCACCACTCGCCGTCCTCGGTGGACCGGGGAGCGGCCGGCCGGTCCGCCCAGCCGAACCGCTCGGCGCCGCGGCGCAGGCAGTCGACCAGGCGGCGGTCGTTGAACGGCTTGCCGGTCTCCGGGTCGGTGTCCGGCTCGTTGCGCACGCGCAGCTCGATCGGGTCGAGCCCGCACGCCTCCGCGAGCTCGTCCATCGCGACCTCGTGGGCGAACACACCGGGCATCTCGCCCGGCGCGCGCATCCAGGACGGCACCGCCACGTCGAGCCGGGCGAGCCGGTGGCTGGTGCGCCGGTTCGGGGCGGCGTACAGCATCCGGGTCGGCGAGGCCGTCTGCTCGGCGAACTCGCGCACCCGCGACGTCTGCTCCTGCACCCGGTGCTCGATCGCGGTCAGCCGGCCGTCGGCGTCCGCGCCGAGCCGGAAGTGCGAGATCGTCGCCGTCCGGTAGCCGGTGAGCGTGAACATCTGCTGGCGGGTCACCGCCAGCCGGACCGGGCGACCGTCGGTGGTCTGCGAGGCGAGCGCCGCGGCCATCACGTGTGCGTGGGCCTCGCCCTTGCTGCCGAACCCGCCGCCGACGTACGGCGCCCGCACCCGGATCTGCTGCTCGTCCACGCCGAGCATCGGCGCGAGCGTGGACACCACGCCGTGGACGCCCTGGGTCGAGTCGAACATCGACAGCGTCGGCTCCCCGTCCTCGTCCCGCCACCACGCGGTCGTGGCGTGCGGCTCGAGCGGGTTGTTGTGCTCGTACGCCGTCCGGTAGGTCTGCTCGACGACCACCGCCGCGTCGCGGAGCGCGGCGTCCACGTCGCCCTCGTCGGTGTCGGTCTCCATCGCCGGATTGACCTGCTCCGGGGCGTACGTCGCGTTGTCCTCGCGCAGCTCGGCCTCGAACGGCTCCTCGGCGTACCCGACCTCGACGAGCGCGGCACCCTCGCGAGCCGCCTCGGACGTCTCGGCGAGCACGATCGCGACGATCTGCCCGTGGAAGTGCACGCGGTCGTCCTGGAGGATCGCCAGCTCGCCGTTCGACGTGTCCTCGAGGCGTGGCGCGTTCGTGTGGTCGAGCACGCACACCACGCCGTCGTGGGCGAGCGCCGGCCCGGCGTCGACGCCGGTGATCCGGCCCTTGGCGATCCGGGAGGTGACCAGCCAGGCGTGGAGCGGATCCGTGACGCCGTCGGCGGCGCCGTGCTCGACGGCGTACGCCGCCCGCCCGGTGACCTTCTCGACGCCGTCGACCCGCGGGAGCGCTGTGCCGATGGAGCGGACGTCGAGGGACTCGGTCTGCTGCTCGGTCATCGGTCGTCCTCCGCGAGGGTGGTGAGGGTGAGCGCGGTCAGGTTCCGCACCATCGGGACCTTGTACGCCGTCTGCGCGGTCGTCTCGGCCGCCTCGAGCTCGAGCTCGGCGGCCGCGCGGGCAGCAGCCCCGTCGAGGGGGCGGCCGACCAGCGCCGCCTCCGCCCGGCGGGCGCGCCACGGCTTGTGGGCCACCCCGCCCCACGCGATGCGGACGTCCTCGACCACGCCGTCGCGCAGCTCGAGCGCGGCCGCGACGGAGACCAGGGCGAAGGCGTACGACGCCCGGTCCCGGGCCTTGCGGTACGTCGAGCGCGCCGCGACCGGCTGTTCGGGCAGCTCGACGGCGGTGATCAGGTCGCCGTGCCGCAGCGTGGTGTCGCGCTCCGGCCGGTCACCAGGGAGCCGGTGCAGCTCGTCGATCGCCATCCGGCGCTCGCCGTCCGGGCCGAGCACCACGACGGTCGCGTCCAGCGCGGTCAGCGCCACGGCCATGTCGGAGGGGTGGGTCGTGACGCAGGAGGGGCTGGCGCCGAGGATCGCGTTGTAGCGGCCGTACCCGTCGAGCGCCGAGCACCCGGTCCCCGGCTCGCGCTTGTTGCACGGCGTGCTGAGGTCCTGGAAGTAGACGCACCGGGTGCGCTGCAGCAGGTTGCCGCCGGTCGTCGCCTGGTTGCGGATCTGCCCGGACGCGCCGGCGAGCAGCGCCCGGGAGAGGCCGGGGTAGCGGGACCGCACCAGGGGATGGGCGGCGAGGTCGCTGTTGCGCACGTTGGCGCCGATGCGCAGGCCGCGCCCGGAGGCGTCGTCGTACGCCTCGACGGTGTCCAGCGGCAGCCGGCGCACGTCGACGAGCACCTCGGGAGCCGTGATGCCGAGCTTGAGGTGGTCGACGAGGTTCGTGCCCCCGGCGAGGAACCGCGCCTCGGGGTGCGCCGCGAGGGCGGCGACCGCGTCCTCGGGGGTCTCCGGGCGGAGGTACTCCAGCGCCCTCATCGGCCCGCCGCCTCGCGCACGGCGGCGAGGATGCCGGGATAGGCACCGCAGCGGCACAGATCGCCGCTCATCCGCTCGCGAATCTCGTCGTCGGTGAGCTCGACCTCGCTCTCGAGGTCGTCGGTCACCAGGCTGGGGTGGCCCTGCTTCGCCTCGTCGAGGACGCCGACCGCGGAGCACACCTGACCCGGGGTGCAGTAGCCGCACTGGAACCCGTCGTGGTCGAGGAAGGCCTGCTGGACGGGGTGCAGGTCGCTGCCGCCCCCGCCGGTGCCGAGGCCGTCGGCGGTCACGACCTCCGACCCGTCGTACGCCACCGCGAGCGCCAGGCAGGTCAGGTGGCGGCGTCCGTCGAGCAGCACGGTGCACGACCCGCACTGCCCGTGGTCGCAGCCCTTCTTCGGCGAGGTGGCGCCGAGGCGCTCGCGCAACGCGTCGAGCAGGGTCGTGCGGGTGTCGACCGTGACCGATCGCTCGGCCCCGTCCACGGTGAGGGTGATGTCGGCGTCCATGGCCCCGCTGTACCCACCCGTGGGGCGATCACCTCACCGCTTGCGCCACTCGATGGCCGGGCAGGTGTCCATCACCATCGGGACGTCGGCGGCGACGGTGCGCTGGAACGCGTCCTCGTCGACCACGCCGAGCTGGAACCACACGCCGCGCGCTCCGATCGCGACGGCCTGGTCGGCGAACTCGCCGGCCGACTCCGACCGCCGGAACACGTCGACGACGTCGACCGGGAACGGCACGTCCGCCAGGGTGGCGTAGCCCTGCTCACCCAGCACGACCGGGGCGTCGGGGTGGATCGGGACGATCCGCTTCCCCCGCCGCTGGAGCAGCGCCGCGATCTCGTACGCCGTCCGCGTCGGATCGCCCGACAGCCCGACCACCGCCCAGGTCTCGCAGTCCTCCAGCATCATCCGGACCCACTCCGGGTCCTGCCAGTCCGCCATGCCGCCGAGCCTAGGTGGGGTGTGGTGGACCCCAAGATTTGCGCAATCTTCCCGTGTTTCGACACCTCCGTCCGGAGGACCGGATAGCGTTCCGCACGTATTGCTACCTCCTGGTAGCGCCGATCCAGTTGCTCGGGAGGGAGCACACTTTCATGAAGCTTCGCAGCATCACCACACGCGCCGCACTCGCTGGCGCGACCACCGCCCTCGTGGCCGGCGGCCTCGTCGTCGCCACCAACACCGCCGCCGACGCGGCCGACGCCTCGGGTGACTACACCTGCGCCGTGCCGATCCTCGGCGACCAGACCTTCCCCATGACCGTCAGCGTCCCGCTGCTCCCGCCGAGCGCTCCCGCCGGCTTCCCGGTCGACGCCGGTCTGCTCAGCTACAGCTCGACGATCACCGTGCCCTCGGGCGCGGCCGGCGCCCTCGGCAGCTTCGGCGTCGTCGGCGGCACCATCGACGACTACACGATGAAGGTCGGCTCGCTCGACGTCGCGGCGCCCGGCACCTACACCGCCACGCCGCCGGCCGAGGACGGCTCGGTCGTCATGGACGGCACCGGCGCCAACGAAGCGTTCAACCTGCCGGCCGCCGGCACCTACGACGTCAAGCTCCCGGCGTCCTTCACCTTCACCCCGATGACGGCCGACGGCCCGCTCGAGATCGGCGGCCAGCCCGTCGCGATCGGCTGCACCACGGCCGCCCCGGCGACCCTCGGCTCGGTCCAGCTCACCAAGCAGATCAGCACCATGACCGCCAAGGCGGCCAAGGCCGGCAAGGCCTACAAGGTGACCGCGACGGTGAAGAACGAGTACACCAAGCCCACCGGCAAGGTCACGACCAAGCTCGGCAAGAAGACCTACTCGGCGCCGATCAAGAACGGCAAGGCGGTCATCAAGCTGCCGAAGACCGCCAAGGGCAAGAAGCTCACCCTGAAGTACGGCGGCGACGCGTACAGCGCCCCGACGACCGCCAAGGTCACCGTTCCCAAGAAGTGATTCTGACTCCGCTCCATCGCTGACGCCCGGCCGGGTTCTGCCCCGGCCGGGCGTTCGCATGCCCGGCCCCGGACGCCGGGTTACCCGAAAGTAGAATTCCGGCCATGAGCTCCGAGTTCCCCCTCTTCGCCCTCTCCGAGGAGCACCAGGCCATCCGCGAGGCCGTGCGTGCGGTGTGCGACGCGAAGGTCGCGCCGTTCGCCGCCGACGTCGACGAGAACGCCCGCTACCCCGAGGAGGCGGCCGCGGCGCTGCTGGCCGCGGACTTCCACGCCCCGCACGTGCCTGAGGAGTACGGCGGTGCCGGGGCGGACGCGTTGGCGACGGTGATCGTGATCGAGGAGGTCGCCCGGGCCTGCGCGTCCTCGAGCCTGATCCCGGCGGTCAACAAGCTCGGCTCCCTGCCGGTGCAGATCTCCGGCTCGGAGGAGCTCAAGAAGCACTACCTGGGCAAGCTCGCGGCGGGCGAGGGCGGCTTCTCGTACTGCCTGTCCGAGCCCGACGCCGGCTCCGACGCCGCGGGCATGAAGACCCGCGCGGTCCGCGACGGCGACCACTACGTCCTCAACGGCGTGAAGCGCTGGATCACCAACGCCGGCGTCAGCGAGTACTACACCGTCATGGCCGTCACCGACCCCGAGAAGCGGTCGCGCGGCATCAGCGCGTTCGTGGTCGAGAAGGCCGACGAGGGCGTGACCTTCGGTGCCCCGGAGAAGAAGCTGGGCATCAAGGGCTCCCCGACCCGCGAGGTATACCTCGACAACGTCCGGATCCCCGCGGACCGGATGATCGGCGCGGAGGGCACCGGCTTCGAGACCGCGATGAAGACCCTCGACCACACCCGGGTCACCATCGCCGCCCAGGCCGTCGGCATCGCCCAGGGCGCGCTGGACTACGCGCTGGGCTACGCCCAGGAGCGCAAGCAGTTCGGCAAGTCCATCAGCGACTTCCAGGGCATGCAGTTCCTGCTGGCCGACATGGGCATGAAGGTCGAGGCGGCCCGCCAGATGACCTACGCCGCGGCCGGCAAGTCCGAGCGCGGCGACTCCGACCTGACCTTCTTCGGTGCCGCCGCCAAGTGCTTCGCCTCCGACGTGGCCATGGAGGTCACCACCAACGCCGTCCAGGTCCTCGGCGGCTACGGCTACACCCGCGACTACCCGGTCGAGCGGATGATGCGCGACGCCAAGATCACCCAGATCTACGAGGGCACCAACCAGGTCCAGCGCATCGTGATGGCCCGCCAGCTGCTCGCCGGCGTGCAGTCGCAGCTCTGAGCGGACCACCGGCAGCCGGGTCGGTTGTGCAGGTCAACTATCGTCACGGGCATGGGTGAGACGATCGAGATCCAGGCGTCCGACGGCGCCGCGGAGGCCTACCTGACGGGCGAGCCCGGGAGGCCGGGCGTGCTGTTCTACGTCGACGCGATCGGGTTGCGGCCGCAGACCGAGGAGATGGCGGACCGGATCGCCTCGTGGGGGTACGTCGTGCTCGCGCCGAACGTGTTCTACCGCGACGGCCGCGCCGCCGACCTGGCGCCGCAGGGCGACCTGCGGGAGCCCGGCGCCCGCGAGGAGTTCTTCGCGTCGGGCGTCGGCGACCGCGTCGCCGGGCTCACGCCCGACAGGTCGGGCCCGGACGCCGAGGCCTGGGTGCGGACGCTGCAGGAGCACGCCGGCGACGGTCCGATCGGCGTGACCGGCTACTGCATGGGGGCCCGGCTCGCCGTCCGCACGGCGGGCCAGTTCCCGGGCACGGTGGCCGCCGTCGGCGGGTTCCACGGCGGTGGGCTGGTCACCGATGCCGCCGACAGCCCGCACCTCGCGATCGCGTCGTCGACGGCCGAGTACGCCTTCGGTCACGCGGACCAGGACCGCTCGATGCCGCTGGAGCAGGTCGAGGCCCTCGAGCAGGTGCTCCAGGACGCCGGCCGGCCGCACCTCAACGAGGTCTACGAGGGCGCGGCCCACGGCTACACGATGGCGGACACGTCGATGTACGACGAGTCCGGCGCCGAGCGCCACTTCAACGTCCTCCAAGGGCTCCTGTCCCGCACCCTCTGACATGCAAGCGGGGGGCCCGGGGTACCCGACCGGTATGCCTCAGGACCAGTGGAGCAACAAGCGAGAACGGCAGTACGAGCACATCAAGGACGGCCTCGAGGACCGCGGTCGCAGCGAGGACCAGGCGGAGGAGATCGCCGCCCGGACCGTCAACAAGGAGCGGGCCCGGCACGGCGAGTCGAAGCAGAAGAGCCGCACGTCGACCCAGGACATGTCCTCGTCGCGGCGTGGCGGGCTGCGGTCCCACTCCGGGTCGGGTGGTCGCACCCGCGACCAGCTGTACGAGGAGGCGAAGCGCAAGAACATCAAGGGTCGCTCCTCGATGAACAAGGCCGAGCTGGAGCGGGCCGTAGGCCGCTGACCTGCGCTGATCCGATCCAAGGTCCACCCGTGAGGGTGGTGCGCGGTCCAGACCACCCTGCCATCGTCGAAGCATGGAGGACCGGCGCTCGGTCACCGCCCGCCTCTTCGCGGAGGCGCAGCAGACGGCCGACGACGACGAACGGCACGCCCTCGAGGACGAGATCGTCCGGCTGAACATGGGCGTGGCCGCCGACTGCGCGCGGCGCTACCGCGGCCGGGGGATCGCCGCCGAGGACCTCGACCAGGTCGCCTACCTCGGGCTCGTGAAGGCGGTCCAGGGGTTCGACGCCGACCGGGGCCCCGACTTCCTGGCGTTCGCGGTCCCGACGATCCGTGGCGAGCTGCGCCGACACTTCCGCGACCTGGGCTGGGCCCTGCGGCCGCCGCGGTCGATCCAGGAGCTCCAGGGGCGGATCCTCGCTGCCGAGAGCGACCTCTCCCAGGAGCTGGGCCGCTCGCCGCGGCCGTCCGACTTCGCCCGCCACCTCGACGTCGACCTCGAGCAGGTCCTCGATGCGCTCGCGGCGAACGGCTGCTTCACTCCGGCGTCGCTGGACGCCCCGGCTCCGGAGGGGGACGACGGCCTCGCCGACCGGCTCGGCGACCTCGACCCGGCCTTCGCGGACGTCGAGGCGCGGGTCACCCTGCACGCCGTGCTGCGCGGCCTGACCCCGCGCGAGCGCCGGATCCTCGAGCTCCGGTTCTTCGGCAACTGCACCCAGGCCGAGATCGGTGCGGACATCGGGGTGACCCAGATGCAGGTCTCGCGGCTGCTGAACCGGATCCTCGCGCGGCTGCGCGAGCGTCTGGTCGAACGAGGTCCTAGCCTGTCCGCGTGACCCCCGAGGAGATCGCCCGCGCGAGCGCGGACGCGATGTGGGCCGACGACAGGGCCAGCCGGGCGCTCGGCATGTCGATCGACGCGGTCGGGCCGGGCACGGCGACGCTGCGGATGACGGTCCGCGACGACATGGTCAACGGTCACGACATCGGGCACGGCGGCCTGACCTTCGCGCTCGCGGACTCGGCGTTCGCGTTCGCCTGCAACTCCTACAACCGCCGCACCGTCGCCGCGAGCGCCGAGATCCGGTTCCGACGGCCGACCAGGTCGGGGGACGTGCTGGTGGCGACGGCGGTCGAGCGCGAGCGTGACGGCCGGGACGGCACGTACGACGTCGCCGTGACCGCGGGTGACGAGGTGGTCGCCACGTTCGTCGGCCGCTGCCGCGAGATCGGAGGCGCGTTCTGGTGACCGGCCAGGCAGGCGTGGGGACCGTCCCGGACCTGGACCGGGACTCGCTCGAGGCGCTCCAGCTCGAGCGGCTGCGCGCGACGCTGCGCACGGCGTACGAGCAGGTCCCGCACTACCGGCGTGCCTTCGACGAGGCCGGGGTGGGACCGGACGACCTGACCACGCTGGCGGACCTGTCCCGCTACCCGTTCACCACCAAGGCGGACCTCCGGGAGAACTACCCGTTCGGCATGTTCGCGGTGCCGCGCGAGCGCGTGGCTCGCGTGCACGCGAGCAGCGGCACCACCGGCAGGCCGACCGTGGTCGGGTACACGCAGGACGACCTCGACACCTGGGCGGAGCTGATGGCGCGCTCGATCCGCGCGGCGGGCGGCCGGCCCGGCGACGTGGTGCAGGTGTCGTACGGCTACGGCCTGTTCACCGGCGGGCTCGGCGCGCATTACGGCGCCGAGCGCCTCGGGTGCACGGTCGTCCCGGTCAGCGGCGGCATGACCGAGCGGCAGGTGCAGCTGATCGTCGACTTCGGGCCGCGCGTGATCATGGTGACCCCGTCGTACTTCCTGGCGATCCTCGACGAGATGGACCGGCAGGGCGTCGACCCGAGGACGACCTCGCTCGAGGTCGGCATCTTCGGCGCCGAGCCGTGGACCGACGAGATGCGGCGGACGGTGGAGGAGCGCTCGGGCATCCGCGCGGTCGACATCTACGGCCTGTCCGAGGTGATGGGGCCGGGGGTCTCGCAGGAGTCGGGGGAGACCCAGGACGGGCTGCACGTCTGGGAGGACCACTTCCTGCCGGAGATCGTCGACCCGGTGACGCTCGAGCCGGTCCCGGACGGCGAGCGCGGGGAGCTGGTGTTCACCTCACTCACCAAGCAGGCGATGCCGGTGGTGCGGTACCGGACCCGCGACCTGACCCGCCTGCTCCCCGGTACGGCGTACCCCGCGTTCCGGCGGATGGAGAAGGTCACCGGCCGGACCGACGACATGATGATCGTGCGTGGCGTGAACGTCTTCCCGAGCCAGGTCGAGGAGCAGATCCTCACCGTCGAGGGGCTGGCGCCGCACTACCTGTGCGTGCTGACCCGGCCGGGGAACCTCGACGAGCTCACCGTGCAGGTCGAGGCCGCGGACGACCCGGACCCGGCGGTCGGTCAGCAGCTGGGAAGGCAGCTGGCCGACCGGATCAAGCACCGCGTCGGCGTGACCGTCCGGGTCGAGGTGCTGTCGCCGCACGCCCTCGAGCGCTCGCTGGGCAAGGCGAAGCGGATCAGCGACCAGCGCCCCCACGAACGTTGAATCTCGACTCAACCGTCAGTAGACGCGCGGCAGCTCCGACGCCCGGCCGGTGAACTCCGGCGCCCGCTTCTCGAGGAACGCGGTGACGCCCTCCTTGCCGTCGGCGAGCGAGGTCCAGTACATCGCCAGCGAGTCCGACAGGTGCGCCTCGAGGGGCTCGGCGGCCGCGCTGTTGCGGTACAGCAGCCGCTTGGCCAGACCGAGCGCCGTGGGGGAGCGGCCGACGACGAACGAGCGGGCCAGCTCCTGCGCCGTCGGGAGCAGGTCGTCCGGCTCGTGCACGCTGCGCACCAGCCGGCCCGCGAGCGCGGCGTCCGCGTCGAGGATGTCGGCGGAGTAGACCCACTCCAGCGCCTGCTGGATGCCGACGATCCGCGGGAGGAACCAGGTGGACGCCGCCTCCGGCACGATGCCGAGCCGGCCGAACACGAAGCCGATCCGGGCCTTCCTCGAGGCCAGCCGCAGGTCCATCGCAAGCGTCATCGTGGCGCCGATGCCGACGGCGGGACCGTTGATCGCGGCGATCACGGGCTTCGGCAGCGCGTGGATCGCCAGCGTCACCTTGCCGCCGGTGTCGCGGACGCCGTCGTCGTACGGCGCCTGGTCGTACGACGCCCGGAACTCCTCGACCGACGGCCGCAGGGACTCGTCGAGCCCGAACACGTTGCCCTCGGCGGAGAGGTCCATGCCGGCGCAGAAGGCCCGTCCGGCGCCGGTGACCACGACCGCGCGGACGTCGTCGCTCCAGGCGTCGGTCCGGAAGACCTGCTCGAGCTCGTGGGCCATCGTCAGGTCGAACGCGTTCAGCTGGTCGGGACGGTCCAGCGTCAGGGTCGCGACGCCGTCGTCGTCGACGGACCAGTCGAGGGTCTCGTAGGCCGGGGCGCTCATCCGGTCACGCTCTTCGGCAGTCCGGTCGGCGTGCACAGGCTCTTCGGGATGTCGCCCGTCTTGTCCTGCTTGATGTAGTCGAACATCTGCTTCGACCGGTCCGGGTCCCAGTGCACGACGAGGTCGGAGATCGGCACCACGCAGCTGAGGTCGACGTTGCGCATGGCGGTCGCCCACATCGCGGCCCGGAACGGCCCCGTGCCCTCGCCGAACGAGAAGAAGTCGGGCACGGAGTTCGCGAGGTTCCAGTACCGCACCGGGTTGACGAACGTCCACGGCGAGAAGACCTTGCCGCCCACCGCCGAGACGACCTCGCGCTGATGCTTCACGCGGGTGATGTCGCCGTAGCGCGGGTCGGTGTGCCGCGAGCGGGCGTAGCCCAGCGCCGTGGCGCCGTCGGCCTCCTGGCAGCCCTTCTTGATGTCGAGGTTGGCCAGCTTGTCCTTCATGTCGAAGGTCGGGCAGATCTGGATGCCGCCGACGGCGTCCACGACCCCGGCGAGGCCGCCGAGGCCGATCTCGACGTAGTCGTCGATCCGGATGCCGGTGTTCTGCTCGACGGTCCGCACGAGCAGCTTCGGGCCGCCGTACGCGTAGGCCGCGTTGATCTTGGTGGTGCCGTGGTCCGGGATGTCGACCAGGGAGTCCCGGGGGATCGACATCAGCAGGTTCGGCCCGTCGCCGGTGTGCAGCAGCATGATCGTGTCGGTGCGCTGGCCGGAGGCGTTGCCGGTGCCGAGCTTCTTGCGCTCCTCCGGGGACAGCCCGGCGCGCGAGTCGCTGCCGACCATGAGGTACGTCGTGCCGGGCTGGTCGTCCGGGCGCTTGCCGGACGGCTCGTAGTCGACCTTGTCGACCTGCGTCCAGGCGTAGATCGGCACGATGACCAGGTAGAGGACCCAGACCAGCAGCAGCGCGAGCACGAGGCCGATCCAGAACTTCGGGCCGCGGCGCCGGCCGCCGCCGCCCGGGGTCGGGGCGGTCGGGGGAGGAGACGGCGGGGTCGAGCGGGGGGCCGGCCGGGCAGGCGGCCGGGCGGGCGGCGGGGGAGGAGACGCGTCGGAGGGGCGCGACATGGTGGGCATCACCCGCGTCTCGTCGGGGCGCGGCTCGTCGCCCGGGCGGGCATTCTCGCCGTACAGCCAGTGGAAGTCAGGAGACCCGTCCTCGGGTGCACCATCCTGCCGAGGACGGTCGTTCATGCCGCCGACGCTACCGTGCAGGCATGTCTGCCCCGTCGAACAGGGAGCCGCACGGCCTCGCGCCGTCGTACGCGCGCGTGTCGCTCGCCGTGGTCACGTCGGGCCGCGAGGCGAACCTCCTCGGCAACATCCACGGCGGCGAGATCATGAAGCTCGCCGACTCCACGGCGGGCGCGGTCGCGGCCCGGCACAGCGGTGGCCCGGCGGTGACCGCTGCGGTCGACGAGGTGGCGTTCCTGCGGCCCGTGCACGTCGGCGACATCGTCCGGACCTTCTCCCAGGTCAACTGGGCGGGCCGCTCGTCGATGGAGATCGGCGTGCGCGTCGAGGCGCAGCCGTGGAACGACCCGTCGACCACCTCGCTGCACGTCGCGTCGGCGTACTTCGTGTTCGTCGCGATCGACGGCGCGGGGAAGCCGCGCCTCGTGCCGGGCGTCGTGCCGGAGACCCCCGACGAGGTGCGCCGGCACCGCGAGGCCGAGATCCGGCGGGCCCACCGGCTCGCCCGGAAGACCGAGATCGCCTCCGGCCGCCGTACCGACTGAGATCTCCGGCGAGTCGCGACCGTCTGTGACGGGTGTGACTGGTGATACTGGCCGTCCAGGCACCACCACTTCCCCGTACCACCTGTCGCAGAGAGGCATCTCGATGCCACCCGTCTCTTCCCCCGGGTCCTCCGCGAGCGACCGCGCCGCTCGGGTGCGCTTCCGCAGGGCCATGGCGCTGATGCTCATGACGCTCGTGCTCCCCGGCTCGGCGCAGATCCTCGCCGGCAACCGCCGCATCGGCTGGATCGCGCTGCGCACGTGGTTCGCCGCCTGGGTCGTGCTCCTCGGCACGCTGGTCGTCAGCTTCTTCTGGCACGGGCTGGCGTTCCAGCTCGCCTTCGACACCGCCGCGCTCTTCTGGCTGCGGCTGGCGCTGATGGGACTCGCCACCGGCTGGGCACTGCTGTTCTTCGACGCGTGGCGCCTGGGCCAGCCGCTGACCCTCACCCTCGGTCACCGACGGGCCGCGGTCGGGGTGAACGGCGTCCTCGCGCTGTCGGTCGCGGCGGCCCTGCTCTTCAGCGCGCACCTGGTGGGCGTCCAGCGCTCCTTCATCCTCGCGATGTCGGGAGACGGTGAGGTCACCGGCGCCCACGACGGCCGCTACAACGTGCTGCTCATGGGCGGCGACTCGGGCGCCGGCCGCTGGGGCCTGCGTCCGGACTCGATGACGGTCGCCAGCATCGACGCCGAGACCGGCCGGACGGTGCTGATCTCGCTGCCGCGCAACATGCAGCACTTCCCGTTCGTCAAGGGCTCGGTCATGCACGAGCAGTTCCCGGACGGCTTCGACGCCGACTACCTCAACGGCGTGAGCACCTGGGCCGGCGACAACACCGAGCTGTTCCCGCACTCCGCCAACCCCGGCGTCGACGCGACGATCATGGCGATCGAGGGCATCACCGGCCTCAAGATCAACTACTGGGCCATGGTGAACCTCGAGGGCTTCAAGGACCTCGTCGACGCCGTCGGCGGGGTCACGCTCAACGTGCGCCAGCCGATCCCGGTCGGCGGGCTCGGCAGCGACGTCACCGGGTACATCCAGCCGGGCGTCCGCAAGCTGAACGGCCACGACACGCTGTGGTTCGCCCGCGCCCGCGACGACTCCGACGACTACTCGCGGATGGCGCGCCAGAAGTGCGTGATGAACGCGATGCTGCAGCAGGTCAGCCCGCAGACCGCCGTCCGCAACTTCGCCAGCATCGCGCAGGCGAGCTCGGCGATGGTCTCGACGAACATCCCGGCCAGCGAGTTCGGCCACTTCGCCGAGCTGGCGCTCGAGGCGCGTGGCCAGCGGGTCTCGACGCTCTCGCTGGTGCCGCCGATGATCAACACCGCGGAGCCGGACATCGGGCTGATCAAGAAGAAGGTCGCCGAGGCCATCGACCGTGCCGAGGGCACCGCTCCGCCGCCGGCCAAGGCCAAGAAGCACAAGAACGCCACGGTCACCGGCGGCTCGATCGGATCGCTCAGCGACGGGTACGCCGCCAACGAGGCCGACGACCTCGACACCGCCTGCTGACCGCACGGACCCTAGGGTGGTCGCCGTGACCGAGCTGCCCCCGTCCCCGCGCGTCGTGGCGGTGGTGGTCACGTTCAACCGCCTCGAGCTGCTCCAGCGACTCCTCGAGCGGCTGGACGCCGTGCCGGGTCTCGCCGAGATCCTCGTGGTCGACAACGCCTCGACCGACGGCACGGGGGAGTGGCTGTCCACCCTCGACGACCGGGACCCGGGTGACGAGCACCGGACCGTGCGGGTGCTCGGCCGGACGCTCCTGGAGAACGGCGGCGGCGCGCGCGGCTTCCACGACGGCCTCGCGTGGGCGCTGGAGCGCGGCGCCGACCTGGCCTGGCTGATGGACGACGACGGGCTGCCCGAGACCGACTGCCTCGCCACGCTCCTGGCCCAGCCCGACCTCGACTTCTGGGGACCGCTGGTGGTCGACGAGGCGGACCCCGGGCGGCTGGTGTTCCCCCTCCGCCTGCCCGGCGGCACCCGCGTCGTGCACCGGCTCACCGACGTCGAGGCGGCCGCCCGCGACGGCCGGATCGACGACATCGTGATCCCGTTCAACGGCGTGCTCGTCACCCGGGCGCTGGTCGAACGGATCGGGCTGCCCCGCGCCGAGTACTTCATCTGGGGCGACGACCACGAGTACCGCCTGCGCGCCGAGGCCGCCGGCGCCCGGATCGCAACCGTGGTCGGCGCGCAGGTCCGGCACCCGGCCGTGGGCGACCTGGGGACGCCGATGATGCTCGGCCGCACGACGTACAACCACAGCCCGAGCGACCTCAAGCACTACTGCATGGCCCGCAACAACCTGCTGAACCTCCGCGAGTACAAGGGCTGGCCGCACGCGCTCGCCTTCGTCGCCAAGACGCTGTGGTTCTACACGCTCACGAGGCCGTCGCCGCACCGCCTCGGGATCAGCGTCCGGGCCTGGTGGGCCGCCGTACGACGCGACTTCAGCGGCCACCGGAGGTACCTCCATGGGTGACGCGGTCTCGACAGGCTCGACCAGCGGGGCGGAGACGGTCGCGATCGTCGTGGTCACCTACAACCGGGCCGACCTGCTCGAGCGGATGCTCGCCGGGCTCGCCGGGCTCGACCGCCTGCCCGAGGCCGTGATCGTGCTCGACAACGCCAGCACCGACCACACGCCGGACGTGCTCGCCGCTGCGACCAACCCGGGCCTCCAGGTCATCCGGGCCGAGGAGAACCTCGGCGGCGCGGGCGGCTTCCACCGCGGGGTGCGCGCGGCGTACGAGCAGGGCTTCGACCGGATCTGGCTGATGGACGACGACGTCATCCCGGCCCCCGACTGCCTGACCGTGCTCCTGGAGCAGGACGAGCACTGCCTGATGGCGGTGCGCGAGGACAGCCGCGGCGACCTGGTCGAGAAGGCGGCGGTGAAGTTCGACCTCGCCAACCCGCTCGCGATCCGCCCCAAGACCGCGATGGTCGAGACGGAGTACGTCCACCGCCACCGGATGCCCCACCGGGTCGAGGTCCACAACGTGGCCTTCGAGGGCTTCATGGTGCGCCGCTCGGTGGTCGACGAGATCGGGCTCCCGGACCCGTCGTTCTTCATCTTCTACGACGACGTCGACTACGCCCTGCGCGCCCGCCGGGCAGGCCACCGGATCTGGGCGGTCCGCGACGCGGTCCTGGTCCGCCAGCTCGACTTCGACCAGCAGCACGACCTGAGCGGCTGGAAGGGCTACTACATGTACCGGAACCTGTTCGTCGTCCACCTCCGGTACGGCGAGAACGCCCTGGTCCGCGCCAAGCCGTGGCTGATCACGGCCGCGATCGTCGCGCTGAGCCCGGTCCGCGGCGGGCGCTCCGAGGCCCGCAATGTGATCCGTGCCATGCGCGACGCGCGGAGAATGCGGGTAGGACCGTCCCGATCCGTAGACTGACGAACCGCGCCAACCCGAGGAGTACCCGCTTGTCCACCCCTGACCTGGTAGTCGTCGGCTCCGGATTCTTCGGCCTCACCATCGCCGAGCGCTGTGCCACGGAGCTGGGCCTGAACGTGCTCGTGCTCGAGCGCCGCCCCCACATCGGCGGGAACGCGTACAGCGAGTTCGACGAGGAGACGGGCATCGAGGTGCACGTCTACGGCACCCACCTGTTCCACACCTCGAACAAGAAGGTGTGGGACTACGTCAACCGGTTCACGGACTTCACGAACTACCAGCACCG
Organism: Nocardioides sp.; assembly: GCA_035765695.1. Lineage (GTDB taxonomy): Bacteria > Actinomycetota > Actinomycetes > Propionibacteriales > Nocardioidaceae > Nocardioides. The sequence goes on along the minus strand of DASTXB010000080.1, from coordinate 20,386 downwards.
GGTCTTCGCGAAGTACCAGGGCCAGGTCTACTCGTTCCCGATGAACCTGGCGCTCATCAACCAGTTCTTCGGCAGGAGCCACACCCCCGACGAGGCGCGTGCGCTGATCGCGGAGCAGGCCAGCGAGATCGACACCAAGGACGCCCGCAACCTCGAGGAGAAGGCGATCAGCCTGATCGGGCGCCCGCTCTACGAGGCGTTCGTCAAGGGCTACACCGCCAAGCAGTGGCAGACGGACCCGAAGGAGCTGAGCCCGGACATCATCACGAGGCTCCCGGTCCGCTACAACTTCGACAACCGGTACTTCAACGACACCTACGAGGGCCTCCCCGTCGAGGGCTACACCGCGTGGCTGCAGAAGATGGCGGCGCACCCGAACATCGAGGTGCGGCTGGACACCGACTTCTTCACGGTCGCGGACGAGCTCAAGGGCAAGGTCCCGATCGTCTACACCGGCCCGGTCGACGAGTACTTCGGGCACTCCGAGGGCCGGCTCTCCTGGCGCACGATCGACCTCGAGCGCGAGACCGTCGACGTCGACGACTACCAGGGCACGGGCGTCGTCAACGCGAACGACGAGGAGCTCCCGTACACGCGTACGCTGGAGTTCAAGCACCTCCACCCGGAGCGCACGTACCTGCCCGGCAAGACGATCGTCGTGCACGAGTACTCCCGCTTCGCCGAGGAGGGCGACGAGCCCTACTACCCGATCAACACCGCCGAGGACCGCGAGAAGCTGCTCCGGTACCGCGAGCTCGCCAAGAAGGAGCCGATGGTGCTCTTCGGCGGCCGCCTCGGCACCTACAAGTACCTCGACATGCACATGGCGATCGGCTCTGCGCTCTCCATGTTCGAGAACAAGCTCCGGCCGCACTTCGCCGAAGGTGCGCCACTCACCAGCGGAGGTGTCGACGAATGACGACCCGCCTGCTCCAGCGCCAGGTCCTTCCCACCGACCGGGACTTCGACGTCCTCCCGCTCTACGTCGACACGCAGCCCGCCGTGCTGGACGCCGACAAGTACGAGGTCGGCTCGAACCGCAACGCCCGGGAGCTCAACGCCGCGGCGATGCGACAGGCGATCGGCGATGGCTCGACCATCCACCCCGACCAGATCGAGTCGCGCACCTCGGTGCGCGTCGCGTCGGGGGAGCGGCTGTCGTTCGGCACCTACTTCAACGCGTTCCCCGCCAGCTACTGGCGGCGCTGGACGGTGGTCGACCAGGTCCGCCTCACGATCACGCTGCGCGGCCGCGGCGCCACGGTCACCGTCTACAAGTCGATGGCGAACGGACGCTCCCAGCGGGTCGAGGCCGCCACGACCGAGTCGACGAACGCCGAGAGCTTCACCTTCGACCTCACGCTGAAGCCCTTCGTGGACGGCGGCTGGTACTGGTACAACGTCGTCGCCGGCGACGCCGACGTCGTGGTGGAGTCGGCGGAGTGGTCCGCCGACGTGCCCGACGACCGCACCGCCCACGGCACCGTCGACATCGCGATCACCACGATGAACCGGCCGGACTTCTGCGCGAAGCTGCTCGGCCAGATCGGCGAGTACGCCGACCTGCAGCCCTACCTCGACACCGTCTACGTGATGGAGCAGGGCACCGACAAGGTCGTCGACTCGCCGGACTTCGCCAAGGCCCAGGGCGCTCTCGGCGATCGGCTCCGCGTCATCGAGCAGGGCAACCTCGGCGGGTCCGGCGGCTACGCCCGCGGCCAGCTCGAGTCCCTGCGCAAGGGCACCGCGACGTACACGATGATGATGGACGACGACGTCGTCTGCGAGCCCGAGGGCATCATCCGGGCGATCACGTTCGCGGACCTGGCCCGCCGCCCGACGCTCGTCGGCGGCCACATGTTCAGCCTCTTCGCCAAGTCCCGGCTGCACAGCTTCGGCGAGATCGTCCAGCCGTGGCGCTTCTGGTGGCAGTCCGCGCCGGGCGTCTTCAACGACTGGGACTTCGCGGCCCGCAACCTGCGCTCCTCGCGCTGGCTGCACCAGCGGATCGACGTCGACTACAACGGCTGGTTCATGTGCCTGGTCCCGCGCCAGGTGATCGCGGAGATCGGCCTGTCCCTGCCGCTGTTCCTCAAGTGGGACGACTCGGAGTACGGCCTGCGCGCCAAGGCGGCCGGCTACCCGACCGTGTCGCTGCCCGGGGCCGCCGTCTGGCACGTGCCGTGGACGGACAAGAACGACGGCGTCGACTGGCAGGCGTACTTCCACCAGCGGAACCGGTTCGTCGCCGCGTTGCTGCACTCGCCGTACCCCAAGGGCGGCCGGATGGTCCGCGAGAGCCGCAACCACCAGATCTCACACCTGGTGTCGATGCAGTACTCCACCGTCGAGATCCGGCACCAGGCGCTGCTCGACGTCCTCGCCGGGCCGGAGAAGCTGCACGAGATGCTGCCGACCCGGCTCGCCGAGATCAACGCCCTGCGCAAGCAGTACACCGACGCCCAGCTCGAGGCCGACCGGGACGCGTTCCCGCCGGTGCGGCGCAAGAAGCCGCCGCGCAAGGGCAGGGACGGCACCGAGGTGCCCGGCCGCCTGTCGCAGCTGGTGAGCGCCGGACTCCAGCCGCTGCGCCAGCTCAAGTCGCCGCGTGAGCTCTCCCGGGAGCACCCCGAGGCGGAGATCCGCGCGATGGACGCCAAGTGGTACCGGCTCGCGTCGTACGACTCCGCGGTCGTGTCGATGAACGACGGCACGTCGGCGGCGTTCTACCGTCGCGACCCGGAGAAGTTCCGCGAGCTGATGGTGAAGACGATCGAGGTCCACGAGCGGCTCCGGCGCGAGTGGCCGCGGCTGGCCGAGGAGTACCGCGCCAAGCTCGCCGACGTCACCTCGCCGGAGGCGTGGGACGAGACGTTCCGCCCCTGGACCGACGGCGATGACTGACGTAGCCCAGCCCACGGACCAGACGCCGGCGCGACCGGTCCACCACGTCGACGCGCCGCTCAGCCCGCCGTCGGCGTCGACGGGCCTGTTCGAGGTCTTCCGGCGCCGCTACCTGCTGCGGCTGCTGGTGCGCCGTGAGCTCAGCGCGCGCTACCAGGGCTCGCTGCTCGGCCTGCTGTGGTCCTACGTCAACCCGCTCACGCAGTTCTGCATCTACTACTTCGTGATGGGCGTGCTGTTCCAGCTGCACCAGGACGTGCCGAACTTCGCGATCCACATGTTCTGCGGGATCATCATCGTCCACTTCTTCAACGAGACCTTCAACGCCGGCACCCGCTCGATCATGCGGAACAAGGCGCTGGTCCAGAAGATGGCGCTGCCCCGCGAGATGTTCCCGGTGGCCTCGATGCTGGTCTCGGCGTACCACATGCTGCCGCAGTTCGTGATCCTCACCGTGGTCTGCGTCTTCACCGGCTGGACGCCCGAGCCGGTCGGCGCGGTGGCGCTGGTGCTCTCGCTGACGATCATCATGACGCTGGGCACGGCGATGGCGCTGATGTTCAGCGCGGCCAACGTCTTCTTCCGCGACGTCTCGAACGTCGCCTCGATCATGACCAACCTGGTCCGCTTCGGCGTGCCGATGATCTACCCGTACAGCCTGGTCGCCGAGCGGTTCCACGGGCACACCGAGTTCTACCTCGCCAACCCGATCGCGGAGGCCGTGCTGCTGGTCCAGCGCGCGTTCTGGGTCGGCTCGACGTCCGACCCGGCGGCGACGATCGCCGGGCACATGCCCGACCACCTCTTCACCCGCAGCATCATCGCGCTCGGCATCAGCCTCGTGGTGCTCGGCGTCGGCCAGCTGGTGTTCAGCCGGCTCGAGAACAAGATCCCGGAGCGGCTCTGATGGCCTCCACGTCCGGTAGTGAGTCGATCGTCGTCGAGAACGCGACGAAGTCCTTCACCCTGCGCTACCACCGCACCTTCAAGCAGATGACGGTCGCGGCGCTGCGGCGCCAGGCCATCAGCGACAGCTTCAGGGCCGTCGACGACGTGTCGTTCACCGTCGAGCAGGGCGAGTCGATCGGCCTCATGGGCCTCAACGGGTCCGGCAAGAGCACGCTGCTCAAGCTGATCAACGGCATCATGAGGCCCGACAGCGGCCGGGTGCTGACCCGGGGTCGCATCTCCGGCCTGATCGCGACCGGTGCCGGGTTCCACCCGCAGCTGACCGGCCGCGAGAACGTCTACCTCAACGCGGCCGTGCTCGGCATGACCGAGGCGGAGACACGGCGGAAGTTCGACGACATCGTCGAGTTCGCCGACCTCGGCAAGTTCCTCGACTCCCCGGTGGGCCACTACTCCTCGGGCATGTTCGCCCGGCTCGGCTTCGCCGTCGCCATCCACGTCGACTCCGACATCTTCCTCGCCGACGAGGTGCTCGCGGTGGGGGACAAGCCCTTCAAGCAGAAGTGCCTGGAGAAGATGCAGGAGATCCGCGACGGCGGCCGCACGCTGCTCTACGTCAGCCACGCCGCCGGCTCGGTCCGCCGCATGTGCGACCGGGTGATCGTGCTCGAGCAGGGCCGCCTCGCCTTCGACGGCGACGTCGACGCCGGCATCAAGTTCGTCAAGTACGACGGCGGCGAGAACGAGGAGGAGCTCGGCTCCGAGGAGGACGAGGAGCTCGGCGCAGACATCTGAGCTGCCCTGGCCCGGGCTTGCTCGGGCCAGGAAGCTGCAGCCAGGTCGAGTAGCGGGCGAGCGAGGAACGAGCTCGCGACCCGCGTGTCGAGACCCGGTGACCTCGGCTGCGGCCGATCGCCGGACATCCTGTCGCGCCCGCCTCTCGGGTGTCTCGACCGGCTCGACCACCGGCGGGGCCGCGAATTACAGCCGTGAAGTTTCTTGACAAATCTCGAATTCGTCGGCGTGTCGAGTAGAAATTACACGTTTGTAGTTACTCAGTTTCTCTTCCGTGGTCCCTGTTGCGCGTGTGAAAGTTGCGTCTCGTGTGAACTTCCCCGCGCACATGGAGTACCCGAATGCCTCCCAGCAAGAGCAACTTCGTCACGGCGTGCCAGCAGATCCTGGCGCTCGGTGTCGTGCTGGCTGCCCTCACCCCGGCCGCCAGCGTCATCAGCCTCGACGTGGTCCGTGAGTCACCCGTCGGCACCTCGCAGCAGACGCCCCTGGAGGGCGACCTCGCGGCGTACACCCGTGCCGCCGAGAAGCCCGCGAAGGTCCCGACCGAGGTCGTCGACCCCACCGTCCAGGAGCACCAGCTGACGGCTCCGGCCGGTCAGCCGCAGGCCCGCCTCGAGGTGGAGCGCGCGCCGCTCGCCCGCGGCAAGGCCGGCGCGCTGCCCGCGCCGACGAGCGTGACCAGTCTCCCCGCCCCGGTCGTCGGGTACGGCGCCGTCGGCGTGACCTGGGCGCACGGCACCCAGGTCCCCGAGGGCGACATCACCCTGCAGGTCCGCACCCGTTCCGGCGACACCTGGTCGGACTGGATGGACCTCGCCTACGACGCCGAGCACGGCCCCGACCCGGGCACGGCGGAGGCGCGGCACTCGCGCCCCGGCACCGACGCCCTGCTGGTCGGCGACGTCGACCAGGTGCAGGTCCAGGTGCGGACGACCGAGAAGTCGCTGCCGGCCGACCTGCGGCTCGCCGTGGTCGACCCGGGTCACGCGCCGCGCTCCGCGATGGAGAAGCCCGCGCTGGACACCACCACGATGGACGGCACGCCCGGCGACGCGGTGCCCGCATCGTCGACCGTGGGGGCGAGCGCGCCGACCAGCATCGACACCGACGAGGGGGAGGGCACCGGCGGCACGGACCAGATCGACCTGTCGGCCGCGACCTTCACCCCCAAGCCGCAGATCTTCTCGCGCGCCCAGTGGGGCGCCGACGAACGGATGCGCGACAAGGGCTCGCTGCACTACTTCGAGGTGCACGCCGGCTTCGTCCACCACACCGTGAACGCCAACGACTACTCCCGCGCCGAGGTGCCCGCGATCCTGCGGAGCATCTACGCGTACCACACGCAGTCCCGCGGCTGGTCCGACATCGGCTACAACTTCCTCGTCGACCGGTTCGGCCGCATCTGGGAGGGCCGGTACGGCGGCATCGACCGCCCGGTGGTCGGCGCGCACACGCTGAACTACAACGACTACGCGTTCGCGATGTCGGCGATCGGCAACTACGACATCAAGCAGCCGTCCCAGGCGATGGTCCAGGCGTACGGTGCGCTGTTCGCGTGGAAGCTGTCGCTGCACGGCGTGGACGCCTCGTCGACCAAGCAGTGGGTCGGCTCGCGCTACTTCGAGGCGATCAACGGCCACCGCGACGCCGCCTCGACGGCCTGCCCGGGCCGCTACCTCTACGCCAAGATCCCGGAGATCCGGAAGCTCGCCGCCGAGGCGCAGCGCGGCTGGTCGGGACGCGAGCTCGAGTCCGACCTCGCCTCGACGCCGTACCCGGACCTGGTCGTCCGCCGCGCCAGCGACGGGCAGGGCTTCATCATCCCGACGGGCGGCCTGACCGCCTTCGGCGCGGGCATCACCGCGGCCACCGGCCTCGGCGCGGACGACCAGCTCGTCGTGTCGCCCGACCTCTCCGGGGACGGCGTCGGCGACCTGATCGACATCCCGGCGGACGGCATGCCCCGGCTGCTGCCCGGCACCCAGGACGGCACCTTCGCGACGACCGGCCGGAACATCGGGCGCCTGCGCGGCCACGACCTCGTCACCGCGGTCGGCGACCTGAACGGCGACGGCCGCAACGACCTGGTCGGCCGCTGGCCGGCGACCGGCCGGCTCGACGCCTTCTACCAGGGCAAGGGCGGCGGCTACCAGCTCAAGCGCCTCGGGACGATCTGGGGGCGCTACCACCAGCTCGTCGGCGCCGGCGACGTGAACGGCGACGGCCACGCCGACGTGCTCGGCGTGGACGGGTCCGGTGCCCTGTGGCTGCACCCGGGCAAGGCCGGCCACGGCTTCGGCCCCCGGACCGCGATCCCCGGCACGTGGACCCGCTGGTCGGCGATCACCGGCATCGGCGACTACGACGGCGACGGACGCAACGACCTGTTCGCCCGGGACGCCACCACCAAGACCGGGTTCGTGCTGCCCTCCAACGGTGACGGCACCTTCGGCCACCCGCTCGGACCGATCAGCCGGACGACCGGGCTCGGCGGCCTCGTCGGGGCGGCCCAGGTCACCGGCGACCAGACGCCCGACGTCGTGGGCCGCAACGGCGGCAAGGTCGTGGTGTTCGCGAACAAGGGCACGACCGAGGTCGGCAAGCCGATCGCGACCGGCGCGGACTTCTCGAACGTGAACCTCCTGCTCAATGCCGGCGACTGGAACCGCGACGGCCACGGCGACGTCATCAACCGCAACAAGCGCAGCGGCGCCCTCTTCGTCCGCTTCGGCGACGGCTCCGGGCACCTGTCCGCCCCGAAGAGGATCGGGACCGGGTTCGGCAGCGTCCAGCTCCTCGCCGCCGTCGGCGACATGACCGGTGACGGCTACCCGGACCTGATGGGGCAGCCCCAGGGTGGCGCCATCCGGATCTACCCGGGTGCCGGCGACAAGGGTCTGGCGCCGAGCTACGTGGCGCACAGCGCCATCGCCGCGGGCACGCAGATCGCGGTCGGTCGCTGGGACGGCGACGGCGCGCCCGACTCGCTGTTCCGCCACGGCAACAAGCTGACGCTCTACCCCGGCAACGGGCCCGGCGGCCTGACCACGGCCAAGCCGCTCGGTCTCAGCCTCGCGCCGTACGACTGGGTGATCGGCATCAGCGACGTCCAGCTCACCGGCCACGCCGACGTGGTCGTCCGCGAGAAGGCGACCGGCGACCTCTGGCTGCTCCAGGGCACCGCGAAGGGCTTCAAGGCCCGCCGGTACCTCGCGGGCGGGATGGGGGTGTACGACCTGGCTGGTTGACCCGCGCTCAAGGGAAGCGGGCCGTGGCGCGCTCGGCGGCATAGACCGCATCGAGACGTCCCGGTCCGGCGTGGGCGACCAGAACCAGCGAGCCGGCTCTCACGAGCGGCTCGGTGAAGGTGGCGAGTCCTGGTGGGGAAGCCGGGTTCGCCTCCGAGAGGAGACGGCCGCCGTCGGTGAGGAGGCTCCCGGCGGCGGCCGTTCTCCATGTCTCGGCCTGGGTCGCGCCGCCGTACGACGTCCCGGTGGCCGGGTCGTCGGCGGTCGGCGGGTCCCACGGGGTGAACGCGTCCGGCTGCGACCAGACCTCGATCCCGACGTCGTGCACGTCGGGCGGCAACGGGTCGGCGAACCGGACCCCCAGCGGCAGCAGCGAGCAGGCCAGCACGGGGATGTCGCCGGCGAGCGGGGCCCAGCGCTCGAGGCCGTCGGGCCCGCACACCACGGCGCCGGGGGCAGCGTCGCGGGCGTCGTCCGGACCGGTGACGACCAGGCCGGCCGCCCAGGCAGCGCCGAGGAAGACGGGTCCGAGCCAGTGCGTGGGCAGGTCGACGCACAGCGACCGGCCGCGCTCGAGGTCGTGCTCCTCGACGAGGAGGGAGGCGGTCTTGGCGACCCAGTTCGCGTACGTCGTCACGGACAGCTCCACGCGCTCGCCGGTGGCGTCGTCGTAGAACGTGATGAGCGGGCGCGAGGAGTCCGCGCGGAGCTGGCGCGCCAGCACGTCGGAGAAGGTGGTCACCCGCCTAGGCTGCCAGCATGTCCTCGATCGACCACTTCTGGGCCGTGATCCCTGCCGGCGGTGCCGGGACCCGGCTCTGGCCGCTGTCCCGCTCGTCGTCGCCGAAGTTCCTGCACGACCTGACCGGTACCGGCCGGACGCTGCTGCAGGGCACCCTGGACCGGCTCGCGCCGGTGGCGGAGGACCGGTTCGTGGTCGTGACCGGCCGGCCGCACCGCGACGCGGTGCTCGACCAGCTGCCGGAGGTCGCGCCGGAGCGGGTGCTCGCCGAGCCGTCGCCGCGCGACTCCATGGCGGCGATCGGGCTGGCCGCCGCGGTGCTCGAGCGCGAGGACCCCGACGCGGTGATGGGCTCCTTCGCCGCCGACCACGTGATCCCCGACCCGGACGTCTTCGCAGACTGCGTGCGGACCGCGGTCGAGGTGGCCCGCGACGACTGGCTGGTGACGCTCGGCATCGAGCCGGCCTTCCCGTCGTCGGCGTTCGGCTACGTGCACCTCGGCGAGCCGCTGCCCGGCCACCCCGGGGCGCGCGCCGTGCAGGAGTTCGTGGAGAAGCCCTCGGTGGCGACCGCCACGGACTACATCGCCACCGGCCGCTACCGCTGGAACGCTGGGATGTTCATCGTCCGGCCCACCGTGCTGCTGGACCTGCTGGGCCGGTGGCACCCGGAGTTCGCCGCGACGCTGCGCACCATCGCGGCGGCCCCGGCGCGGCTCGACGAGCTGTGGACCGGGCTGCCGAAGATCGCCCTCGACCACGCGGTCGCCGAGCCCGCGGCCGACGCGGGACGCGTGGTGAGCGTGCCCTCGGCGTTCCGCTGGGAGGACATCGGCGACTTCGACTCGCTGGCGGCGCTGCTCGGCGGTGAGGTGCAGCCGACCGTCCTGGGCGACGGCACGCTGGTGCACACCGTCGACGCGAGCGGGCTCGTGGTGCCGGCGTCGGGCCGGGTGGTCGCGGTCGTGGGCCTCGACGACGTCGTGGTCGTCGACACGCCCGACGCGCTGCTGGTGACGACCCGGGCGCGGGCCCAGGACGTCAAGCAGGTGGTGACGGAACTGAAGGAGTCGGGCCGAGCAGAGCTGACCTGACGCTCGGTCTCGATACGCCGGTCGCGAGCTCGCAAGCTCGCTCGCGCGGCTACTCGACCTGGCTCCTGCTTCCTGGTCCTCGCAAGCTCGGACCAGGGGAGCTCACATAGCCCCGGGCTCGGGGGAGTCGAAGTACGGGTACTTCTTCATGAAGGACTCGAGCGCGGCACCGCTCGGGGCCGAGCAGTACTGGAACGCGCCGACCTGCTTGGCCACATCGGTCTCGCCGGTGCCGCCCGCGGACCAGTGCGTGAAGGCGACGTGCTGGCCGTCCGGGAACTTCGCGCCGTTCTCGTCGGTCGACTCCCACGGGGCCGCGACGAACTTGTCGCGCATGTCGTCCGCCGCTCCCTCGAACTTGTCGGCGATCGCCTGGATCTGCTCCATCGCGCTGTCGTCCTTGGCGATGGTGCTGTCGTACCAGAGGATCGTGTAGCCGTGCTCGAGGTTGTGCACGAGCGCCTCGAGCTGGGGCCGCTCCTCAGGCGTGTAGAACTTCTTGGCGAACGGCGCGGGCGCCACGCCGGCCTCGTTCCAGTGCGCGCCGAACGCGGGCGGCGCGTCCTTGTAGTCGACGGGGGTGCCGACCGGGACGTGGTTCTGGTTGCCGTCGGCCTTCTTGGTGGTGATGTCCTGGCACGAGGAGGCCGGGGCGCCGATGTCGGCGAGCGCCTTGCTGCTGTACTTCCGCGCGTCGATCTTGTCCTTGATGATCGGGACGGCCGCGGCCGCGAGGATGCCGACGGCGATCACGAGGCAGACGCCGATGATGGCGAAGTTGCGCCGGCGGTCGGCGCCCTTCTGCTTCTTGCGCATCTGCTCGATGACCGCCCTGCGGTCGGTCTTCTCGGTCTTGGTGGTCTTGGCCACGGCTGCATTCCCTCTACGGTCGGACGACGACGGCAGAGTCTACGGGCGGACCGGGCGCAACCGGGCATCGCTCGGGGAATCCGTGGTCAGGACCTCCCAGCCGTGCGCGAACACGAGCGCGCGGAGCGCGCGCGCCTGGCCCTGGGGGAAGGTCACCAGCAGCGACCCGCCGTCGCGTCCGGAGTGCGACGGCACCAGGCCGAGCACGTCGCGGATGGCGGCCGCGAGCTCGTCCGCCTCGGCCGGGGCGCCGAACGGCGTCCGGTCCGCGGGGTCGCCCTTGAGGGCGCGGACGACGGCCTCGCGCGCGCCGTACCCGAACAGGTCGCCGCCCTCGCGGCGGATCAGGGCCGCGGCCCCGGGTCCGTCCTGGTCGGCGGGGAGCACCAGGTCGGCGCGACCGCGGACCACGGCGAACGGGCGGCCGGCGAGCTTGCCCTGGGCGAGGTCCGCCATGCCGGCGATCTCGTCGGCCACGGCCGGGAGCGTCACCGTCAGCTCGTTGCCGTGCGCGTCGGTGCGGCCGGCGTACTCCTGCGCGACGACCAGACCGGCCGCACCGATCGCGATGTCGGTCTGGCCCTCGCGCCACGCGCGCCCGGCGGTGTCGGTGACGACGACCGCGACGTTGCGGCCGGTGCGGTGCCGCACGCCGGTGCGGATCCCGCGGGCGGACGCGTCGGGGTCGAGCGGCAGCAGGGCGACCGTCCCGGCGGCGACGTTCGAGTTGTCGATGCCGGCGGCGGCCATCGTGAGGCCGAGGCGGTTGCGCACGATCGTGGTCGGACCGCGGCGGGCCACGACCCGCACGGTCTCGCCGGCGAGCGCCTCGTCGCGGGTGCCGGGGACGACCCGACGCTCGGCCTTGCTCACCACCTTGCTGGTGACGACCAGGACGTCGCCGTCCTCCAGGTCGACCAGCGGCACGACGAGCTCGACCAGGTCGGCGCCGGGCCGCACCTCGCGGACGCCGTCGGGCGCCACGACCTCGACCCGGTTCAGGGGGCGACCGGTCATCGGGTGACCAGCTCCACGGCGGCCGCGGCCATCGTGGCGGTGGCGTCGACGTCGGTCATCATCAGGGGCACCGCGCGGCACGGCAGCCCGCCCGCGACCACCCGGTCGACCTGGTCCGCGTCGACCTCGTCGACCAGCCAGCCGTCGAGCACGCCGCCGTCGGCCCGGCTGCCGTAGTGCAGGCCGACCGCGGCGGCGCTGACCTCGACGTCGATGGCGTCCAGCATCTGCTCGGCCATGCCGCGCACGTGCGTGCCGCCGACGATGGGGGAGAGGCCGACCACCGGTGCACGGGTCGCGGTGAGTGCCTCGCGCACCCGCGGGACGCCGAGGATCGTGCCGACCGAGACGACCGGGTTCGACGGGGGCAGCAGCACCAGGTCCGCGTCGGTGATCGCGTCGATGACCCCGGGCGCGGGCGTGGCGTCGTCGAGCCCGACGAACACGACGGCCTGGGCCGGGACCTCGGCGCGCAGCCGCACCCAGTACTCCTGGAAGTGCACGACCCGCCGCCCGCTCGGCGAGTCCGGGTCGGCGATCGCGACGTGTGTCTCCACGCGGTCGTCGGTCATCGGCAGCAGCCGGACGCCTCCCCCGAAGACCGGGGACAGCCAGCGGGTGCAGAGGGCCGCGGTCACCTCGGACAGCCGGTAGCCGGCGTCGAGCATCTGGGTGCGGACCAGGTGGGTGGCGATGTCCCGGTCGCCGAGGCCGAACCAGGTCGGCTCCACGCCGTACGCCGCCAGCTCCTCCTTGACGCTCCACGTCTCGTCGCGCCGGCCCCAGCCGCGCTGGCGGTCGATCCCGTCGCCGAGCGTGTACATCACGGTGTCCAGGTCGGGGCAGACCTTGAGCCCGTGGATCCACAGGTCGTCGGCGGTGTTGGCCACCACCGTGACCGTCGCGTCGGGCGCGACTCCGGGCAGCAGGCCGCGCTCGACACCGTGGAGGAGGCCCTGGATGAACCGGGCGCCGCCCATCCCACCCGAGAGCACCGTGAGGTTCTGCATGCGGATACCTTGCCGCACCAGGTCCTCGCAGGGTTTTGCCGGTCTTGGGCCCATAGCAGATGCGGGGTTGACTTTCGGGGTACGACAGGCATGTAATTCCCACAGTGTCGTTCACGATCTCCTCGCGGTGATCCGGGCCCGTCAGACGGGGCCGCGCGGGGAACGGGGATGTGGGAGCAGTACCGGGTCGAAAGGGCAAAGCCGTGAGAGAACTATTTCTCCTCGACGGGGACGCCGAGGAAGCGGGCTGGCAGGACCGTGCGCTGTGCGCACAGACCGACCCCGAGGCGTTCTTCCCCGAAAAGGGAGGGTCGACGCGGGAGGCCAAGAAGGTCTGCCTGACGTGTGAGGTGCGTGACGAGTGCCTCGAGTCCGCATTGATGAACGACGAGCGGTTCGGCATCTGGGGTGGTCTCTCCGAGAGGGAGCGCCGCAAGCTGAAGAAGCGCGCCGTCTGACCTCGGTCCGTCACGTCTGACACGGTGGGGGTGCCCCGGGGGAGGGGCACCCCGCCGAGACGTCTCCGGTCACGCCCTCAGGCTCCACTCAGGGCCGGGCCGTTAGGGTCTGGCCCGTGGTCTCCTCGGTCGCGGCACTCCTCGTCTCCCACGACGGCGGACGCTGGCTCCCCGCCGTCATCGAGGGCCTGACCTCCCAGTCCACCCCGGTCGACGCGATCGTCGCGGTCGACACCGGCAGCTTGGACGACAGTGCCGACCTGGTCGAACGGGCCTTCGGCGACGTGGTCCGCGCGCCCAGCTCCACGTCCTTCCCGGCCGCCGTCACCCTCGGGCTCGAGCGGCTGCGCGAGCAGGGCTCGACCACCGAGTGGCTCTGGATCCTTCACGACGACGCGAACCCCGACCCCGGAGCGCTCGCCGCGCTCCTGGCCGCCGCGGCCGCCGACCCCGGGGCCGACGTGCTCGGGCCGAAGCTGCGCGAGTGGCCGTCGCTGAAGCGGCTGCTCGAGCTCGGCGTGACCATCTCCGGCACCGGACGGCGCGAGACCGGGCTCGAGCGCGGCGAGTACGACCAGGGCCAGCACGACGAGGTCCGCGAGGTGCTCGCGGTCAACACCGCCGGCATGCTGGTGCGCCGCTCGGTGCTCGAGGAGCTCGGCGGGTTCGACCCGCAGCTGCCGATGTTCGGCAACGACCTGGACTTCGGCTGGCGCGCCGCAGCCGCCGGGCACCGCACCCTCGTCGTACCGCAGGCGATCGTGTTCCACGCCGAGGCCGCGCACCGCGGCGTCCGGCGCACCCCCTTGACCGGCCGGCACACGCACTACCAGGAACGCCGGGCCGCGCTGTTCACGCTGCTCGCCAACGCGAGCGGGCGGCGGCTGCCCTGGCTCGTGGTGCGGCTGTTCTTCGGCACCCTGCTGCGGATGCTCGGCTTCCTCGTCGTGCGCTCGGTCGGCGAGGCGCTCGACGACCTGGCCGCGCTGCTGAACATCTACGCGCACCCCCGCGAGATCCGGGCCGCCCGCCGGTCCCGCACCCGGCAGGCCGACGAGCACGTCCGGTCGCTGCTGGCGCCCTGGTGGCTGCCGTACCGGCACGGCCTCGACTTCGTCGGCGACCTGGTCACGGCCGCGACCAACCAGGCCCAGGACGTCGCCGAGCGGCGTCGGATCGCCGCGGCGGAGCACGCGCCCGCGAGCGCGGTCGTGCGGCCCCGGTCGGAGGAGGACGAGCTCCTCGAGGAGTCGGGCTGGCTGGTCCGCTTCCTCACGAACCCGATCGCGCTGGCGCTCACGCTGTTCGTGGTCGCCGCCCTGGTCGGCGCCCGCGGCGCCCTCGACCCGCTCGCCGGCGGTGGGCTGTCGCCGACACCGGCCGGCGTGTCCGACTGGTGGCACCTGTACGCCGAGACCTGGCACCCGCTCGGCACGGGGACCGCGGTCCCGGCGCCGGCGTACCTGCTCCCCCTGGCGCTGCTCGCCACCCTGCTGGGGGGCAGCCCCGCGACCGCGGTCTCGATGGTGCTGCTCCTGGCAGTGCCGCTGGGCGTGTGGGGCGCGTGGCGGTTCCTCCGCGTGGTCGGTCGGCTCGCCACCCATCGGGGCGCCCCGCGTTGGGTGCTGCTGTGGGGCGCCACCACCTGGGCCCTGGTGCCGGTCGCGAGTGGCGCCTGGGGCGACGGGCGGCTCGGGGTCGTCGTGGTCGCCACCGTGCTGCCGTGGCTCGCGCACGCCGCCCTCGGCTTCGCCGACCCGGACGCAGACCGGCGTTGGCGCGCGGCCTGGCGGGCCGGGCTGCTCCTCGCGCTGGCGTCCGCGTTCGCGCCCGTGCTGTTCCTCTTCGCGCTGGTGCTCGGGCTCGTCGTCGTCGCCGCCGCGTTCCTCATCGTCCGTGGTGCCGGGCGCGACCGCTCGGTGTGGGGCCCGCCCGCCGTCGCCCTCGGGCTGGTGCCGCTGCTGCTCGCGCCGTGGTGGATCCCGGCGCTCCAGCGCCGCGCGGGCGAGGGGCTGCTGCTCGACATCGGGCGGCTCCCGGCGCAGGGCATCGACGGCCTCGATCTGGCGACGGGCCGCCTCGGCGACCTCGGCGCGCCGTGGTGGCTGGGGGCGGTGCTCGCGATCCTGGCGCTGCTCGCACTGCTGCCCCGGGCCACCCGCATCCCGGTGCTCGTCTGCTGGGTCGTGGCGGTGGTGGCGGGCCTGCTGGCGGCCCTGCTCGCCCAGGTCTCCTTCGACCTCGCGGCTGCGATCGTCGACGCCGGCCTCGGTGCGCTCGTCGTCGTGCTGCAGGGAGCGTTCCTCGTGGCGGCCGTCCTCGGCGGGGCCGGCGCGGCGCACGACCTCACGTCGTGGCGGCGCGCGATCGCGGGGGTCGTGGCGGTCGCCGCGGCCGTCGTACCCCTCGCGGCGCTGGGGTGGTGGATCGTCGGGTCGGACAACGCCATCGAGGACGGGATCGACACCGACATCCCCGTCTACATGGTGCAGAGCTCGGAGCAGGGTCCCGAGCACGGCATCCTCGTGGTGCGAGGCAGCGTCGACGAGGGGCTGAACTACACGGTCCGCCGCGGCGACGGCGTCACGCTGGGCGAGGACGAGGTGCTCACACTCACGGCCGAGGACACCGGCTTCTCCACGACCGTGCGCGAGCTGGTCTCCAGGCCCACCCCCGCCGTCATCGACGACCTGGGGGACAACGGCATCGAGTACGTCGTGCTGCCGTCGCCGGCCGACGGCGACGTCGCGGCATCCCTGGACGCGGCGGCCGGGCTGGTCCAGGCGAGCGCCGCCGACCGGTCGACCCGGGCGTGGCAGGTCAACCGGCCCCTGGACGCGTCCGGCCTCGACGGCCCGACCTCGTGGCTCCGCGTCGCGCTGCTCGTCGTCCAGGCACTCGCGATCGTCGTCGTCCTCGTCCTCTGCCTACCGACCACGAACCGGAGGCGGTCCGCATGAGCCGCGGCGCACCCGGCGGCCGCGCCGCCACCTCCCGCCTGAACCTCACCACGGTGCTCGCCGTCGTCCTGCCCGTCGTCTGCGCGGCCGCGCTGTCCCTCGTCCGGCCGGCGGACGAGGCCGACACCACGACGGCGCCGACCCTGACCGCGCTGACCCGGTCGACGGTCGTGTGCCCGTCCGCGATGACGGGGGCGCCGGGCGTGGCCGTCACCAGCGCGGCGGAGGACGTGGACGGGCCGGTCCGTGTCGGGCTCGGCGAGGGCAAGCAGGACGCCCGGATCGCCTCCGGCGCGGCCACCTCCGTCGACGCGGGCGACGGGCCGGTCGCGGTGTACGGCGAGGACGAGACCGCGCCCGGCCTGGTGGCTGCCCGGTTCGGGAGCGACCGGCCCGCCGTCGCGACCTGCCTCGCCCCGGCGCCGCGCGCGTGGTTCACCGGCGTCGGCGCGGGCGCCGGCCACACGTCCGTCCTCGAGCTCACCAACCCCGACTCCGGCACGGCCGTCGCCGACGTGGTCGTCTACGGACGGCGTGGGGTCGTGAACGCGCCGCGGCTGCGAGGCGTCTCCGTCACCGGCGGCAGCAGCGTGAGGCTCGACCTGTCCTCGATCGTCCCGCGCCGTGACGAGCTCGCGCTCGAGGTGATCTCCGCGCGGGGACGGATCGGCGCGACCGTGCTCGACCGCTTCGACCCGCTCGGTCGTGGCGAGCCGACGTCCGAGTGGTTGCCGCCGCAGGCCGAGCCCTCGGCCGCCAACCTGCTGATGGGCCTCGCGCCCGGCTCCGACGCCCGCCGCACCCTGGTCGTCGCGAACAGCGGGCAGGACGAGGTGCGCGCGACGGTGCAGGTCGTCGCCGAGCAGTCGGTGTTCACGCCCCAGGGCGTGCCCGACCTGCGGATCCCGCCGCAGAGCGTCGCCAAGCTCAACCTGAGCGGCGCACTGGCGAAGATCGTGGCGAAGGGCGGGGTGTCCGGGCTGCTGGTCACCGCCAACCAGCCGGTCACGGCGTCGCTGCGGTCGTACGCCGACGGCGACCTGTCCGAGGCCGTCGCGGACCCCGTCGTCGACGGCGCCGCCACCGTGCTGCTGCCGCCGGGCACGAAGAACGGCGAGCGCACGCTGCTGCTCGCGGGCGCGAGCAGTGCGGGCACCGTCGACGTCGTCGCCAGCACCGCGTCCGGCGAGCAGCTCGACAGCCAGAAGGTCGACGTCAGCCCCGACCGCGGCGTCACCGTGGAGCTCCCGGCGAAGACCGAGCTGGTGACCGTCACGCCGACCGGCGCCACGGTCCGCGGCGCCGTGCTGCTGAGCGACGACCGGGGCGCGACGATCGTGCCGGTGACGACGTCGGCGATGAACGGGCTGGTGCCGGCGGTGCAGCCCGGCCTGCCCTGACCCGGCCTAGGGTCGGGTGCGGCTGCTGACCGGGCCGCGACGCAGCAGGGTGCCGACCTCGCGCGGCACGGTGCGGCGGCGCAGCACCTCGGTGTCGCCGGCGTCCGCGTGCACCATGCCGTCGACGACCTCCTCGAGCACCTGGCGCGCCGACCGTGTCGGGGTCCAGCCCAGCTCGTGCCGGGCCCGGGAGGCGTCCAGCACGGGCGCGTGGCGCGCGAGGTCGATCCAGCCCGGGTCGACCGGCTGGAGCCGCAGCCGCCACGTCGCAGCCGCCGCCGCGCGCAGGACCGGCATCGGGAAGGGGACCCGCCGGGCGCCCAGCACGTCGGCGATCTCGTCGACGTCGAGCGACCCGGCTGCGAGGTTGAACGCACCGGACGCCCGGCGGTCGATCGCCCGGGCGATCGCGTCGGCGACGTCGTGGGCGTGCACCATCGAGATCTGTACGACGTCCTCGAGCGGCAGCACCGGCACCCGGCGCACCAGCCGGCCCGGGACGAGCAGCGGGACGCCGTACCGCAGCAGGCCGCTCGCGGCGCGGCGCTGGCCGATGATCCCGGGCCGCATCCGCGTCATCGTCAGCCGGTCCTCGAACCGGTCGAGGATCCGCTCGGCCGCGACCTTGTGGCGGCTGTACGGCGAGGACCACACGCCCTCGGTCGGGAAGTCCTCGGTGACCGGGCTCCGGTCCACCCGGGGCGAGTACGCGCCCACCGAGGACTGGTGCACCAGGTGCGGCACGCCGGCGCGCACGACCGCCTCGACGACGCGTCGCGTCCCGCCGACGCCGAGGGCCGCCAGGTAGCCGATCCGGTGCGAGGGCTGGAAGCCCCAGGCGAGGTGCACCACCGCGTCCGCGCCCTGCACCGCGCGCTGCAGGTCGGGCATCTGCGCGACGTCGCTCAGGTCGACCCGCCGCCACTCCAGCCGGTCGTCCTCGGGAGGCCGCCGGACGATGCCGACCAGGTCGTGCCCGTCCTGCAGCAGCCGGTCCACGACCGCCGACCCGACGTTCCCGCTGGCACCCGTGATCGCGATCCGCATGGGGTCCCGGTGCCCGAGGGGCGGCCCGCGCATGCCGTCACGGGGAACCTGCCGGAGGAGTTCCGCGTCCCACCTGCCATGACGTCCTCCGCACTCGGTGTCGGTGCCGCTGTCCTCATGCTGGCCGTCGGCGGCTGCGGCAGCGTGGAGACCCGCGCCAGCGAGCCCCGCGCCGCCGAGTCAGTCCCGACCCCGGCGCCGGCACCCACCGGCCCGCCGTGGCCCGCGTACGGCCCGAGCGACTACACGTACGACCTCGCCCTGGAGTGCTTCTGCGCCGACGTCGGCGTGCGGTACCGCGTCGTCGTCCGCGATGGCGCCGTCGAGTCGGTGGTCTACGCAGCCCGAGGCCGCGGCCACGTCGCCGGACAGGCGGTCCAGCCCGACGCGTCGTGGCTGCGGGTGACGATCAACGACATCATCGAGCTCGCCAACAACGAGCGCATCGCCGAGGCGCAGGTCGACTGGCCGACCGACCAGGAGTACCCCAGGCGGGTCTGGATCGACCGCGACAAGAACACCATCGACGAGGAGATCGGCTACGTGATCAGTCGGGTGACGCCCGCCTGACCACCGGGCGTGCGTCTGGCCCCGCCGGCGGTGGTCGGCGGGTCTGGGTCAGTTGGTATGTCGGCGACCGTGGGGGTCGGTCCAGACGAACCCGACGCCGGGGATCCAGGTGTAGGTCCATGGGGTGTGGGTCTTGAGCCGGTGGTGGCCGCGGCACAGAGGCGCGAGGTTCCAGGACGCGGTGGGTCCGAGGGGCCAGGGGATGATGTGGTCGATGTCGCAGTGCCGGGAGTGTGGCGGTGGCAGTAGGGGAACACGCACTCGCGGTAGCGCAGCCGGGCCTGTTCCTTCATGTCCTCTGTGGGCTGGTACGCCTGGGTGGACAGCTCGGTGTCGAGGTCGATGACCGGGCGGATCGTGACCTTCGTGTTCGCCTGGCGGCCCCACTCGGCCAGTTGCTCGGGGGTGATGGTCGAGCGGGTGTTCTCCACGTCGACCATGGTCTGGTCGGGGCGGGTGTGGGCGTAGATGATCACCTCCCGGCCACCGCGGCCGCCGTCGGCGGGGTCCTTGCCGAGCCTGCCGAGCACCATGGACCGGCGGACCTGCAGCGGCAGCGGGATCGCGGGGTCGAGCTTCGCGGCCTCGGCGGCGACGTAGTCCTCGAACGCGACGGCGTCGGCGACGTCGGCCATCGCGGTGATCGGCACCAGCCCGTCGCTGGTCATGAACCCCAGGTGGGTCTTGACGTGGCGGTGCTCGGCCGCCTCCGCCCTGCGCCGCTCGGCCTCGGCAGGGTCGAACTCCCGGCGGGCCTTCTCGACCTGCCGCTCGATCTCGGCGAACGAACACCTGCTCGCCACGAAGTACAGCGCCGTGTCCACGAACGCAGCACCCTCGACCGGGAGGCAGATGGTGGCCTTCGCGATCCGGCGGGCCTTCCACACCGGCACCGTGCCGTCGAGGACCTTGCCCCAGATCGTCGGGAGCCGGTGGCACAGCTCGACCGCCTCACCCAGGAACGCCCGTCCCGAATCCGTACTGACCCCGATGGCGAGGGCGAACTCCGCGACCGCGCCCTCGTCGATGGTGGGGGCGCCGTCGCCGGCGATCTCCAGGTCCCGCATCCCCCACTCGATGCTCGTGTCGACCTCGGCCCCGGGGTGCAGCTCGACCCACTCGATCGCCCGCAGCAGCTGCTCGACCTCGAGCCGGGACAGTTCGCGGCGGGTGTTGCGGGCGGCGTCGATCACCTGCTGTTCACGGGTGCTCGACGTGGTGTCCATGGATGCCACTCAAGCATCGACCACCGACAGTCAGACCCTCGGAATCCCCTGTATCCACAAGGGTTCTGGTCACGATCAGGTCACGATCACGGCGCTGGTTCCACAGGTCTGCGGTGGGGTGGTTTCAAGGCTC
>DASTXB010000079.1:0-40326 GCA_035765695.1 Nocardioides sp. | reverse complement strand
GTAGAAGATCCAGCCCAGGACCGCGCCGGCGGCGATGATCAGGATGATCACGATCAACCGCTTGCGGAGCTCGCGCAGGTGGTCGAGGACCGGCATCCGGCCTTCGGGATCCTTCGCTGCGCGACGCAGGCGGTTCGGGATGACCGACACGGCTACCGGGTACGCGCAGCAGCGGCACGTCGCTGTGCCGCGGCCAGCCCGTCGCGCAGTTCGGTGAGCTGGTCAGTGGCGTCCTGCAGCTTGGCTACGTCACGACGCAACCGGTTCGTCTTCCAGATGATCTCGTAGGCGCAGAACCCGAGGACGACGACGGCGACCGCGGCAGCGGCGGCCCACGCGACGACCGGGATCAGCATGGGTCGACTCTACTTCGCTCCATACTCCGCGACGCTCAATCGCTCGGCCGGAGAGCAAGCTCTCCGCCTCGCTCAATCGGTATTCGGCGGCTACGCCGCCTCTTACGCTCAATCGCTCGGCCGGAGAGCAAGCTCTCCGCCTCGCTCAATCGCGTAATTCTCGAGTGCGCGCTGAGCCTCGGTGCGGATGCCCTCGGCGAGCCAGCCGGGCGACAGGACCTCGACCTGTCCGGCCGAGCCGAGGACGAGCGCGCGCACCCAACCCGGGTCGGCCACCCGCAGGCTGATCCGGATCCGCTCGCCGTCCTCCACGACGTCCTCGGCCACGTAGTAGTCGGCGACCCACGCGTACGCCGAGCTGAGCCGCAGCACGACGAGCAGGTGCTCGGACGCCGGCCGGAACACACCGCCCGACAGGTCGCGCGGCTGCACATCGTCCGGAACGTGTGCCGGCTCCTCGAGGATGCGCACGCTTTCGATCCGGTCGATCCGGAACAACCGCATGCCTTCCGCCTGTCGGCACCAGGCCTCGAGGTACGTCCGCCCGTCCGACTCGAAGACCCGCAACGGGTCGACGGTCCGTTCGCCGGTCTCGTCGCGGGATGCGCTGTAGTAGCGCAGACGCAGCGCACGTCGATCCGCAATGGCCCGGTGCAGGACGACGAGCGTTCGTTCCCCGGAGTCGAGCTCGACGGTCACTGTCGAGTCGTCGACGACACCGCCGGCCGCCGTCTCGACCTTCGCCAACGCGCGCTGGATCGCGTCGGTGTCGGCGAGTCCCGGCGTTTCGGCGAGCGTGCGCAGCGCCACGACGAGCGCGAGTGCTTCCTCTGCGGTGAGCCGCAACGGCCGGGACATGCCGGCGTCGAAGACCACCGACACCGTCTCGCCCTCGAACGCGAGATCGATGAGGTCACCGGGACCGTGGCCGGGCAGCCCGCACATCCAGAGCAGGGTGAGGTCACGGCGCAGCTGCGCCTCGCTGACTCCGAAGTCCTCTGCCGCCTCGGCCACCTGAATGCCCGGACGAGCCTGCAGGTACGGGACGAGTGCCAGCAGCCGGGGCACGCGTTCCTCGTTCGACGTCGCAGCCATCAGCTCCGCCCTGCCGACGCGCGGAGCCGGTCGACGACCGCGGCGACGAGATCGGGTGGCCCGAGTGCCTGCGCACCGGAACCCGCGCTGGCGATGAGCCGGGCCAGCCGGTTCGGATCGCTGAAGCTGATGGTCAGCACGCCGTCGTCCTCGGCCTCGGCCAATCGGCGCAACTGGCCGGCGCCGGAGCCGGACACCCGCACCTGCGCACGCCGTTCGTCATCCGGCCAGCCACCAGCGACCATCTGCAGCAGGTCGACCTTCTCCGGACGCTCGAACGCGTCGGGCTTGCCGACGGTGGTTACCGATCCGGTGATCCGCGACAACCGGAAGCTGCGCGGCTCGTCGCGGTCCCGGTCGAACCCCGCGACATACCAGCGGCGCCGCCAAGAGAGCACCCCCCACGGTTCGAGCGTGCGCTGCTCCGGCTCGACCGCACCGGACTTGATGTAGTCGAAACGGACGGCGGTAGCGGTACGCGCGGCATCGAGCAGGGTCGGCAGGCTCGGGTCGCTGGCGTCGAGCATCGGCATGGCGCCGGGCGCATCGGCCGCGTGCACCTCGGTGCCGGCGGCGCGCAGCTTGATCAGCGCCGACCGCGCCGCTTCGCCCAGCGTTGCGGATTGCCACAGCCGGGCGGCGAGACCCACCGCGGCCGCTTCCGCCGCGTCGAACTCGATCGGTGGCAACTCGTAGTCGCCGCGCCGGATGCGGTATCCGTCCTCGCTGTCGAAGTGGCTGTTGCGGCCGGTCTCGAGCGGGATGCCGAGCTCACGCAGTTCGGCCTTGTCCCGCTCGAACATCCGCTTGAACGCCTCGTCGGTGGCCTTCGCACCGTCCGCCGCCTCGTAGCCTGGGACGGCGTCCCGGATCCGTTCCGCGCTCAGGAACTGACGCGTCGACAGCAGGCAGATGACCAGGTTCACGAGTCGCTCCGCGCGCCGGGCCGCCATGTCCTCGAAACTAATGCCCCCACGTCCCCGGCGCGTGGAAGCGCGCGTGGTGGACGTATCGGTGCTCATGTGTTCGGATCTTTCCAGAATTCGGGGAGCGGGATTACATCGACGCGATGAGCTTTTCGACCCGTTCGTCGACGCTGCGGTAGGGGTCCTTGCAGAGGACGGTCCGCTGCGCCTGGTCGTTCAGCTTCAGGTGCACCCAGTCGACGGTGAAGTCGCGCCGGCGCTCCTGGGCGCGCCGGATGAACTCGCCGCGCAGCCGGGCGCGAGTCGTCTGCGGGGGAACCGACTTGGCCTCGAAGATCTTCAGGTCGCTGGTGACCCGTGCGACCGCGCCGCGCTTCTCGAGCAGGTAGTACAGGCCGCGGCCGCGGTGGATGTCGTGGTACGCCAGGTCGAGCTGAGCGATCCGAGGATGCCCGAGCGGCAGGCCGTGCTTGGCGCGGTACCGCTCGATCAGCTTCCACTTGATGACCCAGTCGATCTCGCGGTCGACGAGGCTGAGGTCGTCGGACTCCACCGCCTTGAGCCCGCGCTCCCACAGGTCGAGCGCCTGCTCGATGACCGGGGTGCTGATCTCCCGGCGGTCGACGAAGTCGCGGGCCTTGGCGAGGTACTCCTGCTGGATGTCCAGGGCGCTGGCCTCGCGACCGTTCGCCAGCCGCACCTTTCGCCGGCCCGTCACGTCGTGGGAGATCTCCCGGATCGCGCGGATCGGGTTCTCCATCGTGAGGTCGCGCATCACCACGCCCTCCTCGATCATCCGCAGCACCAGATCGCAGCTGGCCACCTTCAGCATCGTGGTGGTCTCGGACATGTTGCTGTCCCCGACGATCACGTGCAGGCGCCGGTACTTCTCCGCGTCCGCGTGCGGCTCGTCGCGGGTGTTGATGATCGGCCTGCTGCGCGTGGTGGCGCTGCTGACGCCCTCCCAGATGTGCTCGGCCCGCTGCGAGACGCTGAAGCTGGCGCCGCGCGGCGTCTGGGTGATCTTGCCGGCGCCCACGATGATCTGCCGGGTCACCAGGAACGGGATGAGTACGTCGGCGAGCCGCGAGAACTCACCCGCCCGGCTGACCAGGTAGTTCTCGTGGCAGCCGTACGAGTTGCCCGCGGAATCGGTGTTGTTCTTGAACAGGTAGATCTCGCCGGCGATGCCCTCGTCGTGCAACCGCTGCTCGGCGTCGAGGAGCAGTCCCTCGAGGACCCTCTCCCCCGCCTTGTCGTGGGTGACCAGCTCGATGACGTCGTCGCACTCGGGCGTGGCGTACTCCGGGTGGCTGCCGACGTCGAGGTACAGCCGGGCGCCGTTGCGCAGGAAGACGTTGCTGCTGCGCCCCCAGCTGACCACCTTGCGGAACAGGTACCGAGCCACCTCGTCCGGGCTCAGGCGGCGCTGTCCCTTGAACGTGCACGTCACGCCGTACTCGTTCTCGATCCCGAAGATCCGCCGGTCCACGACCTCAGCCTAGGCGCAGGACGGTTGCCTGCGGGGCTCCTCTGGTCGCGGTTTGGTCACCAACCGCGGGAAAGTCGCCGCCGTCAGGCGGTTGCCGTCCAGTCGTGGAGGCCGTGCTGCCGGCGCCAGCGGTTCAAGATCCGCTCGCGGCCGGTCGACGAGTACAGCGAGTTGTCGACGAGTGCTCGCCACCGTCGAAGTCGTCGCGGGTCGTGCGGCCGTTCCAGCGCGCGGTCGATCTCGTGCATCACGACGGCGGCGCGGTTGAGCAGGTCGTCGAGCACGAAACCCTTTCGGACGTAGTCCGTCCCGCTGAGGCCACGCGACCGCCGCAGGTCCGTCTTCTGCTGCCCGGCACTGCGGTGGTACTCCCCGTCGTACTCATGGAGGTAGGACGTGCCGACGACGCGCAGGTCGGCGCAACCGAGGTAGTTGCCTCGCTCGTCGTAGAGGTCAGCCTGCGGTTCGAACGGGACATCCATGACCCGGTGGAACTGCTGGAGGACCGTCTCGCCGGGCGACTCGCTCTTGCCCGTCGCACGACCCCAGGCCTCGCGGAGCATGCGCACACCGGGCCGCCGGGAACCGAGTAGCTCCTCCATCTTCTGCGGATCCACGTCCCCGTGGCCGAGCGCGGACTCCAGGAGGATGAGGAGGTCGATGAGGCTCAGGTCGCGCGCGCAGCGGAGCAGGATCTCCTCCGGCTCGTCGACGGGCAGTCCGCGACGCTTGCGCTTCTTCGCCGCGCCGGGCAGGCGTGAGCAGATCAACCCGTGCCGCCGGGGACGTGGATCGCCGCGATCGACGGCGACGAAGACCGGGACCTGCTCGGGAAGCTTGGGTAGCTGCCAGCCAAGGATCTCCGCGCCTGTCAGATGGGTGAACCGGGCGCTTGCCGGGAGAACCTCCAGGTAAGCGCGGAGATCACGGATCCGTTCCTCCTGGGCGCTGAGGCCGTCCCGCTTGAGCACGCCGAGCCCGTGGCTCACCCTCCGGATCGTGACCAGTCGGATCTCTCCGCGGATCGGCTGGTCGCTCTGCTCGTCCATGTACAACAACGTTCGTCGGCGGCTGGCCGGCGAAACAGCGTGCTGTGGGCGCTGTGGATGACTGCGGCGACCCCCGGTTCGAACGACTCGCGGATTGGTCACCAACCGCAGGTTGGGGGCGCTCCGGCATGCGGTTGGTGACCAATCCGCACCACCGGTGGACCGCGGGTCAGGAGACCGGCGGCGCCACCGGGGGCTCGTTGTCGGGCGAGGAGCCGGGGCCGGCAGGACCGTCCGGCGAGCGGCTGGACTCCACCGACGGCGCCTCGGAGGACGCCGGCGCGGCTGCGCTGCGGTCGCCGAGCATCTCCTCGAGTCGGGCGGGTCGGATCCGGGAGAACTTCCGCGGCTGGGAGCGAGTGCGGTCCAGCACGGCCACCTCGAGGTCGTCGACGGGGATGACCCGGTCCTCGCCGTCGGCGTGGCCGAGGGCCGCGACCGCGAGCCGCACCGCCTCCGGCAGCGAGGCCCCGGCGGAGTACCGCTCGGAGAGAAACGACGCCACGACGTCGGCCGCGCCGCCCATCACGGCGTACCCGTGCTCGTCGGCGACCTGGCCGTCGTACGTGAGCCGGTACAGCTGGTCGTCCTCGGGCGCGTCGCCGATCTCGGCGACGAACAGCTCCACCTCGTACGGCTTCTCGCCGCCGGAGGAGAAGATCGTGCCGAGCGTCTGGGCGTACGCGTTCGCCAGCCCGCGGCCGGTGACGTCGCGCCGGTCGTAGGCGTACCCGCGCATGTCGGCGAGCCGGACGCCGGCGATCCGCAGGTTCTCGAACTCGTTGTAGCGGCCGACCGCGGCGAACGCGATCCGGTCGTAGATCTCCGAGACCTTGTGCAGCGCCTGCGACGGGTTCTCCGACACGAACAGCACGCCATCGGCGTACTGCACCGCCACCACGGACCGACCGCGGGCGATGCCCTTGCGGGCGAAGTCGGCCCGGTCCTTCATGAGCTGCTCGGGCGAGACGTAGAACGGCATGCTCATCGTGCGTCACCCCCGGTCGTCAGCGGAGCGGTGGGCCCGTCGGGCCGGGACATCCGGCCGGCGATCACCCGGTCGGCGATCACGGCGACGTCGTCGTCGGGCAGCCGGCGGCCGCCGTCAGCCGTGATCACCTGCACGACCGGGAAGATGCGGCGGGCCAGGTCGGGGCCGCCCGTCGCCGAGTCGTCGTCCGCGGCGTCGTACAGCGCCTGGATGACGGCGGTGACACAGCCGGTCTCGTCCAGGTCCTCGCGGTAGAGCTTCTTCAGTGCGCCCCGGGCGAACAGCGACCCCGAGCCGACGGAATGGAACGCCGTCTCCTCGTACCGCCCGCCGGTCACGTCGTAGCTGAAGATCCGGCCCTGGTCCGCGGTCAGGTCGAACCCGGCGAACAGCGGGACGACGGCGAGCCCCTGCATCGCCATCCCGAGGTTGGAGCGGATCAGCGCCGCGAGGCGGTTCGCCTTGCCGTCCATCGAGAGGGTGGTGCCCTCGATCTTCTCGTAGTGCTCGAGCTCGGTCTGGAACAGGCGCACCATCTCGACGGCGATGCCCGCCGAGCCGGCGATGCCCACGGCGGAGAACTCGTCGGCCGGGAAGACCTTCTCGATGTCGCGCTGGGCGATGATGTTGCCCATCGTGGCGCGCCGGTCACCGGCCATCACGACACCGCCGGGGTACGTCGCGGCAACGATCGTGGTGCCGTGCGGCGCGAGGTCGCCGGCGTGACCCTGGGGTACGGCGCGGCGCGCCGGCAGCAGGTCGGGCGCCTGTTCGGCGAGGAAGTCGCTGAACGACGAGGTGCCCGGCTGCAGGAACGCAGCCGGGAGGCGCGGGTCGCTCATTCGCCGCCCTTCTGGATGAACGACTTCACGAAGTCCTCGGCGTTGGTCTCGAGCACGTCGTCGATCTCGTCCAGGATGTCGTCGATGTCGCTGTCGAGCGCTTCCTTGCGCTCGGCGACGTCGGTCTCCGGGGCGGTCTCGACGACCTCGTCGGCCTCCGAGGACTTCCGCGGCTGCTTCTGCTCCTGTGCCATGTCTCGACCCTATCCACTCAACGGGTGAGAGCGGTGAACAAAGCCTCTGCCGTCTCACAGCGGTCCAGCAGTTCACCGACGTGGGCCTTGCTGCCGCGCAGCGGGTCGATGGTCGGCACGCGCTGCAGCGACTCGCGCCCGGGCAGGTCGAAGATGACCGAGTCCCAGGAGGCGGCGGCCACGTGGTCGGCGTACTTCTCCAGGCAGCGGCCGCGGAAGTACGCGCGGGTGTCCTCCGGCGGGTCGTGCATCGCGTCCTCGATGGTGGCGTCGTCGAGGAGCCGGTCCATCCGGCCGCCGGCCACGAGCCGGTGGTAGAGGCCCTTCTCGGGGCGGATGTCGGAGTACTGGTAGTCGATCAGCTGCAGCTTCGCGTCGTCCCACTCCAGCCCGTCACGCTGGCGGTACTGCTCGAGCAGCCTGAGCTTGGCCACCCAGTCCAGCTCGCGCGCGCACAGCATCGGGTCGCGCTCGAGCCGGTCGAGGACCGACTCCCAGCGCTGGAGCACGTCCACGGTCTGCGGGTCGGCGTCGGCGCCGTACCGGTCCTCGACGTACTTCTTGGCGAGGTCGAGGTACTCCAGCTGGAGCTGGATGCCGGTCAGCTTGCGCCCGTCGGCGAGGGTCACCAGCTCCTTCAGCGTCGGGTCGTGCGACACCGCGCGGAGTGCCGAGACCGAGCCCTCGACGCTGAGGTCGGTGGTGATGAACCGGTCCTCGATCATCGCGAGCACCAGCGCGGTGGTGCCGACCTTGAGGTACGTCGCCACCTCGGAGAGGTTCGCGTCGCCGATGATGACGTGCAGGCGCCGATACTTCTCGGGGTCCGCGTGCGGCTCATCGCGGGTGTTGATGATCGGCCGCTTCAGCGTCGTCTCGAGGCCGACCTCGACCTCGAAGAAGTCGGCCCGCTGGCTGACCTGGAACCCCTGGTCGCGCCCGTCCTGGCCCTTGCCGACCCGGCCGGCGCCGCAGAACACCTGGCGGCTGACGAAGAACGGGGTGAGGTGCCGGACGATGTCGCCGAACGGCGTGGACCGGCGCATGAGGTAGTTCTCGTGGGCGCCGTACGACGCGCCCTTGTTGTCGGTGTTGTTCTTGTACAGCACGATCGGCGTGCCGCCCGGCAGCTGGCCGGCCCGCCGTGACGCGTCGAGCATCACCTGCTCCCCCGCCTTGTCCCAGCGGACGATGTCGAGCGGGGTGGTCACCTCGGGCGTGGAGTACTCCGGGTGCGCGTGGTCGACGTACAGCCGGGCGCCGTTGGTGAGGATGACGTTGGCCAGGCCCATGTCCTCGTCGGTGAGCTGGGTCGGGTCGGCGACCTGGCGCGACATGTCGAACCCGCGGGCGTCGCGCAGCGGCGACTCCTCCTCGAAGTCCCACCGGGCCCGGCGCGCCTTGACGGTGGCCGACGCGTAGGCGTTCACCACCTGGGAGGAGGCCACCATCGGGTTGGCCAGGGGCTGACCGACCACGGCGATGCCGTACTCCACCTCGGTCCCCATGACCCGGCGCACGCTCATGTACCGAGAGTACGCGAGCGTGTGCGCGGTCCTAGGTTGATCCCATGAGCGCGGACAACTCCTCGCGGGCCGTAGCGGCCGCCGACGCCCTGGGACTCCGGTACGACGTGACCCGGCACGGTCCCGTGCGCTCGCTCGAGGAAGCGGCGGCGGCCCGGGGGATGGAGCCGCGGCAGATCGTGAAGACCATGGTGGTGCGGGTGTCCGAGGGCGATCACCGGTTCGTGCTGGTGCCGGGCGACCGGGAGATCGCCTGGCCGAAGCTGCGGGCCCTGCTCGGCGTCAACCGGATCTCGATGCCGAGCGCCGACGCCGCCCACGCCGTGACCGGCTACGTGCGCGGCACGATCACGCCGTTGGGCAGCACGACGCCGCTGCCGGTGATCGCCGACGCGGCTGTCGAGGGGTCGATCAGCATCGGCGCCGGCGCCCACGGCGTGGCCCTGACGGTGGACGCGGCCGAGCTCCTGGCGGCGCTGGGCGCCACGGTCGCCGACGTCACCGAAGCGAGCGACGCGTCATCGTCCAGCTGATCGCCGAGCACACCAGCCCGATGACCAGCACTCCGAGCCAGAACATGGCGTGACGCTGCCCAGCCGGGTCGGTCGGCAAACCCGCTCGGCGGTCGTGGGGTGCGCCCGTTCCACAGGCGTCGTGGCGCTCGGTTGACGGGTCCCGGCCTGCGGTTTGGTCACCAACTGCAGGTGGGAGCGTTCCCAATCTGCGGTTGGTGACCAATCCGCAGCAGATCTGGCCCATGCTCGCGCCCGCACGCCGGTACGACGTGCGGGCGCGGCCGGCGCGTCGTGCTCGGTCAGAGGTACTGGCCGGTGTTGGAGACGGTGTCGATCGACCGACCCGGCTCGGTGCCCTGCTTGCCGGTGATGAGTGTGCGGATGAAGACGATCCGCTCGCCCTTCTTGCCGGAGATCCGGGCCCAGTCGTCGGGGTTGGTCGTGTTGGGCAGGTCCTCGTTCTCCTTGAACTCGTCCACGCACGCCTGGAGCAGGTGCGAGACCCGCAGGCCGTGCTGGTCGTGGTCGAGGAAGTCCTTGATCGCCATCTTCTTGGCCCGGTCGACGATGTTCTGGATCATCGCGCCCGAGTTGAAGTCCTTGAAGTACAGGACCTCCTTGTCGCCGTTGGCGTAGGTGACCTCGAGGAAGCGGTTCTCCTCGGTCTCGGCGTACATCCGCTCGACGGTCGCCCGGATCATGCCGGCCACCGTCGCGTCGCGGTCGCCGCCGAACTCGGCGACGTCCTCGGCGTGCAGTGGCAGGCTGGAGGTGAGGTACTTGCTGAAGATGTCGCGCGCGGACTCGGCGTCCGGGCGCTCGATCTTGATCTTCACGTCGAGGCGGCCGGGGCGCAGGATCGCGGGGTCGATCATGTCCTCGCGGTTCGAGGCGCCGATGACGAGCACGTTCTCGAGCAGCTCGACGCCGTCGATCTCGCTGAGCAGCTGCGGGACGATCGTGTTCTCGACGTCGGAGGAGACGCCCGAGCCGCGGGTGCGGAACAGCGAGTCCATCTCGTCGAAGAACACGATGACCGGCGTACCGCCACTGGCCTTCTCGCGCGCCCGCTGGAACACCAGGCGGATGTGGCGCTCGGTCTCGCCGACGTACTTGTTGAGGAGCTCGGGACCCTTGATGTTGAGGAAGTACGACTTCCCCTCCTGGCCCGTGCGCTCACTGACCTTCTTGGCGAGCGAGTTGGCGACCGCCTTGGCGATCAGGGTCTTGCCGCACCCGGGCGGGCCGTACAGCAGCACACCTTTCGGCGGCTTGAGCTCGTGCTCCTTGAAGAGCTCGGGGTGCAGGTACGGCAGCTCCACCGCGTCGCGGATCGCCTCGATCTGGTTGCCCAGACCGCCGATCGACTCGTACGCGATGTCCGGAACCTCCTCGAGGACCAGCTCCTCGACCTCGGACTTCGGGACCTTCTCGTAGACGTAGCCGGCGCGCGAGTCGAGCAGCAGCGAGTCGCCGGCGCGGATGGTGTCGCCCCGCAGCGGCTCGGCGAGCCGCACCACGCGCTCCTCGTCGGCGTTCGCGATGACGAGGGCCCGGTCACCGTCGGCGAGGAGCTCCTTGAACATCACGACCTCGCCGACCTCCTCGTATTCGAGGGCGGCGACGACGTTGAGCGCCTCGTTGAGCATGACCTCCTGGCCGCGGCGCAGGGTGTCGAGGTCGACGCTCGGGCTGACGTTCACGCGCAGCTTGCGGCCGCCGGTGAAGACGTCGATGGAGTCGTCGTCGTTGCGGTTGAGGAAGGTGCCGAACCCGGCGGGCGGCTGCGCCAGCCGGTCGACCTCCTCCTTGAGCTTCATGATCTGGTCGCGCGCCTCGCGCAGCGTCTGGGCGAGTCGCTCGTTCTGCGAGGTGAGGCCCGCGAGGCTGCGCTGCGCGTCGGCGAGCCGCAGCTCCAGGGTGCGGTTGCTGGCCGGCCCCTCGGCCAGCCGCTGGCGGAGATCGAAGATCTCCGACTCCAGGAGCCGGACCTGGTCCGCGAGCTCTTCGGGGCTCGGGCCACCCGTGCTCGAAACGCCTTCAGATGTCGACATCTGCGCCACCTCCTGTTCGATCGACCCTACCCGCGAGCGCCCTCGAGGGAAGGGCTGATTTCGGGGTGTTGGTCACGATTTGGACGCGCCGATTCATGCGGTTTGGTCACCAACCGCAGATTTCCGGTCGCCGCGCGTGCGGTTGGTGACCAAACCTCGGGTGCGCGACGGGCGACTGCCGGGCCGAGCAGGTCAGTCGGCCGGCGCGTCGACGGGTACGCCGGGAGGGCGCGGGCCGGTGTAGTCGGGGCCGTACGCCCCGGGGGCCGGGCGGCGCTTCTTCAGTGGCGGGCGCTCCCCGGGGGCCATCCGACGGGCCGTGACGAGGAAGGCCGTGTGGCCGATCATCTTGTGTCCCGGCCGGACGGCGAGCCCCTCGACGTGCCAGTCGCGCACCAGCGACTCCCAGGCCTGCGGCTCGGTGAAGCCGCCGTGGACGCGGACGGTCTCGACGAACCGCGAGAGCTGGGTGGTCGTCGCGACGTACGCGCAGACGATGCCCCCCGGCCGGAGCGCGTCGGCCGTCGCGTCCAGGCACTCCCACGGCGCGAGCATGTCGAGGATGACGCGGTCGACGCGCTCCCCGGACGCCGGGAGCGCCTCGGCGAGGTCGCCGAGGGTGAGCCGCCACGCCGGGTGGGTCTCGCCCTCGGGGGCGCCGAAGAACTGGGTCACGTTGCGGCGGGCGACCTCCGCGAACTCCTCGCGCCGCTCGTAGGAGGAGACCCGCCCGTACGGCCCGACCGCGCGGAGCAGCGAGCAGGTGAGGGCGCCGGACCCGACGCCTGCCTCGACGACGTGCGCTCCGGGGAAGATGTCGGCCAGCGCCACGATCTGGGCGGCGTCCTGGGGGTAGACGACGGCGGCGCCGCGCGGCATGGACACGACGAACTCCGACAGCAGCGGCCGGAAGCAGAGGTACTCGCCGCCAGCCGACGAGGTGATCGTGAAGCCCTCGTCGCGGCCGATGAGGTCGTCGTGGTCGATGTGGCCGCGGTTGGAGAAGAACCGCTTGCCGGGGACCAGTTCGAAGTTGTGGCGACGCCCCTTCTGGTCGGTCAACCGGATCCACTCGCCCGCGCGGAGCGGGCCACGGTGGACACCGGACCACGCCTCGGGAGGGACGTCGGGACTCGTCGTTTCGGGGTCTGGCACGGCCGGTGAGCCTAGTGGGCCGACTCGCGGAACGCCCTATCGACGTCGGCGGTGGTGAGGACGCCGACCACCGCGCCGTCGGGCTCGACGAGGAGGTACTCCCCGGCCGGGGTCCGGCTGATCGCCATCACCAGCTCCTCGCCGGCGAGGTCCGCGGGCAGGCGGATGCCCGCCTCGATCGTGCGCGCCACGGTCGAGGTCGTGACCCAGGGCCTGCGGTCATCGGGCGTGGCCTCGAGGGCGGCCTCGTTCACGATCCCGACGGGAACGCCGGCGCCGGTGACGGTCACGATGCTGCCGGCGCGGGCGTCCTGCGCGCGTCGTACCGCCTCGGCGAGCGGCAGGTCACCGGGTACGGCGAGCATCGGGCGGGCCAGCTCCCGGGCGACGAGGTGGGGTAGGCGGCTACGCAGCCGGGCCGAGGACATCGCTGCGGTCGCCCCCGACCAGAGGAAGGCGGCGACGATGAGGGCCAGCGCGAAGTCGATGATCTCCGGACGGGTGTCGGTGAACGTCTCCTGGAGCACCGGCCACAGGAGGGCGCCGACGGCGGCCAGGCGGCCGCCCCAGCCCGCCGCGATCGTGCCCCGGTGGACATCGCCGCTGACCTGCCACACCAGGGACTTGAGGACCCGGCCGCCGTCGAGGGGCAGCCCGGGGACCAGGTTGAGGAAGCCGACCAGCAGGTTCGCCCCCGCCAGACCGCTGACCGCCATGAGAAGGAGGCCCTCCGGCGTGACCGGGCGCGCCAGCAGCGCGACGCCGCCGACCGCCAACGAGGTCAGCGGCCCGACGACCGCGATGACGAACTCCTGCCGTGGGGTGCGCGACTCGCCCTCGATCGCGGTCATGCCGCCGAGGAAGTGCAGCGTGATCGAGCTGACCGGGAACCCGTAGTGCCGTGCCGCGGCGGCGTGCGACGCCTCGTGGAGCAGCACGGAGAGGTAGAGGATCACCGCGAACGCGAAACCCGCGACGTACTTCCACGGCCCGAGACCCGGTTGGGCCAGCTCGGCCACCGGGGCCACGATGACCGCGATCAGGCCCGCGACCACGAACCACGACGACGACACGAGGACGTCGCTGCCGGCGATCGTGCCGACCCGGAACGTGCCCGGCGGGCGGGACCGGGGCGGGTTGTCGGGCACTCTTCGAGGCTATCCGACGGGTCCGCCCGTGAGGGTCGGCGGAGTGCCGACCGGCTGTCGGTGGGCTGTCCTAGGGTGACGGTGTGAGCGTGCAGGAGGAGTCGCCGGCGGCGCGGATGGGGACGCCCGTGGACGGGGTCGACGTGCTCGGCGCCCTCTCGCCCAGCCGCGCCGGCGACTTCATGAGCTGTCCGCTGCTGTACCGGTTCCGGACCGTCGACAAGCTGCCCGAGCCGTACTCGCCCGACGCCGTCCGCGGCACCGTCGTGCACAAGGTGCTGGAGGACCTCTTCGACCTGCCCGCGGACCGACGTACGCCGGACCGGGCCGCCGGCATGCTGGAGCCGGCGTGGGCGTCCCTGGTCGAGCAGGAGCCCGAGCTGGGCTCGATGTTCGAGGTCGACGGCGGGCCGGAGGCGGCGGAGTGGCTGGCGTCCTGCCGGAGCGTGCTGGAGCGGTACTTTACGCTCGAGGACCCGACCCGGCTCGAGCCCGCCGAGCGCGAGCTGTACGTCGAGACCCTGCTGGACTCGAAGCTGCTGCTGCGCGGCTTCGTCGACCGCATCGACGTCGCGTCCGACGGCGCGATCCGGGTGGTCGACTACAAGACCGGGCGGAGCCCGGGCGAGATCTTCGAGGCCAAGGCGCTGTTCCAGATGAAGTTCTACGCCCTGGTCATCTGGCGCACCCGCGGTGTGGTGCCCGCGATGCTGCAGCTGGTGTACCTCGGCAACGGCGAGATGCTGCGGTACGTCCCCGACGAGCGGGACCTCCTCGCCACCGAGCGGAAGGTCGAGGCCGTCTGGGACGCGATCCGCCGCGCCGAGGAGTCCGGCGACTGGCGGCCGAGCCCGAGTCGGCTGTGCGACTGGTGCGCGCACCACGCGATCTGCCCGGCGTACGGCGGTACTCCCCCGCCCCTGCCCGAGCGACCGGTGCACCTCGTCGACGACGTCGACGACAACTCGTTGTGACGGTGACGGCCGAGAGATCCCCGCGGTGATGCGGATTGGTCACCAACCACAGGTGGGAGCGCTCCCAGTCTGCGGTTGGTGACCAATCCGCAGCCGCCGGCAGCCGGCGGGCAGCCGTCAGAGACCGTTGCGCTCCGCCCAGAGAGCGGCCTGGGTGCGGTCCGAGACGCCGATGCGGGCGAAGGCGGAGGTGAGGTGCGCCTTGACGGTGCGCTCGCTGATGTCGAGCCGGCGGGCGATCTGCTTGTTGGCGAGGCCCTCGCGCACGAGCCCGAGCACCTCGGTCTCGCGTGACGTCAGCTGCACCTGGGGTGAGCCGGCGCGGGAGCCGAGGAGGGCGCGGGCGGCGCGGGGGTGGATGGGCGACTCGCCGCGGCTGACGGCGCGGATGCCCTGGAGGACGTCGTCGGGATCGGCGTCCTTGAGCAGGTAGCCGACCGCGCCGGCGTCGAGGGCGGCGATGATGCGCTCGCTGTCGGAGAACGACGTCAGCACGAGCACGTCGACGCCGAGATTCTCGGCCATGATCGCGCGGGTCGCGGCGACGCCGTCCACGTCGGGCATCTGCAGGTCCATCAGGACCACGTCGGGCCGGATCGAGCGCACGACCTCCAGCGCCTCGGCGCCGTTGGCGGCGGTCCCCACCACCTGGATGTCGTCGGTGCCGGCGAGCAGCTGCTCGAGCCCGGCGCGGATCACCGCATGGTCGTCGACGAGGACGACCGTCACCGGAGACGTCATTGGGCATCCACCTCCATCCGCACCGTCGTGCCCTCGCCGGGCGACGACCGCACCTGCAGTACGCCGCCGTTGTCGGCGACCAGGCTGCGCAACCCTCGCAGACCGTAGCTCTCGGGGTCGGTCCGCGCGGGATCGAACCCCACCCCGTCGTCGACCACCTCAAGGGTCAGTCTCCGCCCGTCGCTGCGCACCGTGACCGCCAGCGTGGAGGCGTTCGAGTGCCGCAGCGCGTTGCGGACCGCCTCCTGTGCCACCCGCCACACGAGGGCGACCTGCTCGTCGGACGCGGTCTCGGCGCCCTCGACGCTCACCGACGCCTGGATCCCGACCGCACCCGCCGGCGCGATCAGGTCGGCGAGCGCGGCCGGCAGGCCCTCCGCGCGGAGCTCGGGCGGGTGGATCTCGGCGAGCAGCGAGCGCAACGACTTCAGGCTGCTGCGCAGCGAGGAGCCCGCCGTGTGCAGGGTCTGGCGCGAGTCGGAGGGCAGCTCCGGCGTCCGTGCGAGCGCGCTGACCGAGAACGCCGTGCCGGCCAGGTCCTGGACGACGCTGTCGTGCAGGTCGCGGGCGATCCGGCGTCGCTCGGCGTCCGAGGCGTCCATGGCCGACTGCAGCAGACGCTCCCGGTCGTGGCCGACACTCACCAGCTGGCGCCGCAGCGCCACGAGGATCGCCGTCGCCATCAGGATGAGGAGCACGAGCGGGCCGAGGGTGATCCACCGGAACGAGGAGTAGATCTCCGAGCGCCGGGACTGGAGCTCGTCGAGGGTGTAGTAGGCCTCGAAGAGGAGCGGCTTCTCGCTGCCCGGGGCGTACATCCGGGTGTAGATGCGGACCAGCCGGTCGGTGCCCGCCTCCTTGATCGTCGCGGCGTCCTCGGGGCGGTCGGCGTTCGCGAACTCCTTGGCGATGCCACCGTCGGCGAGGACCGCGCGCTGCCGGGCGTCGAGCTGGGGGTTCAGCTCAGGATCCGCGAGGTACTGGAGCAGGAGATCGGTCTGCGTCGAGTAGACGAGGTGCCCGTCCGGCGTCCAGATGTTGATCCGGAAGATGCGCTCGACGTCGACGAAGCGCTTCCTCAGCTCGCGGTCGACGTCGTCGAGGCGCCCGAGGAACTTGTCCGGGTTGGTCGCGTCGAACTTCTGCAGGCCCCGGGGAAGCAGCGGTGCGACGACCGACTGCGCCAGCACCTGGGTGCTGGTCCCCGCCTCGGCGATCGCCTCGTCCTGGGCGGCCCGCG
This sequence comes from Nocardioides sp., assembly GCA_035765695.1. Classification (GTDB taxonomy): domain Bacteria; phylum Actinomycetota; class Actinomycetes; order Propionibacteriales; family Nocardioidaceae; genus Nocardioides. The sequence goes on along the minus strand of DASTXB010000079.1, from coordinate 24,028 downwards.
CCGCGAGGGCGTTGGTCCCGACGAAGATGGCGGCGACGGTGAGCAGGCCGATGAGCAGGAACAGCGTGACCGGGCTCTTCAGGGCGCGCAACCGTCGGACCTTTCGCAGGGGCCCGAACAGGATAGGTGGCGTCAGAAGTCCACGGTGGCCCGGCACACTTCACCGGTGCTGAGGTTCTCCGCGCGGAACACGATGGTGTCCGTGCCGATGTAGTTGAGCATCGTCCGCGTCACGCGGAACGCCCGGTCGACGTCCTCGCGGCCACGTGCGCGCCCCTCGTCCGAGACGTCGCCGTTGTGCTTGAGCCGCCAGTCCCACAGGTCACTGTCGTCGCTGTAGACGACGCCGACGACCTGGAGACGGTTGTCGTTGCCGGGAAGTGTGTCGACCTTGAGCTTCGCCCAGGTGTCCGTACCGCGGGTGCAACCGTCGCGGTCGACCTCCTTCGCAGCCCCGCCATCCTTTGCCAGGGCCGGAGCCGCTGACAGGGCCGCTGCGCCCAGCACCAGGCTGAGCACGATGGCGGGACTGCGTCGGAGGTACATCGATCCTGCTTCCTGAGAACCAGGGCCGATCCCCCGGATGAGTCCCATCCTTGGCCACCGCGCGGGTACCGCGCCATTGTCCGGTGGTACTAGGACCATTTCCGTCCGATGACTAGACGACGACTAGTCCCCTGCCGCCCACACGTCGGCGAGGTCGATCCCCTCGAGCGTGTCGGCGAAGACGCGCCGCTCGGTGGGCAGCACCGGGACGTGGTTCTCCACCACGAGGACCAGGCAGCCGGCCGCCTCGGCGGACTTCGCCCCCGTGTTGGAGTCCTCGATGGCCAGGCAGTCCGCGGCGTGCAGGCCGAGCGCCGCGGCGGCGGTGAGGTACGGCTCCGGGTGCGGCTTGCCCTGCTCCACCCGGTCGCCGGTCACGACCACCCGGAACGTCTCCGGCGGGAGGTGCTCGAGGATCGGCGCGACGAACCGGTCGTAGGACATCGTCACCAGCGCGCACGGGATGCCGGCGGTGCGCACCCGCTGGATGAGATCGACGGCCCCGGGGCGCCACGGCACCCGCTCCTCGACCTTGCGGACCACGCCGTCCAGGAGCTCCTCGACGATCTCGTCGATCTCCCGGTCGATGCCCATGTGCTCCTGGATGTACGCCGCCGAGACGCGCAGGTCGTTGCCGACCAGGTTCAGCGCGTCCGCGTCGCTCCAGACCCCGCCGTACTTCTCGGCGAGCTCGTACTCGGTGCGGATCCAGTACGGCTCGGTGTCGACGAGGGTGCCGTCCATGTCCCACAGGACGGCGCTGGGGAGCGCGCCCCGGTCAGTCATCGGGGTCGTAGCCGAGGTTCGCGGACAGCCACCGCTCGGCCTCCGCCAGGGTCCAGCCCTTGCGCTCGGCGTAGTCGGCGACCTGGTCGCGTCCCAGCCGGCCCACCACGAAGTACTGCGACTGCGGGTGCGAGAAGTACCAGCCCGACACGGCCGCCCCGGGCCACATCGCCATGCCCTCGGTGAGCACGATCCCCGTGGACTCCTCGACGTCCAGCAGCTCCCAGAGGGTGCGCTTCTCCGTGTGCTCGGGGCAGGCGGGGTAGCCCGGCGCCGGCCGGATGCCGGTGTACCGCTCGGCGATCAGGTCCTCGTTGGAGAGCGACTCGTCCGCGACGTGGCCCCAGAACTCCGTGCGTACCCGCTGGTGGAGCCGCTCGGCGAACGCCTCCGCGAGCCGGTCGGCGAGCGCCTCGAGCATGATCGCGGAGTAGTCGTCGTTGGCCTCCTTGAAGGCGAGGATCCGCTCCTGGGCGCCGAGGCCGGCGGTGACCGCGAACGCCCCGACGTGGTCGGCGAGGCCGGTCTCCCGGGGCGCGACGAAGTCGCCCAGGGAACGGTTCGGCACGCCCTCGCGGTGCTCTCCCTGCTGGCGCAGGTTGTGCAGGGTGGTGAGCACCTCGGTCCGGGAGTCGTCGGTGTAGAGCTCGATGTCGTCGCCGACGGCGCTCGCGGGGAAGAACCCGAGCACCGCGTTGGCCGTCAGCCACTTCTCCTCGACCACGCGGTCGAGCATCGCCAGCGCGTCGTCGTACAGCGCACGGGCCACCTCGCCGGTGGTCGGGCTGTTGAGGAGGTCGGGGAACTTGCCCTTCATCTCCCACGCGTTGAAGAACGGCTGCCAGTCGATGTAGTCGCGCAGCTCGGCGAGGTCGTAGTCGCGCAGGACGTGGGTGCCCGGCCGTCGCGGGGCCGGCGGCTCGTAGTCGCTCCAGTCGACCGGGGTGCGGTTGGCGCGCGCCTGCTCGAGGCTGACCATCGGGCGGTCGTGCTTGGCGGCGTGCCGCTCGCGGAGCGCGTCGTAGTCGGCGGTGACCTCGGCGAGCAGCTTCGGGCGCTGGACGTCGCTCAGCAGCGCCGCCAGGGTCGGCACCGACCGGGAGGCGTCCTTGACCCAGACCACCGGACCGCCGTACCTGCCGTCCACCTTCACCGCGGTGTGGGCGCGGGAGGTCGTCGCGCCACCCACCAGCAGCGGGATCTCGAACCCCTGGCGCTGCATCTCGGAGGCGACGTTGACCATCTCGTCCAGCGAGGGCGTGATGAGTCCGGAGAGGCCGATCGCGTCCGCACCGATCTCGGCGGCCGTGTCGAGGATCTTCTGCGCCGGCACCATGACGCCGAGATCGATCACCTCGAAGTTGTTGCACTGCAGGACCACGCCGACGATGTTCTTGCCGATGTCGTGGACGTCGCCCTTCACCGTCGCCATGACGATGGTGCCGTTCGTCTCCTTGGCGGTCGCGTACTCGGGGTTGTCGAGCTTCTCCTGTTCGATGAACGGGATCAGGTAGCCCACGGCCTTCTTCATCACCCGGGCGGATTTCACGACCTGCGGCAGGAACATCTTGCCGGCGCCGAACAGGTCCCCCACGACGTTCATGCCGTCCATGAGGGGACCCTCGATCACCTCGATCGGCCGGCCGCCACGCTCCGCGATCTCCTGGCGGAGCTCCTCGGTGTCGTCCTCGACGAACCCGTCGATGCCCTTGACCAGGGCGTGCGTGATCCGCTCGGCGACCGGCAGCGACCGCCACTCCTCGGCCGCGGTCTCGGTCTCCTCGCCGGAGCGGTTGTAGCTCTCCGCGATCTCGAGCAGCCGCTCCGCGGCGTCGGGGCGCCGGTTCAGCACCACGTCCTCGATCCGCTCGCGCAGCTCGGGCTCGACCTCGTCGTACACCGTGAGCGCGCCCGCGTTCACGATGCCCATGTCCAGCCCGGCGGCGATCGCGTGGTACAGGAACACCGCGTGGATCGCCTCGCGGACCGGGTTGTTGCCGCGGAACGAGAAGCTGACGTTCGAGATGCCGCCCGAGACCTTCGCGCCGGGCAGGTTCTCCTTGATCCAGCGGGTCGCCGCGATGAAGTCCAGCCCGTACGACGCGTGCTCCTCGATGCCGGTGGCGACGGCGAACACGTTCGGGTCGAAGATGATGTCCTCGGGCGGGAAGCCGACCTCGTCGACGAGGATCCGGTACGCCCGCTCGCAGATCGCGGTGCGCCGATCCAGGTTGTCGGCCTGGCCGTCCTCGTCGAAGGCCATGACGACCGCGGCGGCGCCGTACCGGCGGCACAGGCGCGCCTGCTCGACGAACTTCTCCTCGCCCTCCTTGAGGGAGATGGAGTTCACGATCGGCTTGCCCTGCACGTTGCGCAGGCCGGCCTCGATGACCTCCCACTTGGAGGAGTCGACCATCAGGGGCACGCGGCTGATGTCGGGCTCGGACGCGACCAGCTTGAGGAACCGGTCCATCGCGGCGACGCCGTCGATCATGCCCTCGTCCATGTTCACGTCGATGACCTGGGCGCCGCTCTCGACCTGCTGCGCGGCGACGGTCAGGCCCGTGTCGTAGTCGCCGGCCTTGATCAGGTTGCGGAACCGCGCGGACCCGGTGATGTTCGTGCGCTCGCCGACGTTGACGAACAGGCTGGCCTCGTCGAGCGTGAACGGCTCGAGCCCGGCCAGCCGCATCGCGGGCGCGATCTCGGGGACGGTACGGCGCTCCTTGCCCTCGACCGCCTGCGCGATCGCCGCGATGTGGGCCGGCGTGGTGCCGCAGCAGCCGCCGACCAGGTTCACGAAGCCGGCCTCGGCGAACTCGGCGATGACGGCAGCGGTCTCCTCCGCCGCCTCGTCGTACTCGCCGAAGGCGTTGGGCAGACCGGCGTTGGGGTAGCAGGAGACGAAGGTGTCGGCGACCCGCGACATCTCCGCGATGTAGGGACGCATCTCCTTGGCGCCGAGCGCGCAGTTGAGCCCGACGGCGAGCGGCCGGACGTGACGCACGGAGTTCCAGAAGGCCTCGGTGGTCTGGCCCGAGAGCGTGCGGCCGGAGGCGTCGGTGATGGTGCCGGAGACGATCACGGGCCAGCGGCGGCCGGCCGAGTCGAAGAGCTGCTCGACCGCGAAGATGGCGGCCTTGGCGTTCAGGGTGTCGAAGACCGTCTCGATGACGAGCAGGTCGGCGCCGCCGTCGACCAGGCCGCGGGCGGCGTCGAAGTACGCCGCGACCAGCTGCTGGTAGTCGACGTTGCGGGCCGCGGGGTCGTTGACGTCGGGCGAGATCGACGCGGTGCGCGTGGTCGGGCCGAGCGCGCCCGCGACGTACCGCGGCCGCTCCGTGGTGGCCACGGCGTCCGCCTCGCGACGCGCGAGCCGGGCCGACTCGTGGTTCAGCTCGTACCCGAGCTCCTGCAGGCCGTAGTCGGCCAGCGAGACCGCGTTCGCGTTGAACGTGTTGGTCTCGATGATGTCGGCGCCGGCCGCGAGGTACTCGCGGTGGATGCCGGCCACGATGTCGGGCTGGGTGAGCGTGAGGATGTCGTTGTTGCCGACCAGGTCCTGCGACCAGTCCGCGAACCGGGTGCCTCGGTAGCCCGCCTCGTCGGGACGGTCCCGCTGGATCGCCGTCCCCATGGCGCCGTCGATCACCAGGATCCGCTCACCCAGGGCGCGGGTGAGCTCGTCGGTGACATCGGGCCGCCACTGCGGCTCGGCGGGCGGGAACTGTGACAACAGGGACTCCTCTCGGCTGGTCCAGCCTAGAAACCCTGTCCACGGGCCGGACCGGATTCCCAGATCGTGACACCGTGCGTCACCGACGGAGAAATTCTCGCGGCGACTACGCTTGGAGAGGTGATCGAGCTGGAGGACGTACCCGACCTGGTGGATCCGATCGTCATCGCCGCCTTCGAGGGCTGGAACGATGCCGCGGACGCCGCCTCCGGGGTGGTCGACCACTTGATCCGGGCCTGGGGCGCGCGGACGGTGGGTGCCGTCGACCCGGAGGAGTTCTACGACTTCCAGGTCAACCGCCCCGTCGTCGGCAGCGACGAGCTGGGGCACCGGCGGCTCACCTGGCCGACCACCAGCATCTCCGTCGCCTCTCCCCCGGAGCTGGACCGCGACGTGATCCTGGTGCGCGGCATCGAGCCCAACATGCGCTGGCGGCAGTTCTGCATGGAGCTGCTCGCCGCGTGCGACGAACTCGGCGGCACCCTGGTCGTGACCCTGGGCGCGCTGCTCGCGGACACCCCGCACACGCGGCCGATCCCGGTCTCCGGGACCGCAACCGAGCCCGACCTGGTCGACCGGCTCAAGCTCGAGCAGTCGACCTACGAGGGCCCCACCGGCATCGTCGGCGTCTTCCAGGACGCGTGCGTGCAGATGGACATCCCGGCCGTGTCGTACTGGGCCGCGGTGCCGCACTACGTCGCCCAGCCGCCGTGCCCGAAGGCGACCCTGGCGCTGCTCGGCCAGCTCGAGGACCTGCTGGAGACCTCGATCCCGCTCGGCGACCTCCCCGAGGACGCCCGGGCCTGGGAGCGCGGCGTCGACGAGCTCGCCGAGGAGGACGAGGACGTCGCCGACTACGTCCGGGCGCTCGAGGAGACCCGCGACACCACCGACCTCCCCGAGGCGTCCGGCGAGGCCATCGCCCGGGAGTTCGAGCGGTACCTCAAGCGGCGGCGCGACGAGGACTGACGGCGCGGTCCTGCGGCTGCCCGGCCTGCGGTTTGGTCACCAACCGCAGATGGGGAGCGCTCCCCTCTGCGGTTGGTGACCAAACCGCGTCAGCGCATCCAGATCGCGAGGCCGAGGGCGGCGTCGAGGAGGCGGAGCATCTCGCCGGCGGCGTCGGGGTCGCTGGTGTCGGCGAGGCCGTCGGTGCCGAGCGTGGCGGCCACCCAGCGGTCGACGGCGGCGACGGCGCGCGGCGCGTCGAGGTCGTCGGCCAGCGCGGCGAGGACCTCCTCGACCACCGGAGCGGCCGGGGCGCCGGCGCCGAGGGAGAGCGCGCGGCGCCAGCGGTCGATGTCGTCCACGGCGGTCCAGAGCTGCTCGTCGGTCCACTCCCAGTCCGAGCGGTAGTGGTGTCGCATCAGCGCGAGCCGGATGGCCATCGGGTCCACGTCGCTGTTGCGCAGCGCCGAGACGAAGACGAGGTTGCCGCGGGACTTCGACATCTTCTCGCCGTCGTAGCCGACCATCCCGCCGTGGCTGTAGATCCGGGCGAAGGGCGTGCCGGGGACGGCGACCTGGGCGTGGCCGGCGCACATCTCGTGGTGCGGGAAGACCAGGTCGCTGCCGCCGCCCTGGACGTCGAACGCGCCGCCGAGGTGCTCCTGCGCGATCGCGGTGCACTCCACGTGCCAGCCCGGCCGGCCGGGACCCCACGGGCTCTCCCACGACGGCTCGCCCTCGCGGCGGCCGCGCCAGACGATGCAGTCGAGCGGGTCCTTCTTGCCCACGCGCTCCGGGTCGCCGCCGCGCTCGGGGTAGATCGCGAGCATCTGCTCGCGGCTCCAGCCCGACTCGGCGCCGAACGCCGGGTCGGCGGTGACCGAGAAGTACAGGTCGTCCTCGACGCGGTAGATCGCCCCGGCGGCCTCGAGCCGTTCGACCAGCGCGATCACCAGCGGGATCGACTCGACCGCGCCGATGTAGTGGTCGGGCGGGATCACCCGCAGCGCGGTCATGTCCTGCCGGAACAGCTCGGTCTCGCGCTCGGCCAGCTCGACCCAGTCGACCTTCACCTTGGTGGCGCGCTCGAGCAGCGGGTCGTCGACGTCGGTGACGTTCTGGACGTAGACGACCTCGTGGCCGGCGTTGCGCCAGGCGCGGTTCAGCAGGTCGAAGGCGACGTACGTCGCCGCGTGGCCGAGGTGGGTCGCGTCGTACGGCGTGATGCCGCAGACGTACATGCGCGCCGGCCCCTCGGGCTCGGCGGTGACCCGCCCCTTCGAGGCGGTGTCGTGCAGGACGACCGGCGGCCCGGCGACGGGCAGGGTCGGGATGTCCGGGTACGGCCAGGCACGCATGCCGGAAGACTATCCAGAGGCCTTCAGAACGGCGGCCACGGGATCGCGGGCCACTCGCCCCGCGGCGCCGGCATCACGGCCCGCGCGGCCAGCCGCTGGCAGCGGCGGGCCAGCGCCTCGATCTCGAGGTCGGTCAGGTGCCCGGCCAGGACGTCGCCGAGCGGGCCGCGCACCTCGTCGCCGACGCGGCGGACGGTCGCGACCTCCTCGGGCGTGAGCTCCTCGCCCAGCCAGCCCCACAGCACGGTCCGCAGCTTGGGGTCGGTGTGGAAGGTGACGCCGTGGTCGACGCCGTACCGGTGCCCGTCGGTCATCTCCAGCACGTGCCCGCCCTTGCGGTCGGCGTTGTTGACGACGACGTCGAAGACCGCCATCCGCCGCAGCGGCGCGGAGTCCTCGTGGATCAGCGAGATCGGGCGGTCCTGGCCGTCGAGCCCGTCGAAGACGTGCTTCCAGCCGGCCGGCACCTCGCCCTCGGGCACCAGCGTGACCGCGACCTGCTCCTCGTCGGGCTCCTGCCAGCGCTGCACCATGCCCGGCCCGTGCGGACCGTCGCGCAACCAGGTCTGGGGCACGACGTCCCACCCGAACGCCTCGGACACGAGGTACGCCGCCCGCTCGCGGTCGGCGAGCGTGCCGTCCGGGAAGTCCCACAGCGGGCGCTCTCCCGCGACCGGCTTGTAGACGACCCGGATGCCGTCGATCTCGCCGACGAACGTCGCGTTCGAGGCGGGCATGACCCGGCCGTGGAGGACGAGCTCGCCCTCGACCGGGTCGACCGCAGGCTCGGTCACCGGACCGGTCACGGGTCCCGTCGCCGGAAGCCGTTGGCCCGCACGCACAGGTGGCCGTCGGGGTCGATCGGGTTGCCGCAGAACGGGCAGCTGGGCCGCCCCGCCTCCAGCACCTGCTCGGAGCGCTTCACGAACGCGCGTGCGGCACCGGCCGGGAGGCGGACGAGGAAGACCTCGTCGGGCTCCGGCTCCTCGAAGTCCTCGTCGACCTGGTCCGGGGTCACGACGGCGGCCTCGGTGTACGGGAACACCTCGATGACGACGCGCTCGTCGCCCGGGTCCCACGACAGCGTCATCGTGCCGGCGCGGAACTCTTCCTCGATCGGCTGCTCCAACGGGTCCGTGTCGTCCAGGCCCAGCGGTGCCACGGCGGGGATCATCGCCTCGTTGAGCTCGCTGGACATCACCTCGTCGAGCAGCTCGTCGATCCGCTCGGCGAGGGCCTGCACCTGCTGCTTCTCGAGCGCCACGCTGACGATCCGCGACCCCGACCGCGCCTGGAGGAAGAACGTGCGCTGACCGGGCTGGCCGACGGTGCCGGCGACGAACCGCTCCGGCGGGTCGAATCCGTGGACGACTGGCATGGCATCACCCTAGGCGGTGGCGGAAGGGCCGGCCCCGCCGCCGACCACGGCGTCCGTCGAGGCCCTGCCCCGCGACCGCTTCTTCGCGGGCGGTGCCAGCCAGGACAGGTCGCCGGAGTGGGTGTTGGAGGCGAGCACGTACGGCCGCGTCGCGGTGTACCGCACGATCGAGACCGATGCCGGATCGACGTGCAGCCGCTGGAACAGGTCCAGGTGCATCCCGAGCGCGTCGGCCAGCACCGACTTGATGATGTCCCCGTGGCTGACCGCGACCCACACGGCACCCGGCCCGTGCTCGGCCTCGTACGCCGCGTCGAGCCGTCGTACGGCGGCCACCGCGCGGGCCTGCATGGCGGTCATCGCCTCGCCGTTCGGGAACACCGCCGCCGACGGCTGCGTCTGGACGAGCGACCACAGCTTCTCGCGGGCCAGCTCCCTGATCGGGCGGCCGGCCCAGTCGCCGTAGTCGCACTCGGTGATCCCGCGCTCGGTCGTCAGCCGGGGCGAGCCGGGGTGCGCCTTCACGATCGCCTTGGCCGTCTGGCGACACCGCTCCAGCGGACTGGTGACCACGCCGGCCAGCGGGACGGCGCCCAGGCGCTCGCCGGTGCGCCCCGCCTGCGCCGCGCCGGTGTCGTCGAGCCGGACCCCGGGGAGCCGTCCGGCCAGGGTGCCGGACGCGTTGGCCGTCGTACGCCCGTGGCGCACGAGGATCACGGTTGCCATGGCCGCGACTGTAGTGGGGCTACGGTGACCCCGTGATCGTCGACTGCGCGCTCTACCGGGCCGGCCAGCGGGTCGAGGGGGGAGCCCACTGGCGCGAGCTCCGGGCCAAGGCGGAGGACGGCGACTTCGTCTGGATCGGGATCCACGATCCCTCGCAGGACGAGGTGCACGAGGTCGCCGAGGTGTTCGGGCTGCATCCGCTCGCCGTCGAGGATGCCGTCAAGGCGCACCAGCGGCCGAAGCTGGAGCGGTTCGGCGACATGGTGTTCCTCATCCTCAAGACGCTCTGGTACGTCGATGCCGACGACGCCGTCGAGACCGGCGAGATCGCCATGTTCGTCGGTGACAACTTCGTGGTCTCCGTCCGCCACGGCCATGGCAACGAGCTGCACACCGCGCGCGAGCAGCTGGAGTCCAGCCGGCAGGTGCTCAACAACGGTCCGGGCGCCGTGCTGTACGCCGTTCTCGATCGGGTGGTGGACGAGTACCTCGACGTGGTCGACGAGCTGGTCGTCGACGTCGACGAGATCGAGGCGTCGGTGTTCTCGGCCACCCGCACCTACGACACCGCGCGGATCTACGTGCTCAAGCGAGAGCTCTCGGAGGTACGCCGGGCGGTGCTGCCGCTGCGCGACCCGCTGCTGCGGCTGGCGAGCGGGGACGTGCCCGCCGTGCCGGAGCAGGCGACGCCGTTCTTCCGCGACGTGTCGGACCACCTCGCCCGCGCCGCGGAGACGGTCGACTCGCTGGACGCGCTGCTGTCGACCGCGTTCGAGGCCTACCTGGCGCAGATCTCGGTGCAGCAGAACGACGACATGCGCAAGATCTCGGCGGGGGCGGCGCTCGTGGTCGTGCCGACGCTGATCGCCGGCATCTACGGGATGAACTTCCGGCACATGCCGGAGCTCGGCTGGACCTGGGGCTACCCGTTCGCCCTGGCTCTCATGGCCGCCGTGGCCACCGGGCTGTGGGTGCTGTTCAAGCGGTCCGGCTGGCTGTGACTACGCCGCGATGACGCCGGTCGCCACCAGGAGCAGCGTCGCGGTGCCCAGCACGATCCGGTAGAGGACGAACGGCGTGTACGAGTGCGTCGTGACGTAGCGCAGCAGCCACGAGATCGCGGCGTACCCGACGATGAACGAGACGACGGTCGCCAGGATCGTGGGGCCCCAGCCGTACAGGTTGTCGCCGTTCGGGATGTCCTTGAGCTCGAAGACGCCCGCGCCGATGACCGCGGGGATCGCCAGGAGGAACGCGTAGCGGGTCGCGGTCTCGCGCTCGTAGCCGAGGAACCGGCCCATCGACAGCGTGGCGCCGGAGCGGGACACGCCGGGGATCAGCGCGAACGCCTGGGCGACGCCCATGAGGGCCGCGTCGCGCAACGTCAGCTGCTTGAGCGTCTTGTCGGTGCGGCCGACGCGGTCGGCGATGCCGAGGACGATGCCGCCGACGATCAGCGTCGTGCCGATCAGCCAGAGGCTCCGGAAGTCCTGCTCGATGGTGTCCTTGAGCAGGATGCCGAGGACGACGATCGGGACCGACCCGAAGATGATGAACCAACCCATCCGGGCGTCGAGGTGGCCGCGGTACTCCGGCTTGACCAGCGACTTGAGCCACGTCGAGGCGATCCGCCAGATGTCGCGCCAGAAGAACAGCAGCACCGCGAGCTCGGTGCCGATCTGGATGACGGCGGTGAACGCCGCTCCCGGGTCGCCCCAGCCGAACACCTCGGGGAGGATCCGCAGGTGGGCACTGCTGGAGATGGGGAGGAACTCGGTCACTCCCTGGATGAGTCCGAGGACGATCGCCTGCAGGTAGTCCACCACGGGCGGGAATCCTACGGCCCCGGCGTGGGCGTGCCGGTCCGCCCCTCCGGCGATCCGCCGACTACCTTGGCGCCATGCAGCAGCGGCGAGTCGGCGAGACCGGCCTGACGGTGTCCCGGCTCGGCCTCGGCACCATGACGTGGGGACGGGACACGGACGAGCACGAGGCCCGCGACCAGCTGATCGCGTTCGCCGAGGCGGGCGGCACCCTGGTCGACACTGCGGCCGGGTACGGCAACGGCGCGTCCGAGGAGCTGATCGGGACGCTGGTCGGCGACGTCGTCGAGCGCGACGACGTCGTGCTCGCGACCAAGGCCGGCATCAGTGCGCGCCGCGGCTCGCGGGAGTACAACACCTCCCGGGGGCACCTGCTCTCGACGCTCGACGCCTCGCTCCGGCGCCTCGGCACCGACCACGTCGACCTGTGGCAGGTGCACATCTGGACCGACGAGACCCCCATCGAGGAGACGCTCGCGGCGCTCGACACCGCGGTCCAGAGCGGACGGGCGGCGTACGTCGGCATCTCGAACTACTCCGGCTGGCAGACCGCGCAGGCCGCGACCTGGCAGCGCGCGGTGCCCGGCCGGGTGCCGCTGGCCTCGACCCAGGTCGAGTACTCCCTGCTCAACCGCGGCGTCGAGCACGAGGTGCTGCCGGCCGCGGCGGCGCTCGGCCTCGGTGTGCTCCCCTGGTCGCCGCTCGGTCGCGGCGTCCTGACCGGCAAGTACCGCAGCGGCACGCCGTCGGACTCCCGTGCCGCGTCGTCGCACTTCGCGGGCTTCGTGAACGCCTACCTCGACGACCGCTCCGCGGGCATCGTCGAGGCGGTCGCGCGGGCCGCCGACGGCCTCGGCTGGACCGCGCTCGAGGTCGCGCTGACCTGGGTGCGGGACCGGCCAGGCGTGACCGCGCCGATCATCGGGGCCCGGACCGCCGCCCAGCTGCGGGGCGCGCTGGGGGTCGAGGAGCTGTCCCTGCCCGATGAGATCATCGGCGCGCTCGACGACGTGTCGGCAGAATGAGGACCCAGCAGTCGCAGGAGCGAGGAGGCAGCATGACCCGTGCGTTGCGCCGCCCGCCCACCCGCGGGGTGGAGTGGGAGTTCGAGAAGGTGACCTACTCCCGGGAGTTCCCGCGCAACGTGGTCACCAAGCTGCTGGTCGAGCGTGCCGAGCACGGCGGTTGGGAGCTGGACCGGGTCCGCATCGCCTCCGACGGCACCCGCCGCATCATCCTGCGCCGCAAGATCATCCGGGCCGTGCGGACCGCCTGACGCGGCTCGTCCCGGTCAGACGTCGTCGAGGAACCGGTCGAACACCCGGGCACCGAACTCGAGCGCGTCCACCGGGACCCGCTCGTCGACGCCGTGGAAGAGCGCGGTGAAGTCCAGGTCGGCGGGCAGCCGCAGCGGCGCGAACCCGTAGGAGCGCATACCGAGCTTGCGGAAGTGCTTGGCGTCGGTGCCACCGCTCATCAGGTACGGCGCCACCACCGCGTCCGGGTCCTCGGCGAGCAGCGAGCGGGTCATCGCGTCGGCCAGGTCGCCCTCGTACGGCGTCTCCCAGGGCTGCTGGTGGCTGACGTACTCGATCTCGATGTCGTCGCCGACCAGCGCGGCCAGCGTCGCGAAGAACTCGTCCTCGTAGCCCGGCAGGAACCGGCCGTCGACGTGCGCGGTGGCGTCGGTCGGGATCACGTTCACCTTGTAACCGGCGTCGAGCATGGTGGGGTTGAGCGTGTTGCGGATGACCGCGCCCAGCATCCGGGCCGCTCCCCCGAACTCGGTCACCAGCGCCTCGGCGTTCTCGGGCGTCGCCTCCTCGCCGGCGAGCTCGCCGACCGCCGCCAGCAGGGTGCGCATCGCCGGGGTGAGCCGGACCGGCCACTCGTGGGCGCCGATCCGGGCGACCGCTGCGGCCAGGGTCGTCACGGCGTTCTCGTGGTTGATCATCGACCCGTGGCCGGCCCGGCCGCGGGCGGTCAGCTTCATCCAGGCCATGCCCTTCTCGGCGGCCTCGATCAGGTAGACCCGGCGCCCGCGCACGGTGGCGCTGAAGCCGCCGACCTCGCCGACCGCCTCGGTGCAGCCCTCGAGCTCCTCGGCGTGCTGCTCGACCAGCACCTGGGCGCCCTGGTGGCCCCCGGCCTCCTCGTCGGCGGTGAAGCACAGCGTGATCGGCCGCTCCGGCACCCGGCCCGACCGCTGCCGGGCCCGGACCACCGAGAGAAGCATGGCGTCGAAGTCCTTCATGTCCACCGCACCGCGTCCCCAGACGTACCCGTCCTGGATCTCGCCCGAGAAGGGGTCGACCTGCCAGTCCGCGGCAGCCGCCGGGACGACGTCGAGGTGGCCGTGCAGCAGCAGCCCGCCCTGGCGTGAGCCCGACGACCCGCCCCACTGCGCGACCACCGACGTACGACCCGGCGCGGCCTCGTACAGGCGCGACTCGATGCCCACCTCGTCGAGCAGCGTCGCGACGTGCTCGGCGGCCTTCCGCTCCCCCGGCCCGTCCTCGTCGCCGTAGTTGGAGGTGTCGATCCGGATCAGGTCACGGCACAGGTCGACGACCTCGGCGGCCGGGTCCACAGTCGGCTCCGTCATGGCCCCAGCATGTCATCGACGCGAGGCCGATGCCGATGCGGAGGTTCGGCCCACCCTTTGCTAGTGTTCCACCCGCACTCGTCCGGGTGGCGGAATTGGCAGACGCGCTAGCTTGAGGTGCTAGTGCCCGTATTAGGGCGTGGGGGTTCAAGTCCCCCCTCGGACACAGGACAAGGCCCCGCACGGGGCCTTTTCTCATTTCCCGCCCGATTTTCCGGCGCGCCTGTTCTTGAATGATTCAAGTGACTGCGGCAGGGTGAGCCCATGCCCACCACGGACGAGTACGAGCGGATGCTCCGGGACGCGGACCTCCGCGTGACCCGCCCGCGCGTCGCCGTCCTCGACGCCGTGCACCGGCTCCCCCACGCCGACACCGAGTCGATCATCGGCGCGGCCCGCGCCGAGCTCGCCGACGTGTCCCACCAGGCCGTGTACGACGTCCTCCGGGCGCTCACCGGCGCCGGCCTGGTGCGCCGCATCCAGCCCTCGGGGGCGGTCGCCCGCTACGAGTCCCGCGTGGGCGACAACCACCACCACGTCGTGTGCCGCTCCTGCGGCGCCATCGCCGACGTCGACTGCGCCGTCGGCCACACGCCGTGCCTCACCGCCTCCGACGACCACGGCTTCTCGATCGACGAGGCCGAGGTCGTCTACTGGGGCCGCTGCCCCGCCTGCTCCGCCGCAGCAGCTCCCTGATCGACCCCCTGATCCACCCACAGTGATCGACCCGTTGGAAGGAAGCGCGAGAAACGATGACCGAGAGCAACGACCCGCAGGGCGTGGAGCGCAAGGCCGACGAGGGCTGCCCCGTCATGCACGACTCCGCGGCCGCGCAGGGCAGCGAGAGCGAGAACCCCGTGATCGACTCGCCCACCCCGAAGACGGGCGGACGGCCGCACACCAACAAGGACTGGTGGCCCAACCAGCTCGACCTCTCGGTCCTGCACGCGCACTCGCCGCGGAGCAACCCGCTGGGTGCGGACTTCAGCTACGCCCGGGAGTTCGAGAAGCTCGACCTCGCCGAGCTGCGCCGCGACATCGTCGAGGTGCTGAACACCTCCCAGGACTGGTGGCCGGCCGACTTCGGCCACTACGGCGGCCTGTTCATCCGGATGAGCTGGCACGCCGCCGGCACCTACCGGATCCACGACGGTCGTGGCGGCGCCGGCGAGGGCGCGCAGCGCTTCGCGCCGCTCAACAGCTGGCCGGACAACGCCAACCTCGACAAGGCGCGCCGGCTGCTGTGGCCGGTGAAGCAGAAGCACGGCCAGAAGATCTCGTGGGCCGACCTGCTCGTGTACGCCGGCAACGTGGCGCTGGAGGACATGGGCTTCAGCACCTTCGGCTTCGGCTTCGGTCGCCCGGACATCTGGGAGCCCGAGGAGATCTACTGGGGCCCCGAGGACACCTGGCTGGGTGACGAGCGGTACGGCGACGAGCGGAACCTGTCCGACCCGCTCGGCGCCGTCCAGATGGGCCTGATCTACGTCAACCCCGAGGGTCCCAACGGCAACCCCGACCCGGTCGCCTCCGCGCGCGACATCCGCGTCACCTTCGCGCGGATGGCGATGAACGACGAGGAGACGGTCGCGCTGATCGCCGGCGGCCACACCTTCGGCAAGACCCACGGCGCCGGCGACGCGGCGCTGGTCGGCCCCGAGCCCGAGGCGGCCCCGCTCGAGGAGCAGGGCCTGGGCTGGCGCAGCTCGTTCGGCTCCGGCAAGGGCGCCGACACGATCACGTCGGGCCTCGAGGTCACCTGGACCACGACGCCCACCCGCTGGAGCAACGACTACTTCAAGCTCCTGTTCGGCTACGAGTGGGAGCTCACCAAGAGCCCCGCAGGTGCCCACCAGTGGGTGGCCAAGGATGCCGACGACATCGTCCCCGGCCCGACCCCGGACTCCCCCAGGCGCAAGCCGACGATGCTGACCAGCGACCTCGCCCTGCGGTTCGACCCCGAGTACGAGAAGATCTCGCGCCGGTTCCTGGAGAACCCCAACGAGTTCGCCAAGGCCTTCGCCAAGGCCTGGTACAAGCTGCTGCACCGCGACATGGGCCCGGTCTCCCGGTACCTCGGCCCGTGGGTCCCCGAGCCGCAGCTGTGGCAGGACCCGGTGCCCGCGGTCGACCACGAGCTGGTCGACGACGCGGACGTCGCGGCGCTCAAGGCGAAGGTGCTCGACTCCGGCCTCCCCGTCGCGCAGCTGGTCGCGGCCGCCTGGGCCTCCGCGGCCACCTTCCGCACCACCGACAAGCGTGGCGGCGCGAACGGCGCCCGGATCCGGCTCGAGCCGCAGCGCAGCTGGGCGGTGAACGATCCCGAGCAGCTCGCCACCGTCCTGGAGGCGCTCGAGAGCATCCAGCGCGAGTTCAACCAGGCCGGCGGCGCGCAGGTCTCGCTGGCCGACCTGATCGTGCTGGCGGGCGCGGCGGCCGTCGAGAAGGCGGCGCGCGACGCCGGCGTCGACGTGACCGTCCCCTTCCGCCCCGGTCGCACCGATGCCAGCCAGGAGCAGACCGACGTCGACTCCTTCGCCGTGATGGAGCCGCGGGCCGACGGGTTCCGCAACTACGTCCGACCGGGCGAGAAGCTCCAGCCCGAGAAGCTCCTCGTCGACCGTGCCTACATGCTCGACCTCAGCGCGCCGGAGATGACGGTCCTCGTGGGCGGCATGCGGGCGCTCGGAGCCAACGTCGGCGGGACGCAGCACGGCGTCCTCACCGACCGGCCCGGCGTCCTGACCAACGACTTCTTCGCCAACCTGCTGTCCCCCGGCACGCAGTGGAAGGCCTCGGAGTCCGAGGAGAACGTCTACGAGATCCGCGACCTCGCCGGCGGCGACGTCCGGTGGACCGCCACGGCCGTCGACCTGGTCTTCGGCTCGAACTCGCAGCTGCGCTCGCTCGCCGAGGTCTACGCCAGCGAGGACGCCCGCGAGAAGTTCGTGGGCGACTTCGTGGCCGCCTGGGTCAAGGTCATGGAGCTGGACCGCTTCGACCTGCGCTGACGCGCCACCGCGGGAAGGGCCCGGACGCCTGGCGTCCGGGCCCTTCTCCATGGAATGACAGTCATGTAATTTAACCCGACACGCCGGGTGAATTCCTTGACAAATTCTGCCACATTATTCCCACCAGGCCTCAACTGTCCCTAGACTCCCACCCGTGTCGCTCCGGACCCGGCTGCTCGCGCCCCTGACCGCTGCCCTCGTGGGCGCCCTGGTCGTGGGGCTCGTCGCCCTCGCCCCGGCCCCGTCCTACGCCCGTCCGGGCGGTGCGGGCAAGAGCGGCGCCATCCAGGCCCACCACCGGGGACCCGATGCGGTCTTCAAGCGCAGCTCGTACCTCTGCTACGGCTACCAGGACTGCCGCGCGAAGGGCATGGGCAACGCCGGCTACGCGCAGAACAACGACAAGATGTACTGGCGCATGTACAGCGGTCACAACTGCACCAACTACGCGGCGTACCGCATGGTGAAGAGTGGCCTGCCGAACACCCGGCCGTGGTCCGGCGGCGGCAACGCCATGTACTGGGGCACCTCGATGTCGCGCCTCACCGACGACACCCCGCGCGTCGGCGCCGTCGCGTGGTGGAAGGCGAACGCCGGCCCGGCCGGCTCCGTCGGCCACGTCGCGTACGTCGAGCGCGTGGTCTCCGCCGACGAGGTGGTCGTCTCCCAGGACAGCTGGGGCGGCGACTTCTCGTGGGCCGTGATCACGCGGGCGAGTGGCAACTGGCCCAGCGGCTTCATCCACTTCAACGACCTCCCGCTGACCAACCAGGCGCCCCCGGTGATCGACGGGATCGCCAAGGTCGGCTCGGTGCTCAGCAGCACGCCCGGCGCGTGGAAGCCGGCCGACGCCTCGATCGCCTACCAGTGGTCCGCCGACGGGAAGAGGATCGCCAACGCCACCGGTGCGACGCTCCGGCTCACCAAGGCACGCCTCGCCCAGACCATCACGGTGACCACGACCGCGACCAAGTTCGGCTATCCGGCCCAGCAGGCGACCTCGGCGCCCACCGCTGCCGTGCTGCCCGGCGAGCTGAAGAACCTCACCGCCCCGTCGATCTCCGGCGAGCCGAAGGTCGACGGGTCCCTCACCCTCGACACCGGGACCTGGACTCCCGACCCGGACGCCCTGACCGTCCAGTGGCTCGCGAACGGCCAGCCGATCGAGGGCATCGCCGACGAGCCGACCCTCGCGCTCACCCCTGACCTCGTCGGGACCACGATCTCCGCGACCGTGACCGCGACCCGCGACGGCTACGACGCGGTCAGCGCCGCCACGGAGCCCACGGCGCCGGTCGCGCCGGGCACCTTCGCCGTGTCGACGCCGCCGAGCATCCTGGGCGTGCCCGAGCTCGGCCAGACGCTGACCGTCGACGCCGGCGCGTACCGCCCTGCGGCCGAGCAGGTCGCGGTCCAGTGGCTGCGCAACGGAGCGCCGATCGACGGCGCCATCGGCGAGCAGTACCAGATCCAGAACGTCGACCTCGGCGCCCGCATCGCCGTCCGGGTCACCGTCGGCCGGGCTGGATACGCCGACACCACGGTCGACTCCCCCGCGACCGTGCGGATCAAGACCGACCCGAGGATCCGGGTCCAGACCCAGCGGCTCAAGCACAAGGTGAAGGTGACCGTCACGGTGACCGCGCCCGGCCTGGACGTCGTCGACGGTCCGGTCGTGGTGCGCCTCGCCGGGGTGGCGACGAGCACCACCCTGCGCAACGGCGTCGCGAAGGTCGTGCTGAAGAGGCTGCCCCCCGGCAAGCGCACGATGACCATCCGGTACGGCGGCAGCGGCGCCGTGAACCGGCTGCTCGTGACCCGCCAGGTCAAGGTGCTCTGACCCGGAGCAGCGGTTGCGCTCAGCCCACCGGGTGGTAGCCGCAGGCGTCGTCGGTGCGGACCGCCTTGCCCGGGTCGTCCTTCGACCCGCCACCGGCGTGCGGCTCCAGGGCCTTGGCGACCACCGACTGCATCCACGCGAAGTCCGGGTCGCCGGAGAAGAACTTGTCCGAGGAGATGAACGCGATCGACCGGACCTTCTTCTCCTTGACCTTGAGCGCGAGGTCGACGAACGCCGGCATCAGCTCGCGGGGCACGTCGGTGCGCACGATCTCCTCCCCCGCCTTCGCCAGCGCCTGGTAGCGCCGCAGGACGTTCAGCGGGTCGGCCTCCTCGATGATGGCGTTGACCATGCAGCGCTGGCGCAGCATCCGCTGGTAGTCGTCGGAGCCCCACCGGCCGCGGGAGTACCAGAGCGCGTGGAAGCCGTCGAGGTGCTGGTCCGGTCCGGGCTGGAGGTAGCCGGTCGGCGGGATGCCCGCGTCGGTGTTGCCGTTGATCGCGATGGGCTCGTTGATGTTGACGGTGACGCCCCCGATCGCGTCGACGAGCTGCTGGAAGCCGAGGAGGTTGATCAGGACGTAGTAGTCGACGTGCGTGCCCAGGCTGCCCGCGACGGCCTGCTTGACGGCGTCGGCGCCCTCGTTCTCGGAGCTGCCGAGGACGTGCGGGTAGAGCGCGGGCACCTGGCCGTAGATCGCGTTCAACATCCAGTTGCCCGGGTCGGCGGACGGATCGGTGCTGCGGAACCCGTCGGGGAACGCGTCGTGCAGCGGGCTGTCGTCGGGGAACTGTGCGTTCATCATGTTGCGAGGCAGACTGAACATCACCGACTTGCCGGTGTGCGTGTCCATGCTGAGCAGGATCACCGAGTCCGTGCGGATGCCGGTGCGACCGATGCCGCCGTCGCCGCCGAGGAGCAGCACGTTGACCCGGTCGCGGCCGCCCCACGGGTCGGACCGGGTCACGTCCTGCGGCACCGTGGCGGTCTGCTCGTCGGTGAAGACGGTCGCCACGAAGTGGGCCTGGGTGTTGGCGAGCCGCACGCTCTGCACGGCCGGGAGCGCGACCAGGATGCACAGCAGGGCGACCACGATGCCGCCGAGCGTCTGCTCGAGGCGGCTCATGCGCAGCGGCCGGGCCATGACGTACGTCGTGACCACCGTGAACGCCCAGACCAGGAACACCACGCCGATCACGACCGCGGCGATCCGCAGCCGGGTCGGGTCGAAGGCGAAGTCGACGAAGTGGTGCCAGTCCCGGGCGTAGTAGCCCAGCGCGCCGAGCCCCAGGAGGAACGGGACCAGCACGAGCCAGCCGAGCCGGCGCCGGGTCCAGAGGTAGCCCGCGCCCGGGAGCACGGCGCCGAGGACCGTCACGCAGAGCGCGCCCGCCAGCGTGCGCGCCCGCCGGAACCTCCGCCCGGGCCGCGGCGCACGGTGGCGCGCTTCGGGCACGGCCGTCCCTGTCGACGTCGCCATGCGCACCCTCCCGCTGGAAATCCCGGCAAGGAGATTACCGGTGGCTACCCCGGAATCGTGACTTGCGGCACGTACGCCGTGCCGCGCGCCGCTCGGACCCAGAGCTCGCCGTCACCGGCGGTGGCGCCCTGGGCGGCCAGCTCACGCTTGAGCACCTTGTTGGTGGCGGTGGTCGGCAGGTCCGGCGCGATCCGCACGAAGCGCGGCCAGGCCTTCGCGGACAGGTCCGGCTGGGCGGCCAGGAACTCCTCGAGCTCGGCGGGCGCCAGGGCGGCTCCGTCCTGCAGCACGACCGCCGCCATCACCTGGTCGCCGACGTGCTCGTCGGGGACCGCGTAGACCGCCACCCGGTTGACCGCCGGGAGCCGCTGGAGGACCCGCTCGATCGGCGCAGCCGCGAGGTTCTCGCCGTCCACCCGCATCCAGTCCGCTGTCCGTCCGGCCAGGTAGATCCAGCCGTCGGCGTCCCGGTAGGCGAGGTCGCCGGACCAGTACATGCCGTGCCGCATCCGCTCGTCGTTGGCGGCCGGGTCGTTGTAGTAGCCGTTGAAGTAGCCGGCGCCGGTCGTGTTCACCAGCTCCCCCACCGCCCGGTCGGCGTTCACGAGCCGGCCGTTCGCGTCGAGCTCGGCGACGTCGCACTCGGTCACGGTCTCGGGGTCGTAGATCGCGACGCCGTCGAACCCCTTGCCGATCGACCCGGGCGGCGTGCCCGGCTCGCGGGTGATGATCACCGCCAGCTCGGTCGACCCGAAGCCGTCCCAGACGTCGCAGCCGAACCGGCGCGAGAACTCGTCGATGTCGCGGTCGCTCGCCTCGTTGCCGAACGCCACCCGCAGGGAGTTGTCCGCGTCGTCCGGCGCCTCGGGGGTGGCGAGCACGTACGCGAGCGGCTTGCCGACGTAGTTCATGTAGGTGACGCCGTAGCGCCGGACGTCGGCGAGGAACCCGGACGCGCTGAATCTCGCCGGGACGATCGTGGCGCCGGCGCACACGGCTGGGCTCCAGCCGGCGACGACGGCGTTGGAGTGGAAGAGCGGCATGGCGACGTAGCAGACGTCCTCGGGCCCGAGCCCGAAGCGGCCCTGCAGGTTGAGGCCGGAGAACAGCACCATCAGGTGGTTGACCTGCACCGCCTTCGGATCGCCGCTGGTGCCGGAGGTGAAGATCATCATGAAGGTGTCCGTCGCGCCGACCTCGCGGTACGGCGTCAGCGGTCCGGCACCCGCGACCAGGTCCGCCCACTCGCCGGTCGACGTGTCGAGCACCCGGACGCCGGACAGGTCCAGGCCGTCCAGCAGCGGCCGGTGCTCGGCGTCGGTCACCAGGAGCTGGCACTCCGCCCGGCGGACGTCCTGGAGCAGGCCGTCCCCCCGGCGGGTGTTGTTGATGCCGCACAGCGTGAATCCGCCCAGGCCGGCCGCGGCCATCATCCGCAGCATGTCCGGGGAGTTCCCGAGCAGTGAGCCGACGTGCATCGGGCGGTCCGGGTCGGCGACGCCCAGCAGGGCCGACGCCACCGACGAGGACTCCGCGACGTGCTCGCGCCAGGTCCAGGTCCGGTCGCCGTACCGGATCGCCGTGGTGTCCTCGTCGGCGCGCTCGCGCAGCAGCTGCTGGATGGTCTCGGCCACGAGGCCTATCCTGCAACACGTTCTACTTCCGCGCACGGACCTCAGGAGAGACATGCCGAGCACCTACGCCGGCCTGACCCGCGCCGAGCTGGCCGTGCTCGTCCCGGAGCTGTTGCTGATCGGCCAGCTCATCGACCGCTCCGGCATGGCGTGGTGCATCGCCGCCTGGGGGCGCGAGGAGATGGCGCAGGTCGCGGTCGAGGAGTGGGCGGGCGCCAGCCCGGTCTACACCCGGAGGATGCAGCGCGCCCTCGGCTACGAGGGCACCGACGTCGTGACGATCTTCAAGGGGCTCCAGCTCGACATCGGTGCTCCCCCGCAGTTCATGGACTTCCGGTACGACGTGCAGGACCCCTGGCACGGGACGTTCCACCTCGACCACTGCGGGGCGCTCATGGACGTGGAGCCGATGGGCGAGGAGTACGTCCGGTCGATGTGCCACGACATCGAGGACCCGACCTTCGACGCCACCGCGGTCGCCACCAACCCGCGGGCGCAGGTGCGCCCGGTGCACCGGCCTCCCCGCACTCCTGCGGACCGGCACCCGCACTGCGCCTGGACGGTGGTCATCGACGACGCGCACCCCGAGGTCAGCCCGCTCCCGCCGTACTTCGTCATCGAGCAGACGCTCGCCGCGCGGCTCGAGCTCGACCCGATCGATCCCTTCGACGAGGGTGCGTCGGACTACTCGGGCCCGCTGCTGTCCGACCTCGACTTCGGTGCGTTCTCCCACTCGGCGCTGGTCCGGATCGCCGACGAGGTCTGCCTGCAGATGCACCTGCTCAACCTCTCGTTCGGCCTCGCCGTGCGCCGGCGGGCGGCGTCCGACGAGGAGGCGCTCGGGATCGCCACGAAGCAGCTGGTCGGGGTGGCCGGCATCGCGGCCGAGCGCATCCACCGCGCCCTCGGCACCGACGCGCAACGCACCCTCGAGCTGCACCCGCTGCTCAACCCGGCGGCGTACGTCGGCGCGGCCGTCGCCGAGGGGACGCTGACCGTGCGCCCGTCGCCTGCCTGGGAGGACGCTGCCTGGATCACGCTCTGCGGACCCGGCCGCGAGCGGCCGCTCCGGGCGATCCTCCGCGCGGTCGACCCGCACCTCGACGTGGAGGTCGCGGGCTCGCCGGAGCGCTGGACGGCGACCGTCACACGCCGCGGCGAGCCGGCGCCGGAGGCCGAGGAGGTCGCGGTCACCCGGCTCAGCACCGGCTCGTCGTTCGCGTTCGAGCCTCGACGCTCCCTGCCGATCACGCCGGTCTGACCCGCACGCCGACCGGGCATACTGGCCCGGTGCCCGTCACCCGCGGTTTCTTCGGCAGGAAGCGTCCCGAGCGCCCGGACCGGCTGCCGCCGGGGCAGTACGACACCGGCAGCTCCTGGCCCACCCTGACCGCGGAGGCGACCCCCCGCGTCGACGTCGACACGTGGACGATGACCGTCGACGGCCTGGTCGGCCGCCCGCACAGCTGGACCTGGCGCGAGATCCACGCGCTGCCGGAGTCGACGTACTTCGGCGACATCCACTGCGTGACCACGTGGTCGAAGTTCGACATGACGTTCCGCGGGGTCAGCGTCGACACCCTGCTCGAGATCGCGATGCCGCTGCCCGAGGCCGGGTTCGTGATGGCGCACTCCACGACCGGCTACACCACCAACCTCCCGCTGGAGGACGTCACCGGCGGCAAGGCGTGGGTGGTGTGGGAGGTGGACGGCAAGCCGCTGCCGACCGGCCACGGCGGGCCGGTCCGGCTGCTGGTCCCCCACCTCTACTTCTGGAAGTCCGCCAAGTGGGTCACCCGCCTGGAGCTGATGGAGCGTGACCGGCCGGGCTTCTGGGAGCAGAACGGGTACCACGACCGCGGCGACCCGTGGCTCGAGCAGCGCTACCACGGTGACTGACCCCGTCACCCCCGGCGCACTCCCCCGCCCGGCGCCCCCGACCGCCCGCTTCGACGCGCCCGGCCAACAGGCCGCCACCCCCTGGCAGGCGGCCACCGTGGTGTCGGTGCACGACGAGACGCCGACGGCGCGCACGTTCCGGCTGGCCCTGGCCGAGCCCGTCGAGCACCGGCCCGGCCAGCACTACGTGGTGCGCCTCACCGCCGACGACGGCTACACCGCCTCCCGGTCCTACTCGGTGGCCGGTCCTCCTCGGCA
>DASTXB010000078.1:0-17122 GCA_035765695.1 Nocardioides sp. | reverse complement strand
CCAGCCGCGGACTTCGTCGGCCGGCCGACGAAACTCTCAGCCGCCCGCCCGCGCCTCCAGCACTCGGAACCCCTTGGCGCTGGCCAGCCGCTCGGTCGGCCAGCCCTGCTCGGTGAGCCAGCGCTGGAGCGAGTCGGCGCCGAGGTTCTTGCCGACCACCATGACCGCGCGGCCGCCGGGGGCCAGGCGCGGCAGCCAGGTGAGCAGCAGCTCGTGCAGCGCCTGCTTGCCGATCCGGATCGGCGGGTTGGACCAGATCTCGTCGTACACGTCGCCGGACGGGACCATCTCCGGCCGGCACGCGATGAAGCGGCCCTGGACACCCATCGCGCGGGCGTTCTCGTTCGCGAGCGCGATCGCGCGGTCGTTGACGTCGACGGCGGTGATGGTCGCGAGCGGTACGGCGGCGGCGATCGCCAGCCCGATCACGCCGTACCCGCAGCCGAGGTCGAGGAAGCGGCCCTGCACCGGCGGCTCGGTCTCGCGGAACAGCACCGCGGTCGCGTGGTCGAGGTGGCCGCGGCTGAAGACGCCGGAGCCGCTCACGAGGGTGAGCTCGTGACCCCACACCTCGCAGGTGAAGGACTCCCGCTCGAACGGGACCGAGGGGTCGGCGCTGAAGTAGTGCTCGTCATTCATCGCGGACCCGCTTCGCCTTGGTCTGGACGAGCCGCGCCTCGAGCTCGTCGTCGGGAGGGTACGCGACCTCCTCGAGGGTGAGGCCGTGGGCGTGCACGACGGCGACCGCCGGGTCGCGCATCTCCGCGGCGAGGATCTCGCCGGCCCAGGCGACCGGCTTGCGACCCTCTCCGACCGCGATCAGGCAGCCGACCAGCGAGCGCACCATGCTGTGGCAGAACGCGTCGGCGCGCACGGTGCCGACGAGGACCCCGCACGGGTCGCGCTCCCAGGACAGCTCCTCCAGCGTGCGGATCGTGGTGGCACCCTCGCGCTGCTTGCAGAACGACGCGAAGTCGTGCCGGCCGACGAGCAGTGCCGACGCGGCGTTCATGTCGTCGAGGTCCAGCGGGCGCGGCCAGGCGAGCACGTGCGACCTGGTCAGCGGGTCGACGGACGCCGGCCGGTCGGCGATCCGGTAGGCGTAGCGCCGCCACAGGGCACCGAAGCGGGCGTCGAAGTACGCCGGCACTTCGGCCGCGCCGCGGATCCGGACGTCGGGCGGCAGGATGCCGTTGAGCCGGCGGACCAGCAGCTCCGGCGCCGGCGGCTCCTCGAGGTCGGCGTGCACCACCTGGCCGCGCGCGTGCACACCCGCGTCGGTGCGACCCGCGCACACGACGTCGACCGACGGCACCCGCAGCACGGTCGCGAGCGCCAGGGTCAGCTCGCCCTGGACGGTCCGCAGCCCCGGCTGGGCCGCCCACCCGTGGAAGTCGGTGCCGTCGTAGGCGAGGTCGAGGCGAATGCGCACGACAGACGATCCTAGTGACCCGGATCAGCGGCGCCGCTGGGCGTACAGCACGACCGCGACCACGATCACGAGCGCGATCACCAGCAGCCACGGGTGGTGGTGCAGCAGGTAGAAGCCACCGACCCGGCGGCGCCCCAGCGCGGTCATCCCTCGACGGTAGCCGTCACCCGTCCAGGCGCTCCCCCGCGACCCAGACGCCGGCGACGTCGGCGGGCGTGCCGAGGGCGAAGACCTTGGCCAGCGCGGCCTCCGGCGACGCGGCGTGCCGCAGGCAGGTGTCGAGCGGGTCTCCGGCCGCCGGGCGGATCCAGACCGCGTCGAACGGGCGCCCCACGGACAGGTCGCCGACGTCCAGCCCCAGCGCGAGCGCTCCGGCGCGGGTGGCCAGGAACAGCAGGTGGGCCGGGGTGAGCGGGAGCCCGTCGGGCCCGAGCAGGGCCTGCATGAACGACGCCTGGAGTCCCTCCTTGAGCAGCGAGAAGCCGGTGCCGGCCCCGACGTCGGACCCGAGCGCGACGCGGACGCCGTGCCCGACGTGCCGGCGCATCGAGAACATGCCGCTGCCGAGGGCGGAGTTGCTGGTCGGGCAGTGCGCGACGGCGGCGCCGCGACCGGCGAGGAGGGTGAGCTCGTCGTCGGTGGTGTGCACGTTGTGCGCGAGGACCGCACGCTCGGTGACCAGCCCGTGCGCGTCGTACGTGCCGACATAGTGCAGTGCGTCCGCGAACAGCTGGCTCACCGCCGCGACCTCGGCGGGGTTCTCGTTCACATGGGAGGTGAACCACGTGCCCGGCTCGTCCTTGAGCACCGCGGCGCACGCGTCGAGCGTCGCCTCGGTCGTGGAGTAGGAGAAGCGCGGCGTGACGGCGTACCGGACCCGGCCCGTGCCGTGCCAGCGCTGCGCGAGCGACCGGGACTCGTCGTACGCCCGGTCCGGCGTCGTCAGCAGCGGCTCCGGAAGGCCGCGGTCGCTGACGACCAGGCCCGCGGTGACCCGGAGTCCGGCGCGACTCACCTCCTCGAACAGGGCGTCCACGGCCGGGGCGAAGTGCGAGCCGAACACCAGCGCCGACGTCGTGCCCGCGCCGACCAGCCCGTCGACGAACTCGCGCGCGATCACTGCGGCGTACGACGCGTCGGCCAGCCGGCACTCCTCGGGCAGCGCGCAGCGGTCGAGCCACTCCAGCAGCGGCAGGCCGAGCGAGCCGATCACCCGCACCTGGGGGTAGTGGACGTGGGTGTCGACGAAGCCCGGCAGCAGCACGCCCTCGCGCAGGTCGACGACCTCCTCCTCCGGGTGGGCCGCGCGCAGCGGCGCGTAGGGCCCGCGGGCGGTGATGACGCCGTCGGCCACCAGCAGTCCCGCGTCATCGTCGTGGCGCAGGACGCCGCCGGTGAACGGGTCGTCCGGGGTGTCCATGACCCGGGCCCGGACCAGCGTCATGACCGCACCGCGGCGAGCTCGCGGAGCAGCGCGGAGGCCACCGACAGCGCGACCACCGCCGGGTCCTTGCCCGGCACCGAGGGGTCGCCGATCGGGCAGGCGATCCGGTCCACCAGGTCCGCCGCGTGTCCCTCGACGAGGAGCCCGGTGCGGAACCGCGACCACTTCGCGGCCGACCCGATCAGCCCGATGCTGCCCAGGTGGCCGCAGCGCAGCGCCGCGTCGCAGATCGCGAAGTCCTCGGCGTGGTCGTGCGACATCACCAGCACGTGCGTGCCGGCGGGCACCGACCCGAGCACCAGCTCCGGCACCGGCGCGTGGTGGACGTGCACGCGCGCGACCGCGTCGGCCAGGCACGCGAGGCGATCGTCGGTGAGCTGGTCGCGGCGCGAGTCGACGAGGTGCAGGTCGAGGTCGTGCCGGGCCAGCACCCGCGCGAGCTCGAGGCCGACGTGGCCGACGCCGAAGACCGCGACGGCCGGTACGACGGGCAGCGGCTCGAGCAGCAGCGTCACTTCGCCGCCGCAACACTGCCGGCCGTGGTCCGTGCGGGCCTTGTCGCTCAGCGAGATCGTCAGGGTCTCCGGCGCGGTCCGGGGCGCCGACGCCTCGAGCAACGCCCGGGCACGGACGATCGCGGTCTCCTCGAGGTTGCCGCCCCCGATGGTGCCCCACGTCGTGTCGTCCGAGACGACCATCTTGGCGCCGGCATCCCGGGGCGCGTGCCCGCGCGCCTCGAGCACCGTGACCAGGACTCCCGCCACGCGCTGCTGGCGCAGCCGCGCGACCGCGTCCAGCCAGCTCATCGGGGTCCCCGTGACGTTGTCGGACGGAGGAGCGGAGCGGGGGAGGTCGCGAACGTCGTGGGGTGGTTCACGGCACCGCCACCCCCTGCCGCGACCGGGCCCGCTCGAGTGCCCAGTACACCGCCTCCGGCGTCGCCGGCGACGCGAGCTCGACGCTGGTGCCCGGGGGCCCGAACGCCGCCGCAGCCTGTCGCAGCGCCTCACGGACCGAGAACGCCAGCATCAGCGGCGGCTCGCCCACGGCCTTCGACCCGTGGACGACGCCGTCCTCATGGGCGTGCGGCAGCAGCGTGACGTGGAGCTCCGGCGGCATCTCGCTGAAGCTGGGCAGCTTGTAGGTGCTCGCCGCCTGGGTGAGCAGCCGCCCGTCGGCGTCGTCCCACCGCAGGTCCTCCAGCGTCAGCCAGCCAGCCCCCTGCACGAAGCCGCCCTCGATCTGACCCACGTCCACCAGCGGCGAGAGGCTGTCACCGACGTCGTGGACGATGTCGACGCGCCGCGTGGTGTACGCACCGGTGAACCCGTCGACCTCGACCTCCGCCGCTGCGGCGCCGTACGCGAAGTACTTGAACGGGTGGCCGGTCATGGTCGCGGCGTCCCAGTGGATGCCCTCGGTGCGGTAGAAGCCGGCGGCCCACAGCTGGATGCGCTGGAAGTACGCCGTCCGCACGCGCTCCTCCCACGTGTCGCCGGGGACGCCCTCGAGCCGGGCCAGGATCTGGTCGCACGCGTCCTTGATCGCGCCGCCGTTGAGGTCCGCGCCGGAGCTCGCCGCGGTGGCCGAGGTGTTGGGCACCTTGTCGGTGCGCGTGGGCGCGAGCCGCACCCGCTCGAGCGGCACGCCGAGGGCGGTCGCGGCGACCTGGATCATCTTGGTGTGCAGGCCCTGGCCCATCTCGGTGCCGCCGTGGTTGATCAGCACCGACCCGTCCTTGTAGACGTGCACGAGCGCGCCGGCCTGGTTGAACGCCGTGAAGTTGAACGAGATGCCGAACTTCACCGGCGTCACCGCCAGGCCTCGCTTGGTGTGCGGGTGGGCGGCGTTGAACGCCTCGACCTCCGCGAGCCGCTCGCGCACCCGGCCCTCGGCGACCACCTGGTCCCACGCCAGGCCGGCCCGCTCCGGGTGGCGCACCGGCTGGCCGTACGGCGTGGCCTGGCCGGCCCGGTAGAAGTTGCGCCGGCGCAGCTCCATCGGGTCGACGCCGAGCAGCGGGGCGCACCGGCCCAGGACGTCCTCGATCACGAGCATCCCCTGCGGCCCGCCGAAGCCGCGGAACGCGGTCTGCGAGGTCTTGTGGGTGCGCGCGACCCGGCCCTGGGCGCGCACGTGCGGGATCCAGTACGCGTTGTCGACGTGGCACAGCGCCCGCGCAAGCACCGGCTCGCTGAGGTCGAGCGACCAGCCGCCGTCGGAGGTGAGCGTGACGTCGAGCGCCTGCAGGCAGCCCTGGTCGTCGAAGCCCACCCGCCACGCGGCGTGGAATCCGTGCCGCTTGCCGGTCATCGTCATGTCCTGGGTGCGGGTGAGGCGGACCCGCACCGGGCGGCCGGTCAGCGTCGCGCCGAGCGCCGCGACCGCGGCGTACCCGTGCGGCTGCATCTCCTTGCCGCCGAAGCCACCACCCATCCGCAGGCACTGCACGGTGACGTCGTGGCTGTGCCGGCCGAGGACGTGCGCGACGATCTCCTGCGTCTCGGTGGGGTGCTGCGTGCTGGACTGCACGAACACCTGCCCGGCCTCGTCGACCAGCGCCACCGAGGCGTGGGTCTCGAGGTAGAAGTGCTCCTGCCCGGCCATCTCGGTGACGCCGCTGTAGACGTGCGCCGCGCCGGCGAGGGCGGTCTGGACGTCGCCGCGCTGCACGGTCGGCTGCGCGCCCTGGAAGCTCCCGGCCGCGATCGCGTCCCGGACGCCGACGATCGCCGGCAGCTCGTCGTACTCGACCACGACCGCGGCCGCACCGAGGCGGGCGGCCTCGAGGGTCTCGCCGAGCACCCAGCAGACGGCGTGGCCGCGGTACATCACCTCGGCCGGGAAGAGCGGCTCGTCGGCCTTGGTCCCGGCGTCGTTGACGCCCGGCACGTCGTCGGCGGTCAGCACGCGCACCACGCCGGGCACGTCGTACGCCGGCGCCGGGTCGAGGCGCGCCACCCGCGCGTGTGCGTGCGGGGCCTGGACCGGGTGGGCGTGCAGGACGCCGGGCAGGCGCAGCACCAGGTCGTCGGTGTAGAGCGCTTCCCCGGTGACGTGGAGGGCCGCGCTCTCGTGCGGAAGTGCCTGTCCGACCGTCATGTTCTCGGGGTCCCCGCGGAAGCGTGTGCTGGAGGAGCGGAGCGGTGGAAGCGCAGACTCTCGTGGGGTGGTCATGCCATCACCTCGGCGAAGAGCTTGCGGAGCGACTGGCCGAGCATCGCGGAGCGGTACGCCGCGCTCGCCCGGTGGTCGTCCATCGGGGTGCCCTCGGTGGCCAGCACCGCGGCGGCCTCCTCGACCGTCGCCTCGGCCCACGGGCGGCCCTCGAGCGCCGCCTCGGTCGCGCGTGCCCGCAGCGGCGTGGCGGCGACGCCGCCGAGGCCGATCCGGGCGCGGGTGACGACCCCGCCCGTGACGTCGAGGGCGAGCGCGACGGCGACGCTGGAGATGTCGTCGTACCGGCGCTTGGCGATCTTGTGGAACGCGGTCACCTGCGCGAGCGGCTGCGGGACCCGGACCGACCGGATGAGCTCGCCGGGTCGCAGCTGCGTCTGCCGGTAGCCGGTGAAGTAGTCGGCGAGCGGCACCTCGCGGTCGCCGTCGCGCGACGTGAGCACGAGCGTGGCCTCGAGCGCGAGCAGCGCCGGCGGCAGGTCGCCGATCGGCGACGCCGTGCCGAGGTTGCCGCCGATCGTGGCGCCGTTGCGGATCAGCCGCGAGGCGAACTGCGGCCACACCAGGTCGAGCAGCGGGACCGCGCCACCCAGCCCGCGCTCGACCTCGCTCAGCGTGAGCGCGGCGCCGATCTCGAGCGGGTCCCGGGTGAGGTGGCGGAGCTCGGGCAGCCGGTCGATCGCGACGACGTGCGCCGGCCGGGAGCCGCGCAGGTTGACCTCGACACCGACGTCCGTGGCGCCGGCGAGCACGGTCGCGTCCGGGTGCTCGGCGAGCAGGCCGAGCGCCTCGTCCAGCGACGCCGGGCGGACGAACTCCCCCACCTCGTCGGCCAGCCGAGTCGGGGCCGGCCCGGGGGCGGGCTGCGCGCGTCGTACCGCGAGCGGGTCGGCGACGTCGGGGTCGCCCAGCGCCCAGGCCGCGTCGCGGATCGGGCGGTAGCCGGTGCAGCGGCACAGGTTGCCGCTGAGCGCGTGCAGGTCGAAGCCGTTGGGGCCGTGCTCGTGGTCGGCGTGGCCGTTGGCGCGGCGGCCGGGCCGGTAGTACTCCGCGGCCATGCTGCACACGAAGCCCGGCGTGCAGTAGCCGCACTGCGACCCGCCGCGCTCGGCGAGCTCGCGCTGCACCGGGTGCAGGCCGTCGGAGGCGCCGAGACCCTCGGCGGTCACGACCTCCTGCCCGTCGAGGGCAGCGGCCGGGACCAGGCAGGCGTTCAGCGCGGTCCAGGCGCTGCCCTCGCCGTCCGGTCGGGCGACGAGCACCGAGCACGCGCCGCACTCCCCCTCGGCGCAGCCCTCCTTGGCACCGGTCAGCCCGAGCCCGCGCAGGAAGTCCAGCGCCGAGCGATGCACCGGCGTACCCGCCAGGGGTCGGGCGGTCCCGTTGACGGTGACCTCGGCCATCTCGCCTCCACGCGCGTCGACGTCCGCATGGTTCCGGGTCACCGCGGCCGACGGTTATCCATGCCGAACGACGGTCCGCTGCCGATCACTCTACGTGACCCGGGTCACATCCGCAGCCGCTCGCGCGCCGGGCCGTTCCGTTCAATTGCGCCGCGCGGCACCGGTTACCGACAGGTAATCGGGGCCGGACCGTTCAATTGCGCCGCGCGACACCGGCTACCGACAGGCAATCGGGGCCGGACCGTTCAATTGCGCCGCCCGGCACCGGCTACCGACAGGCAATCGGGGCCGGACGTTCAATTGCGCCGCGCGACACCGGCTACCGACAGGCAATCGGGGCCGGACGTTCAATTGCGCCACGCGACACCGGCTACCGACAGGTAATCGGGGCCGGACCGTTCAATTGCGCAGCCATCCGACCAGCCACCCCGGCGACCCACCCCCGCGACCCACGCGCAACGACGCGCAACGACGCGCCGGCACTCACCCCAGCCGCAGCCCCGGGTGCCGGTTGACGTCCTTGTAGAGCAGGTACCGGAACCGGCCGGGACCGCCGGCGTAGCAGGCCTGGGGACAGAAGGCGCGCAGCCACATGAAGTCGCCCTCCTGGACCTCGACCCAGTCCTTGTTCAGGAGGTAGACCGCCTTGCCCTCGAGCACGTAGAGCCCGTGCTCCATCACGTGGGTCTCCGGGAACGGGATGGCACCGCCGGGCTCGAAGCTGACGATGTTCACGTGCATGTCGTGGCGGACGTCGTCGGGGTCGACGAAGCGCTGCGTCCCCCACGCGTCCGTGCCGGGCATCGGCCGCACCGGCACGTCGCTCTCGTGGGTCACGAACGCCTCGGGCACGTCGACGCCGTCGACCCGCTCGTAGGCCTTGCGGATCCAGTGGAACGTCGCATCCGCGTCCGACTCGTTGTGCAGGGTCCACGCCGTGCCGGGCGGCAGGAACGCGTAGCCCCCGGCGCCCACCCGGTGCAGGACCCCGCCGACCGTCAGCGACACCGTCCCGCCGACGACGAACAGCACCCCCTCCGCCTCGGCCGACGGCTCGGGCGCGGAGCTCCCGCCCCCGGGGGCGACCTCGACGACGTACCAGCTGAACGTCTCGGCGAAGCCGGACAGCGGCCGCGCGATCACCCACAGCCGGGTGGCCTCCCAGTGCGGCAGCCGGCTGGTGACGATGTCGCGCATCGTCCCGCGCGGCAGCACGGCGTACGCCTCGGTGAGGACCGCGCGGTCGGTGGTGAGCTCGGTCTGGCCCGGCAGGCCGCCGGTCGGCACGAAGTACGTCATGCACCCCTCCTCAGCAGCCGGCCGCGCGGGGCGGCCGCCAGGTCGATCGGTATGCCGCGCAGCCAGGTCTGCCGGACGGTGCCGGTGAGCGTACGCCCGTCGTACGGCGAGACCGGGTTCCTGTGCTGCAACCTCGTGGCGTCGACGCGGAACGTCTCGTCGGGGGCGAGCACGCACAGGTCGGCGTCGTACCCGACCGCGATCTCACCCTTGCCCGTCAACCCGACCCGGCGCGCCGGCGCCGTCGCCATCCAACGCACGACATCGGCCAGCGTGTGGCCGCGCTCGCGGGCCGCCGTCCACACGACCGGCAGCGACAGCTGGAGGGACGCGATCCCGCCCCACGCCTCGCCGAAGTCCCCGCGCTTGAGCACGGCCGTGCAGGGCGAGTGGTCGGACACCACGAAGTCGATGTCGCCGGCGGCCAGCGCGGCCCACAGCCGGTCGCGGTTCGATGAGGTGCGGATCGGCGGGCAGCACTTGAACTGCGTCGCGCCGTCGGGCACCTCCTCGGCCGCCAGGAACAGGTAGTGCGGGCAGGTCTCCAGCGAGAGGTCCACCCCGTCCCGCGCTGGCAGCGCGTCGGCGGCACTGAGATGGACGACGTGGGCGCGGCTCCCGGTCTCGCGCGCGGTGGCGACGACGAGGTCGACAGCCCGCTGCTCGGCGGCGGGCGGGCGCGAGGCCAGGAAGCCGTCGTACGCCGTGCCGTGTGCCTCGGTGACCAGCGCGCCGTCCTCGGCGTGCACGATCATGAGCGCCCCCAGACGGGCGGTCTCTGCCATCGCCGCGCGCAATTGCGCAGGATCGAGCGGCGGGAACTCCTCGACGCCGGAGTCGAGCAGGAAGCACTTGAAGCCGTACACCCCGTCCTCGTGCAGCGGTGCCAGGTCCGCGAGGTTGCCGGGCACCGCGCCGCCCCAGAAGCCCACGTCGACGTGGGCCTGGTCGTGCGCGACGGCTCGCTTCTCCTCCAGCGCGGCGACGGAGGTGGTGGCCGGGATGCTGTTCAGCGGCATGTCCACGATCGTCGTGACGCCGCCTGCGGCCGCGGCCCGCGTCGCGGTGGCGAAGCCCTCCCACTCGGTGCGGCCGGGCTCGTTGACGTGCACGTGCGTGTCGACCAGGCCGGGCAGCAGCACCTCGTCGTCGGCCAGCGTCACGACTGCGGCCGCCGTGAGCTCGTCGTACGCCGCCAGTACGGCGATCCGGCCCTCGCGGATCCCGACGGACACCGCGCGCTCCTGCCCGCCCACGACGGCGCGGCGGGCGCGGACGACGGTGTCGAGGTCAGCTGCCACGGTAGGTCGAGTAGCCGAACGGGTTGAGCAGCAGCGGCACGTGGTGGTGCTCGTCGGCGGCGATCCGGAACGCCACCGCGACCTCGGGGTAGAACGCCGCCTCGCCGAGGTAGGTGCCGGTGTCGAACCGCAGCACGTACGCGCCCGGGTCGAGGTCGCCGCCCAGCGACGCGACACGGCCGTCGGCGTCGGTGACGCCCTCGCCCAGGACGTCGCCCAGGGCGCTCTCGAGCCGGACCTCGATGCCCGCCGCCGGCCGGCCGCGACTGGTGTCGAGGACGTGGGTGCTCAGGGTCGCCATCAGTCCTCCACCTGCCCGAGCCGGAGCAGCATGATCTCGCCGAGCTGCCGGACGGTCTCCGCGCGCTCGGCCTCCTCGTCGTTCCCGAGGCGCCGCTCGAGCTCGGCGAGGATCTCGTGGGAGTCCCGGCCCGCCGCCCGGATCAGGAACACCCGGTCGAAGCGCTCCTCGTAGGCGCGGTTGCCGTCGGCCAGCCGCCGCAGCACCTCGGCGTCGGACCGGTCGACACCGGCCTGCTCGCGGGTGGAGTGCGCGGCGTCGTGCCCGGAGCCCGCCCGCTCGCCGATGCGCGGGTGCCGCGCCAGCGCCGCCTGGAGCTCCTCGTCGGAGAGCGAGGAGGCGGACGCGGCGGCGGCCGCCTGGAGCGCGTCGGAACTGCCGTACGGCCGACCGGCCAGCACCTCCTCCACGAAGCGCGGCACGTCGAGGCACGCGGCCAGCGCCGTGCGCGCCTCGCCCTCCGGCAGCTCGTCGAACCTCATCGGTCGTCCCGGGTGACCGTCGCCTCGATCAGGCCGTACGGCCGGTCCGCGGCCAGGAACACCTCGCCGGGGTTGTCGAGCCCGAACGGCGCCAGGTCGACCAGGAAGTGGTGTTTGTTGGGGGCGGAGAACGAGATCTCCGCGAGGTCGTCATGGGCCTCGAGCACCGCCCGGCCCATCGCGTACAACGACTCCTGCAGCGCCCGGCTGTAGGTCGTGGCGAAGGTCGACATGACCAGCGCCCGCACCGCGGCGTACGACGCGTCCCAGTCGTCGGGGTCCTCCCGGTGCCGCCAGGTCGCGTCGAGCGACGTCGCCAGGATCCGGTCGTCGGCCTCGGCGAGCGTCGTGTACTCGTCGCGCAGGAAGCCCGTGAACTCCGAGCCCGTCGACTTCAGGATCACCAGGTCGCGGAAGCCGGCCTCGACCGCCGACGCCTCCCGGGTGCGGCCGACGACGGCCGTACGGACCTCCTGGCCGCGGCGCACGAAGGCGTGGTCGTGGCCCGTGCCGTCGACCGGGATCCGCTCCCACGCGTACTCCTCGACCGCGACCCGCGCCCCGGTGGCCGCAGGCGTCGCCTCCAGCAGCCGTCCCGCCAGCGCGAGCGCGTAGTCCTCGGGCGAGGAGACGCCGTGCTGCTTGGCGTAGGCGAAGGCCGTGTTCTTCTGCGTGTCGGTCGGCAGCACCGCGGACTGGTCGCCGTCCACGTGCGCGGCGGCGAAGTCCCCGCGCAGCGCGGTCGAGACGTTCAGGTCACGGATCTCGTGGCGTGGCGTGTCGCGGACGATCCGCACCACGCGCGTCTCCGCCTTGCCGTACTGGTTCGCACCGAGGACGATGCCCATCACTCACGCCTCTCCTGGGTCGGCCGGGTCGAGGGCGCCGCACTCACGGCCGCGCCGGATGAAGTCCGTCAGGGCCCGGTCGGTCGCCGGCTCCTCGAGCACCGACGACCGGTCCAGGCGCTCGCGGTAGAACGCGAACGTCGCGGCGTACCGCGTCGGCAGCTGTGCCGGGTGCAGGTCCCAGCCCTGGTAGAAACCACGCTCCAGCGACCGACGGACCAGCCGCAGGTGGGTCTCCCAGCCGCGGCGTACGCCGGCCGCGTCGCCCACCGGCAGGATGTTGGTCGAGCCGTCCGAGAGCCACACCCCGGTGCCGGCGGCGGCCGCCTGCATGACGGCCTTGGCGTGGTCGGCGGCGGGGTGGTCGAGGCTCTGGTACGGGCCCGCGATCCCGACGAACGCGCTGTAGTCGTAGGTGCCGTAGTGCAGGCCGGTGCAGCGTCCGTCCGCCGCGTGGACCATCCGCGCGACCAGCGTGGTGCCGTCGGGGCCGAGGATCGACTGCGGCGTCTCGACCTGGATCTCGAAGCGCAGGCTGCCCGGCTCGAGGCCGAGCACGGTCTCGAGGTGGCCGGCCGCGTGCACCATCGCCCCCACCTGGTCCACCGAGGTCACCTTCGGCAGCGTGACCACGAAGCCCGGCGGCAGCGGCCCGCCGTCGGTGAGTCGCTCCACGAACGTCGCCAGGGTGCGGAGACCCCGGTGTCGGGTCGGTCGCTCCAGGCTCTTGAAGCGGATGCCGTAGGACGCCGGAGCGCTGCCGTCGCCGATCGACGTCCGCAGCGCGTCCGCGGCCGCGACCACCGCCGCGTCCTCCTCGTCGTCGGGGCGCGAGCCGTAGCCGTCCTCGAAGTCGATCCGCACGTCCTCGACGGGGCGGTCGGCCATCCGCATGCGCACCCGGGCGAGCAGGTCGCGGTCGCCGCCGATCAGCTCGAGGAACAGTGCCTCGTGCTCGTCGAGGAGGTCCAGCGCGACCGCGCCGTACGACGTCACGGTGTCGGCCGCGAACCGGTCGGCCGGCACGTAGACGGTGTGCACCGGCTGGCGGCCGGGTCGTTGCCCCGGGTAGTGCCGGGCGAGGTCTGCGTCGGCCGCGGCCAGGCGCGCGTCGAGCTCGCCGGTCAGCCGCGCGAGCTCCAGGTCCGCCATGGACGCACCCTAGTGGCTTGTCAGAGTTCCTAGTCTGATCTCGTGAGCACCCCCGCCATCGTGCTGATCGGGGCCGAGCACCCCGACGAGCTGCGTGACGCGTTCGCCCGCTACGAGCGCGAGTACGACCTGCGCCTGACCCGCTCCTGCCGCGAGGCGGTCGAGGCCACCCACGACGTCCTGGCCGGCGGCGCCACCGTCGCGATGTACGTCTCCGAGTCCGTCGTGCCGGACGCGGAGTCCGTCCTGCACGCGTTCCACAAGGTGCGGGAGAAGGTGCCCACCGCCCGCCGGGTGATCGCCGCTCACTGGGACCGCTTCCTGGCCGACGCGCCCGGCCTGCGCTCCGGCATGGCGACCGGCAAGTACGACGCGTTCCTCCTGATGCCGCGCGGCGCGCGCGACGAGGAGTTCCACAACGCGATCACCGACCTGCTCTCCGACTGGGGCTCCACGGTCCCGGACCCCGAGGTGGTGTCGGTCAAGATCGTCTCGCCGACGCGCGACGGCCTCACCCTCGCGATCCGGGACTTCCTGGACCGGATGGGGATGCCGAGCGCGGTCTACCCGCCGGAGTCCGACGGCGGGCAGTACGTCCTCGCGCGCTGGGACGGCGAGCCGGCGTACCCACTCGTCTACGCGCTGAACCGGCCGGTCGTGCAGGCGACCTCGGTGCGCGACGTCGCGATCGCGCTGTACGGCGCGCCGACCGAGCTCGACCTCGACCACGTCGTCGACGTGGCGGTCGTGGGCGGCGGACCGGCCGGGCTGGCGGCCGCCGTGTACGCCGCGTCCGAGGGGCTGTCCACCGTGATCCTGGAGGCCGAGGCGATCGGCGGCCAGGCCGGCACCAGCTCGATGATCCGCAACTACCTCGGCTTCCCGCGCGGCATCTCCGGCATGCGGCTGGCCCAGCGCGCCCGCAACCAGGCGCTGCGGTTCGGGGCGCGGTTCTTCACCGGGCAGGTCGTCGACGACCTGCGGCCGGGGTCCGACGGCGAGCCGCACGTGCTGTGCACCGAGAGCGGCGAGGTGCGCGCCCGCTCGGTGGTCATCGCCAGCGGTGTCGCCTACCGCAAGCTCCGCGTCGACCCGCTCGAGGAGCTCGTGGGCTCCGGCGTCTACTACGGCGCGGCGATGACGGCGGCGCGCGAGATGGAGGGCCAGGACGTCTTCGTGGTGGGTGGTGGTAACTCGGCCGGCCAGGCGGCGATGCACCTGGCGCGGTTCGCCCGCTCGGTCACGATCCTGGTCCGCCGGCCGTCGCTCGAGGAGACGATGTCGGCGTACCTGATCGGCGAGATCACGTACAACAGCCGGATCTCGGTGCGCACCTGCACGCAGGTCGTCGACGGCGGCGGCGACGGCCGCCTGGAGTGGCTGTGCCTCGAGGACACCCGCTCCGGGGAGCGCGACCGGGTGCCGGCGTACGGGCTGTTCCTGCTGCTCGGCGCGGAGCCGCACTGCGACTGGATCCCGGACGGCATCGCGCGGGATCCCCGCGGCTTCGTGCTGACCGGCCGCGACGTGCCCAAGGAGCACTGGGTCGACGGCCTCCCGCCGGCCGAGCTCGCGACGACCGTGCCGGGCATCTTCTGCGCCGGCGACGTGCGCGCGGGGTCGATGAAGCGGGTGGCCTCGGCGAGCGGCGAGGGCGCGTCCGTCGTGCCCCTCGTGCACGCGTGGCTCGCGCCCGAGGAGCGTTAGAGCTCGGAGCGGTACGGCGGGTCCGCGCCCGGTCGGGAGACCGTCACCGCCGCGGCGCGGGCGGCATGGGTCAGGACCTCCTCGATCTCGTCGCTCGAGAGGTCGCCGGGCGACCGGTCGCCGAGCGCGTCGATGACCGCTGCGCCGAAGGTGTCGCCCGCGCCGATCGTGTCGGCGACCACGACCGGCAGCGACGCGACCTCCACGGTGTGCTCCGCCCCCACCCAGGTCGCGCCCTCGCCGCCGCGCGTGACCACGACGGCGCTCGGGCCGAGCTCGAGCAGGTGCCGCGCGGCGACCTCGGTGTCGAGGTCCGGGTAGAGCGCGGCCAGGTCCTCGTCGGAGGCCTTCACCAGGTCGGCGACCCCGACCATGCGCTCGACCCGCTCGACCAGCACGGGGCCGGTGCCGGTGATCGCGGGCCGGGCGTTGATGTCGTAGCTGATCGTGGCCGTGCCGTGCAGGCCGCGGAGCAGCTCGAGCACCTGCCCGGCCCCCGGCTCGAGGACCGTGCCGATCGAGCAGACGTGGACCGCGACCGGCCGTCCGGGGTCGACCGCACCGATCCGCCAGTCGAGGTCGAACTGGTACGACGCCGCACCGTCCGCCCCGATCGTGGCCGCGGCGGTCGCGGTCCGCTGCAGCGCGTGCGGGTCGCTGGCGAGCGTGACGCCGGCGTCGGCGAGGTGCCGCTCCAGCACGGCTCCCCGGTCGTCGTCGGCCCACGCCGTCACGAACCGCACCCGGCGCCCGAGCCGGCTCAGTGCCACCGCGACGTTCGCGGCGCTGCCGCCGGCGTACTCCGTCGTGGTGCCGTCCGCTGCGTGCACGATGTCGACCAGGGACTCCCCCACCACGAGCACGTCACCGTCCATGGGATGTCTCTACCATGCGGGGCATGGAGGTGTACCCGCTCGACGCGGCCTCGGACGTCCCGCCGTACGAGCAGCTGCGGACCCAGATCGCCTCCCGGGCGGCCTCGGGCGACCTGACCGCCGGCACCCGGCTGCCGACGGTCCGGGCACTGGCCGCCGAGCTGCACCTGGCGGTCAACACCGTCGCCAAGGCCTACCGTGCGCTCGAGGCGGACGGCGTGATCGCCACCGAGGGGCGCCGCGGCACGTTCGTCGCGTCCGGCACCGACACGGCCGACGCCGGCGAGGCCGCCGCGGCGTACGCCGCCCTCGCCCGCCGCCAGGGCCTCACCCGCGCGGAGGCCCTCAACCTCGTCGACCGCGCCTGGTGACATGACACCGGCCCGCCAGAGCTGAGCTCTGACGGGCCGGGGTGAGTACGACGAGGGCCTCAGGCCTTCTCGTCCTCCTCGGTGCTCTCCTCCGTGGCCGCCGCGGCCGGGGCCTCGTCGGCGACGGGCTCCTCCTCGGCGACGACGCTCTCCTCGGGCGACGCCTCCTCGGCGAGCTCGGTCGGCGCGTCGGTCACGGTCTCCTCGGCCGAAGTCTCCTCGGCCGGGGTCTCCTCGGCAGCCGGAGCAGCCGGGGCAGCCTTCTTCGCCTTCGGGGCCGACGGCTGGTAGGCCTCGGTCACGAGCTCGATGACCGCCATCGGGGCGTTGTCGCCCTTCCGGGGACCGATCTTGGTGATCCGGGTGTAGCCACCCGGACGCTCGGCGAAGGTCGGCGCGATCTCCGTGAAGAGCACGTGCACGACCGACTTGTCGCGGATGGTCTTGAGGACCTCGCGCCGGTTGTGCAGGTCGCCCTTCTTCGCCTTGGTGATCAGCTTCTCCGCGTGCGGACGCAGCGCGCGAGCCTTCGCCTCGGTCGTGGTGATGCGACCGTGCTCGAACAGCTGGGTGGCCAGGTTCGAGAGGATCAGGCGCTGGTGGGACGGGCTGCCGCCGAGGCGGGGGCCCTTGGTGGGCTTGGGCATTGTCTCTCTCTTCTCCCGAGCCGTGTCAGGTACTCGGATAGATGTTTCTCTGGGTGCCCACCCGTCGGTGGTTGTTCCGCAACCACCGACGGGGTCCGGGGCGAAGCCCCGGTCAGGCTAGTGCGGGGCGAAGCCCCACTCGCTTAGTACTGCTCGTCCTCGACGAAGGCGTCGTCGTCGTCATCGCCGTACGCCGCGAGCGCGGCGTGCGGGTCGAAGCCGGGCGCGCTGTCCTTGAGGGACAGACCCATCTCGACCAGCTTCGCCTTGACCTCGTCGATCGACTTCGCGCCGAAGTTGCGGATGTCGAGCAGGTCCTGCTCGGAGCGGGCCACCAGCTCGCCGACGGTGTGGATGCCCTCCCGCTTGAGGCAGTTGTAGGACCGCACGGTGAGGGCGAGGTCCTCGACCGGCATCGCAAGGTCCTGGGCCAGCTGCTCGTCGACCGGCGACGGGCCGATGTCGATGCCCTCGGCCTCGACGTTGAGCTCACGGGCCAGGCCGAACAGCTCGACCAGGGTCTTGCCGGCCGAGGCGAGCGCGTCGCGCGGACGCATCGACTGCTTGGTCTCGACGTCGATGATCAGCTTGTCGAAGTCGGTCCGCTGCTCCACACGGGTCGCCTCGACCTTGTAGGTCACCTTGAGGACCGGCGAGTAGATCGAGTCGACGGGCATCCGGCC
>DASTXB010000077.1:0-18318 GCA_035765695.1 Nocardioides sp. | reverse complement strand
TCAGGCCACGCGGCATCAGATGTCGTAGTAGAGCTCGAACTCGTGGGGGTGGGGACGCAGCTGCACGGGCGCGATCTCGTTGGTGCGCTTGTAGTCGATCCACGTCTCGATCAGGTCGGGCGTGAAGACGTTGCCGACGGTGAGGAAGTCGTGGTCGGCCTCGAGCGCGTCGAGCACGGCGCCCAGCGAGGTCGGCACCTGGTCGATCTCGGCCATCTCATCCGGCGGGAGCTCGTAGATGTCCTTGTCGATCGGGGCCGGCGGCTCGACCTTGTTCTTGATGCCGTCGACACCGGCGAGCATCAGCGCGGAGAACGCGAGGTACGGGTTCGCCGACGGGTCGGGGAAGCGGCACTCGACACGCTTGGCCTTCGGGTTCGACCCGGTGATCGGGATGCGGACCGAGGCCGAGCGGTTGCGCGAGGAGTACACCAGCGAGATCGGGGCCTCGAAGCCCGGCACCAGGCGGTGGTAGGAGTTCACCGACGGGTTGGTGAACGCCAGGAGCGCAGGGGCGTGCTTCAGGATGCCGCCGATGTACCAACGGGCGGTGTCGGACAGGCCGCCGTACCCGGTCTCGTCGTAGAACAGCGGGTCGCCGTCCTTCCAGAGCGACTGGTGGACGTGCATGCCCGAGCCGTTGTCGCCGAAGATCGGCTTCGGCATGAAGGTGACCGACTTGCCGGCCTCCCAGGCGGTGTTCTTGATGAGGTACTTGAACTTCATCACGTCGTCGGCGGCCTTGAGCAGCGTGTCGAAGCGGTAGTTGATCTCCGCCTGGCCAGCGGTGCCGACCTCGTGGTGGGACCGCTCGACGAGCAGGCCGCAGGCCTCGAGGTTCTTGACCATCTCGTCGCGCAGGTCGCCGTAGTGGTCGTACGGCGCGACCGGGAAGTAGCCGCCCTTGAAGCGGGTCTTGTAGCCCCGGTTGTCGCCCTCCTTGCCCGAGTTCCACCAGCCCTCGACCGAGTCGATGTGGTAGAAGCCCTCGTTCGCGGCGGTCGAGTAGCGGACGTTGTCGAAGATGTAGAACTCCGCCTCGGGGGCGAAGAACGCGGTGTCCGCGATGCCCGTGGTGGAGAGGTACGCGAGCGCCTTGCGGGCGATGTTGCGCGGGTCGCGCGAGTACGCCTCGCCAGTGATCGGGTCGTGGATGAAGAAGCTGAGGTTCAGCGTCTTCGCGGTGCGGAACGGGTCGACGTACGCCGTGGACGGGTCCGGGAACAGCGCCATGTCCGACTCGTTGATCGCCTGGAAGCCCCGGATGGAGGAGCCGTCGAAGGCGAGGCCGTCATCGAACACCGACTGGTCGAACGACGAGACGGGAACGGTGAAGTGCTGCTCGATACCGGGCAGGTCGACGAAGCGCACGTCGATCATCTCGACGCCCTCGTCCTTGATGAACTTGAGCAGCTCGTCGCTGTTCTGGAACATTCGTCCTCCTTGGCTGCACTCCGGGGTCCAGCCGTGATTGAGCGGTGCGGACACGTGGCCGGGGCGGCGCTGCACCGGACGGTGTCCGCAACGTACGCACGCGCGATTTCTCGACCGTATCGGGTTTGTTTCAGGCATGTAACAGGTGGTCGGTGACCGGACCGCTGCCGGGCCGCCCTACGCTGGCCGTCGTGCCGAGCCCGCAGACCCTGCCGTACGAGACCGCCTCCTGGGGCCGCCGCGTGCTGGCGCTCCTGGTCGACTGGTTCGCGTCGCTGCTGGTCGTGAGCCTGTTCGTGCCCGTGTTCGGTACGACGGGTGGACCCGGGTCCTTCTACACGCTGCTGGTCTTCGTGGTGGAGTCCGCCGTCCTCACCGCCACCACGGGCGGCTCGTTCGGCAAGCTGGCCACGCGGCTGCGGGTCGTCAGCGTCGAGGACGGCGGGCGGCTGGACCTGCTGCGGTCGCTGGCGCGGGCGATCCTCGTGGCCCTGGTGATCCCGCCGCTGGTGTTCCGGCCGGACCGCCGGGGGCTGCACGACATGGCGGCCGGGTCGGCGACGGTCACGCTGCAGGTGGCGAGCACTCCCCAGCGCTGACGGTTCCCGTTTCACAATCCTTGCGCCGGGGGAGATGCTGGACGGACAGACCTGCACCGCTCCGCCCTCGGAAAGGCCTCACCGTGACCCGCCTGATCACCGCCCGCCGTACCCTCGCCGCCACGGCCATCGCACCGCTGCTCGCCACCGGGCTGGTCGCCTGCGGTGACTCCGACGGGGGCGGCAGCAGCGCCTCCGGCACGACCGGCCAGGTGGCGCTGAGCAGCGACCTCGCCGAGGGCGACCGGGTCGACCCGGCGGAGTTCGTCCAGACCGTCACCGACGGCCTCGAGGCGAGCACGACCGCCCACATGACCATGGACATCTCGGCCGGATCGTCCGGGACGGTGACCGCCGAGGGCGATGTCGACTACACCTCCACGCCGCCGAGCATGGCCATGACGATGGCCCTGCCGACCGGTGGTGACGAGAAGATGGACATCCGGATGGTCGACGGGATCATGTACCTCGGCATGGGCCAGCTCACCCAGGGCAAGTTCTGGAAGATCGACCCGTCGGACCCGAAGGGCCCGATGGCCTCGATGGGCCTCGACAAGATGATGGACCAGATGGACCCGGCCAAGGCGCTGGAATCGATGCAGGACGGCATCTCGACGGTGACCTACGTCGGCGTCGAGGACGGGCTCGACCACTACGAGCTCACCATCGACATGAAGAAGATGATGGACT
Organism: Nocardioides sp.; assembly: GCA_035765695.1. Taxonomy (GTDB): domain Bacteria; phylum Actinomycetota; class Actinomycetes; order Propionibacteriales; family Nocardioidaceae; genus Nocardioides. Next base: position 15,595 of record DASTXB010000077.1, on the reverse strand, counting down.
CGATGGGCGCCGACGTCCCGCAGAGCGCGCTCTCCGACATGCCCGACTCGGTGACCTACGACCTGTGGCTGGACGACCAGAACCGGTTCACCAAGATGAGCATGGACGACCTGCCGATCGCGGACTCGAGCGCCTCCATGGAGATGACCGTCTCCGACTGGGGCAAGGAGGTCGACATCGAGGCTCCGCCGGCCGACCAGGTCACCGAGATGCCCGACTTCGGCTCGATGATGGACGGGATGGGCAGCGGCACCAACGGCGCCTGAGGCCTAGCGGCCCCGCATGTTCTGCCGCATGCCCTTCATGCTGGTCGGCACGGGGCCCTTCGGCAGCGGGATGTTCGACCGGTTGGCGTCCAGGGCCTTGAGCCGGTTGAGGATGTCGGTCATCTCAGCGGGCTTGACCTGACGGCCGAGCTTCTGGACGTGCTTGACCAGCTTCGGCAGTGGCACCTCACCCTCGCCGTTGCCGCAGATGACCTCGTGGATCGGCGTCTCCGACGCGACCCGCTCGTGCTTGCGGCGCTCGGAGGTCAGCAGCGCGCGCAACCGGTTCGCGTTGCCCTCGCCGACCAGGACGATGCCCGGAGGTCCGACGACGCGGTGCACGACGTCCTGCTGCTTGTTGAACGCGATGACGGGGTCGGACTTCCAGCCGCGGCGGAGCATCCGCAGAGCGGCCGCGGCGGCGCCGGGCTGGCCCTCCATCTGGGTGTACGCCGCCTTCTGGGCGCGCCGGCCGAAGACGATCATCGCCAGCAGCGTGCCGAGCAGCAGGGCGCCGACGACCGAGATGATCACGCCGAGGACGCCGCTGGTCGGTAGCAGCAGCCAGAAGACCACGAAGCCGACGACCGCGCCGACGACGAACGAGCCGAGCAGCCACAGGCCCAGGCGCGGGTCGGACCGCTTGGCCATCCGGTACGTCTCGACGAACTGTGCCGTCCGGCTCATCTTCTCCGGGTCGACGGGCTGGGGGTCCTTGGCCATCGTGCGGTGCCTCGTTCTAGGTCAGGAGACGACAGGAGAGTTCAGGCGGTGACGACGCCCGCGCGGGCGTCCATCGCCTGACGGTACAGCCGTCCGGCGCGGTACGACGAACGCACGAGCGGGCCGGACATGACACCGGAGAAGCCGATCTGGTCGGCCTCGTCCTTGAGCTCGACGAACTCCTCGGGCTTGACCCACCGCTCGACGGGGTGGTGCCGCACCGAGGGGCGCAGGTACTGGGTGATGGTGACCAGCTCGCAGCCCGCGTCGTACAGGTCCTGGAGCGCCTGGGAGACCTCCTCGCGGGTCTCGCCCATGCCGAGGATCAGGTTCGACTTGGTGACCAGTCCGAAGTCGCGGGCCTGGGTGAGCACGTCGAGCGAGCGCTCGTAGCGGAACGCCGGGCGGATCCGCTTGAAGATCCGCGGCACGGTCTCGACGTTGTGCGCGAGCACCTCGGGGCGGGACTCGAACACCTCGCGCAGCAGGTCCGGCTTGCCGTTGAAGTCGGGGATGAGGTTCTCGACGCCCGTCTCCGGGTTGAGCTCGTGGATGGCGCGCACGGTCTCGGCGTACAGCCAGGCGCCGCCGTCCTCGAGGTCGTCGCGCGCGACGCCGGTGATCGTGGCGTACCTCAGGCCCATGGTCTGCACGGACTCGGCGACGCGCCGCGGCTCGTCACGGTCCAGCGGCTGCGGCTTGCCGGTGTCGATCTGGCAGAAGTCGCAGCGCCGGGTGCACTGGTCGCCGCCGATGAGGAACGTCGCCTCGCGGTCCTCCCAGCACTCGAAGATGTTGGGGCAGCCCGCCTCCTGGCAGACCGTGTGGAGCCCCTCGGACTTCACGAGGTTCTGCAGGTGCTTGTACTCCGGACCCATCTTGGCCCGGGTCTTGATCCACTCCGGCTTGCGCTCGATCGGGGTCTCCGCGTTGCGCACCTCGAGCCGGAGCAGCTTGCGGCCCTCGGGTGAGGCGTTGGGGCTAGCAGGTGCTTGCGTCACGTGGACCAACTGTACGCGTCACGGGGTCAGGATCTCGATCCGCGGGTGCCGCCCCGGCTCGGGGCGCGGCTCGTAGTCCGGGGTGGCGTCGTACGGCTCCCACGCGAGGTACGCCGTGAGGTGGTGCCGCACGCTCGGGAGCACCTCGGCGACGGTGACGTCGCGGTCCAGCTCGCGGCTCAGCGAGGTGACGCCGGCGTCGGCGATGCCGCAGGGGACGAACCGGTCGTACCAGCCCAGGTCGACGTCGCAGTTGAGCGCGAAGCCGTGCATGGTGACGCCCCGGCTGACCCGGATCCCGATGGCCGCGATCTTGCGCTCGGGGCCGCGGTCGTCGGCCCTGAGCCAGACACCGCTGCGTCCCGGCACGCGCGCGGTCACGACGCCGAGGTCGGCGCACACCCGGATCAGGGCCTCCTCGACCCGGCGCACGTAGTCGACGACCTTGACGTGGTCGGGGAGCGTGACGATCGGGTAGCCGACCAGCTGGCCGGGGCCGTGGAAGGTGATCTTGCCGCCGCGGTCCACGTCGATGACCTGCGCGCCGCCCGGGTCGACCGGGCGCTCGTGCGGCTCGGTGCGCTTGCCGGCGGTGAAGACCGCGGGGTGCTCCAGCAGCAGCACGGTGTCGTCGTGCGCGCCGTCGGCCACGCGCTCGTGCACCCCGCGCTGGAGGTCCCACGCCGCGAGGTAGTCGACGAGCCCGACCTCCTCGAAGTTCACGCCCTCGAGCCTACTGCGCGCCCGAGGAAGGCGAGCTCGGCGGGCAGCATCCGGCGCCAGTACGCCGGGTCGTGCGCCCCGGGCTCGCACGTGCTCGTGACGTCGGCGCCCGTCGGGAAGGCGTCCACGTAGTCCTGCACGGCGCGGTAGAACGGGTCGCCGGTGCCGACGTCGACGCGGACCGGGATGCCGTCCAGGTCGTCCTGGTGCCCGACCACGGAGTAGCGCCGGTACTCCTCCGGCCCGTCGAACCCGGACCTCGACGCGTCGCCGGGGTCGCTCCAGACCGCCGGGCTCGCCGCGACCACGCCGCTGACGCGGTCGGGACCGAGCTCGCCGGCCAGCCGGAGCGCGCCGTACCCGCCCATCGACCAGCCGATCAGCCCGATCCGCCCGGTGTTCACGCCACGTCCGCGCAGCCGGGGGATCAGCTCGTCGGTGACCATCGCGGCGGCGTCCTCGCCGTCCGGGCGCAGGTGCCAGTACGACGAGCCGCCGTCGGCCGCCGCGATCGCGAACGGGGGGACGCCGTCGGCCACGGCCGCGGCGAGGTAGCGGTCCAGGCCGAACGACGGCCCCAGCAGCGAGCGGTGGTCCTCGCCGAGACCGTGCAGCGCCACCACCAAGGGCACGTGCTGGTGGTGCCCGGGCGGGTGGATCAGGCACCAGCCGGTCTCCACGCCGAGGCGTGCCGTCGAGACGAAGCTGCCGCTCTCGACAGGCCCGGGCTCGACGTCCGGTATCTCGCCGGCGGCGCCGTTGAGGTGCAGCGCGGCCTGCAGCCAGGGCCGGCCGGGGAGGGCGCCCTGCTCGACGCCGACGGCGGCGCCGGCCACGAGCGCGACGCCGGCGGTGGTGCCCCCGAGGAGGAGCGAGCGACGGCTCAGCACGCGCCGAGTGTGGCACCGGCTGTGGACGAACTGCGGGACGACCCGCGGAGCGGGTAGGGGGTCCTCGTGCTCCCTCTCCTCCTGCCCGCCGTGCTGCTGGGCGGTCCCGCGCCGGCCGACGTGCTGCACGCGTGGGACGAGCACCGCGCCGCCGCCTGGGCCGACGGCGACGTGGCGGCGCTGCGCGCGCTCTACACCGACGGCTCGGTCGCGGGCCGCCGGGACGCGACGATGCTGCGTGCGTGGTCCACGCGCGGGCTGCGGGTCGACGGGCTGCGGACCCAGCTGCTGCGTGTGGACGTGCGGACCGGTACGCCGGGGCGGCTGGTGCTCGGCGTGACCGACCGGGTCGTCGGCGGGGTCGCCGTACCCGCCCGCGTGGCGCTGCCCCGGGACGCGCCCAGCCGCCACGTCGTGACCCTGCGCCGGGTCGCGGGGGAGTGGCGGGTCAGCTCAGTGCGGTCCGGATGATCTCGTGGACGGTGCGGTCCCGGAAGCGGTAGCCCGCGGCCTCGAGCACCGCCGGCCGCAGGTTGAGGGAGCCCAGCGCCTCGGGGGCGAGCCTGCCGGCGCCGAGCTCGATCGCGAACGACGGCACGGCCAGGAAGGCCCTGCGGTCGAGCGCGCGGGCCAGCGCGTCGGTGAACTCCCTGTTCGTGGGCGTCTCGGGCGAGCAGAGGTTGACCGGGCCGCTCACCTCGTCGTGCTCGACCAGGAACGCCACGCCGCCGACCCAGTCGCGCAGGCTGATCATGGTCATGTGCTGCTCGCCGCTGCCGAGCCGCGCGCCGAGGCCGAGCTTCGTGAGCAGCCGCAGCTGCTTGAGCGGTGCGCCGGCCTTGTCCATGACCGGCGCCGTGCGCAGGAAGCAGACCCGCCCGCCCGCCTCGACCGCCGCCGAGGCGGCGTCCTGCCAGTCCCGGGTCACGCCGGTCATGAAGCTGTCGCCGCGGCTGTCGGACTCCTCGGTGACGACCTCGGCGCCGTGGTCGCCGTACCAGGCGATGGCGTTGCCCGCGAGGAACGCCGGCTTCCGCTCGCCGGCCGCGATCGCCTCGGCGAGCACCCGCGTGGTGGTCACCCGGCTCTCGCGCAGCTCGCGTGCCCAGGTGCCCGAGTGCGGGTTGCCGATCGTCGGCGCACCGGCCAGGTTGACCACCACGTCGGCTTGCTCGACGACCTCGCGGTCGACCTCGCCGGCGTACGGGTCCCACGTCGACTCGTCCGGCGCGCTCGTGGGCCGGCGTACCAGTGCGATCACGGAGTGGCCACGCGCCACCAGCTCGCGGCTGAGGTGGGTGCCCAGGAAGCCGGAGGCTCCGGCGATCACGACGTTCAGCGGCATGCCGTCAGCCTGACATGGGGCGACAACTGCCCCGCCCGGCTGTCCGGGGTGCCGGCCGTCAAGGCTCGACAATTGAACGGCCAGGCACCGGTTACCCGCGGGTCACTGGTGCCTGGCCGTTCAATTGCGCGACGAACACGCGCCGGCGTGCGCTCAGACTTCGAACTGACCGGCCTCGAGGCGCTCCTTGACGTCCCGGAGGAACCGGCCCGCGTCGGCGCCGTCGACCAGCTGGTGGTCGTAGGTCAGCGACAGGTAGACCATGTAGCGCACCGCGATCGTCTCGCCGAGGTTCGGGTCGTCGATGACCACCGGGCGCTTGACGACCGCGCCGGGGCCGAGGATCGCGACCTGCGGCTTGTTGATGATCGGGGTGTCGAACAGGGCGCCGAAGCTGCCGAGGTTGGTGATCGTGAACGTGCCGCCGGAGAGCTCGTCCGGGCCGATCTTGTTGCTGCGGGTGCGGCCCGCGATGTCGGCGATCTTCTTGGCCAGGCCGGCCACCGACAGGTCGCCGGCGTCCTTGATCACCGGGGTGAGCAGGCCCTTCTCGGTGTCCACCGCGATCGCGAGGTGCTCGCTGTCGAAGTAGGTCACCTCGCCGGCCTCGGTGTCGATCGTCGCGTTCAGCGCCGGGTGCACCTTGAGCGCGTCGATCGCGGCCTTCGCGAAGAACGGCAGGTACGTCAGCTTCACGCCCTCGCGCGCCAGGAACTCGGCCTTCACGCTCTCGCGCAGCCGCGCGATGTTCGTGACGTCGACCTCCATCACCTGGGTCAGCTGCGCTGAGCCCTGCAGCGACTCGACCATCCGCGAGGCGATGATCTTGCGCAGCCGCGACAGCTTCTCGGTCTTGCCGCGCAGCGGCGACGGGGCCGCCGGGGCGGGCGCCGACGGTGCGGCAGCGGCGGCCGCCGGGGCGGCGGGCTGCTGGGCGGCCTGCTGGGCCTTGGCGGCGGCGTCGAGGACGTCCTGCTTGCGGATCCGGCCGCCGACGCCGGTGCCGGTGACCGTCGAGAGGTCCACGTCGTGCTGGGCGGCCATCTTCCGGACCAGCGGCGTCATGTAGCCCGGTCCGTCGCCGCCGCCGGCGGGCTCCTCGCGGGTCTGCGGCTCCTCGGTCGCCGGCGACTGCGCGCTCGGGGCGGGCGCCTCGTCGCGGGCGGTGGTGGCGTCCGCCTTCGCCGGCTCGGGCTCCGGCTCCGGCTCGGGCTCCGGCTCCGGCTCCGGCTCGGGCTCGGGCTCGGGCTCGGGCTCCGGCTCGGGCTGCTTCTCCTCGGCCTTCTCCTCCTGCTGCGCAGGAGCGGCGCCGGCCTCGCCGATCACGGCCAGCTCGGCACCGACCTCGACGGTCTCGTCCTCCTGGACCTTGATCTCGACCAGCGTGCCGGCGATCGGCGAGGGGATCTCGGTGTCGACCTTGTCGGTGGAGACCTCGAGCAGCGGCTCGTCGACCGCGACGTCGTCGCCGACCGACTTCAGCCAGCGGGTCACGGTGCCCTCGGTGACCGACTCGCCCAGGGCGGGCAGCGTCACCGGCGTGCCGGACCCGCCGGACGGCTTCGCCTCGGCGGCGGGCTTCTCCGCCTCCTCGGCCGCGGGAGCGGGCTCCTCGGCGGCCGCGGGCTCCTGGGCCTTCTCCTCCTCGGGCTCCGGCTCGGGCTCGGGCTCGGAGGCCTGCTCCTGCGAGCCGGACGACTCGCCCTCGTCACCGATCAGCGCGAGGACCGCGCCGACCTCGACGGTGTCGTCCTCGTTCGCCTTGATCTCCAGCAGGGTGCCGGCGATCGGCGAGGGGATCTCGGTGTCGACCTTGTCGGTGGAGACCTCGAGCAGCGGCTCGTCCACCGCGACCGTGTCGCCCACCTGCTTCAGCCAGCGGGTGACGGTGCCTTCGGTGACGGACTCTCCCAGTGCCGGCAGGTTGACTTCGGTGGCCATGGACTTCCTTCGCTTCGGGTTCTCGTGCTCGATCAGGTCGTGGATCAGGAGTGTGCGTGGAGCGGCTTGCCCGCGAGGGCGAGGTGGGCCTCGCCGAGCGCCTCGTTCTGCGTGGGGTGGGCGTGGACGAGCGGGGCCACGTCCTCGGGGTACCCCTCCCAGTTGTAGATCAACTGCGCCTCGCCGATGAGCTCGCCGACGCGGTCACCGACGAGGTGGACGCCGACGACGGGCCCGTCCTTGCGGCGGACCAGCTTGACGAAGCCCTGCGTCTTGAGGATCTGGCTCTTGCCGTTGCCGCCGAGGTCGTAGGTCAGCGCCTCGATGCCGTCCGTGCCGTACGCCGCCGCGGCGTCCGCCTCGGAGAGGCCGACCGAAGCCACCTCCGGGTGGGAGTACGTCACGCGGGGGATGCCGGCCTCGTCGACCGGGCGCGGGTCGAGCCCGGCGATCTCCTCGGCGACGAAGATGCCCTGCTGGAAGCCACGGTGCGCGAGCTGGAGGCCCGGGACGATGTCGCCGACGGCGTACACGCCGTCGACGTTGGTGCGGCAGCGGTCGTCGGTGAGCACGAAGCCGCGCTCCATCGCGACGCCCTGCTCGTCGTACCCGAGGCCCTCGGTGACCGGGCCGCGGCCGACAGCGACCAGCAGGAGGTCGGCCTCGATCACCTCGCCCCCCTCGACCGTGACGGCGACGCCGGTCTCGGTGTGCTTGACGCTCTGGAACGGCGTGCCGGTGCGGAACACGATGCCGCGCTTGCGGAACGCCCGCTCGAGCGCCTTGGACGACGCCTCGTCCTCGGCCGGGACCAGGTGGGGGAGCGCCTCGACGATGGTGACCTCGGCGCCGAACGAGCGCCACACGCTGGCGAACTCGCAGCCGATCACGCCGCCGCCGAGCACGACCACCGAGGCCGGCACCCGGTCGAGCGTCAGCGCGTGCTCGGAGGTGATCACCCGCTCGCCGTCGGCGTCGAGGCCGGGCAGGGAGCGCGAGTAGGAGCCGGAGGCGAGCACGACGTGCCGGCCGGTCCAGGCCTTGCCGTCGACGGTGACCTCGCGCGGGCCGGTCAGCCGGCCGGCGCCCTCGATCACCGTGATGCCACGGCCCTTGATCAGGCCGGTGAGGCCCTTGTAGAGGCGCTGGACGACACCGTCCTTGTAGGCGTTCACGCCCGGCATGTCGATGCCCTCGAGCGTCGCCTGCACCCCGAACTGCGCGGACTCGCGCGTCTGGTCGGCGACCTCCGCGGCGTGCAGCAGCGCCTTGGTCGGGATGCATCCGACGTGCAGGCAGGTGCCGCCGACGTTCCCCTTCTCCACCAGCCCGACGGTCAGTCCCAGCTGGGCCGCGCGCAGCGCGCAGGCGTAGCCGCCGGAGCCGGCGCCGAGGATGAGTACGTCGAAGTCGGGATCCGCCACGGGCCCATCCTTGCACTTCGCGTCAACGTGTCCACACCGAGGTTCCTACGCTCCAGTAGCCCCACAAGGCACACTGGGTCACATGTCATGGATGGACCGGTTCCGGCGCGGGCCGGGGAAGATGAGCCGCCCAGCGCGCGACGGGTTGCGCACCGGGTCGACCCGGGTGCGGGCGGCCGACGGGATGGACCTCGACCACCTGCAGACCTGGACCACGGGGCGGCGTGGCGTCGAGGGATTCGTCGAGCCGCGCACCGCGGTCAGCGATGTGACCCTGCTGCTCGTGGCCCACGACGGCGAGTGGACGCGACGCCGCGTGCCGTCGGTGAAGTGGGCGCACGACTTCTGCAACCGCAACCAGATCCCGTCGTACGACGCGGCCGTGGTCGGTATCCCGCAGCGGATGCGCGACTACAACCGCCGCAAGAAGCTGATGGGTGACGACTAGCGGGTGGCGAGCGCCCGCGCGTAGTCGACGAGCGTCGCGACCGCGACGCCGGTGCCGCCGGGCGTCTGGTATCCCCAGGCGCTGCCGGAGTTGAACGACGGGCCGGCGATGTCGAGGTGCGCCCAGGGCCGGCCGGCGGTGAACTCCCGCAGGAACGCCGCCGCGAAGAGTCCGCCGCCCCAGCGGATCCAGTCGTGCTGGGACAGGTCGGCGATCTTGCTGCTGCGGATCCGCTCGGACATCGCGTCGGGGATCGGCATCGGCCACATCTCCTCGCCGGCCGACTCGGCCGCGGCGAGCACGTCGGCGACGACGTCCTCCGCACCCATCACCCCGGACACCCGGTCGCCGAGGGCGACCACCATGTGCCCGGTGAGCGTGGCGACGTCGAGGATCACGTCGGGGTCCTGCTCGGTCGCCCGCACCAGCGCGTCGGCGAGGACCAGCCGGCCCTCGGCGTCGGTGTTGAGCACCTCGACCGTGGTGCCGCCGTACATCGTGAGCACGTCGCCGGGCCGCACGGACGAGCCGGACACCATGTTCTCGGCCATCGGGGCGAACGCGCTGACCTTGACCGGCAGGCCCAGGCTCGCGATCGCGTACGTCGCCTGGACGATCGCGGCCGCGCCGGCCATGTCCGACTTCATCTCGCCCATGCTCGCCGCCGGCTTGATGCTGAGGCCGCCGGAGTCGAAGGTGATGCCCTTGCCCACGAGCGCGAGGTGGTGCTTGGCGCCCTTCGGGGCGTAGGTCAGCTCGACCAGTCGCGGCGGGGCGGACGAGCCCATGCCCACCCCGAGGATGCCGCCGCAGCCGAGCTTCGCGAGCTCCTCCTCGTCCAGCACCCGGATGTCGATCTTCGGGGCGCCGCGGCCCTTGGTGACCTCCTTGGTCGCCGCGACGACCGCGTCGGCGAACTTCGGCGGGGTCAGGTCGCCTGGTGGGGTGTTCACCCAGTCACGGGTGCCGGCGACCGCGCGGGTGACCACGCGCGCCTCCTCGAACGCCGCGACGACGTCCTTCTTGCGCGCCGCCGGGCTGAGCACGACGACCTCGGCCGGTGCCTCGGACCGGGCCTCCTTCTTGTACGTCGTGAACGCGTACGCGCCGAGCTCCCAGCCCTCGGTCACGGCGCGGACCAGGTCGGGGGTGTCGGCGGGGAGGGCGACCGCGACGGAGGCGGCGTTGGTCACCGCGCGCGCGGCGACACCGGCGGCCCGGCGTACCGCCGGGTGGTCCTGCTTCTTGCCCAGGCCGGTGAGCACCAGCAGCGGACTGGCGATGGCGCCGCCGGTCGGGACCTTGACGACCTCGCCGGCCTTGCCGGTGACACCGAGCCCGGACAGCAGCGGACGCAGCTTGCGCCCGAACGCCGTGGCGACGTCGCCGCCCGCGTCGGCGAGCTCCGGTCCCTTCGCGGCCTGCACCACCCCCACGACGACCGCGTCGCATCGGGTCTTGGCGGGGCTGGCACTGCGCAGGGTGTACGACGTCACCGGGGCAGGATAGACGCCGGACGGGCAAACGCCCTGCGGTAGGTTCGCGGCCATGGCGGACCTCTTGCTCTCCCCCCTGAACGACCGGCACGAGGCCCTCGGTGCGAAGTTCGCGGAGTTCGGCGGCTGGTCGATGCCCCTGGAGTACCCCTCCGGTGTGGTCAAGGAGCACACGGCCGTCCGCGAGTCGGTCGGCATCTTCGACGTCAGCCACCTCGGCAAGGCCGTCGTCGAGGGCCCGGGGGCCGCGGCGTTCGTCAACCGGACCCTCACCAACGACCTGCGACGGATCGCGCCGGGCAAGGCGCAGTACACGCTGTGCTGCGACGACGCGACCGGCGGCGTGGTCGACGACCTGATCGCCTACCTGTACGGCGACGACAAGGTGTTCCTGATCCCCAACGCCGCGAACACCGCCGAGGTCGTGCGCCGGCTCGCGGCCGAGGCGCCCGACGGCGTCACCGTCACCGACCGGCACCGCGACTACGCGGTGCTCGCGGTCCAGGGCACGAAGTCCGACGAGGTGTTGTCGGCGGTGGGTCTGCCGGTCGGGCACGACTACATGTCGTTCGCGGAGGCTGCCCCGGAGATCGAGGGGGTCGGCGGCGAGACGGTCGTGGTCTGCCGCACCGGCTACACCGGCGAGCGCGGCTACGAGGTCGTCGCGCCGAACGCCGTCGCCGGTGCGCTCTGGGACGCGCTCATGGCGGCGGGGGAGCAGTACGGCATCCTCGCCTGCGGCCTCGGCGCCCGCGACACGCTGCGCACCGAGATGGGCTACCCGCTGCACGGCCAGGACATCTCGCTCGACGTCACGCCGAACGAGGCCCGGCTGGGTTGGGCGGTCGGCTGGTCCAAGGAGGCGTTCTGGGGCCGCGACGTGCTGACCGCCGAGCGGGAGACCGGGCCGAAGCGGGTGCTGCGCGGCCTGGTCGCCACCGGCCGCGGCATCCCGCGCCCGCACATGACCGTGAGCCTCACGCCGGACGTGCTGCTGGGCGAGGTCACCTCGGGCACGTTCTCGCCGACGCTGCGCAAGGGCATCGGCCTGGCCCTCGTCCCGGCGTTCGTGAACCCGGAGGCGGAGGTCGGCGTCGACATCCGCGGCCGGCGCGAGATCTTCCAGCTGACCAAGCCGCCGTTCCTCGACCCGTCCGTCCGGGAGTCCTGAGATGAACCTGCCCGACCACCCGACGACCTTCCGCCAGCCCTCGGCCGCCGACCGGCCGTGGTGGTGGCGGCTCGAGGACTCCGCGGGCACGGAGGTGACCGTGCCCGGCGAGCTCGCCGGCCAGCGGTTCGCCTCCCAGGCCGACGCCGAGTCCTGGGTGGGCGAGACGTGGTCCGACCTCGCCGAGGAGGGCGTCGACGCGGTGACGCTCTTCGAGCACGACCGCCAGGTCTACGGGCCGATGTCGCTGCACGCCTGAACCTGCGCGCCCTCGGCGGATTGCCTGCACCATGAGTACATGGCCGGGAACGACGCCGACTTCGACGCCTACCTGGCGGCGCGCTGGCCGTTCCTGGTGCGCTCGCTGGTGTTGTCCGGCTTCGCGCCGGAGCAGGCGGAGGACGTCGCGGTCGCCGGGCTCGCGCGCTGCCGGGCGTCCTGGCACAGCATCCGCGAGGTCGACGACGTCGACGCGCAGGTCTACGGCACGGTCTGGGACGGTCGTCCCCACACCCACGAGACGCCCGTCGCCACGCCGGTCGCGGATCCGTCGGAGGCGCAGCTCCTGCGCGAGCAGCTCGAGGTGCAGCTCGGCCGCCTCACGGTCGAGGAGCGCGAGGCGGTCGTGCTGCGGTACGTCGCCGGTCTCGACGACGTGCAGGTCGCGGACGTCCTCGACGTGCCGGTCGGCACCGTGGCCAGCCGGGTCGCGGCCGGGCTCGCACGCATCGAGCCGGCGGCGCTCCGGTCGGAGGACGTGTTCCGCACCGCGGCCGCGTCGATCGACGTGGCGACCGCGCCGTACGACGCCGTCGTCGACCGGGTTCGCCGGCGGCGTCGCCGACGGTGGCAGGTCACCGCGGCACTGACCGCGGCCGCGCTGCTGGTGGTCGGGGCCGTCACGTGGGCCTCGACCCGCCCCGACCAGACGCCAGCGCCGCCGCCGACCGAGGTGGTGCCGTCCCAGAACCCGATCGACCTGGCCTGGTACGACGGCCGGCTGCACCTGCGCCAGGTCACGGTCGGCCTGCCCGACGTGACCGCCCTGGCCGGCGTCGGCGAGAGCGTGGCCGCCATCGGGGCCGACGGCATCGTCAGCATCGTCTCGCCGGCCGGGAAGGTCGAGGTCGTCGGCCTCTCGACGCCCGGGGCCACGATCCTCGGGTCCGCCGAGAACGGGTGGGCCGCGTGGGTGGAGCCCGGCGACCAGGGCGACCGGCTCGTGGTCTGGTCGATCGGCCTCGACGAGGAGCTCGGCAGCCTCGACGTCGCCCCGGGCACGCGGCTGATCGCGATCGACCAGGACCGCGTGTACGCCGCGGTCGAGGCCGGGACGTTCTCGTGGCCGCCCACCCAGGACGCGGTCGAGCCGATCACCGAGCCCGGCCTGCTCGACGTCGCCACCGCGACCCGGGTCTACCAGCGCGGCCGGAGCATCGAGATGGTGCAGCCGTTCTTCAGCGTCTCGTTCACGCGCCGCGGCGAGGGGGCCATGGTGTCGCCCGGTGGGAACTACGTGCTGACCCGCGCACCGGGACCGTGGACACCCGGCACGCCGTACGTGCCTCTCGTCTACGACACCCGCTCCGGCGACCGGCTGCCGTCCGGGGTCCGGCCGGACGAGCGGGTCGTCGACGCGGCCTTCGGCGACAACCACGACATCAACTACCTCGTCAGCAAGGTCGGCGACCTCGCCTCCGTCGACCTGGACGGCGCCCGGTCGCGGCTGCTCGTCCTGCGCAACTGCGCGCTCGAGGAGCGCACCTGCCACGACGTCGTCCCGGTGCGCTCGACCGCCGACCGGGCGATGTTCGCGCCGTAGCGGCAGCCGCGGGCCGCGACCACTAGCGTGGCGGACATGCGCTTCAGCCAGGTCGACGTGTTCTCCGCCGAGCCGCTGCTCGGCAACCCGGTCGCGGTCGTGCACGACGCCGACGGGGTCAGCGACGAGCAGATGGCGGCGTTCGCCCGCTGGACCAACCTCTCGGAGACGACGTTCCTGCTCTCGCCGACCGAACCGGCCGCGGACTACCGGCTGCGGATCTGGACGCCGGGCGGCGAGCTGCCGTTCGCCGGCCACCCGACGCTCGGCAGCGCGCACGCGTGGCTCGAGGCCGGCGGGACCCCGGCCGGCGAGGACCTGGTCCAGGAGTGCGGCGCCGGGCTGGTGCGGATCCGGCGCGGCGAGCGGCTCTCGTTCGCCGCTCCGCCCCTGATGCGGTCCGGGCCGGTCGACGACGCCGACGTCGAGGCGATCGCCGTCGCGCTGCGCGTCCCGCGCTCCGACCTGCTCGACACGGCCTGGATCGACAACGGCCCCGGCTGGGTCGGCGTGCTGCTCGCCGACGCCGACGCGGTGCTCGGCCTGCGCCCGGACTGGGCGGCCTTCGGCGACCTCAAGATCGGCGTGGTCGGGGCGTACCCCGCGGGCGGGCCTGCCGACGTCGAGGTGCGGGCGTTCTGCCCCGACTACGGCATCACCGAGGACCCGGTGACGGGGTCGCTCAACGCCGGGCTCGGCCAGTGGCTCGCGGGCGATCGGCTGCCGGCGGCGTACGTCGCCTCCCAGGGCAGCGTCCTCCAGCGGTCCGGGCGGGTGCACGTCGAGCTCGTCGACGGGACGATCTGGGTCGGGGGCGACACGCGGACCACGGTCTCCGGGACGGTCTCGCTGGACTAGTCTCGGGAGCGTGCAGCAGTACCTCGACCTCCTCCAGCGGATCCTCGACGAGGGCGTCGAGAAGGGTGACCGCACCGGGACCGGCACCCGCTCGGTCTTCGGCCACCAGATGCGCTTCGACCTGACGGCGGGTTTCCCGCTGGTCACCACGAAGAAGATCCACACGCGATCGGTGTTCGGCGAGCTGCTGTGGTTCCTGCGCGGTGACACCAACGTGAAGTGGCTGCAGGACCGGGGCATCACGATCTGGGACGAGTGGGCCGACGAGAACGGCGACCTCGGGCCGGTCTACGGGTACCAGTGGCGCTCCTGGCCGACGCCGGACGGCCGGCACGTCGACCAGGTCGCGGAGGTCGTCGAGCAGCTGCGCACCAACCCCGACTCGCGCCGCCACATCGTGTCCGCCTGGAACGTCGCGGACATCCCCGACATGGCGCTCGCGCCGTGCCACGCGTTCTTCCAGTTCTACGTCGCGCCGCAGGCGGACGGTCCCGGCCGGCTGTCGTGCCAGCTCTACCAGCGCTCGGCCGACGCGTTCCTCGGCGTGCCGTTCAACATCGCGTCGTACGCCCTGCTCACCCACATGGTCGCGCAGGTGACCGGCCTCGAGGTCGGCGACTTCGTGCACACGCTCGGCGACGCGCACCTCTACCTCAACCACCTCGAGCAGGCACGGCTCCAGCTCACCCGGGAGCCGCGGCCGCTGCCGACGCTCGTGCTGGATCCGTCGGTGCGGGCGATCGACGCGTTCGACCTCGAGCACATCCGGGTCGAGGGGTACGACCCGCACCCGGGCATCAAGGCGCCCATCGCAGTGTGACGACGGCAGAGTGAGGACGGCGGCGTGAGCAAGCGCATCGTCATGGTCGCGGCCGTGGCCCGCAACCGGGTGATCGGCAACGGTACCGACATCCCCTGGAAGATCCCGGGTGAGCAGGCCGAGTTCAAGCGGCTGACGATGGGCCACACGCTGGTCATGGGGCGGACGACGTACGAGTCCATCGGCCGTCCGCTGCCCGGCCGGACGACGATCGTGCTCACCCGTGACCCGGCGTGGTCCGCCGACGGCGTGCTCGTCGCGCACTCGTTCGTCGACGCGCTCGCACGCGCGGCGCTGCTCCCCGGCGAGGTGATCGTGGTCGGCGGCGCGCAGGTGTACGCCGAGGCGCTGCCCCTCGCCGCCGAGCAGATCATCAGCGAGGTCCCGCTCTCGCCCGAGGGCGACGCGTTCTACCCGGAGATCGACCCGGCCGTGTGGGAAGTGGTCGAGCGGGAGCCCTTCGAGGGGTACGAGCGGGTCACCTGGCTGCGCCGCGAGCGACTCGGCTGACGGGCCGTCCGGCGGTCGACCGGTCGAGCCGCTGGTCGAGCCAGGCGGCCCACGCCTGGTAGCCGCCGACGAGGTCGGTGGCGCCCGGCAGCCCGAGCTGCTGGAGCGTGTGCGCCGCGAGGCTGGACGAGTAGCCCTCGTTGCAGACCAGGACGAT
>DASTXB010000076.1:0-12388 GCA_035765695.1 Nocardioides sp. | reverse complement strand
CGCCGCCGGCGCGGGCGCCGCCGACCGGTTGCTGCTCGAGGTGCGCGAGGACAACGCCGGAGCGCTGGCGTTCTACGCGTCCCGGGGTTTCGTGGAGGTCGACCGGCGCCGCCGCTACTACCGCGACGGCGCCACCGCGGTCGTCCTCCGCCTGGGCCTCGGACCCGCCTGCGGTCAGGGCAGGTAGTACGTCGGGTTCGGCAACTTCACGGCCCGGTCGGACGAGCCGCCGATCAGGTCGCTGAACTGGTCACCGAAGTTGGCCACGATGTGCAGGCCGAGCTTGTCCTGCACGTACTTCCGGGTCGACGCCTTGTAGTCGATCGTCGAGCACTTGCTGTCGTCGCCGTCCAGGCCGCAGTCGACGTACGCCGGAGGCGTGTCGCTGCTGGTGTTCCACTTGGTGAAGTAGAACGCCGACTTGAAGTACGGGTTGCCGTCGGCGTCGTGGTAGTACTTCGCCAGGTTGTCGAGCGTCGCGACCCGTTGGCTGTTGCCGCGACCGGTGAGGCCGACGATCTTGCAGCCCGCCCTGGCGGCCGCCTGCACGACACCGGGCATCCGCGGCGTGGCCGGGAAGCGCTCCTCCTGCACCCAGGTGTTCTGGAGGGCCGGGTCGAAGTTGAACTTCATCGCCCCGTCCTCCATGTCGTAGGTCATCAGCGTGGTGTCGTCCGCGTCGAAGACGACCGCCGGGTGCTGGTCGCGCTTCACGCCGCTCGTGCAGATCCCCTTGAGCTTGCCCTTCCAGCGCTTGGCGATGTTCGTCATCTGGGTGATGTACGGCGAGGCGTCCTTGTTGGCGATCCCGTTGGTCGCGCCGTAGTAGGCGCGGATCGCCGCCTTGTCGTTGTCGATGTTCGGGATGTGGTCACCCGGCGTGGTGAGCCCGCTCGAACCGTCGGGCGCCATGTCGAACTCGGTGGGCAGCGCGAGGTCGGCGTCGCTCGCCGGCGCGCCCTGCACGTTCGGGCTCGGGAGGTAGTACGTCGGGTTCGGCAGCTTGACGCTCCGCATCGCGTGCCCGCCCTGGAGGTCGGAGTACTGGTCGCCGATGTTCAGGACGATCGTCTCGCCGGTCGACTCGATGTACGCCCGGGTGCCCGCCTTGTACTCGACGGTCGTGCACTTGGCGGGGTCGTCGTTCGGGTCGACGCTGCTGTGGCAGTCGAGGTAGTCCGGCTTCGGCGAGGTCGCGTCGAACTTCGTGAAGAAGTTGTCGGCGTCGAACTCCTTGTAGCCGACCTTGGCGAGGTTGTCGAGGGTCGCCTGCTCCTGGCTCGCGCCCCGTCCGGTGATCCCGTAGACGTCGTACCCGCGGTCCTGCACCTCCTTCACGAAGTCGACCATGCCGGGCGTGGCCGGGAACCTGCCGGGGATGACCCACTCGTCGTTCTGGATCTTGGGGTCGAAGTTGAAGTGCATCGCCCCGTCCTCCATGTCGTAGGTCCAGAGCGTGGTGTCGTCGGCGTCGAAGACGACCGCGAGGTTCGCCGCGGGCGCCGGGTCGGGCAGCTGGTCGAGGATGGCCTGCTCGATGCCCTTCATCTCGGTGATGTAGGGCGAGGACTCCTTGTCCGCGATGCCGGCGCTGCTGGCGTTGTAGTACTTGCGGATCGTCGCCTTGACCGAGTCGATGTTCGGGATCTTCTCGCCGTTCGCGTTCGGCGGCGGTGTGGATCCGTCAGGGTTGAGCGGCTGCAGCACGAAGTGCGTGTGGGGCGTGAGGGTCGAGTCGTCGACGGTGCGGGCGCCGGCCGTCCCAGCCGAGGACAGCACGAGGGCGGCCGTCGCCGTGGCGACGAGGGCGGCGCTCGTCCGAGAAGTTCCCGGAATGTGCATGGGGGGCTCCGAATCTTTCAGAGATCGTCCTGAGAGGGGTGAAACCTGCTCAACCTACGACCGCGGCCGGATCTTGGGTAGCCGGATCTTGGGTAGACACGCCGGCGGGCCACAATGGTCCGGTGACGGAACCGCTGGTGCTCGGGATCGAGACCTCCTGCGACGAGACCGGCGTCGGTCTCGTGCGCGGCCACACCCTGCTCGCCGACGCGGTCGCGAGCAGCGTCGACGAGCACGCCCGCTTCGGCGGCGTGGTGCCCGAGGTCGCCAGTCGGGCGCACCTCGAGGCGATGGTGCCGACCGTCGAGCGGGCCTGCGAGACCGCCGGCGTGCGCCTGCAGGACGTCGACGCGATCGCGGTGACCAGCGGGCCCGGCCTGGCGGGCGCGCTCATGGTCGGCGTGGCCGCCGCCAAGGCCCTCGCGATCGGGCTCGGCAAGCCGCTCTACGGCGTCAACCACCTCGCCGCCCACGTCGCGGTCGACCAGCTCGAGCACGGGCCGCTGCCCGAGCCGTGCCTGGCGATGCTCGTCTCCGGCGGCCACTCCTCGCTGCTGCGCGTCACCGACGTGACCACCGGTGTCGACCCCCTCGGCGCCACGATCGACGACGCGGCGGGGGAGGCGTTCGACAAGGTCGCGCGGCTGCTCGGGCTGCCGTTCCCGGGAGGCCCCCACATCGACCGCGCCGCCCGCGAGGGCGACAGCGTGTACGTCGACTTCCCGCGCGGCCTCACCTCGCGCCGAGACCTCGAGCGGCACCGCTTCGACTTCTCGTTCTCCGGCCTCAAGACCGCCGTCGCGCGGTGGGTCGAGGCCCGCGAGCGCGCCGGGGAGCCGGTGCCGGTCAACGATGTCGCGGCGTCGTTCCAGGAGGCCGTCTGCGACGTGCTCACCCGCAAGGCGATCGACGCCGCGCAGACCGAGGGCATCGAGGACATCCTGATCGGCGGCGGGGTCGCCGCGAACTCCCGGCTGCGGGCGATGGCCGAGGAGCGGGCCGCCGCGAAGGGCATCCGCGTGCGGGTCCCGCGCCCCGGCCTCTGCACGGACAACGGTGCGATGGTCGCTGCGCTGGGGGCGGAGATGGTCAGCCGCGGGCGGACGCCGTCCGCGCTGGACCTCCCCGCCGACTCCTCGCTACCGGTGACCGACGTGCTCGTCTGAGGCCGACACCTCCGACAGCTCCTTCGGGGCCTTCCGGTCCTCGTGGCCGGGCCACCAGGCGGCGTGCCCGACGATCGCGGTCAGCCCCGGCGTGAAGAACATCGCCATCACGAAGGCCGCGATGAAGATGCCGAACGACAGCGCGAATCCCATCGACATCATCAGGCTGTTGCCGCTCAGCATCAGCGACGCGAACGTGCCCGCGAGGATCACCCCGGCCGCCGCGATCGTCGGACCGGCGTGCTTGACCGCCTCGGCCGCGGCCGGTCGCGGCTCCTTGCCCTCGCGCGCCTCCTCGCGGAGCCGGGCGATCATCAGGATGTTGTAGTCGGTGCCGAGCGCGGTCACGAAGAGGTAGATGTAGATCGGCAGCATGAAGATGAGGCCGTTGTCCCCACCGATGTGCTGGAACGCGATCACCGTGGCCCCGAGGGTCGCCGCGAAGCTCAGGCCGACCGCCGCCATCAGGTACAGCGGCGCCACCAGGCTGCGCAGCAGCAGCGCGAGGATCAGCATGATCACCAGCGCGGCCGCGGGGAAGACGACCTTGTAGTCGCGGACCATGGCCGACTGGAGGTCGGCGAAGATGCCGGGAGTGCCGCCGACGTACGCCTCGGTGCCGTCGGGGGCGGCGGCGTGGGCGGCGTCGCGGATCGGTCCCTTGACGTCGTCGAGCGCCTGGTCGGAGACGGGGTCGCTGTCGAGCACGACGCTGAACTGCGCGGCTGAGCCGTCCTCGGAGGTCTGGGCCGGGTACACCTGGGCGACGCCTTCGGCCTGCTCCAGCGCCGCGCCGAAGGCCCCGAGGCTGCCCTGGTCGAGCGGGCCGTCGTCCGACTCGAGGATGACCGGGACGGGCTCGCTCGCGCCGGCGGCGAAGTGGTCCTGGAAGGTGGTCAGCGCCTCGGTCGACTCGACGTCGTCCGGCAGGCTGGAGTTGAAGTCGAACGACGGGTTGAAGCTGAACGCGAAGACCGCGAGCACCGCGAGGACTCCGCCGGAGGCGGCCGCGAAGGTGCCGGGGCGGCGGCCGAGCGCGTCGCCGAGCCGGGCGAATCGGGCGCCGGTCGGCTCCTGGCGCCACGTCTTCGACGGCCAGAACAGCGCCCTGCCGAGCACGGTCACGACGGCCGGCACCAGCGTCAGCGCCGCCAGGAGGGTGACCCCGACCGCGATGGCGAGCGCGGGCCCGATCGCCTGGAAGATGCCCAGGGAGCTCAGCAGCAGGGCGAGGAACGCGACGATCACCGCGCCACCCGCCGAGGCGATCGCCTCGCCGGCGCGCTCGAGCGCGTGCACGACGGAGGCGCGGGTGTCCTCGCCCTGGCGCAGCCGCTCGCGGTAGCGGAACAGGAAGAACAGGATGTAGTCGGTCCCGATGCCGTAGAGGACGACGACGAGGATCGTCTCGATCGAGGAATCGGCCTTGAGGTCGAACGCCTCGTTGGCCCAGCCGATCAGCCCGGTCGCGACCATCGACACCAGCGTCACCACGACGACCGGCATCAGGCAGATGATGACGCTGCGGAAGATGATCGCCAACAGGCCCACGATGAGCACGACCGTCGCGATGCCCACGATCGCCAGCGCACGGTCACCGGACTCCTGCGAGTCCAGGCCCTGGGGGACCGAGCCGGTCGTCTGCACCGTGAGATCGGTGCCGTCGGTCAGGGCGGCCAGGTCCTGGCGCATCGCCTTGGCGTCGTCGAACGCCTGCGGGTCGTAGCCCGTCGCGCCGTCCGCCAGCCCGACGACGCCGATCTGGACCTTGCCGTCCTGCGAGACGTTGGGCTTGCCGTCCGGGCTGACGGTCACGACCTTCTGGACGAAGGTCCGGTCGCCCAGCTTCGGCGCGAGCTCGCCGGCGATCCGGTCCACCTGGGCCTGGTCGTCCGGCGTGAGCGCCGCGCCGTCCTCGCGCTCGAAGACGATCAGCGCGGCCGGCGTGGTGGCGCCGGGGAACTTCTCCTCCTGGATCTTGTACGCCTGCACCGACTCGTAGTGGTCGGGGAGGAACTCGGTCTCCTCCTGCGTCGTCTCGAGCTTCGGGGCGAACGAGACGACGACGACGGCGAGCACGACCCACGCGGCGATGACGAACCAGGGACGGCGGGACGTGAGACGACCAAGGGCTGCGAACACGATCCCTCAGCCTAGTGACGCGAGGGGTCCCGCCGCCCCCGACTTTCGGCTACTGCCACTACTCCGAGAGGAGGTATTCGGCGACCATCTCGGGGTTGCGGCCGGGCGCCGGACCGTCGAGCACGACCGGGTCCCCGCCGTCGAGGTCGACCCGCTCGAGCGACCAGGTCGGGTCCTGCCAGTCGGTGACCGACACCAGCAGGTGGTCGGCGTCGTCCCACGCCACCCGGCTGACCGCCGCGGACGCGCCCGGCGGGTCGAACGCCGCGACCTGCTGCAGGTCGAGGTCGAGCACGCGCACGTTGCCGACCATGTTGTTCTCGTAGTAGCCGCTGACCACGTGCTGTCCGTCCGGCGCGAACGTGAGGTGGTACGCCGAGCAGTCGCGTGCCACGACCTGGTCGGTCTCCGGGTCGTACAGGCCGGAGCAGCCGCCGTCCTCGTGCTCCACCGTGGGGACGAACGCGACCGCCCACAGGTCGCCGTCCGGGCTGACGTCGATCACCCGGAACGGCTCGTCGGTCTCGAGAGGAGTGATGCCGTCGGGGGTGAGTTCACCCGTCGTGGTGGGGGAGTCGCCGACCAGCAGGTGCTCGGCGTCGAGGACGGCGTCGATGCTGCCGGCGACCTCGCCCGGCAGCGTGACGGGCTCGGCCGCGTTGCTCGCCAGGACCCGCGCGGTCCGGTCCGTCGAGACCCAGGCGACCGCGTCGTCGCGGGGGCTCATCGTGATCACGTTGTACGCCGCGGGGTAGTCCACGTGGGTCGCGCCGTCCGCGGAGTAGACCCGCACGCCGTACGGCTTCTGCAGAGCGACCACCGTCCGGCCGTCGGTGAGGACGCCGAGCTGGGTCACGTCCTGGTTGTCGAGGCCGAGGTCGACCCGTCCGCCGTCCGCGAGCGTCAGCGTCCCGTCGTGCAGGACCGCCGTGTGCCCGGGCGGGGACGGCGCCGGCTCCGGGGCACGCGACCCCTTGTCGGTCCCGCCGGTGAGTGCCGACGGCACGACGACCACCAGGGCCACGACGGCCGCAACGGCGCCGGCGACCGACGCCCGGCGGCGGCGCTGGAGCGACCGGGCCCGGCCCCGGACGTCCGCGAAGGAGAGCGGGGTGCCGTGGACGTCGTCCGCCCGGCGCGACAGCTCGCGCTCGAAGGTCTCCTGGGTCATCGCTCCTCCTCCCCGATCCGCTGGCGCAGCGTGGCCAGGGCCCGGCTGCACTGGGACTTGACGGTGCCGACCGAGATGCCGAGGATCTCGGCGGTCTCGGCCTCGGTCAGCTGCTCGTAGTACCGCAGCACGACGACGGCGCGCGCCCTGCGCGGCAACGTCTGGACGACCGCCCACACCGCGGCGCCCGTGCCCTCGTCGTACGTGTCGTGGAACGGCGCCGTCTCCGGCACCGTGTCGGTGGCCACCTCACGGCGCCGCCAGCCGCGTCGCCACAGCGAGTTGTTCTCGTTCACCATGATCCGGCGCACGTAGGCGTCCACCGAGCCGCGGTCGCGCACCCTGTCCCACGCCAGGTACAGCTTCGCCAGCGACGTCTGCAGCAGGTCCTCGGCCTGGTGCTGGTCGCCGGTGAGCAGGTACGCCGTGCGCAGGAGGCGGGCCTGCCGCGCCTCGAGGTACGCCGTGAAGTCGGTGTCCCGATCCACCGCCGTCACCTCTGTCCGATCCATCAACACATCCCCCAGACGCCGTCCCGGACCTGATGGTTGCAAAACTTGTGCCATCGGGTTGGCTGGGTCCATGCATCAGGTGAAGGGCGTGGTCGCCCGCGCGAAGGGTCAGCCGGTCGAGCTGACGACGATCAACGTGCCGGACCCCGGCCCGGGGGAGGCGTTGGTGCAGGTGCAGGCCTGCGGGGTCTGCCACACCGACCTGCACTACCGCGAGGGGGGCATCAACGACGACTTCCCGTTCCTGCTCGGCCACGAGGCCGCGGGCGTGGTCGAGGCCGTGGGCCCCGACGTGACGTCGGTGGCGCCGGGCGACTTCGTGGTGCTGAACTGGCGCGCGGTGTGCGGTGAGTGCCGCGCCTGTCGGCGCGGTGACCTGCAGTACTGCTTCAACACCCACAACGCGACCCAGAAGATGACGCTCGCCGACGGACCGGATGCCGGCACCGAGCTCTCGCCGGCGCTGGGCATCGGCGCGTTCGCGGAGAAGACGCTGGTCGCGGCCGGCCAGTGCACGAAGGTCGACCCGGCGGCGCGTCCCGCAGCCGTGGGCCTGCTCGGTTGCGGCGTGATGGCCGGCATCGGTGCGGCGATCAACACCGGCGCGGTCTCGCGCGGCAGGTCCGTCGCGGTCATCGGCTGCGGTGGCGTGGGTGTCGCGGCGATCGCGGGCTCGGCGCTGGTCGGTGCGAACCCGATCATCGCGGTCGACATCGACTCGAAGAAGCTGGAGATCGCGACGTCGATGGGCGCCACGCACACCGTGGACTCCTCGCAGGCGGACCCGGTCGAGGAGATCAAGCGGATCTGCGGGCAGTTCTACGAGGGCGCCGACGGCGCGGACGTCGTGGTCGATGCCGTCGGCCGACCGGAGACGTGGAAGCAGGCGTTCTACGCCCGCGATCTGGCCGGCACGGTGGTCCTGGTCGGCGTCCCCACCCCGGACATGAAGGTCCCGGACCTGCCGCTGATCGACGTGTTCGGTCGCGGCGGATCGCTGAAGTCGAGCTGGTACGGCGACTGCCTGCCCAGCCGCGACTTCCCGATGCTGGTGGACCTCTACCAGCAGGGGCGACTCGACCTGGACGCGTTCGTCAGTGAGGAGATCGGCATCGGCGACATCGAGGCGGCGTTCGAGAAGATGCACCACGGCGACGTGCTCCGCTCGGTGGTGATCCTGTGACCGCTCGTGTCGACCACGGAGTCACCAGCGGCACCTTCAGCCTCGACGGGCAGACCTTCGACGTCGACAACAACGTCTGGGTGGTCGGTGACGACACCGAGTGCGTCGTCATCGACGCCCCGCACGACGTCGACGGGATCATGGCCGTCGTCGGGGACCGCAAGGTCAAGGCGATCGTGTGCACCCACGCGCACGACGACCACGTCCGCGTGGCGCCCGCGCTGCGGGAGAGGGTCGTCGCGCCGATCATGCTGCACCCCGACGACAAGCCGCTGTGGGAGCTCACGCACACCGACCACCTCTGGGACCTCGACCTGGCCGACGGCGTACGCATCGAGGTCGCCGGCACGACCCTCGAGGTGCTGCACACGCCGGGACACGCCCCGGGCGCGGTGTGCCTCTACGCGCCCGACCTCGGGTGCGTGTTCACCGGCGACACCCTGTTTAACGGCGGTCCCGGCGCGACCGGCCGGTCGTACTCCGACGCCGACCTGATCAAGGAGTCCATCCGCACCCGGCTGTTCGCGCTGCCCGACGACACCGTCGTGCACACCGGCCACGGCGACGACACCACGATCGGCGCCGAGAGGGCGGCGCTGGACTGATTGACAACTGGAGGACCTTGGTCCCGCGCCTCCCACCTTCCGGCCCTGCTCGCCACGCTCAGGAATTTCTAACGTGGTGCACGAAGCGAGGACGACAAGGGAATCCCCGCCAATCGAGGGAGGCGCACGATGCGCTCGGCATTCGACAAGTTCATCTCCTGGACGGGACTGGCCATGGCCGCCGTCCTGATCCTGGCCGGCGGCCTGCTCTGGTGGGCCCACTCGTTCACGGCTGACCAGGTGCACGACCAGCTGACCATGCAGGGCATCACGATGCCCGAGGGCGACGCGCTGTCCGGCCTGCCCAAGTCGGATGCCGACGCGCTCGAGCCCTACGGCGGCAGCCTGCTGGACACCGGCCCCGAGGCCAAGGCCTTCGCCGACCACTACATCCTCGTCCACATGAACGAGGCCAGCGGGGACCGGACCTACGAGGACGTCAGCGGTGAGTACATCGCCATGAGCGACGAGCAGAAGGCCTCGGAAGAGGGCCAGGCGCTCGCCGGCCTGCGGCAGACCCTGTTCATGGGCAACACCCTCCGCGGCCTCCTGCTCTACGGCTACGCGTTCGCGACCATCGGCACCATCGCCGGCATCGCCTCGATCGTCTCCTTCGTCGGCGCAGGTGTGCTGCTGGTCCTCTTCGGACTCGGCATCTGGCACGCCCGCCGCGTCGAGAAGACCGGGGACGTCAAGGTCACCGGCGCGGTTCCCCACGCCGTCTGATCCGCATCACGTACCAGACCCTCCCAGGGCGGAGCCCCGGGAGGGTCCGGTGATGTCAGGGGGAGGTCAGAACGGCTTCACCAGCAGCGCGATCCCGTGCCCGCGGGCACGGGTCAGCACGATCGTCGCCTCGTCCTCGCCGTGGAGGTCGAGGCGCTTGCGCAGCTCGTCCGGCACCACGTCGACGCCGCGCTTCTTGATCGTCAGCCGCCCGATGCCGCGCTCGCGCAACGCGGCGCGCAGCGCCTTCTCGCGGTAGGGCAGCTCCTCGAGGACGACGTACCCCCGCGCGAACGGGGTGCGGTACGACGCGTCCGAGGTGACGTAGGCGATGTGCTCGTCGACCAGGCCGCCCTCGACGCCGGCCGCCACGGCGGTGACCAGCCCCGCGCGGATCACCGCGCCGTCCGGCTCGTAGAGGAACTCGCCGACGTCGCGGACCGCCGCGCCGGGGTCGTCCTCCGCCGTGAGCGTCGCCAGGCCGCCCTCGCCGATCACGGTCGCCCGTCGTGCCGTCGTCGCGAGCCGGCCGGACCACAGCGCGGCCTCCTTCACGTCGCCGTGGTCGCTCACCCACTCGGCCTCGACCCCGTCCGGCACCAGCCCGTGCGGGATGCCGGGGGCGACCTTCACGCACGCGTCGCGCCGCAGCAGGCCCTCCACGAACGACCACGGGGGAGTCCACCCCTCGGCGTCGAAGGTCCGGCCGCGCGCCGTACGACGGGCCGGGTCGGCGAACGCGACGTCGAACGGCGACGGATCCACCGTCGTCGCGTCCGCCACCGTCACCGCGCCCGGCAGTCCGAGCGCGGCGAGGTTCGCCTCGGCGACCGCGACCCGCACCGGGTCCAGGTCCACACCGGCCGCGGTGAGCCCTGCCCGCGCGCTGGCCACCAGGTCGCCGCCGATGCCGCACCCGAGGTCGATGACGGTCCGCGCGGACGCGGCGACCAGGCGTGCGGCGCGGTGGGCGGCCACGCGCTGCCGCGTCGCTTGCTCCAGACCGTCGGGGGTGAAGTACATCCGGTCGGCGTCCGCGCCGAACTTGTCGCGGGCGCGGACCCGGAGCGTGGCCTGGGTGAGCGCGGCGGCGACGTGCTCGGGTGAGGCCGTGCGCCGGAGCCGGGCCTGGATCGCCAGCGAGTCGTCGGCCGCGTCCTGCAGCTCGCGACCCGCCGTGGCGAGGAGGTCCTGGCCGGCGCCGGTGAGCAGCCATCGGAACGCCTCGAGATCCATTCCCGGATCCTCCCGCAGGGGGTTCTCTGGCACTCAGCCGGGGAGAGTGCTAGTTTTGATCTGGCACTCTCCCCGCGAGTGTGCCAGCGCTTGCGTCACGGTGCGACCCCCGCGACGGCGTACCCGGTCCGCAAGCACCAGACGTGCACCACCCACCACATCGAAGTGCCAGAAAGTGGAGGTCGACATCGTGTCGGTCAACATCAAGCCCCTCGAGGACCGCATCGTCGTCAAGCCGCTCGACGCCGAGCAGACCACGGCCTCGGGCCTGGTCATCCCGGACACCGCCAAGGAGAAGCCCCAGGAGGGCGAGGTCCTGGCGATCGGTCCCGGCCGGATCGACGACAACGGCAACCGCGTCCCGCTCGACGTGAACGTCGGCGACAAGGTCATCTACAGCAAGTACGGCGGCACCGAGGTCAAGTACGCCGGCGAGGAGTACCTCATCCTCTCCGCGCGCGACGTCCTCGCCGTCATCGGCTGACCACTCCCGTCTGGGACGACAACAGCCTGACTCCGCCCCGGGCGGCCCATGACCGCGCTCAGGACACCCTGAGCCGTTCGGGCTCTCGGGGCGCACGTCTTCCACCCGCCGCTTGCGAAAGGTTCCACCGCAGATGCCGAAGATTCTGGAGTTCGACGAGAACGCCCGCCGCTCCCTCGAGCGCGGCGTGGACGCCCTCGCCAATGCCGTCAAGGTGACGCTCGGCCCCAAGGGGCGCTACGTCGTCCTCGACAAGAAGTGGGGCGCCCCGACCATCACGAACGACGGTGTGACCGTCGCCCGTGACGTCGAGCTCGACGACCCGTTCGAGAACATGGGCGCCCAGCTGGCCAAGGAGGTCGCCACCAAGACCAACGACGTGGCGGGTGACGGCACCACGACCGCGACCGTGCTGGCGCAGGCCATGGTCCACGAGGGTCTGCGCGCGGTCGCCGCCGGCGCGAACCCGATGGGTCTCAAGCGCGGCATGGACTCTGCCTCGCAGGCCGTCGTCGACGCGCTCGGCAAGGCCGCACGTGAGGTCGAGTCGCGCGAGGACATGGCCGCCGTCGCCACCGTCTCCAGCCGCGACGAGCACATCGGCGAGCTGCTCGCCGAGGCCTTCGACAAGGTCGGCAAGGACGGTGTCATCACCGTCGAGGAGTCCAACACGATGGGCACCGAGCTCGACTTCACCGAGGGCATGCAGTTCGACAAGGGCTACCTGTCGCCGTACTTCGTGACCGACCCGGAGTCGATGGAGGCCGTCCTCGACGAGCCCTACATCCTGCTGCACCAGGGCAAGATCTCGGCGATCGCCGAGCTGCTCCCGCTGCTGGAGAAGGTCATCCAGGCCGGCAAGCCGCTGTTCATCCTCGCCGAGGACGTCGACGGTGAGGCGCTCTCCACCCTGGTCGTCAACAAGATCCGCGGCACCTTCAACACCGTCGCCGTGAAGTCGCCGGCCTTCGGTGACCGCCGCAAGGCGATGATGCAGGACATCGCGATCCTGACCGGTGGCCAGGTCGTCGCGCCCGAGGTCGGGCTCAAGCTCGACCAGGTCGGGCTCGAGGTGCTCGGCACGGCCCGCCGCGTCGTGGTGACGAAGGACAACACCACCATCGTCGAGGGCGGCGGGGACGCCGACGCCGTCAACGGCCGGGTCGCCCAGCTCAAGGCGGAGGTGGAGAACACCGACTCCGACTGGGACCGCGAGAAGCTGCAGGAGCGGCTGGCCAAGCTCGCCGGCGGTGTCTGCGTGGTCAAGGTCGGCGCCGCCACCGAGGTGGAGCTGAAGGAGAAGAAGCACCGCATCGAGGAC
>DASTXB010000075.1:0-7673 GCA_035765695.1 Nocardioides sp. | reverse complement strand
ACCTCGACCAGGCGGGCCCGGGCGTCGCACACCGCCTGCGGCACCGCGGAGCGCACGAAGTGCTCGCGGAACCTGCGGCGGCGCTGCCGGGCGGACCACATGGCCGCCGTGTACCCGGGAACGACCGTCCGTATGACTCCGAGCGGTCAGGAGGCCGAGATGTCGCCGTACCGCGCGGACTCGAGCTCGCTGACCGCGCCGTGCGCGGCGCAGTCGGCGGGGTGGTCGCCGTAGTCGAGGGTGAGGTCGGACTCCGCGTGCAGCCGGCGGCGCAGGTCGGTGGAGACGCGCAGGCTGAGCAGCGGCTGGTTGACGTGGCCGAGCTCGGCGTGGATGCCGACGTCGCCGGTCGCCGCGCCGACGCGGCGCATCGCCGTGCCGACCACCTGCTCGAAGCGGGCGGTGTCCAGGCGACCGTCGGCGCCCGTGACCGAGCGCAGCGTCTCGTACGCGTCCAGCTCGACCAGCTGCCCGCGCGCGACGGCGGCGTCGCGCAGCGAGCCCAGCGACCGCGCGAACTCCGCGCGCCGGCTCGGGCTGGTGACGACGATCCAGCCCTGGCCGGACTCCAGGCCCCCGCGCAGGCAGCACACGGTGCGCGCGCCGGCGGGCTCGAGCGGCCGGCGCGCGACGTTCCAGCGGCGCGGTGCGGTGACCGGGCGCGGCTCGTGCCGCTTGGCGGCGCGGGACAGGCCGGCGCCGGGCAGCTCGTAGATCGGGACCGCGCCGCTCCACCAGAAGCCCTGCGCGCTCACGCAGCCGAGGCGACGCAGCAGGTCGCGCTGCTCGACGGTCTCGATGCCCTCGGCGACGGTCTCCAGCCCGAGCCCGCGGGCCAGGCGCACGATCGCCTCGGTGATGGCCAGGTCCTCCGGGCGGTCGACGGCGTCGCGGACGAACGACCGGTCGATCTTCACGCCGGTGACCGGGAGCTCGCGCAGGAAGCTCAGCGAGGAGTAGCCGGTGCCGAAGTCGTCGAGGTGCACGCCGGCGCCCAGCGCGCGGAGTCCCTCGAGTGAGACCCGGGCGGCGTCCCGGTTCTGGAGCACCGCCGTCTCGGTCACTTCGAGCACGAGCGCCTCCGGCGGCAGGCCGGAGCGGTGGATCGCGTCGGCGACGGTCGCGACCAGCGCGCCGTCGTCGAGCGAGCGGGCCGAGAGGTTCACCGCGACGCGTACGTCGGCGGGCAGGTCGCCGGTGTCCAGCGCGGTCGCGATGTCCAGGCAGGCGCGGTCGAGCACCCAGCGGTCGAGCTCGGCGATGAAGCCGTGCGCCTCCGCCAGCGGCACGAACGTCGCCGGCGACACGGCACCGCCGACGGGGTGCTGCCAGCGGGCGAGCGCCTCGACGCCGACTATCCGGTCCCGGACCAGGTCGAAGACCGGCTGGTAGTGGACGTCGAGCAGGTCCTGGGCCAGCGCCTCGCGCAGCTCGGCGGCGAGCCGGCGCTGCTCGCCGGCCTGGCGCGCGAAGGTCGCGTCGAAGACCTGGCTGCGCGAGCGGCCACGGGCCTTGGCCTCGTACATCGCGACGTCGGCGTGCTTGAGCATCGTGCCCGCGTCGCCGTCCAGCGGAGGCGACACCGCGATGCCGACGCTCGCGCCGACGCGCAGCGCGCGGTGCTCGACGTCGACCGGCTCGCCGATCACGTCGATGACGGTCCGGGCGAGCTTCGCGGCCGCGGCGACGTCGGTGCCGGGGGAGACGATCACGAACTCGTCGCCGCCGGAGCGGGCCACGATGTCGACCGGGCGGGTCAGCGCGCGCAGCCGCTCCGCGACCTCGACGAGCACCCGGTCACCGACCAGGTGCCCGTGCAGGTCGCCGACGGCGCGGAACTGGTCGAGGTCGGCGACCAGTACGGCGACCGGCGTACCGCGGCGGCGCGCGTCCTCGAGCGTCTGGGCCAGCCGGTAGGTCAGGTAGGCGCGGTTCGGCAGCCCGGTGAGCGCGTCGTGCATGGTCTGGCGGACCAGCTCCGCCTCGAGCTCGCGGCGGCCGTTGATGTCGCGGGCGACGACGACCACACCGTCGGCGGTCGGGGCCACGTCGAGGGTGACCTCGGCGAGCCGACCGTCCCGCTGGCGGCGCACCGTGTCGTGGTCGCGCAGCGGCACACCGCCGCGGGCGACGGCCAGCATGCGGTCCGGCTCGGCCGAGCCGGGCGGGTGCAGGAGCGCGACGTCGCGCCCGACGATCTCGGTGGGGGCGTACCCCCACAGCTCCTCGGCGGCGCGGTTCCAGCTGGTGACGATGCCGTCGAGGTCGACCGTGAGCAGGGCGTCGGAGACCGAGTCCACGATGCCGGCCAGCCGGGCGGTCGAGGCCTCCGCGGCGGTCACCCGGGCGTGCATGCGCACGAGCCGGAGCCAGTCGGCGTCGAGGTCGTCGGGCCCGAGGACGAGATCGGCGAGCTCGTCCAGGTCGGCGAGGTCGGCGAGGTCGGCGCGCAGGCGGCCGGTGGGCCGGCCGGCGTGGGCGACCACGAGCATCGCCGTACCCGCCCGCGCGCGCACCGCGCGGGTCACCTCGGCGGCCGCCAGGTCCGGGACGGCGGTGTCGACCAGCACGCAGTCGAAGGTGTCGGTGGCCAGGGTCGCGAGCGCGGAGGGGAGGGTGAGCGCGCGGGTGACGAGGAGCTCGTGATCGGCCGCGTGGAGCGCCGCGGAGGCGGCGCCACCGGCGCTGTCGGTCGTGACGACGAGCAGCCTCAGGGCGGACCGCGCCCGAGCCAGGGTCTCCCTCCCCATGTGCTGTTCCCTCCCGAGTCGTGCGAGGCAGCCCTCCCAAGCTGCGCTCCGCGCACCTGAGTGTGACGGCTGTGACGGGTGTTGGCAGCAGAACGCGGAAACTGGTCCAGACATGGCACGTCCGTATACCTGCGGGTAACCACGTGCGAGGATGCCCGCTCGTGGACAGCGATGTGGCAGATGTGATCGTCGTCGGGGCCGGCCTCGCCGGTCTCACCGCCGCGGCCGAGGTCGCCGACGCCGGCAAGCGGGTCGTGCTGCTCGACCAGGAGCCCGAGCAGTCGCTGGGCGGGCAGGCGTTCTGGAGCCTCGGTGGCCTCTTCCTCGTCGACAGCCCCGAACAGCGCCGGATGGGCATCAAGGACTCCCGCGAGCTCGCGATGCAGGACTGGCTCGGCAGCGCCCAGTTCGACCGCGAGGAGGACCGGTGGCCACGCCGCTGGGCGGAGGCGTACGTCGACTTCGCGGCCGGGGAGAAGCGCGCCTGGCTGCGCGCGATGGGCCTGCGGGTGTTCCCGGTCGTCGGCTGGGCCGAGCGCGGCGACGGCCGCGCCGACGGGCACGGCAACTCGGTGCCGCGCTTCCACATCACGTGGGGCACCGGCCCCGGCGTGGTCGAGCCGTTCGAGCGACGCTGCCGGGAGCACGCGTCGTCCGGGCGGCTGCGGTTCGCCTTCCGGCACCGCGTCGACGGGCTGGTCGTCGAGGGCGGCACCGTCGTCGGCGTCCGCGGCAAGGTGCTCGAGCCGAGCTCGGTGGAGCGCGGCAGGGCGAGCAGCCGGGTCGAGGTCGAGGACTTCGAGCTGCGCGCGCAGGCGGTGGTCGTCACCAGCGGCGGCATCGGCGGCAACCACGATCTGGTCCGCACGACCTGGCCGGCACGCCTCGGGACGCCGCCGAAGGTGATGGTCGCCGGCGTGCCGGCGCACGTGGACGGCCGGATGCTCGGCATCACGGAGGCGGCCGGCGCCCGGGTCATCAACCCGGACCGGATGTGGCACTACGTCGAGGGCGTGCGGAACTGGGACCCGATCTGGGAGAACCACGGCATCCGGATCCTGCCCGGCCCGTCGTCGCTGTGGCTCGACGCCACCGGCAAGCGGCTGCCCGCGCCGAACTTCCCTGGCTTCGACACGCTCGGCACGCTCACCCACCTCCGCACGACCGGCTACGACTACTCGTGGTTCGTGCTGACCCAGAAGATCATCGAGAAGGAGTTCGCCCTCTCCGGCTCGGAGCAGAACCCCGACCTCACCGGCAAGGACGTCAAGCTGCTGCTGTCCCGGGTGAAGCCCGGCGCGCCCGGCCCGATCGAGGCGTTCAAGCGGCACGGCGAGGACTTCGTGGTCGCCGACGACCTCACCGAGCTGGTACGCGGCATGAACGAGGTGGGCGACGAGCCCCTGATCGTCGAGGCGGAGCTGCGTGACCTGATCGAGCAACGCGACCGCGAGATCGACAACCCGTTCGGCAAGGACGCGCAGATCACCGCGATCCACGGCGCCCGCAGCTACCGCGGCGACAAGCTGATCCGCGTCGCGACCCCGCACAAGCTGCTGGACCCGAAGGCCGGCCCGCTGATCGCCGTACGACTCAACATCCTGACCCGCAAGACGCTCGGCGGCCTGGAGACCGACCTGTCCGGGCGGTGCCTGACGTCGTCCGGCGAGCCGCTGCCCGGGCTGTACGCCGCGGGCGAGGTCAACGGCTTCGGCGGCGGCGGGATGATGGGCTACAACGCGCTCGAGGGCACCTTCCTCGGCGGCTGCCTCTTCTCCGGGCGTACGGCGGGTCGCGCCGCCGCCCGCGCCGTCTGACCGGCGCGCTTTCCCTTCCCTCCCCAAATTTGGGGGCCCGCCCGGCGTCCTGCACATGCGCACCCGCCGGGGCGCGAAGCATCCCCCCTGTCCGGCTCGGCGGGCGGCGAGTCCGCGCCTCGGGTCGGACATGGAGCCCCGGGGGCTCCGGGCAGTGGGCCAGGAACGTCCCGACCCATTTCATCCGGAAGGGAAGCAGCATGAACAGCAGCGGCATGAAGCGGGGCCTGGCAGTCAGTGCCATCTCGGCCCTCGCGGTAGCGGGTCTCCCGCTTCTCACCGGCACGGCGCACGCCGAGCCGATCTCGAACAACTACGCGGCCGGCAGCGTGGACCTCGCGACCGGCGAAGTCGCGCTCGGCGGACGTTGGGACCCGTCTCCCGACGGCCAGGACTCGCGGGTCCACCTGGTCGCTGCGGCCGGCGCCACCGTGCAGGAGGTCCAGTTCGAGTGGACCAGCGACGGCGTGACGTGGCACAACATCGACCGCGTCGCGGTCGCCAGCGGCATCGCCCAGGTCTTCTGGGACACCACCGGGGTCCCGGTCGGCAACGTCACGGTCCGGGCCACCGGCTGGGACGCCAACAACAACATGCTGGGCCAGGAGTCCAACACCCAGAACCTCAACCCCTCCGGGGTGAGCGTCGACATCGGCAACGCCACCGGCTCGGCCCTGGGTCTGTTCACCCAGCCCTACGCCGGTCCCAACAACAACATCCTGGGCGCGATCTCCGGCACCACCAGCGGCAACACGGTGCAGACCTCGGCGCCGAACTACGGCGGCAACACCGGCGCGATCATGGGTGACCCCGACGCCAACGGCATCCGCAGCTACACCGGCACCATCGTCGCGAACGGCTACAGCTTCGCCGGCGACCCGGACCAGCTCCTGGTGCGCGCCCAGTCGAACTTCGGCCTCCTGGGCTCCGACGACGCCGACGCGGTCGCGCCGTACGCCCAGACGATCAGCAGCGTCGACATCGCGGCCAACCCGGCCAGCGTCCCGACCCCGCCGGGTGGCAACAGCAACATCACGATCACGGTCAAGGACCAGAACGGCAAGCCGGTCGTCGGCGCCCAGGTCTCGTCCCCGTCGGCCAATGACGAGGCCACCGGCGTGCCCAACGGCACCGCGTCGGACCACGTCGCGGGTTACACCAACGCCCTCGGCCAGATCACGGTCGCGCGGCCGGCGAACAGCGCCCCGGGCAACGACTACTACTACTGGGTCAACACGACGGGCAACACGTCGTACCAGGACGGCACCGACTACCGCGTGCACGTGCACGTCGGCAGCTACACGCCCGCGCCGACCGCGCTCACCGTCAGCTCGAACGACGGTGACGCCTTCGACCTCGACGAGTGGACCAACTCCGACGTGACCGTCAAGGTCGTCGACCAGAACGGCAACCCGATGAACGGCCAGACCGTTCGCTACACGTGGAAGTTCACGCCGTTCAACCCGTCGGCCACGAACACCGCGTGGTCCACGACCGAGGCGACCTCGACCACGAACGCCCAGGGCGTGGCCAGCATCAACCGGCCCACCAACCCGGGCGGGAACGCCGGCACCGAGGGCACCTACACCCTGATGGCCTACGTCAACACCAACGGCACCCCGGGCTTCCAGGCCGGCGAGCCGACGGTCACCAAGGACCTCAAGGCCGGCCAGGCCGCTCCGCAGTGGACCGACGGGACCCGGAAGCAGTTCCTCGCGGGCACCGCCACCGCGGTGCTCGAGGGCAAGCTCGTCCTCGACGACGGCACGGTCCTGGCGAACCGGTTCGTCAGCATGGTCTACACCCACGGCACCGACGAGACCGGCACCAACACGGCGAAGATGGCGCCGCAGGCGAGCCAGCCCGCCGGCACCAACCGGATCAGCGACACCGAGGCGAGCGCCAAGACCGACGCCAACGGCGTCTTCCGGGTGGCTCTCACCGACCCGGCCGCCACGCCGCAGGGCAAGGAGCTCGGCGGCGACCTCGACGCCTTCTTCGGGCCGACCGGTGGCACGGTGGAGCACGACCACATCACGGTCGACTTCCTGCGCTCGCTGGCGCCGGCTGCGATCAACTACGTCTCCGAGACGCCGTGGATCGACGGGGTCGCGTCCCCGGGCCGCCCGGTCACGGTGAAGTACGTCGTGAAGAACGCCCAGGGCGACATCCTGTCCGACATCCCGGTCGACCTCACCACCGATCACGGGTTCTTCAGCCCGCTGACCAACGGTGCGCTCACGCCCGACCCCGCCCCGGCCAACGGCGCGGACTACGGCGAGTGGAAGAGCGGTGGCGCCACCACGACGCAGAGCTCGAGCGATGCCGACGGCACCGTCTCGGTGGTCGTGGCCATCGAGCGCGACGCGGGCTTCGACGACGACGGGGAAGTCGCCGCCGCGGTCCAGGCCAAGTCCGGCTCGGTCACCGGGAACCACGAGGTCAAGTTCAGCACCGACTACACCGGTGGCGGCGCGTCCAACGAGCCGCTGAACCCGGGCGCGGTGAAGATCTCGCTGGCTCCGGTCCAGGAGTCGACGGTGCTCCCGAGCGCCCGGATCGACCAGGCCGTCGGCTACCGCGTCGAGGCCACCGACTCGTTCGGCAACCTGGTCGCGGACGAGGCGTCGGTCAACGACGACACGGCGAACGCCGGCGTCGGCGGCGACCACAACGGCGCGACTGCCGAGGGCGTGGTCACCCAGTTCACGAAGGACACCGGCGCTGTCGTCGAGGCCCGCTCGTGGACGCCGGGCACCAACCAGTCGGTGACCGCGACCTACACGGCCGGCACCCGGGTCTACTACGACGACCCGAGCACGGTGGCGACCGACCTCACGGTGAACTCGAGCGGCGAGAAGACGCTCACGAACACCGCGGCCGCGATCAACTGGTACACCGTCGACTGGGCCGACCCGGCCACGGTGCTGGAGATCGGCAGCGACGAGTCCGGCACGGTCCCGGTCGGCACCGCGGTCCACACCGAGGTGAAGGCCATCGACCAGAAGGGTCAGCCGATCGACGACCTGGACGTCAAGTTCGTCCGCAAGGGCCCGAACCCGCAGGTCGGTGACGAGAACTGGAACAGCGTCACCAACGACCACGG
>DASTXB010000074.1:0-29015 GCA_035765695.1 Nocardioides sp. | reverse complement strand
CCTCCCGCTGCTCCTCCAGCACCGGACCGAGCGCGTCCAGCCGCTGCGCGAGCGCCGCCAGGTCGCCCACGGCGTTGGCGTTCGCGACCTGCTCCTGCACGGTGCGCACGGAGGTCGCGGCCTCCTCGGGCGTCATCACGCCGCTGGCGACCCGCTTCTCGAGCAGCTCGACCTCGAAGGCGAGCGCGTCGTACCGCTCGGTGAAGAACTTCAGTGCCTCCTCGGGGGTGCCCTCGGGGTACTGGCCGACGGAACGCTCCCCGTCGGCGGTCTTCACGTAGACGGTGCCGTCGTCGTCGACGCGGCCCCAATCGTGGCTCGTCACTGCTCTGCTCCGCTCGCTCCTGGTCGTGGCACGCCCATGCTAGTCACGGCGTAGCCGGCGACGCGGGGAACGACCACGCCGCGCGACCACTCCCGCGGCGTCGCGCCCCACCGGTGCGGCGCCGCGGCGGCGCGCTCGGTAGGCTGCCGGGGTGCTGATCGCCGGATTCCCCGCGGGCCCGTGGGGCACGAACTGCTACGTGGCCGCCACCGGTCCCGGCAGCGAGTGCGTGGTCATCGACCCCGGCAAGGACGCCGCGGAGGGCGTCGCCCAGGTGGTGCGCGAGCACCGGCTCAAGCCGGTCGCCGTGCTGGTCACGCACGGCCACGTCGACCACATGTGGTGCGTGGCGCCGGTCGCAGGCACGTACGACGCGACCGCGTGGATCCACCCCGCCGACCGGCACCTCCTCGCGAACCCGATGGCCGGGCTGTCCGCGGAGACGACCGCGATGCTGCTGGGCGGGAAGTACGAGTTCGCCGAGCCCGACGACGTCCGCGAGCTGGCCGACCTCCAGGAGCTGGAGCTGGCCGGGCTGCGCTTCGTGGTCGACCACGCGCCCGGCCACACCGAGGGCTCGGTCACGTTCCGGTCGCCGTACGACCGTGAGGACGTGTCGGAGGTGATGTTCTCCGGCGACCTGCTCTTCGCGGGGTCCATCGGCCGCACCGACCTGCCTGGCGGCGACCATCCGACGATGCTGCGCAGCCTCCGCGACAAGGTGCTGACCCTGCCCGACGACGTCGTGGTCCTGCCCGGCCACGGCGAGCAGACGTCGATCGGCCGCGAGCGCGCGACCAACCCGTTCCTGCTCGACCTGCAGTCGAGCGACGACTCCGACCGCGTCACCCGAGGTCTCTGATTCCCCATGAGCAACAAGCCGACCCCGCTCAGCGGGTTCCCCGAGCTGCTGCCCGAGCAGCGCTTCGTCGAGCAGCAGGTCATCGACACGCTGCGGCGCACCTTCGAGCTGCACGGCTTCGCCGGCATCGAGACGCGCTCGGTGGAGCCGATGGACCAGCTGCTCCGCAAGGGGGAGACCTCCAAGGAGGTCTACGTCCTGCGTCGCCTCCAGGAGGCCGACGCCGCGACCGACTCCGGCATCGGCCTCCACTTCGACCTCACCGTGCCGTTCGCGCGCTACGTGCTGGAGAACGCCGGCAAGCTCGAGTTCCCGTTCCGCCGCTACCAGATCCAGCGCGCCTGGCGCGGTGAGCGCCCGCAGGAGGGGCGCTTCCGCGAGTTCACCCAGGCCGACATCGACGTGGTGATGAAGGACGAGCTGCCCTTCCACTTCGACGTCGAGGTGGCCCGCGTGATGGCCGAGGCGCTCAGCGGGCTGCCGCTCCCGCCGCTGCGGCTGCGCGTCAACAACCGCAAGCTGATCGAGGGCTTCTACCGCGGCATCGGCGCGGCGGACCCGCAGGCGGTCATCACGATCATCGACAAGCTCGACAAGCTGCCCGAGACCGAGGTCGCCGCGCTGCTCGCGCAGGACGCCGGCCTGGACGACGAGCAGGTCGAGCAGTGCCTGGCCCTGGCCCGGATCAGCACGACGGACACGTCGTTCGTGGAGCGTGTCCGCGAGCTGCGCGTGGAGCACGAGCTGCTCGACACCGGACTCGCCGAGCTGGCCGCCGTGATCGACGGGTGCGCCAGCGTCCGCAGCGAGCGGTTCGAGGTCGAGGCCAGCCTGAGCCTCGCCCGCGGCCTGGACTACTACACCGGCACGGTCTTCGAGATCTACATGGTGGGCTTCGAGTTCCTGAAGTCCGTCGGCGGGGGAGGGCGGTACGACGCGCTCGCCTCCGACGGCCGCACGACGTACCCCGGGGTCGGTATCTCGTTCGGCATCAGCCGCACCCTCGTGCCGCTCATCAGCCGGGGACTGCTCGGCAGCGACCGGCGGGTGCCCAGTGCCGTCCTCGTCGCACTGGTCGACGAGGAGTCCCGCCCGGCCAGCGACGCGGTCGCGACGGCGCTGCGGGCCCGCGGCATCCCCACCGAGGTGGCCGTGTCGGCGCAGAAGTTCGGCAAGCAGATCCGGTACGCCGAGCGCCGCGGGATCCCGTACGTGTGGTTCCCGGGGTCCGCCGACGCCGGCGACGAGGTCAAGGACATCCGATCGGGGGAGCAGGTCGCGGCAGATCCCGCCACCTGGACCCCGCCCACCGAGGACCTGCGACCGCGGGTCTCGACGAGCAACGAGGAGTATCAGCAGTGATCCGCACCCAGGACGCCGGCGCCCTGCGCGCCGAGCACGTCGGCCAGACCGTCACCCTCGCCGGGTGGGTCGCCCGCCGGCGCGACCACGGCGGTGTGGCCTTCCTCGACCTGCGCGAGGCGAGCGGCGTGGTCCAGGTCGTCGTCCGCGACGAGGAGGTCGCGCACGCGCTCCGCAGCGAGTACTGCATCAAGGTGACGGGCGAGGTGAGCAAGCGCCCCGAGGGCAACGCCAACCCCAACCTCCCCACCGGCGAGATCGAGGTCATCGTCTCCGACCTCGAGGTGCTCAGCGCCGCGGCGCCGCTGCCCTTCCCGATCGACGAGCACGTGGAGGTGGGGGAGGAGGCCCGACTGCGGCACCGCTACCTCGACCTGCGCCGGCCCGCGCCGAACGCCGCCCTCCGCCTGCGCAGCAAGGTCAACAAGGCCGCGCGCGACGTGCTCGACGGCCACGGTTTCGTCGAGGTCGAGACCCCGACGCTGACCCGGTCCACGCCCGAGGGTGCCCGCGACTTCCTGGTACCGGCGCGGCTCCAGCCCGGCAGCTGGTACGCCCTGCCGCAGAGCCCACAGCTGTTCAAGCAGCTGCTGATGGTCGCCGGCATGGAGCGCTACTTCCAGATCGCGCGCTGCTACCGCGACGAGGACTTCCGTGCCGACCGCCAGCCGGAGTTCACCCAGCTCGACATCGAGATGAGCTTCGTGGACCAGGACGACGTCATCGCGGTCTCCGAGGAGATCCTCGTGGCGCTGTGGCGGCTGATCGGCCACGAGGTCTCGACCCCGATCCCGCGGATGACCTACGCCGACGCGATGGCCCGCTTCGGCTCCGACAAGCCCGACCTGCGGATGGGCCAGGAGCTCGTCGACTGCACCGCCTTCTTCGCCGACACGCCGTTCCGGGTCTTCCAGGCGCCGTACGTCGGCGCGGTCGTGATGCCCGGCGGCGCGAGCCAGCCGCGCAAGCAGCTCGACGCCTGGCAGGAGTGGGCCAAGCAGCGCGGCGCCAAGGGCCTGGCGTACGCCCTCGTCCAGGAGGACGGCGAGCTGACCGGCCCGGTCGCCAAGAACATCTCGGACGCCGAGCGTGCCGGTCTCGCCGCGCACGTCGGTGCCCAGCCGGGGGACTGCATCTTCTTCGCCGCGGGACCCGTCAAGGCCAGCCGGGGGCTGCTCGGCGCCGCGCGCCTGGAGATCGGCCGGCGCTGCGGCCTCATCGACGAGGACGCGTGGGCGTTCGTGTGGATCGT
Source organism: Nocardioides sp. (assembly GCA_035765695.1). Classification (GTDB taxonomy): domain Bacteria; phylum Actinomycetota; class Actinomycetes; order Propionibacteriales; family Nocardioidaceae; genus Nocardioides. The sequence goes on along the minus strand of DASTXB010000074.1, from coordinate 25,214 downwards.
CGACGCGCCGCTGTTCGAGCCCACCGCCGACGCCACGGCGTCCGGCGACGTGGCCCTGGGCTACAGTGCCTGGACGGCCGTGCACCACGCGTTCACCTCGCCGCAGGACGTCGAGTCCTTCGACCAGGCCCCCGGCTCCGCGCTGGCGTGGGCCTACGACATCGTCTGCAACGGCAACGAGATCGGCGGTGGGTCGATCCGTATCCACCGCGAGGACGTCCAGAAGCGCGTCTTCGCCGTGATGGGCATCGACGAGGCCGAGGCGGACGAGAAGTTCGGATTCCTCCTGGAGGCGTTCAAGTACGGCGCGCCGCCGCACGGCGGCATCGCGTTCGGCTGGGACCGGATCGTCGCGCTGCTCGCGGGCAGCGACTCGATCCGCGACGTCATCGCGTTCCCGAAGTCGGGCGGCGGCTTCGACCCGCTGACCGCAGCTCCTGCGCCGATCTCGCCCGAGCAGCGCAAGGAGGCGGGCGTCGACGCCGTCCCGGCGCAGGAGGTCCCGTCCGACGGTTGATCGGGCGGACGTAACAAGTCAGCGTCGAGACCAGATCGTTACAAGCAGATGACCCGTTGATGCGTGAGCGTCACATAGAGTCGCACCGGTCGCCGGCCCCCCGGTAGCCCGTGATCCGGACCTCCGGAACCGACGACCACGCACATCCGACACGACAGAGGTGCCATGTCCGTTCAGGCTTCGAACCTGGAGAGTGAGCAGCTCCCCGACCCGACCGCGGGCCCCGGAGGAGATCTCACCAAGGTCGCCGGCCAGTCGCCGACCCGTCTTGCGGTCGGCCGTTTCCGCCGCGACAAGCTGTCGATGATCTCGTTCACGGTCGTCGTGCTGTACTTCCTGGCGGCGATCTCGGCGCCGTTCCTGGTGAAGTTCGGCGTGCTCGACCCGACGAGCTTCCACAACGACCTGATCGACGGCAACACCGGCGGTCTCCCGATCGGCAGGTTCGGCGGGGTCAGCTGGGACCACCCGCTGGGTGTCGAGCCCGGCACGGGCCGCGACGTCCTGTCCCGCGTCTGGTACGGCGTCACGTTCTCGCTGCTGATCGCGATCTCGGCGACGATCATCGCGATCGGTGTCGGCACCGTCCTGGGCATCATCGCCGGCTTCACCGGCGGGTGGGTCGACGCGATCATCGGTCGCGCGGTCGACCTGACGCTGTCGTTCCCCCAGACCCTGATGCTGCTGGCGCTGTCGAGCCTCGGCGTCGCGTTCCTCGCGACGTACCTCCCGGGCACCGCCTCGGACGACATCCCCAACGCCGTCTACGTGATCCTGGTCCTCGGCATGTTCGGCTGGCCGGGCATCGCCCGCATCATCCGCGGGCAGGTGCTCTCGGTCCGCGAGCGCGAGTTCGTGGACGCCGCCGTGCTGCTCGGCGCGCCGCGCCGGCGGATCTACTTCAAGGAGATCCTGCCGAACCTCTGGGCCCCGCTGCTGGTCACCTTCACGCTGACCATGCCGGTCTACATCTCGGCCGAGGCGGCCCTGAGCTACCTCAACGTCGGCATCCACCCGCCGACCCCGACCCTCGGCAACGTGCTGCGCAGCTCGATCAACTACTCGACCGCAGACTTCGTGTTCTTCTTCGCTCCGGCGTTCCTGATCATGATCATCGTGGTCAGCTTCAACCTGCTCGGCGACGGGATCCGCGACGCGCTCGACCCCAAGGCCTCGCGCTGACCTCCCGTTGAGCCCCTCAGTCTTCGACGGCACCGAGTCGTCGAATGTGCCGCCGCTCCAGGCGCGTCACACACTCAAGGAGAAGTAATGTTCAAGTATCGAAAGCGGGTGTTCGCGGCCACGGCTGCGGTCGCGCTTGCTGCCGGTCTCGCCGCCTGTGGCGGCGGGAGCTCGGAGGGTGGCTCGGGCAACGGCACCAGCGAGCCGACGTCCGAGGCCAAGGGCGGCGACCTCCTGTACTACCTGTACACGCCGATCGAGCACCTCGACCCGCAGCGCGTGTACGTCGGTCGTGACATCACCAACCTGAGCCGGACCGTCTACCGGACCCTGGTGTCGTTCCCGATCTCGAACGACCCCGACGTCGCCAACACCCCGGTCGCGGACCTGGCGACCGACACGGGTACCTCGGAGGAGGGCGGCAAGACCTGGTCCTTCACCGTCAAGGACGGCGTGAAGTGGGAGGACGGCCAGCCCGTCACCTGCGAGGACTTCAAGTACGGCGCCTCGCGTGCGTTCGCGACCGACGTCATCACCGGTGGTCCGAACTACATCCTGAGCTACCTGGACATCCCGACCGACCCGAAGACCGGCCTGCCGGCCTACACCGGGCCGTACACGGGCAAGGGTCAGGACCTGTTCGACAAGGCCGTGACCTGCGACGGCAACACGATCACGTACCACTTCAACAAGCCGTGGCCGGACTTCCCGCTGGCGATCGCGGGTCTGCACATGATGGACCCGTACCGCCAGGACAAGGACCAGGGCGACAAGTCGAACTACCAGATCTTCTCCAACGGCCCGTACCGTCTGGACGGCGCCTGGAACAAGAACAAGGGCGGCAAGCTGGTTCGCAACGAGAACTACGACGCCTCGACCGACTCGCCGGAGCTGCGCAAGGCGCTGCCCGACACGATCGAGTTCCAGGTCGGCCTGACCTCGGAGAACCAGTACGACCGCCTCATCGCGGACACGGACCCGAACGCCGTCACCGGCACCTCGGTCCCGCCGGCGTACTACAGCCAGATCGAGGGCGCGGTCGCCGACCGCTCCGTCCTGGTGGACTCGCCGTACGTCTACTACCTGGTCCCGAACTTCCGTAGCCCGGTCATGAAGGACCCGGCCGTTCGCAAGGCGCTCGCCGTCGCGACGAACTCGGACGCCTACAACGTCGCGCTCGGTGGCGACAAGGCCGGTTCGCCGGCCGAGTCGATCGTCAGCCCGGCCGTGGTCGGCTACAAGGAGAACGAGGCCTTCTCGGGCTCGAACTCGGGTGACCCGGACGCTGCCAAGCAGATCCTCGAGGACGCCGGCGTCTCGATGCCGGTCAAGGTCAAGTTCACGTACCCGACCTCGGAGACCGCTGACAAGTGGGCCGCCGCGCTGAAGGAGACCTGGGACCAGGCCGGCTTCGACGTGACCCTCGACGGCCTGGGTGACACCTACTACTCGGTCATCCAGAAGCCCGACAAGGACTCCGACGTCATGTGGGGTGGCTGGGGTGCCGACTGGCCGTCCGCCATCACCGTGACCGCGCCGCTGTTCGACAGCCGCCCGAACCTGACCGCCAACTCGGACGGCCAGGACTACGGCGCCTACGACAGCGACGAGTTCAACAAGCTGGTCGACGAGGCCTCCAACGCGTCCGACCTCGACGCGCAGACCGCCGCCCTCCAGCAGGCCGACGAGCTGCTCGGCCAGGACTACGCGTACATCCCGCTGAGCATCACCAAGTTCTACATGCTGCACGGCTCGAAGGTCACCAACTACACGACGACCCCGTCGTCGAACGGTTACCCGGACCTCGGCGCCATCGGCGTGGAGAGCTGATCACTCAGCACCTGATACACCGGTAACACCGCGTCGGGCGGTCGCCACAGGCGGCCGCCCGACGCCCGGGGGTGAGGGCCTCGTCGAGGGGCTCTCACCCTCACCTCCGTCCAGGGTGCATGCTTGGAGCCAGCACAACCTGCCGGCCCGGCCTGCAGTACCCGAAGTGAATCGTCCCGAGGTGGTCCACCCATGTTCGCCTACGTCATCCGCCGCTTGTTCATCGGCGTGATCCTGCTGCTGGTGATGAGCCTGGTGACGTTCGTGCTGTTCTTCGCCTCGCCCGTCGACCCCGGGCGCTACGCATGTGGCAAGAACTGCTCGGTCGCCCAGATCAAGCAGACCAACAAGGCGCTCGGCTACGACAAGCCGGTCGTCGAGCAGTGGACCGACTTCCTCAAGGGCGTCGTCGCCGGCCGTCAGTACCCCGACGACCCCGAGCTGCGCGCAGCGGCACCCCAGCTCGTCACCGACTGCCCGGCTCCGTGCCTGGGCTACTCGGTCGTCAACAGCCAGACCGTCAACTCCGAGATCAAGGAAGCCTTCCCGGTCTCGCTCTCGCTCGCCCTCGCGGCCCTCGTGCTCTGGGTGTCGGGCGGCGTCCTGTTCGGCGTCATAGCCGCGGTCCGCAAGGGGTCGATCGTCGACCGCGGCATCGTCGCGGCGGCGCTGGTCTTCTACGCGTTCCCCGCGTTCTTCATCGGCATCTTCCTGCTCAAGTTCGTCGCCATCAAGTGGGAGCTGGTGCCTCCACCGACATACACGCCGATCGCGGAGGGCGGTCTCGGGCTCTGGCTGCAGGGCCTCTTCCTGCCTGCTCTCACCCTCGCCCTGCTGTACATGGCCGGCTACGTGCGCATGACCCGTGCGTTCGTGCTCGAGTCCATGTCCGAGGACTACATCCGGACCGCGCGGGCCAAGGGCCTCAAGCGCGGACGGGTGCTGGTCAAGCACAGCATGCGCGCGGCGCTGACGCCGCTGGTCACGCTGATCGGCCTCGACTTCGCCGGTCTCATGGGTGGCGCGATCATCACTGAGACCGTGTTCAACTACAATGGACTCGGCAAGCTGGCGGTCGAGGCGAACCTGACCTACGACCTGCCCACGATCATCGGACTGGTGCTCCTGCTGGGCACGTTCGTGATCATCGCCAACATCATCGTCGACGTCCTGTACGCCGTCATCGACCCGCGCGTCCGCGTCGGCTGAGGGGGGAACTTGTCCAGCTTTCTTTCGGTCCGTGACCTGAAGGTCCACTTCCCGACGGTCGACGGCGTCGTCAAGGCCACCGACGGGCTCTCCTTCGACGTCGAGAAGAGGCGGACCCTCGGCATCGTCGGCGAGTCCGGCTCCGGGAAGTCCGTGTCCAGCTCCGCGATCCTGGGTCTGCACCGGCGCAGCAGCGCGATCGTCAGCGGCGAGATCCTGCTCGACGGCGTCGACCTGCTCAAGGTCAGCGACGAGGACATGCGTCGCCGTCGGGGCAAGGACGTCTCGATGATCTTCCAGGACCCGCTCTCGGCGATGCACCCGTACTACACCGTGGGCAACCAGATCGCCGAGGCGTACCGGGTCCACCACGACGTCAGCAAGAAGGTCGCCCGGGCGCGCGCCATCGAGATGCTCGACCGGGTCGGCATCCCGCAGCCGGACCGCCGGGTGGACGACTACCCGCACCAGTTCTCGGGCGGCATGCGCCAGCGCGCGATGATCGCGATGGGGCTGATCAACAACCCGAGCCTGCTGATCGCGGACGAGCCGACCACGGCCCTCGACGTGACCGTGCAGGCCCAGATCCTGGACCTGCTCCAGGACCTGCAGCGCGAGTTCGAGTCGGCGGTCATCATCATCACCCACGACCTCGGTGTCGTGGCCGAGATGGCCGACGAGGTGCTGGTCATGTACGCCGGTCGCGCCGTGGAGTACGGCAGCACCAAGGAGATCCTCACCCACCCGGAGATGCCGTACACCTGGGGCCTGCTCTCCAGCGTGCCGGACGTCACGGGGGACCCCAACGCCCAGCTGCTGCCGATCCCGGGCAACCCGCCCAGCCTGCTGAGCCCGCCCGACGGGTGCCCCTTCCACCCGCGCTGCCAGCACAAGGACAAGGTCGAGGGCGACCTGTGCAGCACGGTGCTGCCCGAGCTGGTGCCCGGCACCCGCACCGAGAGCCACCTCAAGCGGTGCCACATCAGCGACCCCGATGCCGTGTTCGAGAGAGAGATCCGGCCGCAGGTCGCGCCGGACCTGGTGGAGGAGCGATGAGCGACAAGCGCCCGATGGGCTTCGGGGAGCCGACCGACGACGAGCAGCTGCACGTCACCGCGGCGATGCCCAACGACGACCCCTTCCTCGGCGGCGAGGACCCCACCGACGACGCTGCGACGTACGTCGAGGACGAGCGGGCCCACCTGCCGTCCCAGCGTCAGGTCGACGCCAAGACGATCCTCGAGGTCCGTGACCTGCGGATGTACTTCCCGGTGAAGTCGGCCGGCATCATCCGCCGCACCATCGGCCACGTGCAGGCCGTCGACGGCGTGTCGTTCCAGCTGCCCGCGGGTGGCTCGCTCGGCCTCGTGGGCGAGTCGGGCTGCGGCAAGTCGACCACGGGCCGCCTGATCACCCGTCTCTACGAGCCGACCGGCGGGTCGATCGTGTTCGACGGCAAGGACATCACCAAGACCTCGACGCGCGGGCTCAAGCCGCTGCGCCGCGAGATCCAGATGATCTTCCAGGACCCGTACACGTCGCTGAACCCGCGCCACACGGTGGGGTCGATCATCGGTGCGCCCCTGGCGATCCACCACGTCGTGCCGAAGAACAAGATCCTGCCGCGCGTGCAGGAGCTCCTCGAGATCGTGGGTCTCAACCCGGAGCACTACAACCGGTACCCCCACGAGTTCTCCGGCGGCCAGCGGCAGCGCATCGGCATCGCGCGGGCGCTGACGCTGCAGCCCAAGGTGCTCGTCGCCGACGAGCCCGTCTCCGCGCTGGACGTGTCGATCCAGGCGCAGGTCATCAACCTGCTCCAGGACGTCCAGAAGGAGTTCGGGATCTCCTTCCTGTTCGTGGCGCACGACCTGGCCGTGGTCCGGCACTTCTGCCCCGAGGTCGCGGTCATGTACCTGGGCAAGATCGTCGAGATCGGCGACCGGGACACGCTCTACAACCGGCCCAACCACCCGTACACGCAGGCCCTGCTGTCCGCGGTGCCGGACGTCAAGCAGGCCGCCATCGGCGGCCGGCGCGAGCGGATCCGTCTCGAGGGCGACGTCCCGAGCCCGATCAACCCGCCGTCCGGCTGCCGGTTCCGCACCCGCTGCCCGCTCGCGCAGGAGATCTGCGCCCGGGTGGAGCCGCCGCTGCTCCAGGTCGGCAAGCGCCACAAGGTCGCCTGCCACTTCGCCGGCGAGCTGGGCCATCACCCGGACCGCCCGGTGACCGCATCGCTCCTCGGCGTCGACGACACCGGGACGCCGAACCCGGGCGCGACCCCGAGCACCGAGGTCGGCAACGACCCCGGCTTCGCGGACACCTGGTTCGACCTCGAGCGCAAGACCATGGCCACCAGTTCGTAGTCTGAACGGGTGGACGACGGACTCTTCGACGCCCCCGGTTCCGCAGCACCGACAGGTGGGCGGGCCGGGGGCGGCTCGTTGAACGCGAACACGCACGCGTCGGCGCCGCTCGCGGTCCGGATGCGCCCGCGCACGCTCGACGAGCTGGTCGGGCAGGAGCAGCTGCGCGCCCCGGGGTCGCCGCTGCGCCGCCTGGTCGAGGGCGACCAGTCCATGTCGCTGCTGCTCTGGGGTCCGCCGGGCACCGGCAAGACCACCATCGCCTCGATCGTCAGCCAGCAGACCGACCGCCGCTTCGTCGAGGTGTCGGCGGTCTCCGCCGGGGTCAAGGAGGTGCGTGCAGCGATCGACGCGGCGCGCGCCGAGCTGGTCGCCGGCGGCCGGGAGACGGTGCTCTTCGTCGACGAGGTGCACCGGTTCAGCAAGGCCCAGCAGGACGCGCTGCTCCCCGGGGTCGAGAACCGGTGGGTCACCCTGATCGCGGCGACCACGGAGAACCCGTTCTTCAGCGTGATCTCGCCGCTGCTCAGCCGCAGCCTCCTGCTGCGGCTGGAGTCGCTCACCGACGACGACGTGCGCTCCGTCCTCGACCAGGCGATCGCCGACGAGCGTGGCCTGGCCGGTGCGGTGCAGGTCGACGACGACGCGCTCGACCACCTGGTCCGGCTGGCGGGCGGCGACGCCCGGCGCTCGCTGACATACCTCGAGGCCGCCGCCGGTGCCGCGAGCGCCCAGGGGCTCGACACCGTCGACCTCGCGACCGCGGAGACCGCGGTCGACCGGGCGGCGGTCCGCTACGACCGGCAGGGCGACCAGCACTACGACGTCGTCAGCGCGTTCATCAAGTCGATCCGCGGCTCCGACGCCGACGCCGCCCTGCACTACCTGGCCCGGATGATCGAGGCAGGGGAGGACCCGCGGTTCATCACCCGGCGGCTGATGATCCTGGCGTCCGAGGACATCGGCCTGGCCGACCCCACCGCCCTCACCACGGCCGTCGCCGCCGCCCAGACCGTGCAGCTGATCGGCATGCCCGAGGCCCAGCTCACGCTCGCCCACGCCACGATCGCGCTCGCGGTCGCGCCGAAGTCGAACGCGGTGACCACCGCGATCGGTGCCGCGCTCGCCGACGTCCGCGCGGGCAGGATCGGCCAGGTGCCCTCGCACCTGCGCGACGCCCACTACGCCGGCGCGAAGAAGATCGGCCACGGCACGACGTACAAGTACAGCCACGACGAGCCGTTCGGGATCGCCGAGCAGCAGTACGCGCCCGACGTCGTGCTCGACCGCGCCTACTACCGGCCCACCTCGCTCGGCGCCGAGGCCGGCATCAAGGAGCGCTGGGAGCGCGTACGCCGGCTGATCCGCGGCTCCGGCTGACCCCGGGGGGGTGGTCGAGGGTCCGCGCTGTGTCCGTTCAATTGCGCGGTGCCGCACCGGTTACTCCGCGGTAACCGGTGCTGGGCAGAACAATTGAACGGACACGCACACCCGGACAGGCACACCCGGACCGCACCCCGGACCGCCGCCCACCGCCGCGATAGGGTCGGTGACCATGCAGGACTGGATCGTGCCCGTGGCGGCCGGGGTGCTCGCGCTGGTCGCGCTGGGCCTCGGGCTCGCGCTGCTGCGCGCCAGGTCCCGCACCGACCGCGAGCTGGCGACCTCCCGGGCGGAGACCGCCGCGCTGCGCGCGCAGCTCGACGAGCTGGAGCGCCGCGTCGCCGCACCCGAGCGGCGCCGCGCCTCCGACGCGGAGTACGTCATCACGAACCTCGGTGACCCCGACCCCGGCTCCGATGCCGCCTCCGCCGGGCGCGAGCCCACGCCGCACGTCGGCGGTGCGCTGTTCGCGGACCTGGTGCTGCGCGAGACCGTCGTCAAGGCGGCCTCGCTCGCCCACGGCGTACGCCGGGCGCTCGACCCCGAGACCCGCAACCGGATCCGCTTCGAGATGCGTCGCGAGGTCAAGCGCGCCCGGAAGCAGCGCCGGGCCGACACCCGCGAGGCCCGCCGCGAGTGGGAGGCGCGGCAGCGCTCCGCCGTGGATCAGGACCCGGCGAAGGACCCCGCGGCATGAGGCGCGGGCTCTGGTTCGTCGCCGGGGCCGGGACCGCCGTCTACGCGATGGTGCGTGGCCGGCGCGCGGCCGAGGCGCTCACCGTCGACGGGCTCAAGGACCGGATCGGCGCGCTCGAGCTGGGCGCCCGGATGTTCCGCGACGAGGTCGCCCAGGGACAGGCCGAGAGGGAATCCGAGTTGCGCGAGAGGCTCGGGCTCGTGCCTCATGGGACCCCTGAGCTCACCGGGGGGCGCCACAGGGCGATCCCCCACCAGGACCCGATCACCACGCAGGAAGGCAGCGACTGATGGACACCGCGGAGATTCGCCTGAGGTTCGTGGCTCACTTCGAGTCGCACGGCCACACGCCGGTGCCCTCGGCCTCCCTGCTGCTCGACGACCCGAACCTGCTGTTCGTCAACGCCGGCATGGTGCCGTTCAAGCCGTACTTCCTCGGGCAGGAGACCCCGCCGTACTCGCGGGCGACCAGCGTGCAGAAGTGTGTGCGGACCCCCGACATCGAGGACGTCGGCAAGACCACCCGGCACGGCACGTTCTTCGAGATGTGCGGCAACTTCTCCTTCGGCGACTACTTCAAGCAAGGTGCGATCGAGTACGCCTGGGAGCTGGTCACCAAGCCGGTCGCCGACGGCGGCTTCGGGCTCGAGGAGAGCCGGCTCTACCCGTCGATCCTCGACGGCGACGACGAGGCGCTCACCCTGTGGCGGAAGGTCACCGGCCTGCCCGACGAGCGCATCCTCCGGCTGGGCCGGAAGGAGAACTACTGGTCGATGGGCGTGCCCGGGCCCGGGGGTCCGTGCTCGGAGATCCTCGTCGACCGCGGTCCCGCCTACGGCCCGGACTTCGACCCGAGCACGCTCGGTCCGGACATGCCGGTGGCGCTCGAGGACCGGCTCCTCGAGATCTGGAACCTCGTCTTCATGCAGGACGAGCTCTCCGCGGTGCGGTCCAAGGAGGACTTCGACATCGCCGGGTCCCTGCCGAAGAAGAACATCGACACCGGCATGGGCCTCGAGCGGGTCGCGTTCCTGCTCCAGGACAAGGCCAACATGTACGAGATCGACGTGATGTTCCCGGTCATCGAGCGGGCCGAGGAGCTCACCGGCCGCCGGTACGGCGCCGACCACGAGGACGACGTCCGGTTCCGTGTCGTGGCCGATCACGTCCGCAGCTCGATGATGCTGATCGCGGACGGCGTCACCCCCGGCAACGAGGCCCGCGGCTACGTGCTGCGCCGGCTGCTGCGCCGCGCGGTCCGCTCCATGCGGCTGCTCGGGTACGACGACCCGGCGCTGCCCGAGCTGTTCCCGGTCAGCCGGGACAAGATGGGGGAGACCTACACCCAGCTGCACCGCGACTGGGAGCGGATCTCGACCGTCGCGTTCGCCGAGGAGCAGGCGTTCCGCCAGACGCTGCGCGCGGGCACCACGATCTTCGACCAGGCGACCGCCGCGGTGAAGCAGTCCGGCGGCGCGCAGCTGTCCGGCGACAAGGCGTTCGCCCTGCACGACACCTACGGCTTCCCGATCGACCTGACCCTCGAGATGGCCAACGAGCAGGGACTCACCGTCGACGAGGTCGAGTTCCGTCGCCTCATGAACGAGCAGCGGCAGCGGGCGAAGGACGACGCGAAGGCCAAGAAGGGCCAGCACCGCGACGCCTCGGCGTACCGCGAGGTCGCGGACGCGATGGGCGCGCCCGTCCTCTTCACCGGCTACGACACCGTCACCGACGAGGGCGCCGTGCGTGGCATCGTCGCGTCCGGTGGCGTCGTGCGCGCGGCCGGGCCCGGCGAGCTCGTGGAGGTCGTGCTCGACCGCACCCCGTTCTACGCCGAGGGCGGCGGCCAGCTCGCCGACCAGGGTGTCATCGAGCTCGAGAACGGCGCCCGCCTCGAGGTGCTCGACGTCCAGTCCCCGGTGACGGGCGTGATCGCGCACCACGTCCGCGTGCTCGAGGGCGAGGTCACGGCGGGCCTGTCGGCGCACGCTCTCGTCGACATCGAGCGCCGCCGCTCGATCTCGCGGTCGCACACCGCCACGCACATGGTGCACAAGGCGTTCCGCGAGGCGCTCGGCGAGACCGCGACCCAGGCCGGCTCGGAGAACTCGCCCGGCCGGTTCCGCTTCGACTTCTCCGCGACCGGCTCGGTCCCGGCGTCGGTGATGGCCGACGTCGAGGCGCGGGTGAACGACGTGGTCCTCGACGACCTGGCCGTGCACGCCGAGATCATGACCCAGAAGGAGGCCGTCGCCTCCGGCGCGATGGCGCTGTTCGGCGAGAAGTACGGCGACCGGGTGCGGGTCGTGTCCGTCGGCGACTGGGCGCGCGAGCTGTGCGGCGGCACGCACGCCGGCAGCTCGGGCAAGCTCGGCGTGATCAAGCTGCTCGGCGAGTCGTCGATCGGCTCCGGCGTACGCCGCGTGGAGGCGCTGGTCGGCAGCGACGCCTACCGGTTCCTCGCCCGTGAGCACGTCCTGGTCAACCAGCTCTCCGACACGCTCAAGGTCCGCCCCGAGCAGCTGCCCGAGCGGGTCAACGACATCGTCGAGAAGCTCCGCGCCGCGGAGAAGGAGATCGAGAAGGTCCGGCTCCAGCAGCTCCTGGCGGCCGGCGGCGAGCTCGCCGCCGGTGCGGCGAAGGTCGGGCCGGTCAACGTCGTGGCCCACCGCGCCGACGGCGCGGGTGGCGGCGACGTACGCACGCTCGCGCTCGACGTCCGCGGCCGGCTGCCGCAGGGCGAGCCCGGCGTGGTGGTCGTGATCGGCGCGGCCGACGGCAAGGTGTCCGTCGTCGCGGCGCTCAACGACGAGGCGCGGGCCCGCGGCCTGAGCGCCAACGACCTGGTCCGCGCGGTCGGCCCGCTGGTCGGCGGCAAGGGCGGCGGCAAGGACGACGTCGCCCAGGGCGGCGGCACCGACGCCTCGCGGATCGACGAGGCGCTCGCGGTCGTCGCCACCGAGGTCGGGCGGGTCGCCGCCGGGTGACCCGCCTCGGCGTACGCCTCGGGATCGACCCCGGAGACGCCCGGATCGGGGTCGCGCGCAGCGACCCGTCCGGGTTCCTCGCCACCCCGGTCGAGACCGTCCGCCGCGGCAAGGGCGACCTGGCCCGCCTCGCGCGGATCGCGGCCGAGGAGGAGGCCGTGGAGGTGGTCGTCGGGCTGCCCCGGTCGCTGTCCGGTCGGGAGGGCCCCGCGGCCGCGAAGGTACGGGAGTTCGCCGCCGCGCTCGCGCGCCGGCTGGCGCCGGTCCCGGTGCGCCTGGTCGACGAGCGCATGACCACGGTCTCCGCGGAGGCTATGCTGCGCGACCAGGGCCGCAAGGGGGGGAAGCGGCGCGCCGTGGTCGACCAGGCCGCGGCCGTGCTCATTCTCCAGCACGCGCTCGACACGGAACGCGCCACCGGGAACCCGCCCGGTGAGATCGTCGAGGAGACCTGATGACCGACGAGCACGACACCGAGTACGACGGCGTGCTCGGCGGTGCTGCCACGGAGACCTACGACGAGGTGCCCCCGGGCACCGGGGGACGGCGGCGGGGCCGCAAGCGGCGCAGCGTCCCGGGCTGCCTCGCGGTGCTCGTCGCGCTGGCGGTGATCGTCGGCGGCTTCTACTTCGTCGTCACCTGGGGCATCGAGAAGGTCGGCGACCAGTTCTCCTCGGCCGCCGACTACGACGGCCCCGGCCACGGCAAGGTCACCTTCCAGGTGGTCAGCGGCGACTCCGCCGCCGCCATCGGCCGCCGGCTCAAGGAGCAGGGCGTGGTCGCGTCCGTCGACGCGTTCATCGACGCCGCCAACAGCAACCCGGACTGGTCCAACCTCCAGGCGGGCTACTTCCCGCTCCGGAAGGAGATGCCGGCCGAGGACGCCGTCGCGGTCCTGGTGGACCCCGGGAACATGGTGAAGAGCACCGTCACCGTCCCCGAGGGCCTGCGGGTCGTCGACATCGTGGCGATCCTCGCCAAGAACACCGACTACCCCGCGAAGGCCTTCGAGAAGGTCCTCGCCAAGCCCGGCCAGCTGGGCCTGCCGGACTACGCGAACGGCAACCCGGAGGGCTACCTCTTCCCCGCCACCTACGACTTCGGCCCGGACGCGACCCCGAAGTCGATGCTCACCGCCATGGTGAACCGCTGGCAGCAGGCCGCCGAGGACGCGGACCTCGAGGCGAAGGCCGACGAGCTCGGCTACACGCCCGCCGAGCTGATGACGGTCGCGAGCCTCGTCCAGTCCGAGGGCCGCGGCGACGACATGCCCAAGATCGCCCGCGTCATCTACAACCGCCTCGAGGGTGACGAGACCAACGGGCTGCTCCAGATCGACTCGACGGTGAACTACGCGGCCGGCAACAAGCTCGGCGCCGTGCCGACGAGCTCCGACCTCGAGCTGGACTCGCCGTACAACACGTACCGGAACACCGGCCTCCCGCCCACGCCGATCGAGGCCCCGGGCGACGACGCGATCGAGGCAGCGACGCACCCGGCGGACGGGGACTGGTACTACTACGTCACCGTCAACCTCAAGACCGGTGAGACGAAGTTCGCGGAGACCTACGACGAGTTCCTCCAGTACAAGCAGGAGCTGCAGGACTACTGCGAGAACGAGTCGGGCGGTGCCTGCTGAGCCGTCGGGGGAGCCGCGCATGAGGTGCGCGGTCCTGGGTGACCCGATCGCCCACTCGCTCTCGCCGGTGCTGCACCGCGCCGGATACGCCGCGGTCGGGCTCGACTGGACCTACGACGCCGTCCGCGTCGCCGAGGACGACCTCGCGCCGTTCCTCGCCGGGCTCGACCCGCAGTGGCGGGGCCTGTCGCTGACGATGCCGCTCAAGCGGCGAGCGCTGGCTCTCGCGACGCGGGTCACCGACCGGGCCCGCCTGGCCGGAGGGGTCAACACGCTCGTGCTGGAGGACGGCGCGATCGCCCTCGCCGACAACACCGACCTGCCCGGCGCCGTGGCGGCGGTGCGCGAGCGGTACGACGGCCCGGTGACCACCGGCACGGTCCTGGGCGCCGGCGCGACCGCGGCGTCGACCGGGCTGGCGCTGTGCGAGCTCGGGGCGACCTCGGTCCGGCTGCTCGCCCGGTCACCGGAGCGGGCGGCGGAGACCGTCGCGGCCATCGCCGCCCACCCGACGAGCCCGCACGTCGAGGTGCTCCCGCTGGCCGGGGGCGCCGTCGTGGGCGAGGTGCTCGTCTCCACCGTGCCGGCCGCGGCCCAGGACGCCGGCCTCGTGGCGCGCTGCGCCTCGGCATCGGTGGTGTTCGAGGTGGTCTACGACCCGTGGCCGACCCCGCTCGCGGCGTCGGTCGGGGCTGACCGCACGCTGGTGGGCGGCCTCGACCTGCTCGTGCACCAGGCGGTGCTCCAGTTCGAGCTGTTCACCGGCCGCCCCGGCCCGCTCGCCGCGATGCGTGAGGCCGGCGAGCGGGAGCTCGCGACCCGGCGGTCGGCGAGGTGAGCGTCGACCCGGCGGCGATCGCGCTCGGTGCGGTCGGCTGCGGCGCCGCCGGCCTGCTGGTGCCCGCGCTCATCCGCCGGATCCGGGAGCCCGAGCCGGACCCGGACGCCGGGCCCGAGCAGGGCAAGACGCCGTACGCCGCGGTCGCGGCCGAGCGGACCCTGCCGGCGGTGGCCGTCGGCTGGAGCGCGGTGGCGGGCGCCCTGGTCGGACTCGGGGTCGGCCTGTCCTGGCCGCTGCTCTACCTGCTGCCGCTGGTGCCGGTCGGGGTCGCGCTCGCCGTCGTCGACCTGCGCACGCGGCTGCTCCCGACGGTGGTCGTCTGGCCGACGCTCGGCGGCGTCGCGGCGCTCGGCTGCGTGAGCGCCTGGCTCGAGGGCGACGCCGACGCCCTGGTGCGCGCCGGCATCGCCGCCGCCGGCGTGTTCGCGTTCTTCTACGCGCTGTGGTGGATCCACCCGCCCGGCATGGGCTTCGGCGACGTGCGTCTCTCGGCGGTCCTCGGCTTCGCCCTGGGGTACCTGGGCTGGGCCGAGGTCGTCGTCGGCGTGTACGCCGCGTTCCTGGCGTTCGCCGTCCCGGGCCTGCTGGTCGCCGTGCTGCGTCGTGACCGCGGCGTGCTGCGCGCGTCGTACCCGTTCGGGCCGTTCCTGCTCGGGGGCGCGCTGGTGGGCGTGGTGCTGGGCGACCCGCTGTGGTCCGGTCTCGTCGCGGGGTGAGGGTGAAACCGCACCGGACCGGTCGTGAAACACTGGGCGCATGCTGCGCTGGCTGACCGCGGGCGAGTCCCACGGCCCCTCCCTGGTCGCGATCCTCGAGGGGCTGCCGGCCCATGTCCGGGTGACGTCCGCCGACGTCGCGGACGCGCTGGCCCGGCGCCGCCTCGGCTACGGCCGCGGCGCGCGGATGAAGTTCGAGCAGGACGAGGTCACGCTCGTCGGCGGCGTCCGGCACGGCGAGACGCTCGGCGGCCCGGTCGCCATCGAGGTCGGCAACACCGAGTGGCCCAAGTGGGAGAAGGTGATGTCAGCCGACCCGGTCGACCAGGTCGAGCTCGACGCGCTGGCCCGCAACGCCCCGCTCACCCGGCCGCGGCCCGGCCACGCGGACCTCGTCGGCATGCAGAAGTACGACTTCGAGGAGGCCCGCCCGATCCTCGAGCGCGCGTCCGCCCGCGAGACCGCCGCGCGCGTCGCGCTCGGACGCGTGGCGAGCAACTTCCTCGAGCAGGCGGTCGGTGCGCGCGTGGTGTCCCACGTGATCGAGCTCGGCGGCGTGCGCGCGCCCGCCGGCCTGTGGCCCGAGCCGGACGACGTCGCGCGGCTCGACGACGACCCGGTCCGCTGCCTGGACGCCGACACCAGCAAGCTGATGGTCGAGCGCATCGAGCAGGCGCACAAGGACGGCGACACGCTCGGCGGCGTCGTCGAGGTCGTCGTCCATGGGCTCCCGCCGGGCCTCGGCTCCCACGTGCACTGGGACCGCCGGCTCGACGCCCGACTGGCCGGCGCGCTCATGGGCATCCAGGCGATCAAGGGCGTCGAGGTGGGCGACGGCTTCGACCTCGCCGCCACGCCGGGCTCGCAGGCGCACGACGAGATCGTGCCCACCGACGAAGGCATCCGGCGGGTCAGCGGCCGCTCCGGCGGCACCGAGGGCGGCATGTCCACGGGCGAGATCTTGCGGGTGCGCGCCGCGATGAAGCCGATCGCCACCGTGCCGCGCGCGCTCCGCACCGTGGACGTGACCACCGGCGAGGGGGCGGTCGCCCACCACCAGCGGTCCGACGTGTGCGCCGTACCCGCGGCCGGCATCGTGGCCGAGGCGATGGTGGCGCTCGTGCTCGCCGACGCCGTGCTGGAGAAGTTCGGGGGCGACTCCGTGGGCGAGACCGCGCGCAACGCCCAGGCCTACCTGGACTCGCTGCGCTACCGATGATCGTGCTCATCGGCCCGATGGGCGCAGGCAAGACGACGGTCGGCGGTCTGGTGGCCGCGCACCTCGGCACGACCGTGCGCGACACCGACCACGACATCGAGGCGGCGACCGGCCGGACGATCCCGGAGATCTTCGTCGACGACGGCGAGGACGCGTTCCGGGCGCTCGAGCGCACCGCGGTCGCCGAGGCGCTCGCGTCCCACGACGGCGTCCTCGCCCTGGGCGGGGGAGCGGTGCTCGATCCCGGCACGCGCGAGCTGCTGGCCGGCCACGACGTGGTGTTCCTCCGCGTCGGGCTGTCCGACGCCGTGAAGCGCGTGGGGCTGGGTGTCGGCCGGCCGCTGCTGCTCGGTAACGTCCGCGGCCGGATCAAGACCCTCCTCGACGAGCGCACCCCGGTGTACGAGTCGGTGGCCACGCTGGTCGTGGACACCGACGGACGCACCCCGGAGGATGTCGCCGGGGAGATCGTCGCAGCGCTGGCCGGCAAGGCCCCGTCGGAGGAGGAGAGCCGGTGACGCCGAGGAAGGTGCGGGACACCGCGCTGCGGGTCGCGGGCGAGTCGCCGTACGACGTCGTCGTCGGGCACGACCTCGCCGAGCGGCTGCCGCAGGTGCTCGGCGTCGGCGTCCAGCGGGTCGCGGTGGTGTTCGCCGACGTGCTCGCCGAGCTCGTGCGGCCGGTGCTGGACTCCCTCGCGGCGGCGTACGACGTCATGGTGCTGCCGATCCCCGACGGCGAGCGGGCGAAGAAGGCCGCGGTCGCGGTGTCGTGCTGGGAGGCGCTCGGCGAGGCCGGGTTCACCCGCTCCGACGCGATCGTGACCTTCGGCGGCGGCGCGACCACGGACCTGGGCGGCTTCGTGGCGGCGACCTGGCTGCGCGGCGTCAAGGTCGTGCACGTGCCGACCACGCTGCTCGCCATGGTGGACGCGGCCGTGGGCGGCAAGACCGGCATCAACACCCGCAGCGGCAAGAACCTGGTCGGCGCCTTCCACGAGCCGGCCGGCGTCCTGTGCGACCTGACGCTGCTGCGCTCGCTCCCGCGCGCCGAGCTGGTCGCCGGGCTCGGCGAGGTCATCAAGTGCGGCTTCATCGCCGACCCGGCCATCCTCGACCTGGTCGAGGAGCACGACGCCGGCGCCATCACCGCCGATTCGCTCGTGCTGCGTGAGCTGGTCGAGCGCGCGGTCCGCGTGAAGGTCGACGTGGTCTCGGCCGACCTCCGCGAGACCGGCGGCACCGGGAGCCACCCCGGTCGGGAGGTGCTCAACTACGGGCACACCATGGCGCACGCGATCGAGCGCACCGAGAACTACCGGATCCGGCACGGCGAGGCGGTCGCGATCGGCTGCGTGTACGTCGCGGAGCTGGCCGCCCGCGCCGGCACGCTCCCGCTCGAGGTCGTCGACCGGCACCGCGAGGCCTTCGCGCGGGTCGGCCTGCCGACGACGTACGCCAAGGCGTCCTTCGACGACCTGCACGCCGCGATGAAGGTCGACAAGAAGGCACGCGGCTCGCAGCTGCGGTTCGTCGTGCTGGCCGACCTCGCCGTACCCACCGTGCTCGCCGGGCCGTCGGTCGCCGACCTCCGCGACGCCTACGCCGCGATCGGAGGCGTCCGGTGACGCGCGTCCTGGTGCTCAACGGGCCGAACCTGGGCCGGCTCGGCCGGCGCCAGCCCGAGATCTACGGCCACACGACGCACGCCGAACTCGCGCACCAGTGCGTCGAGTGGGGCCGCGCGCTGGGCCTGGACGTCGAGGTGCGGCAGACCAACCACGAGGGCGAGATGCTCGACTGGCTCAACGCCGCCGCCGACGACGGCAACCCGGTCGTGCTCAACGCCGCGGCGTGGACGCACTACTCGTACGCGATCTTCGACGCCTGCGCCCAGCTCACCGCCTCGCTGGTGGAGGTGCACATCTCCGACCCGCGCCAGCGCCCCGAGGAGTTCCGCCACACCTCGGTCGTCACCCCGCACGCCACCGAGGTCGTCGCCGGCCACGGTGTCGACGGCTACCGGATCGCCCTGGAGCTCCTCGCCCGACGTTGAGTCGAGAGTTCCGTCGGTCGAATCGAGACTTTCGGCGAGCCAGGTGGTCAGAAGTCTCGATTGAACCGCCGGAAGTCTCGATTCAACGGGGTGGGGTGACCGTGACGTCGGGCCAGTCGCTCGGCCAGGGGCTGTCGCTGCGTGAGGTGCACGGCAAGTCCCTGCCGTCCCCGATCCGCCAGCTCTCGCCGTCGCGCGGGAGGGCCGTGCTCGACGCGGTGAAGGCCGTGCCGGTCCGGGCCGGCAAGGAGCGCACCACGGTGACGGTGCGGATGGGGTGGGAGCTCGCGTCGGGCGATTCGGTCCGCGCGGTCGCGACCGATAGACTCGTGCGCTGGTCCCACTCCGACGTACGAAGGCTGACACGCGCGCATGGCATCGACGAACGACCTCAAGAACGGCATGGTTCTCAACATCGACGGCCAGCTCTGGTCCGTCGTGGAGTTCCAGCACGTGAAGCCGGGCAAGGGCCCCGCCTTCGTGCGCACCAAGCTGAAGAACGTCGAGTCCAACAAGACCGTCGACAAGACCTTCAACGCGGGCACAAAGGTCGAGACCGCGACCGTCGACCGCCGCACCATGCAGTACCTCTACAACGACGGCACGTCGTACGTCTTCATGGACGTCCAGAGCTACGAGCAGCTCGAGGTCCCGCCGGAGATCGTCGGCAGCGCGAAGAACTTCCTGCTGGAGAACCAGGACGTCATCATCGCCACCAACGAGGGCCGCGTGCTCTTCATCGAGCTGCCGGCCTCGGTCGAGCTGCTCATCACCTTCACCGAGCCCGGCCTCGCCGGCGACTCCGCCACCGGCCGCACCAAGCCGGCGACGTTGGAGACCGGCCACGAGATCCAGGTCCCGCTGTTCATCAACCAGGGCGAGAAGGTCAAGGTCGACACCCGCGACTCCTCCTACCTGGGTCGCGTCAAATCCTGATGGCTGCTCGTTCCAAGGCCCGCAAGCGGGCGCTGGACGTCCTCTACGCGTCCGAGCTGCGCGGGGAGTCCCCGGTCGACGCGCTCGAGCGCGCGGTCGCCGAGGGCGAGGGCCCGACCAACGACTACACGGGCGTGCTCGTGCGCGGCGTCCAGGAGCACCGGGCGCGGATCGACGAGGTCCTCGCGTCGTACTCCGAGGGCTGGACCCTGGACCGGATGCCCGCCGTCGACCGCAACGTGCTGCGGCTGGGCGTCTGGGAGCTGCTCTGGGCCGACGACGTCCCGGACCCGGTCGCGGTCTCCGAGGCGATGGCGCTGGTGCAGGACCTCTCCACCGACGAGTCGCCGCAGTTCGTGAACGGCGTGCTCGGCGCGATCGTGCGCAACAAGGCGTCGCTGGTCTGACCCCTATCGTGGGCGCATGACTGCTCACGAGGTGGACCTGGTCGTCATCGGCACCGGACCCGGTGGCGAGGCCCTCGCCAACGGCGCCGCGTCCGCGGGGCTCGAGGTCGTCGTGGTCGAGAAGCACCTCGTCGGCGGCGAGTGCCCGTACTACGGCTGCGTCCCCACCAAGATGATGGTGCGCGGCAGCGACGCCATCGCGGAGGTACGCCGGTCGCCGCAGGTCGCCGGCGAGGCGACGGTGACGCCGGCGTGGTCGGTGGTCGCGCGCCGGGTCGACGAGGACGCGACGACCGGCTGGGACGACACCATCGCGGTCGAGCGGCTGCAGAAGGCCGGCGCGACCGTGGTCCACGGCGTCGGCCGGCTCGCCGGGACCGGACGGGTCGTCGTCGAGACCGCGGCGGGGGAGACGCTCGAGTACACGACGCGCCGCGGCGTCGTGGTCAACCCCGGCACCCGTCCGGCCGTGCCGCCGGTCGACGGGCTCGCGGACACGCCGTACTGGACCAACCGCGACGCCGTCCGCGTCACGGAGCTCCCGGGCTCGCTGGTCGTGGTCGGCGGGGGCCCGATCGGCGTCGAGATGGCGCAGGTCTTCGCCCGCTTCGGCGTCCGGGTGACCGTCCTCCAGCAGGGCCCGCGGCTGGTGCCGGTCGACGAGCCCGAGGCGTCGGACCTGCTCGAGAAGGTCTTCGTCGCGGAGGGCATCCGGGTGCTGACCGAGGCGCAGCTGACGAAGGCGGTGTACGCCGACGGCGCGTTCGCCCTCGACCTCGACACCGGTGAGCAGCTGACCGCGGACAAGGTGCTGGTGGCCGCAGGGCGGATCCCGAACCTCGCCGACCTCGGTCTCGAGACCGTCGGTCTCGACCCGCAGGCGCGCACCATCGAGGTCGACGAGTGGCTGCGCGCCGGCGACGGGCTGTGGGCGATCGGTGACGTGACCGGGCACGGCGCGTTCACCCACGTGTCGATGTACCAGCAGGCGGTCGCCCTGCGCGACATCCTCGGGCAGGGCGGCGAGCCGGCGCGCTACCACGCCGTCCCGCACACGACGTTCACCGACCCGGAGATCGGCGGCGTCGGCATGACCGAGCAGCGCGCCCGCGACGCCGGCCTGCGGGTGCGCACCGGGACGACCGACCTGGCCAGCTCCTCGCGCGGCTTCACCCACGGCCCCGGCGGGCGCGGGCTGATCAAGGTCGTCGAGGACGCCGACCGCGGCGTCCTGGTCGGCGCGACGGCCATGGGGCCCGCCGGCGGCGAGATCCTCGGCTTCCTGGCCGTCGCGGTCCACGCGGAGGTCCCCGTCGCCACCTTGAGGTCGATGATCTACGCGTACCCGACGTTCCACCGCGCGATCGAGTCGGCGCTGGCCGACCTCTCGTGACGACGGGGATTGGTCCCCGCGACGCGTGTGACGCGCGGGAGAACGGGGAAGGACCTGCGTGCAGGACGGACCTGTCATCTCGAAGGGGGCCTCGATGTCGCAGGAAGCGTGGAGCTCGGGCGGCTCGCGACACGACGACAACACCAGTGACCGGCTCTACACGCCGGAGGACCTCGCGGAGTACGCCGCGCGGCGCGACGCGCGCACCGGGACGGGCGCCGGTGAGCGTCCCGCCCCGCTCACCGACCCGCTGAACGACCCGCTGAACGACCCGCTGCCGCAGGCCGGGCCCGCGCCTTCGTACCCGATGCCGACCACGCCGCCGCCGACCACGCCGCCTCCGGCGTACCAACCCCCGCAGCAGGCGCAGCCGCCGCAGCCGGCGCAGCCGGCGCAGCAGCGGCCGCCGGCCCAGCAACCCGAAGCCCCGCACCCCGCCGCCGAGGAGCCGGCCGCTCCCGCCGAGGAGGGCGAGGTCCGGCGCTTCATGACCGCGACCGACTTCCTGGACCGCCGCGACGCCGAGCAGGACCACGGCCCGGCGACCTGGGGTTGGCGCGGCACCGTACGCCGCTGGAGCGGCGGCCTGATCAACCCGAAGATGGGCCCCGCCGAGCGGGAGTACGAGGACAACCGCCGGACCATCCAGCGCGACTTCGACGGCCCGCGGACGATCGCGTTCATCAACCCCAAGGGCGGCGCGGCCAAGACGACGGGCGTGCTGGCCGCGGGCTACACCTTCGGCACGGTGCGCGGCGGTGGTGTCGTCGCCTGGGACAACAACGAGACCCGCGGCACGCTCGGCATCCGGGGCACCCGCAGCACGCACCGCAACACCACCCGGGAGCTGCTGGAGGACCTCGAGCGGTTCACCGACGTCTACCAGTCGCGGATCGGCGACCTCGGCGCGTTCGTGCGCTCCCAGGGTGACGCGCACTTCGACGTCCTGGCGTCGGACGAGCGGCCGGACGTCACCGGCACGATCCGCGCGCAGGACTTCGACGCGGTCCACAAGCTCCTCGAGCGCTTCTACCGGGTGATCCTGATCGACACCGGCAACAACATGCGTGCCGAGAACTGGCTCGCCGCCGCGGGCGCGGCCGACCTGCTCGTGGTCACCTCCACGGTGCGCGAGGACACCGGGTACAGCGGCCTGTGGATGCTCGACGCGCTCCAGGACGCCGGCTACCAGAACCTGAAGTACAAGGCGGTCACGGTGCTCTCCGACCCGTCCGCCCAGGTCGACAGCAAGCTGGCCGACGACCTGGTGGACGTCTACCAGCAGCGCACGCGCGGCGTGTACCGCGTGCCCTACGACCCCGCGCTCGTCGCCGGCTCCGTCGTGCCCTACGCCCAGCTGTCCGAGAACACCCGGATGCAGTGGCTGAAGGCCTGCGCCGGGATGGCCGCCGCCCTCTGAGCCGCCGGCCCGTCACTTCTGGTTTTCTCGGGGAGTCAGAAGTGGCGGGTCGTGCTTGCCCCGGCGTGGTTACCTCGGAGGCATGCGCGCAGTCGTCTACCGCGAGACCGGCCCGTCCTCCGTCCTCCAGGTCGTCGAGCGCGCCCTGCCCGAGCCCGGACCGGGCGAGGTGCGGGTGCGCCTGGTGCGGTCCGGGGTCAACCCGACGGACTGGAAGTTCCGCGCCGGGATGATGAGCGGGTACGACGAGGTCACGCCCGGCCAGGACGGCAGCGGGGTGGTCGACGCCGTCGGCCCGGACGTCTCCGGTCTCGCCGTCGGCGACCGCGTCTGGCTGGTGCTGGCGCAGCACGGACGGGCGTACGGCACCGCCGCCGATCACACCGTCCAGCCGACGGCCCGGGTCGTCCGGCTGCCGGAGAACGCGGACTTCGACCTCGGCGCCAGCATCGGCGTCCCGGCCGTGACGGCGCACCGCGCCCTGACCGCGCACGAGGGCGGTCCCACCCGCCTCGGGCCGGGGGCCCTCGACGGCCGGACCGTCCTGGTCGCCGGGGGAGCGGGCGCGGTCGGCAACGCCGCGATCCAGCTGGCCCGCTGGTCGGGCGCGACCGTGATCACGACCGTCAGCAGCGACGAGAAGGCCGCCCTCGCCGTGGCGGCGGGCGCGCACCACACCGTCAACTACCGTGCCGGCGACCCGGCCGACGCGATCAGGACGATCTGCCCGGACGGCGTGGACATCGCCGTCGAGGTGGCGCCGGCCCAGAACGTCGCGCTCGACCTCGACGTCGTGAAGGTCCACGGCCTGGTCAGCATCTACGCCAACAACGGCGGCGACGAGATGACGATGCCGCTGCGCGCGGCGTTCGGGAAGAACCTGCGCTTCCAGTTCCTGATCCTCTACACGCTGGCCGACGAGCTCGTGGCCGCCGCGACCGAGGACGTGACCCGCGCGATCGCGGACGGCGCGTTCCGGGTCGGCGCGGACGCCGGCCTGCCGCTGCACCACTTCCCGCTCGAGGAGGCCGCCGCGGCCCACGACGCGGTCGAGGCCGGCGCGGTCGGGAAGGTGCTGCTCGACGTCGGGCCGGCGTGAGCCTCGTCCCACCCACCGAGAAACGCCGCAGCCGGTTCGCTCCGCGGGCCGGCACGGAGGTAGGGTTCCTGCGATTCGACATCCTTTAACGAGCCGTCCCGTGAGGCGGAGAAGGAGGTCCGAGGCTGTTGCCTACGCACCCTCATGACACCAAGCGCGTCGTCCTCGACGAGCGCGACATCTCCCGGGCCCTGACCCGCATCGCCCACGAGATCCTCGAGCGCAACAAGGGCGCCGCCGATCTCGTCCTCCTCGGCATCCCGAGCCGCGGCGTACCGCTGGCGCGGCGGATCGCGGAGCGCATCGCGTCGGTCGAGGGGTACGCCGTCCCGGTCGGCTCGCTCGACGTCACGATGTACCGCGACGACCTGCGCCTGAAGCCGGCCCGGGCGCTCCTCCCCACCGAGATCCCGCCGGGCGGGATCGACGGCCGGACCGTGGTCCTCGTCGACGACGTGCTGTTCTCCGGCCGCACCATCCGCGCCGCCCTCGACGCGCTCAACGACCTCGGCCGCCCGCAGGCGGTGCAGCTCGCGGTCCTGGTGGACCGCGGTCACCGCGAGCTGCCGATCCGTGCCGACTTCGTCGGCAAGAACCTCCCCACGTCGCTGGTCGAGCGGGTCCGGGTGACCCTCGCCGGCATCGACGACGCCGACGCGGTCACCATCCAGGGAACGGAGGAGCGATGAAGCGTCACCTCCTCAGCGCGGCCGACCTGAGCCGCGACGACGCCGAGCTGGTCCTCACGACCGCGGCCGAGCTGCGCGAGCTCGCCGACCGGCCGATCAAGAAGCTGCCCGCGCTGCGCGGCCGCACCGTGGTCAACCTGTTCTTCGAGGACTCCACCCGCACGCGGATCTCCTTCGAGGCCGCCGCCAAGCGGCTGTCCGCCGACGTCATCAACTTCGCCGCCAAGGGCTCGAGCCTGTCCAAGGGCGAGAGCCTCAAGGACACGGCGCTCACGCTCGAGGCGATGGGCGCCGACGCGGTCGTCGTCCGCCACGGCGCCAGCGGTGCCCCGCACCGGCTCGCCCACTCCGGCTGGGTCCGCTCCAGTGTCGTGAACGCCGGTGACGGCACGCACGAGCACCCGACCCAGGCGCTGCTCGACGCGTTCACGATGTGGCGCCACCTCGGCGACTCCAGGCCGGGCGGGCTCGAGGGCCGCCGGATCGCGATCGTCGGCGACGTGCTGCACAGCCGGGTCGCGCGCTCGAACGCCCTGCTGCTCCACACCCTCGGCGCCGAGGTGACGCTCGTCGCCCCGCCGACGCTGTTCCCGGTCGGCGTCGAGAGCTGGCCGGTCGAGACGT
>DASTXB010000073.1:0-3471 GCA_035765695.1 Nocardioides sp. | reverse complement strand
CTGCTGCTGATCTGCCAGTGGGCCGATCTGCACGCCAGTGACCCGCGGCGGGGGCCGATCCAGCGCCGGACGTGGAACGGGGAGGACCGACTGGTCGAGGTCGGCGGGGACGGCACGCCGCTGGTCCGCGAGCTGTCCATCCCCGAGCTGTCCATCGCCCGGCAGGTGCACACCCTGAGCACCCGCGCCGCGGTCGCCGACGCCCTCGATCTGCGGCACCGGCTCCCCCGCACCTGGCAGGTCGTGCTGGCCGGGGACTGCGAGCCCTGGGTGGCCCGCAAGGTCGCCGCCCTGAGCCGCGCGCTGGACCGGACCACGGTCCATGTCGTCGACGACGCCGTGGCCGACGCGATCGCCGGGGAGTCCCCCGCCCGGGTCCTGGAGCTGGCCCGGGCCAAGGTCATCGAGGCCGACCCCGCCACCCACGCCGCCCGCCTGGAAGCCGAGCTCCGCCGCCGCTACGTCGGCGCCTCCCGGATCGATGAGCACGGGCTGCGCAACCTCTACGCCCGCCTCGAAGCCGGCCCCGCCGAGTTCGTGCTCGCCCTGATCGACCAGATCACCGAAGCCCTCGACCAGCGGCGCGACCTGGTCCCCCACCTGCCGGACGACGCCGGCCGCGACGAGATCCGCGCCGAAGCATTCGGCTGGCTCGCCCACCCCGACCAGGTCCTCGACCTCCTCGAACCCTCCGAGACACCCGAGGACGGGAAGAGGAACCGGCGGCGGCACAGCAGCGCCGTCGTGTACGTCCACCTCCACGAAGCCGCACTCCACCACTGGGGCGTGGCCCGCGTCGAGGACCTCGGCCCGCTGCTGCTCGACCAGGTCATCCGGATGCTCGGCCACGCCCACGTCACCCTCAAACCCGTCCTCGACCTCTCCGACACCCTGCGGGTCAACGCCTACGAGCACCCCGAGTCGGTCAAGGAACGCATCCACCTGCGCACCGTCGGCGACGTCTTCCCCCACGCCACCCGCGTCAGCCGTCACGTCGACATGGACCACCCCCGCGACTACCGAGAAGACGGCCCCGACGGGCAGACCGGCGACCACAACGCCGCACCCCTAGCCCGCACCCACCACCGCGCCAAGACCCACCTGCCCTACCTGCTCCGACAACTCGGGCCGGACGACTACGTCTGGCGAACACCCCACGGCCTCTGGCGCCACATCACCCACACCGGCACCCACCGGATCACCCTCGACGAGGCCAACGCCCTCATCCGCACCGCCGAGCTCCACCGCGTCCTCGACGAGCTCGACCGCCAGGACGGCAAGGCAAGCTAGCTTCGGCGCGGCTGGCGCGCGAGCTGACGGCTCTGCGCGACCAGGCGCCCCGTGGAGTCCCAGACCTCGCAGTCCTCCTCGAACATCCCGCCCGCCATGTTTCGCGTCGCATGTCGCACCTTCAGCCAGCCCGGCGCCGGCTTGGCGCGCACGTGCGCGGTGAGCTCCAGCGTCGGCGCCCAGCCGGGCATGCCGAGGTCGAAGGTGACCGGCGGCAGCGCGTCGACGACCATCAGCAGGGAGATCGGATCGGGCTCGCGGTCGTCGATGAGGCGGAACCACGCGCTCAGCACCCCGTTGCCGCTCGGCTCGCCGACCGCCCACCCGATGTGGTCGGGATGGAAGCGCATGTCGAAGCGGTCCATGAGCGGCGCGATCGCGCGCACCTCCGGCGGCGCCATCGTGTTCGGCACGCACTGGTCGGGCGGCGGCAGGTGCGGCTCCTCCGCGGTGGTCCGCACGTCGTCGCCGAGCCGGTCGAGGTCGCCGTACGTCGCGAGCGCGGCGATCCGCGTCTCGTCGCCCTGGCGGAGGTCGACCGCCGCCGTCGCCACGCTCCCGCCCTCGCGGCGGACGTCGACATGGACGGTCGCCTTCCCCGGCTCGGAGGCGGACAGGTAGTACGCCGAGACCGCGATCGGGTCGGGCTTCGAGGGGAACGTGTGGCGCAGCGCGTTGCCGACGACCGCCAGCAGGTACCCGCCGTTCACGCCGCCGCCGACGCTCCAGCCCGCGGCGAGGTCCGCGACCCACCTCGACTCGTCCTGGCGGCTGATCGCGATGTGCTCGTCGAACTCGTGCGTCACGCGGCGACTCTAGAGTCTGTGCCATGACCGAGCGGCACCCGAGGTGGGTCTACCAGGCGGGCGACGAGCCCGACCCGCGCTTCTCCCTCGCCAACGAGCGGACCTTCCTGGCGTGGGTGCGCACCGCGCTCGCCATGCTGGCCGGCGGGGTGGCGCTCCACGCCCTGGAGGTGCCGTCGACACCCTGGGTGCGGACCACCCTGGCCGTTGTCCTGGTGCTTCTGGGCGGGACGGTCACGCTCCTCGCCATGGTGCGCTGGGCACGGATCGAGCGAGCCATGCGCACCGGGACCGCGCTCCCGGCCTTCAGCCTCGGCTACGTGTTGACGGGCGCCGTCGTGGTCGGTGCCGCACTCCTGGCGATCGCATTCCTCGCCTGAGGCAACCGGATTCCTGTCCCGTCCGTCCCTTCCACTAGGGTCGGGCACTCCGCCTCGATCCCCGACGTCCCGGAGAAACAGATCCCAGTGCGCCGCCGACCGACCCGGACAGCCCTCGCCGCCGCGCTCGGCGTGGTCCTCGCCGGCCTGTGCGCCGGTCTCGCTCCCCTAGGCACCGCCACCGGCGACGCGACCGGCGACCTCCGGCCCGTCTCGAGCGCGACCGCGCCGTACCGGTTCGCGGCGGCGCCGGACATCTTCAACCAGGACATCGGTGACGTGCGCGGTCAGCGGGGCTGGCAGCCGGGCGACCCGAACTCCTGGACCCCGCAGCTCGAGACCGCCGTCGACACCGTGCTCGACGAGATCGCCGGCCACGACCCGCAGTCGTTGCTGGTCGCGGGCGACCTGGTCGAGGGGCACTGGGGCCGCGACGACCTGGGGACCGGCATCTTCGGCCCGACCCGCACCGCACCCCAACGAGCCGCGAGCCTGCGCCGGGCCGGCGCGTTCTACCACGGGCAGAACGCGCAGCGGTTCGCCGCGCACGGCCTCGACCTGTACGCCGCGATCGGCGACCACGACCTCGGCGACAACCCGTGGACCGGCTCGCCGCAGCTGCGCTGGAAGCGCCAGCACGCTGCCCTGTTCCGCTCGGTCTTCGCCCAGGCGTACGACGAGACCGCCGACGGCAGCCCGCGCTTCACCGACCGTCCGGTGGGGACGCAGTGGGCGGACACGGCGTACGCCACTCAGCTGAGCCCGGACGTCCTGCTGGTGTCGCTCGACGTCTTCCACGTGACGAAGGACGACGTCCGCACCGAGGTCGTCGGCGGCCAGCTCCGGTGGCTGCGGCACGTGCTCGCGGACGCCCGCCAGCGCGGCGTCCCGTGGATCGTCGTGCAGGGCCACGTGCCGGTGCTGACGCCGGTGCGGGTCCGCTACAGCTCGGGCCTGTCCCTCGAGCGCGGCGAGCGGTCCCCGCTCTGGCGCAC
>DASTXB010000072.1:0-34582 GCA_035765695.1 Nocardioides sp. | reverse complement strand
TGGGCCAGTTGGTCACGTCGACCGTGATGTTGGTTCCACTCACTGTGAAATCCTTCCTGTGCTGGCCCTGGGGCGGTGATCTCTTGCAGGACACGCCCCAGGGCTGGTTTGTTCTGACGAGAGCAACCGTAATTGAACTCTATCGCTATAGACAAGCACTCTATCGCTGTTCAGTTGAATACAGTGCGCCGTGTCCAGGCTCTGGGGTCGCGTGGTGGCACTTCTTGGACCGCCGTGGCGCCGCCCATGACTTCACTACTCGCGCGCGTCATTCCGCCGCGTGTTCGCCTCCGCTGCATGCTCGCGATGGTAAGACCGATCAAAGCGCCACGTGTCAGTAGTGCTGTGCCGTCAACTGGGGAGGAGCGCCTCGCTTCTGCGACCTTGTTGGGCTAGTGGGCTCGAGACACGGAATCCCTTCCAGGCGCAGTAGATGCCGAGGGACAGTTCCCACGCGGCTTCCGGGAGCGTCAGCAGGCCCGAGGGCCCCTCACCGTTCTTGTAGACCCCAGCCAGGATCATCAGGAAGGAGAGGATCAGTATCGGTCCGCCGATCAGACCCAGGAGGGCCAGCCGCGGGGGCACGAGGGCCGATGTGTACATGAGGTAGCCGAGCAGGATCCCGTTGCCGATGCCGGCCACGAGTCCGGGCCCCCACTCGAAGGCCCACTCGTAGGCGTGCGCGAGGCTGTCGCCCTGCGCCTGGAGCGCGACCGCCTCGACGTCGTTCGCCCCGCTCATGGCGCTGATGACCGATATCAGCGAGAGCATGCTGACAAGGCCGATGGCGGCAAAGACGGACTCGATGGTCCGGGCGGTCACGTAGCTGAGCGCGATCGTCTCGCTCTGTCTGCGGGCGATGGGATACAACACGAGAGCGGTCCCGAGCTGAGTGACGATCAGGCCGAACTCGAGGAGCGCACCCCACTTCAGACTCGTGGGGGAGGCGTCCGCGGCGACGAAACGCATGTCCGTCCAGCTTGCCCCCGCCCCGTCGATGAAGAGAAGACGCGCGGGAATGCTCGTCACGAAGGTCCCGATGAACAACCATCCGAAGATCCGGCCGGTTCGGCGCAAGTCCATGATCGACTCCCCTCCTGGCAGGCGGTAGAAGCCATCGTCGCAAGCCGAAGCGGTCGATGTACATCGCCCAGATCGGGTGGTACCGCCGCCGCTGGAACAGCCGGAGGTGCGTCTCACCGCCGCCTGTCGGCGCGGGAGGCGAACGCCAGGTACCTCGGAACGTAGTGAACCGCCGGAGTCTCGGGTCTCCGGCGGTTCGATGCGAACGTAGCCTGCCGGGGTTCATCGCAACCTCAAACGAGCAGCAAGAATCACGCAAGACTCGGGCCGTCGCGGTCACGGCTCAGGCTGGAAGTCGGTGACGCGGTGGCTCGTCCCGCAGTCGGGCCAACCGTCCGGGCGGCGGATGACGACGGACGCCGGGCAGTCCCAGGTCGGGTCGTCGGTGATGTCGAACGAGTCGGCCGACTCGGACGTCCGGTCAGGATCCGGTGAGCCGCCGTCGCTCCACGACGCTCGTGCCGGTGACGACGCACATCGGCGGGACGTCGTTCGCGACGACGGCGCCGGCCCCGACGATCGTGCCACCTGCTGCCGACAGGTCGCTACGCCGTACCGGCGTCCGCCCGGACCTTGTCCTGCTCGGCCCTCAGCATCAGCGCGATGTCGATGAGCTGGTCCTCCTGGCCGCCGATCAGCTTGCGACGACCTGCCTCGAGCAGGATCTTCGCCCCGGAGACGCCGTACCGCTCGGCGGCGTTGCCGGCGTGCTTGAGGAACGACGAGTACACGCCGGCGTAGCCCATCATCAGCGTCATCCGGTCGAGCTGGCACTCCTCCGGCATCGCCGGCCTGATGACGTCCTCGGAGGCGTCGACGATCTGGAGGAAGTCGACGCCGGTCTCCCAGCCGAGCTTGTCGCAGACGCCGACGAACGCCTCCAGCGGCGTGTTGCCGGCACCGGCACCGAAGCGGCGGACAGACCCGTCGATCTGGGTCGCGCCCGCGCGGGCGGCGATGATCGTGTTGGCGACGCCGAGGCCGAGGTTCTCGTGGCCGTGGAAGCCCACGTCGGCCTGGTCGCCGATCTCGGCGACGAGGGCGGCGACGCGGTCCGCGGTCTGCTCCATGATCAGCGCACCGGCGGAGTCGACGACGTACACGCACTGGCAGCCGGCGTCGACCATGATCCGCGCCTGCTTCGCGAGCACCTCGGGCGGCTGGGTGTGGCTCATCATCAGGAAGCCGACGGTCTCCAGGCCGAGCTCGCGCGCCAGGCCGAAGTGCTGGATCGAGACGTCGGCCTCGGTGCAGTGCGTGGCGATCCGGCAGATCCGGCCGCCGTTGTCCTGCGCGGCACGGATGTCGTCCTTGGTGCCGACGCCCGGCAGCATGAGGAAGGCGATCTTCGCGCGCTTCGCGGTCTCGGCCGCGATCCGGATCAGCTCCTGCTCCCACGTCTTCGAGAAGCCGTAGTTGAACGACGACCCGCCGAGGCCGTCGCCGTGCGTCACCTCGATGACCGGTACGCCGGAGGCGTCCAGCGCCTCGACGATGTCGTGGCACTCCTGGGCGGTGAACTGGTGGCGCTTGTGGTGGGACCCGTCGCGCAGGCACGTGTCGGTCAGCCGCAGGTCCAGGCTGCCCCACGGATCGTCGCCGTGGGTGCCGGACCAGGTGCGGGTCAGGGCGTTGCGGTCGGTCATGTCAGTTGCCTCCCGGGGTCTCGACAGGCTCGACCAACGAGGACCGGTCGACCAACGATCTCGCGATGTTCTCGCCCACCTGCGTGGCGGCGGCGGTCATGATGTCCAGGTTCCCGGAGTACGGCGGAAGGTAGTCGCCCGCGCCTTCGACCTCGACGAAGATCGAGACCTTGGTCTGGCCACGGGTCGCCGGCGACGGGTCGTCGATCTGCGGCTCCTGGAGGAGCCGGTAGCCCGGCACGTACTCCTGCACGGCCTTCTCCATCGCCACGATCGACTGCACGATCGCGTCCCGGTCGGCGTCCGGTGGGACGGCGCAGAAGATCGTGTCCCGCATGATCATCGGCGGCTCGGCCGGGTTCAGGATGATGATCGCCTTGCCCTCCGCGGCGCCGCCGATCTCGGTGACGCCGCGCGAGGTCGTGCGGGTGAACTCGTCGATGTTCGCGCGGGTGCCCGGCCCGGCGGAGACCGACGAGACCGAGGCGACGATCTCGGCGTACGAGACCCCACCGAAGGGGGCGGCCGCTCGTGACACCGCCGCCACCATCGGGATCGTGGCCTGGCCGCCGCAGGTGATCATGTTGACGTTCATCGCGCCGACGTGCTCCTCGCCGTTCACCGGGGGGATGACCGCCGGCCCGACCGCCGCCGGTGTGAGGTCGACCGCGCGGATGCCGGCCTCCTCGTAACGAGGCGCGTACTCGCGGTGCACGTATGCCGACGTCGCCTCGAAGATCAGGTCCGGCAGCTCGTCCTGCTTGAGGAGCCAGTCGACGCCCTCGTGCGACGCTTCGAGACCCTGGTCGGCCGCCAGCCGGAGCCCCTCGCTGGTCGGGTCGACGCCGATCATCCAGCGTGGCTCGATGCTCCCCCCGTTCCGAGCGGAGCGCAGCAGCTTGTACATCAGGTCGGTGCCGATGTTGCCGGGTCCGACGATGGCGGCACTGAGCCGGTCGATGGGGCGCTTGGTCACGAGCTCACTCCTCGAAGGTGACGCGGAGCGGCGCGAAGCCGCTGATGGTCGCCTCGACCCGGTCCCCCGGGGCGAACGGCACGAACGGGCCCAGGGCCCCGGACAGGATCAGGTGGCCGGCACGCAGCGGGTCACCGAACCGCTGGGCCTGCACGGCGAGCCAGCGCAGCGCCTCGAGCGGGTCGCCCAGGCAGGCGGCGCCGTTGCCCGCCGACCGCTCCTCGCCGTTGATGGTCAGCGACATGGTCACCTCGCGTGGCTCCACGCCCTGTGGATCCGGGGCGAGCGAGCGGCCGTCGGTCCCGACCACGAACAGCCCGCTGGAGGCGTTGTCGGCCACGGTGTCGGTGAAGCCGATCCTCCAGTCCGCGATCCGCGAGTCGACGATCTCCAGGGCGGGCAGCGCGATGTCGACGGCGTCACGGACGACGTCCAGCGTGATCTCCTCGTCGTCGATGTCGCGAGCCAGCACGAACGCCACCTCGCCCTCGACCCGCGGCTGGAGCAGCCGCGCCATCGAGACGGGATCCTGGCCGGAGACGTCCATGTCGTCGAGCAGGTAGCCGAAGTCCGGCTGGTCGACGCCGAGCTGGGTCTGCACGGCCTCCGAGGTCGCGCCGATCTTGCGGCCCACGACCCGGGCCCCTCCGGCGATCCGCTGCTGCACCAGCCCCTGCTGGACGGCGTACGCCGCGACCAGGTCGTCGGTGCCGATCAGGTCGCGCACCGGAGCGCACGGCACCCGGGTCGCCTGCGCGTCGGCGAGCCGGGCGACGGCAGCCGAGATGCTCTCCTGGGAGGTCACGGGACCGATAGTAGAACCTGTTACAGTTTCTGGCCATGACGACCCCCCTGCCGGCCCCCCTGCCGGAGAGCGTCGACGTCGTGGTGGTCGGCGCGGGCGGTGCCGGGATGACGGCCGCGCTCGCGGCCGCCGCGCGTGGCCTGGACACGGTCCTGCTCGAGAAGAGCGCGTACTTCGGCGGGTCGACCGCACGCAGCGGCGGCGGGGTCTGGATCCCGAACAACTACGCCCTGAAGGCCGCGGGCCAGGGCGACGACCCGGAGCTCTCGAAGCTCTACCTCGACTCGATCGTCGGCGACGTGGTGCCGAAGGTCCGCCGCGACACCTACCTCGACCGCGGCCCCGAGGTCCTCGACTTCATCCGGGAGCGGACGCCGCTGCGCTTCACGTGGGTGCCGCAGTACGCCGACTACCACCCGGAGGCGCCCGGCGGGCGCGCCGCGGGCCGCTCGGCGGAGCCGGTCCCCATGGACGCACGCTTCCTCGGCGACGAGCTCGAGCGGCTGCACCCCCAGTACACGAAGGCACCGGCCAACCTGATCGTCACGCAGGCCGACTACCGCAAGATCAGCCTCGGCCTGCGGACGGTCCGCGGGCCGCTGACGATGGCCAAGGTGCTGCTCAGACGGATCGTCAGCCTGGTGCGCGGCCGGAAGATGTTCGCGATGGGCAACGCGATCGCGATCGGCCTGCGCAAGGGGTTGATGGACGCCGGCGTACCCGTCCACTACGACACCGAGCTCACCGACCTCGTCCTCGAGGACGGCCGGGTCGTCGGCGTCCGGGTGCGACACAACGGCCAGGAGGCGGTGGTCCGCGCCCGCCGGGGCGTGATCCTCGGCAGCGGCGGCTTCGAGAAGAACCTCGAGATGCGCGAGAAGTACCAGCCGCAGCCGACCTCGGTCGACTGGACGACGGGCTCGCAGTTCAACACCGGGGGCGGGGTGCTCGCCGGCATCGCCGCCGGCGCCGAGGTCGACCTGATGGACGACGCCTGGTGGGGTCCGACGATCCCACTCCCCTCCGGACCGTGGTTCTGCCTGGCCGAGCGGAACCTGCCCGGCTCGATCATCGTCAACCAGGCCGGCAAGCGGTTCATGAACGAGGCGCTGCCGTACGTCGAGGCCGTGCACGAGATCTACCGGGGCGAGGCCACCGGTGTCCCCCACGTCCCCGCCTGGATGGTCATCGACCAGCGCTACCGCAACCGGTACCTGTTCGCCGGGCTCTCGCCGCGGCAGCCGTTCCCGGGCCGCTGGTACAAGAACGGCACGGTGAAGAAGGCCGCCACGCTCGAGGAGCTCGCCGAGGAGCTCGGGCTGCCACCGGGCTCGCTCACCGAGACCGTGACGCGCTTCAACGGGTTCGCCCGGACCGGCGTCGACGAGGACTTCCACCGCGGCGAGTCGGCGTACGACAAGTACTACTCCGACCCCACCGTGAAGCCGAACCCGTCGCTGCACGCGATCGACCAGGCGCCGTTCTACGCCGTCAAGATCGTGCCCGGCGACCTCGGCACCAAGGGCGGGCTGGTCACCGACGAGAAGGCGCGGGTGCTGCGCCCCGACGGTTCGGTGATCCCCGGCCTGTACGCCGCCGGCAACTGCTCGGCCGCGGTCATGGGCCACACGTACGCCGGACCGGGCGCGACGATCGGTCCCGCCCTGACGTTCGGCTACCTCGCCGCCGAGGCCATCGCGCTCTCGACGAGCTCGACCAACGAGGAGTGACATGCCCATCGATCCCGACGTCGCGATCGGCGCCGAGCTCGGCTCGGTCGACTTCACCTGGACCGACAGCGACGTGCTGCTCTACCACCTCGCGATCGGCGCGACGGACCTGTCGTACACACTCGAGGGGCCGGCGCTCCAGGTGCTGCCGTCGTTCGGCGTGGTCGCACCGACCTTCCACATGACCGACCCGCCGCCGCTCGACCTCCCGGGGTGCGACATCGACCTGGCGCAGGTGGTGCACGGCTCGCAGTCGATCACCGTTGACGCTCCGGTCCCGACCTCGGGATCCGCGACGGTGACCACCCGCATCAGCGACGTCTGGGACAAGGGCAAGGCCGCGGTGATCTGGCAGGAAGGCGTCGCGACGTCACCGACCGGTGAGCGCCTGTGGACCACCCGCTCCTCGATCTTCGTGCGGGGCGAAGGTGGCTGGGGTGGGGACCGCGGGTCCTCGGCCCCGGTCGAGCTGCCGGACCGCGCGCCCGACGCGGACACGACGTACGACGTGCTCCCCCAGCAGGCGCTGCTCTACCGCCTCTGCGGCGACCGCAACCCCCTGCACGCCGACCCGGACTTCGCGAAGGCCGCCGGCTTCCCGGCGCCGATCCTGCACGGGCTGTGCTCGTACGGCATCGCGCTGCGCACCCTCACCGAGACGCTGCTCGGCGGCGACGCGACGCGGGTGGCCGGCTTCGGCGTGAAGTTCGCCGGTGTGCTGTTCCCCGGGGAGACGATGCGGATGCGTGGCTGGCGCGAGGACGACCGGATCATCGGCTCGGCCACCGTCGCCGGCGGCGAGCGCGACGGTGCGCCGGTCCTCGGCGACGTCGTGCTGACCCTCTAGTCCCTCAGTCGGGAGCGCACCCACGCCGGTGACGGGTTGGTGTGCGCCTCGCCGCCCACGAAGACCGTGGGCACGGTCTCGTTGCCCTCGTTGACCGAGCGCACCCGGGCCGCGGCCTCGGGGTCACGGTGGATGTTCACCCAGACGGCGCGGCGTCCGGCGAGGCCGAGGAACAGACGCATCCGGACGCAGAAGGTGCAGCCCGACCGCCAATAGATCAGCGGCACGCCGCGTCGCGCGGCGTCCGCTCGCCCGGCGGCGTCACCGGGTGAGCGCGGGAAGGCCACCGGCGTCCCGAGGACCAGCACCACGAGGACCGAGACGACGAGGATGGCCGCCGTCGTCACCCGGGCCTCCTGGCCACGACGTAGAGCCGCTCGGTGGTCTCGCCACGCGACTCGACCGGACCGCGGCGGTACCACTCGACGTCGGCGAGACCGGCGTCCTTCACCACCGCGACGACGTCCCCGGGCTCGCGCCGCACGAAGTCCAGGTCGACCGTCTCTGCGAACCACTCGTCGATGTGGCGCACGCCGGAGCCGGCGTGGAGGCCCAGCACCAACCAGCCGCCGCGCGCGAGCGGCCGGGCGAGCGCCTCGACGGCGGCGGGCAGCTCGGTGGGCGCCAGGTGGATGAGCGAGTACCACGCGAGCACGGCCGACCAGCCGCTCGCGCTCGTCGGGCGCATCAGCTTCCGGAGGTCGCCGACCTCGTAGGAGCCGCCGGGGTGACGGCGTCGCGCCTCGGCCACCATCTCCGGCGACAGGTCGAGGCCGGTCGCGTCCGCGCCGGCCTCCGCGAGGTACGCCGTCACGTGGCCCGGCCCGCAGCCGACCTCGACCACCGGCCCGCCGGCCTGCTCGTCGGCGGCGTGCGCCGCGACCCGGTCCAGCAGCCAGCGCTCGAACGGCAGGTCCGCGAGCTCGTCGACGAGCGACTCGGCGTACCGGCCCGCGACGGCGTCGTACGCCGCCCGCACCCGCTCGTCGCGCGCCTCGGCACCACCGGCGAGCACGTCGACCGCCGGTGCCGCCGTCTCCGCGGCGGGCTCGGCCCCCAGCAGGTGCGTCCAACGGGTGTCGCGCTCGCCGCCGCGGCGCGGCAGCTCCCGGACCAGCCCGCGGTCCGCCATCCGGCGCAGGGTGTCCGCGACGGCGTCGCGATCGGCGAAGGCGTGCAGCCGGTCGGTCCGGCTCCGCAGCTCCCCCGGCGCCTGCGGTCCACGGAGCAGGAGCACGGTGACCAGCGCCCGCTCGTCCTCGGCGAGGTCGAGCACCTCGTCGAGCACCTGGTGGTACTTCAGCGTCCTGCGGCCCGTGTCGGACCACACGATCCGCAGCAGCCCGCGGTCCTTGAGGCGCCGGCCGACCTGCTCGACCGTCTGCTCGTCGTACTCGGTCACCGGGTCGCGGCTGTTGCTCTGGTTGCACGCGGTCCGCAGGGCGTTGAGCGTGAGCGGGTAGGACGCGGGGACGGTCACCTGCTTCTCCAGCAGGCTCCCGAGGACGCGCTGCTCCTCAGGGTCCAGCGGGGGATCGAGCTCGGCGAGGTCGGTCACGCGAGCGACTCTACGACCGTCGTCACGCGTCCCCGTTCGGGGTCCCAGCGGCGCAGACGGGTGAGCCGGAGCTCGACGTCGGCGTAGCCGAGCACGTCGATCGCGCGCTGCGCGTCGGCCCGGTCCACCTTCCGCGCGAGCGTCACGTGCGGCAGCCAGCCGACGTGCTGCCGGTCCGGGACCTGCACGCGCACGGCCAGCACCCGTCGTACGACGTCGTCGTCGATGTCCACGGCGCGGGCGACCGTGAGGTGCTCGCCGCCGAGCAGCAGGATCCCGGCGGCCCGGGCGCGGACCGGCAGGAGGCTGCCCAGGCGGGCCTTCGCGACGTCGACGGCGTCGTCGGGGAGCTCGGCGGCGGCGACGACCGTCACGTGCGGCGCGTTCGACGCGCCGGTGTGGTCGAGCTGCGACGGGAGGCCGGCGTCGCGGAGCGCCTGCCAGTCCCGGCGCACCAGGTCCTGTCCGGCGTCGTCGGGCACGAGTTCGAGCGCGTGGAGTCGGGGCACGTGCTTAGGCTGCCCCATGGGCAAGCAGCACAGACGGCTGGCAGCGGCGGCGTACGAGGCGGAGCTGTTCCGGCTGCAGGCCGAGCTGGTCAAGGTGCAGGAGTGGGTGCGCGCGTCCGGGGCGCGCGTCGTCATCGTCTTCGAGGGCCGCGACGCCGCGGGCAAGGGCGGGACGATCAAGCGGATCACGCAGTACCTCAACCCGCGCGTCGCCCGCATCGCCGCACTCCCCGCGCCAAGCGAGCGGGAGCGCGGGCAGTGGTACTTCCAGCGCTACGCCCAGCACCTGCCCAGCCGCGGAGAGATCGTGCTGTTCGACCGGTCCTGGTACAACCGAGCCGGCGTCGAGCGGGTGATGGGCTTCTGCACCCCCGACGAGTACCGCCGGTTCCTCCACCAGTGCCCGATCTTCGAGCGGCTGCTGGTCGAGGACGGCATCCTGCTGCGCAAGTACTGGTTCTCCGTCAGCGACGAGGAGCAGCAGCGCCGCTTCCGCGAGCGTCTCGACGACCCGATGCGGCGCTGGAAGCTGTCGACGATGGACCTCGAGTCGATCGCGCGCTGGGAGGACTACTCACGCGCCAAGGACGAGATGATGGTGCACACCGACATCCCCGAGGCGCCGTGGTACGTCGTCGAGAGCGACGTGAAGAAGGAGGCGCGCCTCAACATGATGGCGCACCTCCTCTCGACGATCCCGTACGCCGAGGTCGACCTCGCGCCGGTCCGGGTGCCGGACCGCCCGCCCTCGACGGGGTACCGCCGGCCGCCGCGCGACCAGGCGACGTATGTGCCCGACCACGTGGGGACGCTGGTCGCCGGCGCGGAGTCCGAGGCGACGAGGTAGCCGGGCACCAGCGGCCGGCTGCGGGATACTGCCTGCATGGCGCTCCTCGACTCCTGGACCTCGGGCCAGCACACGGCCGACGGGGTCACGCACCCGACGTACCGCAAGGGCAGCGGCCCGGGCGTCATCGTCATCCACGAGATGCCGGGTCTGACGCCCGGCGTCATCGGGTTCGGCGAGGAGGTGGTCGCGGCCGGGTACACGGTCGTGATGCCGTCGTTGTTCGGTACGCCGGAGGCGGCGATGTCGATGGGCAACGTGCTGAAGGTGCTGCCGCGGGCGTGCATCAGCCGGGAGTTCACCACGATGGCGGTCGGCGAGACGTCACCGGTGGCGACGTGGCTGCGCAGCCTCGCGCGGTCGCTCCACGGCGAGCTCGGCGGGCCCGGTGTCGGTGCGCTCGGCATGTGCTTCACCGGCGGGTTCGCGCTGGCGATGATGGTCGACACCGCGGTCGCCGCGCCGGTGGTGGCGCAGCCGTCGCTGCCGTTCGCGGTCGGGAAGAAGCGCGCGGCGGACCTGAACCTCTCGCCGTCCGACCTCGCCGCGGTCAAGGACCGCGCGGCCCGCGGGTGCCAGGTGCTGGGGCTCCGCTACGCCAAGGACCCGGCCGTGGGCACGCGGTTCGACACGCTCTCGCGCGAGCTCGGCGACGCGTTCCTGCGCGTCGACCTCGACGGCAAGGGCCACTCGACCGTCACCGAGCACCGCTCGCAGGAGGCCGTCGACCGGGTGCTCGCGTTCCTCGGCGAGAAGCTCTCCCCCGCATCATGACGAGCACAACGCGGCGCGGGCTGTTCGTCGCGCCCTTCGACGCGCTCGCCGACCCGCGGGTGATCGGCGACCTGGCCGCGCGCGCCGAGGCGGCCGGCTGGGAGGGCTTCTTCCTCTGGGACCACCTCCAGTACGGCGACCGCGTCTCGGCCATCGCGGACGTGTGGACGTGCTGCGCCGCCGTCGCGATGCGGACGTCCTCGGTGCTGTTCGGCCCGATGGTCACCCCGCTCGCCCGGCGCCGGCCGCAGGTGCTGGCGCGCCAGGCGTCGTCGCTCGCGGTGCTGTCGGAGGGCCGCCTCGTGCTCGGGCTCGGCCTCGGCGACGACTGGGTCGGCGAGTTCAGCGCGTTCGGCGACGAGGCGTCCCCGAAGGTGCGCGGCGAGATGCTCGACGACGGGCTCGCGGTGCTCACCGGCCTGCTGTCCGGGGCGCCGGTCTCGCACGATGGCCCGCACTACACGGCGCGCGACGCCCGCTTCCTGCCCGCGCCGCGGGTGCCCATCTGGCTCGCGGGCCGCTTCCCGAACGCCGCACCCCTGCGCCGCGCGACGTCGTACGACGGCTTCTTCGTGATCGGGCTCGGCGGGCCGGACGACGTCACGACGGTGGCCGAGCAGGTGCCGGCCGCGCCGTACGACCTGGTGATCGACCTGACCACCGACCAGGACCCGGCGCCGTGGCTCGACCGCGGCGCCACCTGGGTGCTCACCCGGATCGGCCCCTTCGACCTCGACCTCACCGAGGTGGAGCGGATCGTCGACGCCGGCCCCTCACGTTGAGTCTCGACTCAACCGTCACACCGACAGCACCAGGCCGGAGGTGGGGACGCCGGTGCCGGCGGTCACGAGGACGTGCTCGACGTTGTCGACCGGGTTGACCGAGGTGCCGCGCACCTGGCGGACACCCTCGGCGATGCCGTTCATGCCGTGGATGTAGGCCTCGCCGAGCTGGCCGCCATGGGTGTTGAGCGGCAGCTTCCCGCCGATCTCGATCGCGCCGTCGGCGACGAACCCGGGCGCCTCGCCGCGGCCGCAGAAGCCGAGCTCCTCCAGCTGCATCAGCACGTACGGCGTGAAGTGGTCGTAGAGGATCGCCATCTGCACGTCGTCGGGGCCGAGGCCGGACTGGCGCCACAGCTCGCGGCCGACCACGCCCATCTCCGGGATGCCGATGTCCTGGCGGTAGTACGACGTCATCACGAACTGGTCGACGCCGCTGCCCTGCGCCGCCGCCGAGATGTACGCCGGCTTCTGCGCCAGGTCCCGGGCGCGCTCGGCCGAGACGATCACCAGCGCCACCGCGCCGTCGCTCTCCTGGCAGCAGTCGAGCAGGTGCAGCGGGTCGACGATCATCCGGGAGGCCTGGTGGTCCTCGAGGGTGATCGGCCTGCCGTGGAAGAACGCGTTCGGGTTGGTCGCGGCGTGCCGCCGGTCGGCCACGGCCACACGGCCGAAGTCCTCGGACGTGGCGCCGTACTCGTGCATGTAGCGCCGCGCCTGCATCGCCACGGTCGCCGCCGGCGTGCCGAGACCCATCGGGTAGGTCCAGGCGTTGTCGAGACCGTTGGTGTTCACCTGCGTCGCGGCCGCGACCGAGAACTGGCCGAACCGCGAGCCCGAGCGCTCGTTGAAGCCGCGGTACGCGACGACGCAGTCGGCCACGCCCGTGGCGACCGCCATCGCCGCCTGCTGCACGGTCGCGCACGCGCCGCCGCCGCCGAAGTTGATCCGGCTGAAGAACCGCAGCTCGCCGCACCCGAGCTCGCGGGCGACCGCGATCTCCGAGGACGTGTCCATCGTGAACGTCGTGAAGCCGTCCACGTCGGCCGGCGTCAGCCCGCAGTCGGCCAGCGCGTGCTGGACCGCCTCCACCGAGAGCTGGAGCTCGGACCGGCCGGACTCCTTGGAGAACTCCGTCGCGCCGATGCCGGCGATCGCGGCCTTGCGGTAGAGCGTCATGCCACCACCTTCACGGTCCCGGTCACGTGGTCCCCGAGCGACACCCGCCCGACGACCGAGATCGTCGCGATGCCGTCCTCGACCGACTCGACCGTGCCGCTGAACGTCAGCGTGTCGTAGGGGTGCGCGGGGGCGCCGAGGCGGATCGCGATGCCCTTGAGCTCCGTGTCGGGCCCGGCCCAGTCGACGACGAACCTCTCGACCAGCCCGTTGGTGGTCAGGATGTTCATGAAGATGTCCTTCGACCCGGCCGCCTGCGCGACGTCGCGGTCGTGGTGGACGTCCTGCCAGTCCCGGGTCGCGATCGCGGTGCTCACGATCGTGGTCGGGGTCAGCGGCAGCGACCACTCGGGAATGGTCTCGCCCGCCTTCATGCTCGCCTCCAGATCGGCAGCGTCAGCTCGTCGTCGATGCGGTTCCAGTCCACGCGGAGCCGCATCCCGATCTCGATCTCGTCGTCTGCCACGTCCACGACCTCACCGACCATCCGCACGCCCTCGTCGAGGTCGATCAGCGCGATCACGATCGGCAGCTCCTTGCCCGGGACCGGCGGGTGCCGGTGCACGACGTACGAGAAGAC
Source organism: Nocardioides sp. (assembly GCA_035765695.1). Taxonomy (GTDB): domain Bacteria; phylum Actinomycetota; class Actinomycetes; order Propionibacteriales; family Nocardioidaceae; genus Nocardioides. The sequence goes on along the minus strand of DASTXB010000072.1, from coordinate 21,266 downwards.
CGTGCCGGTGCCGGCGGCCACGACGTGCCCCCGGTCCAGCGCGTGGCAGGCCGGGCACGCGGGCCCGGGCGGATGCCGCAGCGCGCCGCAGGCGTTGCACGACTGGATCCGCAGCTCGCCGGCCGCCGTGCCGTCCCAGAAGAACTGCGAGTCCTGCCCGATCATCGGGCGGATCACGGGTGGTCTCGAGGCTCGCTCCGCTCGCACCTCAACCACCGTGGGTCTCCTTCGGGATGAACTTGAGCACCCGGAACAGCATGGTGGCCACCTTCTCCTCGCCCACGTACCAGGTGTTCCGCGACGTCACGAAGTAGCCCTCGCCCATCGTCGTGCTCTTCGGCCCGGTCACCGAGTCCAGCGCGGTCGTCACCCGCACGTGCTCGCCGACCTCGAGGTAGCGCTCGTAGGTCTGCTCGCAGTTCGTGCCGAGCACCGCCGTGTAGCCCTCGGCGGTGAGGACCTCCATCATCCGGCTCAGCGGGTCGTCGTCCGGCCGCCGTCGGCCGAGCCCCGGCATCGTCCAGACCTGCGCCATCGACGGCGGCGCCTCACCGCTCCGGAACCGGTCGTTGTCGTAGCCCATCGCGTCCAGCCAGGTGCCGATCGTCGGCTGGTTGACCTCGTACGGCGCAACGGACTCCGAGCACTCTCCGAGCGCCATGATCCGGTCGGCCTCGGCCATGATCCGCTCGTGCCGGGTCTCGACAGACTCGACCACCTGGTCGCCGCTCATCGCGGCACCCGCGGCAGCCCGAGCCCGAACATCGCGATCAGCTCGCGCTGCACCTCCTGCACGCCCCCACCGAAGGTGAGGACGAGGTTCCGCTTGGACTGGCCGTCCAGGTATCTCATCAGCTGATCGGTCTCCTCGTCCGACGGGTCGCCGTACCGGTGCACGATGCCGGTCAGGTCCGCGGCGAGGTGCTGGACCTGGTCCGCCGCGAAGACCTTCGACGACGACGCGTCGCCGACCGAGATGTCGCCCTCCTCGGCGGCGCGGGCGACCTCCCAGTTCAGCAGCTCGTTGACGCGGAACACCGCGGTCACCTCGCCCATCACCCGGCGTACGTCGGGCCGCTCGACCACGCCCTGCTTCGCGGCCCACTCCGCAACGCGGTCGCGCAGCCCCTCGAGCCGTCCGGCCGGCCCGAGCATCACGCGCTCGTGGTTGAGCTGGGTGGTGATCAGCTTCCACCCCTGGTTCTCCTCGCCGACCAGCATGTCGGCCGGCACCCGGACGTCGTTGAAGTACGTCGCGTTCACGTGGTGCGAGCCGTCCGCGGTGATGATCGGCGTGTGCGAGTACCCGGGGTCGCTCGTGTCGACGATGAGGATCGAGATCCCCTGGTGCTTGGGCGCGTCGGGGTCGGTCCGGCAGGCCAGCCAGATGTAGTCGGCCTGGTGGCCGCCGGTCGTCCAGAGCTTCTGCCCGTTCACCACGTAGAAGTCGCCGTCGCGGCGCGCGGTGGTGCGCAGGGACGCGAGGTCGGTGCCGGCGTCCGGCTCGCTGTAGCCGATCGCGAAGTGCACGTCCCCGGCGAGGATCCGCTTCAGGAACAGGTCCTTCTGCTTCTGCGTTCCGTACCTGATCAGCGTCGGGCCGACGGTCTGCAGCGTGACCGCCGGCAGGTGCACGTCGGCGCGCTGCGCCTCGTTGGCGAAGATCGTCTGCTCGATCTCGCCGAGGCCGTGCCCGCCGTACTCCGTCGGCCAGCCGATCCCCATCCAGCCGTCCTCGCCCATCTGCCGGACGACGCGCTGGTAGGTCTCGCCGTGCCGGTCGACCGCCATGTCGCGGTGCTCGTTCTCGGTCGCGAGGCCGGTGAAGTACTCGCGCAGCTCGGCCTTGAGCGCGCGCTGCGCCTCGGTGAGCTCGAGGTTCTTGGTGGTCGGGTCCTCGACCTGCACGTCCTCGGCCTGCGCGTCGAGCGCGTGCGCGATGTCGGTGACCCAGGAGGAGTACCGCGCCATCGGGTATGTGATGTCCACGCCCATGCCGCCGTGCAGGTGATGGCAGGTGCGCATCGCACCCGGGGCCTCGTGGCAGATCCAGTACGCCGCGACCGCGAGGTCGTCGGTGACATCGAGGCCCTCGTCGATCCGCCAGGCGACGTTCTCCGCCGCGAGGTCGATCGTGCGCGAGGTGATGTAGACGTCGGCGACCTGCATCGCGACGGCCTGGAACTCCGCGAGCGCCCGGCCGAACTGCGTGCGGCCCTTGACGTACGCCGCGGTCAGGTCGCGCGCGCCGGCGACCACGCCGGCGGCCGTCAGGCACAGGCCGGCGACCCAGAGCTCGCGCAGCACCCGGGCGGCGTCCGCGCCGGGCAGCAGCTCGGCGGGCGCACCGTCGAGGAGCACGGTGTGCTGCGGCGTGCCGAGGCTCGACATCGTCTCCAGCAGCTCCACACCCGGACCCCGCGGATCGACCAGCGCGACGACGGGGCCGTCGGCCGAGCCCGCGGTCACGAGCAGCCGGGTCGCGCGGTCGGCGTACGTGACGCCGATCTTGCGCCCGGTCACCCGGCCCTCGGCGTACGACGTCGACGCGGTCGCCGAGGCCGTCGAGACCTCGCGCACCGCCGGCGTCAGGAGCGCGGTGCCCGCCGCGACGTCGGGCAGCAGCGCGGCCCGCTGCTCCTCGGAGCCGGCCGTGACGAGCGCGAGGACCCCGCAGCAGAGCGTCTCCCAGAGCGGCAGCTGCACGCCGCGGTGGCCGCTCTCGCGCAGCAGCACGGCGACCTCGGGCAGCCCGAGCCCCTCGCCGCCGTGGGCCTGCGGCACCGGCAGCGCCAGCAGGCCGGCGCCGGCCAGCGCCACCCACGTGGCCTCGGGGTCGTCACCGGCGCGGTCCAGCACCTCGCCCACCACCGACCGGACGGCTTCGACTGCGCCGTCGACGGGCTCGCTCACCTGTACCTCCTACCCCTGTTCGGGCACCTGCCGTGCGAAACTGTAACCTGTTCTACTCCAGATGGGCACGCCCGTCGAGAGTGAGGAAGCTCCTGATGCTGACGCCGCGCTCCGTGCTCAAGAAGCGCGTGTACGTCCCGTACGCGCGCATCCCCCAGGGCCGGATGGTCGAGCTGCCCGGGCGGGGCGTGACGTACGTGACCGACACCCCGGGTCCGCGCCCCGACGCCCCCACCGTGCTGCTGCTGCACGCCGTCGGGTGCACCGGGCTGCTGACGTGGTTCCCCTCGATCGAGCCGCTGTCCCGGCGCTACCGCGTGGTGACCATGGACCAGCGCTGGCACGGGCGCGGCATCCAGTCGCCCGAGTTCTCGCTCGTCGACTGCGCGGACGACGTGGCCGCGCTGGTCGAGACGCTGGGCCTGCGGGACGTGATCGTCGCCGGCTTCTCGATGGGCTCGATCGTCGCCCAGCGGGTCTGGCGCCAGCACCCGGACACGCTCGCCGGCCTGGTCCTCTGCGCGACCACGGACCGCTTCCGGTCCTCCGTCGCCGAGCGCTCCTTCCACGCCGCCATGGGCGCGGCCATGGGCGCCGCCCGCGGCGTCTCCCGCAGCCGGACGGCCGCACGCGCCGCCCGGGCCGCCGGACGCGCCACGAACCGCACGCTCGGCATCGCGCCGCTCGACATCCACGACTGGGCGGTGGAGGAGTTCCGCAGCACCTCGCCGTGGGCGGTCGGCCAGGCGGTCGCCGCGCTCGGCCGGCACCACTCCCGGCCGTGGCTGCACCGCATCGACGTCCCCACCGCCGTGGTGGTGACGCTCAAGGACAAGGTGCTGCCCCCGGACAACCAGATCGCGCTCGCCCGCCGCATCCCGGGCGCGACGATCCACGCCATCCCCGCCGGGCACGCCTCCTGCGTCATGGAGGCCGAGCGGTTCGTGCCGGCGCTGCTGGAGGCGGTGGACACCGTCAACGCGCGGCGCCGTGACGTCCGGCGGCGGGTCTCGGCCGGGCGCTGAGGGTGTGAGCTCAGGATGTCCGGGAGGCCGCCTTCTTCGCGGACCGGCGCGGGCGCCTGATCGGCGTCGCCTCCTCGGCGGCCACGACCGCGGCCTTGAGCCGGGCGAGCTCGACCGGGAACCGCCGGACCAGGTCCTCCACGTCGGGCATCGACTCGCGGCAGGCGATGATGCCGACGTTCACGCGGCCGTTGTTCGACATGACCGTGATGTTGAGGCCGGCGCCGTGGAACACGGGCCCCAGGGGGTAGAGCCCCTCGATCAGGGCACCCATGAAGTACAGCGGCACCGGCGGGCCGGGGACGTTCGAGATCACCAGGTTGTGCACGACGGGGTGCAGCTCGGGCAGCCGGAGACCGGCGTACGCACGGACCGCGAGGCCGAAGGTGCGCGGAGCGGCGAACTCCGCCCAGTCCTGGAGCGAGTCGGCGCTGATCGCGGAGTGGTGCTCCTTGGCGTTCTTGTTGCGCTCGGCCATGTCGCGCAGCCGCTCGAGCGGGTCCTCGGTGTCGGTGCCGAGCTTGGCGAACAGCGCGGACACCTTGTTGGCGCCGCCGGAGCGCTGGGACTGCTCGCGCACCGAGACCGGCACGGTCGCCAGCAGGGACTGGGAGGGCAGCTCGTCGCGATCCTCGAGGTAGGTCCGCAGCGCGCCGCCGGCGACCGCGAGCACGACGTCGTTGACCGTGGTCCCGGTGACGTTCTTGATCCGGCGGATGTCGTCGAGCGACATGTCCGCGAGCGCGATCGCGCGGTGCCCGGTGATCGTGCCGTTGAACGACGCCCGCGGGGCCGAGAACGGTGCGGCCATCGCGGTCCCGGCGCGGACCCGGCCGACCGTCTTCGCGATCAGCTGGGTGGACGGCGCGACCAGGCGTACGGCGCTGAGCGGGCGGGTCAGGGCGCCCACCACCCCGCGCCCGAACAGCTCGGCGCGGCCGGGCTCGTGGCCGGCCGGCCGGGGCTCGCTCGCCGAGATCGGGTCGGAGTCGGGCTCGAGGCTGCACAGGTGCGAGACGAGGTTCGAGCCGGAGACACCGTCGACCGTGGCGTGGTGCATCTTCGAGAACACCACGACCTTGTCGCCCTCGAAGCCCTCGATCACCCACATCTCCCACAGCGGGGCGGACCGGTCCAGCGGCAGCCCTGCCAGGTGACTGGTCAGCTCGACGAGCTCGGCGTACCCGCCCGGCGAGGGCAGCGCCAGCCGGTGCACGTGCCGGTCGATGTCGAAGTGGCGGTCCTGCACCCAGATCGGGTGGTCGAGGCCCATCGGCACCCGTCGCAGCTTCCGCGTGAACTCGGGGACGTCACGCACCCGGCGCTCGAGCTCGTCGCGGAAGGTTCGGAACGAGTAGCCGTCCGGCATCGTGCTCGGGTCCAGGACGATCACACCGCAGACGTGCATCAGCTGCGCCGGCGTCTCCAGGTACAGGAAGCTCGCGTCGAGCCCCGACAGCCGCTCCATGACACCCCTTCTCGATGTGGAACATGTTTCAGTTCCGTAACGACGCTTCCCCGTCTGCGACACGGGTGAGCGTGCTCTCAATAGTGCTCCTAGTGTGAGCGCATGTCGTTCCTGCGCCGCCAGCTCGTGACCGCAGCCCTGACCGCGAACGCGATCCGCCCGGTCCCCGGCTTCCGCGCCGCCATCCCGGCGTTCGCCGCCGGCTGGCTCACCTCGGAGCTCGCGCCGCACCTGATGGCACTGACCGCGACCGACACCGCCGTCCACGCCGCGCGGCGGCCGCGCAACCGCGCCGGCCTCGTCCTGGGCGCGCTCAACCTGGCGGGGCAGGCCTACCTGGTCGACCAGGCGCGACGGGTCCAGCGGGACGCCGAGGAGGCACTGGTCGAGGGCATCGGCGCCGACTACGGCGAGCAGCTGGACGCGCTCCCGACCCCGGCCGAGCTCGCGACCTCGTGGCGCCAGCTCGTGAACCCGTTCCGGATGCGCAACCAGTCCGTGCTGGTGGACAAGGACATCGCGTACGCCCCCGAGCACGGGAAGCGGGGCCTGCTCGACATCTACCGACCGGCCGCGGGCGCGGAGAACGCTCCCGTGCTCCTCCAGGTGCACGGCGGCGGCTGGACGATCGGCACCAAGGACCAGCAGGGCATCCCGCTGATGCAGCACCTGGCCGCGAAGGGCTGGGTCTGCGTCGCGATCAACTACCGGCTCGCGCCCCGCGACCCCTTCCCCGCCCAGATCATCGACGTCAAGCGCGCGATCGCCTGGATCCGCGAGCACATCGCGGAGTACGGCGGGGACCCGGACTACCTCGCCATCACCGGCGGGTCGGCGGGCGGGCACCTGACCGCGCTCGCCGCCGTGACCCCGAACGACCCCGCGTACCAGCCCGGCTTCGAGGGCGCCGACACCAGCGTCGCGGTCGCGGTCCCGCACTACGGCGTCTACGACTTCGCCGGCAGCTCGGGCCTGCGCAGCGCGGAGCAGATGCGCGACCGGTTCCTCGCGCCGCGCGTGGTCCGGCGCTCCTGGGCGGAGGCGCCCGAGGTCTTCGAGGCCGGCACGCCGCTGCTGCGTGTCACCAAGGAGGCGCCGGACTTCTTCGTGCTGCACGGCGCCCACGACTCGCTGGTGTCGGTCGAGCAGGCCCGGCTGTTCGTGCAGCGGTTGCGCGAGGTGTCCGGGGCGACGGTCGTCTACGCCGAGCTGCCGGGCGCCCAGCACGCCTTCGACGTGTTCCCGTCGATCCGCAGCGCCCACGTGGTGCGGGCGATCGACCGGTACCTCCACTGGCACTGGAACGGCTGGCGTCGCGAGCGCACCGCCGCGGCGACCCCGGCCCAGGGGTAGGCAGCAGGGTAGGTCAGCGGGGGTACGTCAGCGGGGCGCCTCGCCCTGCTCGACGACCACGTAGTCGTCCTCACCGATCGCGAGCAGCACGGGCGCCGCGTCGTCGGTGGTCGACACCGCGACGGTGACCTCCGTGCCCTCGAGGCCGGCCAGCTCCTCCGCGTTGGTCTCGAGGGTGCCGTCGACGTCGAAGTCGGCCAGCGCGTCTGCCGCCAGCTGGTCGGCGTCGCCGACGTCGAGGACGGTGTCGTCGAGGCACCAGGCCGGCGCCTCGTCCGTGCCGCAGGCGGAGAGCACGCCGGTGAGCTCGGTGGCCGGCGCCGGGGTCGGCGGGTGGGTCGGCGTCGGGACATGGGTGGGCTGGTGGGTCGGGCCCTGCGTGGGGTCCGGAGTGGGGTCCGGAGTCGGGTCCGGAGTCGGGTCCGGAGTCGGGTCCGGCGTCGGGTCCGGCGTCGGGTCGACCGGGCCTGCGCTCCCGCCCTGCTGGTGGCCGCCAGTGCCGGCCTGCTCGGCGTGCTGGTGGCCGCCGGCGGACTGCTGCTGGCCCTGGTGGCCGCGATGGCCCTGGTCGCCCCGGTGCTGCGAACGGCCGGCACGGTGCTCGGCGGTCGGCAGGGGCGCCTCGGCGCGCACCACGAGCGGACCGCCGGGCGGGGGCTCGGGCACCGTGTAGTCACCGGTGCGGTACTCGTGCTCGAGCGCGACGACCCGCGCGACGTACGCCGCCGAGGGGTTGTAGCGGTGCAGGGCGGTCCGGACGCCGTGGCGGGTGTCCAGCGACCCCGGGGCCGCGCACAGGAACACCGCGGCACCCAGCGCCGCGTCGTCGAGGTCGTCGGCCGAGCGCCGACCGTCGCCGTCGGCGTCCACGCCGACGCTGGTCCAGGTCGAGGGAAGGAACTGCATCGGACCGACAGCGCGGTCCCAGCGCTTGTCGCCGTCGAGGCGTCCCGCGTCCGTGTCCGCGACCTTGGCGACCGGCCCGCGCCCGTCGAGTGCGACGCCGCGGATCAGCGGGGTCGAGACGCCGTCCTCACCGAGCACCGCACCGCCGTTGCGGCCGTGGTCGGACTCGACGCCACCGACGGCGGCGAGGAGCGTCCAGGACAGCCCGCAGGTGCGGTCGACCTTGCCGATGACCGTCGCGGCCCGCTGGTAGGCGAGCATCGCGGCGACCGGGATGTCACCCGACCGGGTGGCCGCCACCGGAGCGACGGCGCGCGCCACGTCGACGCGGCCGCCCGAGGTGGCGGGCAGCGACGGCAGCGACGGGTCGGCGGTCGTGACCAGCGTGTCGATGGGCGCCGGGCGCGCGGTCTGCTCCGAGGTCGGGTCCGACCGCGGCTGCAGGGCCAGCGTGACGCTCGCGATCGCGAGCGTCGCCGTGAGAGCGAGGCGCATCGGCCGGACAGTGACCATCGTGCTTCCAGCGTAAACCGGTCTCATCGAGTCCGCTGCCCTCTTTTGGGGGAAGCATCGGGCGTTCTTCGCCCCGTCCCGGTGGGGTCGCCGGACCGTCACCGTGGCAGGCCGAGGATCCGCTCCCCCGCGACGTTGCGCAGGATCTGGGTGGTGCCGCCGGCGATCGACAGGCAGCGGGTGTTGAGCATCTCCCACACGTCCGCCCGCAGCCGGTCGTCGGCGTCGAGCAGCAGGCGCTCACCGTGCAGCTCGAGGACGAGCTCGGCGCCGTCCTGCCGGTTGCGCACCCCGAGCAGCTTGGCCACGCTCGACTCCGCGCCCGGTCCCTGGCCGGCCAGGGACCGCATGGTCGAGCGGACGCCGAGCAGCGAGCACACCGTCGCGAGGGCCACGGCGTGGCCGACCCGGACCCGCTGGGCAGCGGTGACGCCGTCCGTGGCGATCTCGACCGCGCGCTCGACGCTGTGGGCCAGCCGGGTCGAGCCCATCGCCACCCGCTCGTTGGCCAGGGTGGTGCGGGCGAGTCGCCAGCCGTCGTCCACCTCGCCGACCACGAGCTCGTCGGGCACGAACACGTCGTCGAGGAACACCTCGTTGAACAGCGCCTTGCCGGTGATCTCCCGCAGCGGCCGGACGTCGATGCCCTCGCTGTTCCTCATGTCGACCAGGAAGTACGTGATGCCGCGGTGCTTCGGGGCGTCCGGGTTCGTCCGCGCCAGGCAGATGCCCCAGTCCGCGCGCTCGGCGACCGAGTTCCAGACCTTCTGTCCGGTCAGGCGCCAGCCGCCGTCGACCTTGACGGCCCTCGTGCGCAGGGAGGCCAGGTCGGAGCCGGCCCCCGGCTCCGAGAACAGCTGGCACCACACGAGGTCGCCGAGCAGGGACGGCCGCACGAACCGCTCCCGCTGCTCGTCCGTGCCGTGCTCGAGGATCGTCGGGACGGCCCAGCCGGCGATGACGATGTCCGGCCGGCTCAGCCCGGCGCTCGCGAGCTCCTGGTCGATGACGATCTGCAGCACCGGGTCCGCACCGAGGCCGTACGGCGCCGGCCAGTGCGGCGCGAGGTAGCCGCTCTCGACGAACGCCTCCCGCCGCTCTCCCTCCGGCAGCCCGGCGATCCGCTCCACCGTGGCCCGGACCTCGTCACGCACCACCTCGTCCCGGCCCTCGAGGTCGAGCTCCACACGCCGGCGCACACCGGTCACCGCGGCGGCGGTGAGGCGCTCGGCGGCGTCGTCCGCGGCGCCGGCGATCGCGCGGAGGGTCAGCGCCCGGCGCAGGTAGAGGTGGGCGTCGTGCTCGAAGGTGAAGCCGATGCCACCGAGCACCTGGATGCAGGACTTCGCGACCTCGACCGCGCCGTCGAACGCGACCGCCGCGGCGACGTCGGCGGCGAAGGCCCACTGCTCCTCGTCACCCCCGGCGGCGACCGCCGCGTCCCAGGCCACGGCGGTGACCGACTCGGCGGTCTCGAGCATCTCGGCGCACAGGTGCTTGATCGCCTGGAAGCTGCCGATCCTCTGCCCGAACTGCTCGCGCACCTGCGCGTACCCCACCGCGGTGGCCAGGCACCACCGGGCGACCCCCGCCGCCTCGGCCGCCGCCAGGGTGACGGCGGTACGCCGGACGCGCCCGGTCGTGAGCTCCACGGGGCGGCCCGCGGCCGGGTCGAGCACCCGCAGGCCGCCGTACCGCCGGGTCAGGTCGAGGCCGCGCACCGGCGTCAGCTCCACCGCGTCGCGCGGCAGCAGCCGCCAGGCTCCCTCGACCTCGGCGAGCACGTGCGTGGCCGACGGCGCGTCCCACACGACGTCGCCGAGGGCGAGCCCGACGACCGCACCGTCCGGCACCTCGCCCGCCCCGACCTCCAGGAGCAGCCCGGCCGCGGCCGGGCCGAGCAGCGGACCGGGGACGAGCTCGTGGGCGCAGGCCTCCAGGGCGACCGCGACGTCGAGCGTCGAACCGCCCCCTCCACCGGCGGCCTCCGGGAGACCGATCGTCGGCACGCCCATCTCGGTGAGCGCGTCCCAGGCGGTCGCGAACGTCGCGTCGGCGTCCTCCTCGGCGTCGCGCGCGAGCTCGCGACCCTTGAGGCCGGCCGCCCACGCGCGCAGGCTGGCTGCGAGCTCGACGTGCTCGTCGGAGATCCCGATGGACATGCGACCCCTGATCCGGTGATGGAGGAGGTTGCGCGGCAACCCTCTCGAAATCTAGAACGTGTTCCAACTCTACTAGAGTCACGGCTGTGACCGACATGCCCGCGGACCTGTTGCAGCACGCCCTCGACGCGAAGGGGTTCATGCCCGGGGACGAGGGCCTGCTGCTGCACCGGTACGCCCGCGACCGGCTGCCGCACGGTCCGGCCCTCGAGGTGGGGACGTACTGCGGCAAGTCCGCGATCTACCTCGGCGCCGCCGCGCGCGAGGTGGGTGGCACGGTGTTCACGGTCGACCACCACCGCGGTTCGGAGGAGAACCAGGCGGGCTGGGAGCACCACGACGCCTCGCTGGTCGACGCCGAGTTCGGGCTGATGGACACGCTGCCGGTGTTCCGGCGGACCATCGCCCGCGCCGGTCTGGAGGACCAGGTGGTCGCGATCGTCGGGAGGAGCACCACCGTCAGCGCACACTGGCGCACTCCCCTGTCGCTGCTGTTCATCGACGGCGGGCACGCCGAGGAGCACGCGCAGAACGACTACACGGGCTGGGCGCCGTGGGTCATGCACGACGGGCTGCTCGTCATCCACGACGTGTTCCCCGACCCGGCCGACGGCGGGCAGCCGCCGTACCACGTCTTCCTGCGGGCGCTCGCGGGCGGCGCCTTCTCCGAGGTGGAGGCGCTGGGCTCGATGCGCGTGCTGCGCCGGACCTCAGGAGAGGTGGGACACCCCGTCGATCGAGAGGGGGCCGGTTGACGGGCAGCCGCACTCGAGCCCGAGCTCGGCGAAGTGCGGCGCCAGCGAGGTGCCGCGCATGATGCCCGAGCCGGCGGTGCTGTGGCCGGCGACCTCCCCGAGGGCATCGACGGCCAGGATCACCGCGGCCGCGGTGTACGTCGTGTGCTCGACCGGCCAGTGGACGTTGCGGGGCTCGTCGGTGGTCGACTGGTCGCCGTACACCCAGCCGGTCCAGTAGCGGCCGTCGCTCTCGCGCAGGAACTGCATGTCGTTCAGCAGCGTCAGCGCGCGCCGGTGGTCGCCGAGCAGGTCGAGCGCCATCGCGAGCTCGCAGGTCTCCGCCCCCGTCACCCACGGGTTGGTGTCGACGCAGTGGATGCCCATGCCGGGGACGACGAAGTCGTCCCAGCGGGATTCGAGCAGGTCGAACGCCGCCTGGCCGCGCACCGCCCCGCCGAGGACCGGGTAGTACCAGTCCATCGAGTACGTCGACTTGTCCTCGAAGAGGTCGCGGTGCTCACGGACGGCGTGGCCGAGCCGACCGCCGGCGAGCTCCCACTCGGGCTGCGGGTCGTCGAGCAGGTCGGCCAGCGCGACACCGGCGCGCAGGGACTGGTAGATGCTCGAGTTGCCGGTGAGCAGGCAGTAGTCCTCGGACGGGGTGTAGTTGATGCCGCCCCACGGCACCTGCTGCGACACGACCCAGGCGAGCGCCGACCGCACCATCGGCCAGTGCTCGCGCACGAACGCGAGGTCGCGGCGCACCAGCCAGTGGTGCCACAGGCCGACGGCGACGTACGCCGTCATGTTCACGTCGCCACGGTCGTCGTCGGCCCGGCCGTCCACGATCTTCATGGGGAAGGACCCGTCGGCGTGCTGCATCGTGGGGATCCAGGCGAAGGCGCGCTCGGCGGCCTCGACCTCGCCCCCGACGAGCATCGCCATGGCGCCCTCGACGTGGTTCCAGATGTCGACGTGCTCGCCCGTCGTCCACGGGATCGCGCCCCACGGCTCCTGCATCGCCGCGATCGACGCGGCGGTCTCCGCGACCTGCTCGGCGCTCAGCACGCCCTCGACGTACGGCAGGCTCATGCGGTCTCCGGCTTGCGGAAGTACAGGACCATGCTCTTGCCGATCAGCGGGTCGAGGACCTTGGCGGCCACCTGCAGAGCCTTGGGCTGCTTCATGATCTCCCAGACCAGCAGCTTGTGGTACGCCTTCGCGGCCGGGTGGTCGTCGTTGTTCACGCCGACCGCGCACTTGATCCACCAGTACGGCGCGTGCAGGCCGTGGGCGTAGTCCTTGCCCTCGAACACCATCGCCTCGCCCGGGGTGCCGTCGTTGTAGCGGCCGGCCTTGGTGACCTTGTCGACCAGCTCGTGGTCGGTGTAGATCCGGATGTGCCCGCCCTCGGCGTTGTGGTACTCGTCGGAGAGCTTCCAGTTGATGACCTCGGGCAGCCAGCGCGGCACCGAGATCGCCATCGTGCCACCGGGCCGCAGCACCCGGACCAGCTCACGGATCGCGTCGACGTCGGCGTGGATGTGCTCGAGCACCTCGGCGGCGATGATCCGGTCGAACTCGCCGTCGGCGAACGGCAGCTCGAGCGCGTCGCCCTGCTTGATGTCGGCGCTCGCGCCCTCGGGCACCTCGCCCTGCTCCTTCATCGCACCGAAGATCTCCAGCACGCCCGCGAGCTCGTCGGCGTCCATGTCGAACGCGACGACGTCGGCGCCCCGGCGGTACGCCTCGAAGGCGTGCCGGCCACCGCCCGCGCCCATGTCGAGCACGCGCTCGCCCGGGCGCAGCCCGAGCCGGTCGAAGTCAACCGTCAGCATCAGTTCCCCTTGCTCGTCGAGGTCCGGTAGTCCTCGATCACTTCCTCGTACGCCGCGGCGACCTTCTGCGCGACCGCGCGCCAGCTGAACAGCTCCTGGACGCGCTGGCGACCCGCGCGGCCGTACCGCTCCCGGCGCTCGGGGTCGTCGAGCAGCGCCGCGATCGCCGCCTCCAGCTCGCCCACGTCGCCGGGGGTGACCAGGTCCGCGCAGAGGCCGTCGGGGCCGACCACCTCGGGGATCGCGCCGGCGTCGGAGACGACCAGCGGCGTACCGCACGCCATCAGCTCGGCCGTGGGCAGCGAGAAGCCCTCGTACAGCGACGGCACGCAGGCCAGCTCGGCCGAGCCCATCAGCTCGACCAGCTCCGCGTCGCTGATGCCGTGCACGAAGCGGACGGCGTCGCCGATCGAGAGCTTGTCGATGAGCTGCTCGGTGCGCCCGCCCGGCTTCGGCTTGGTCACGAGGAGGAGCTCGACGTCGCGCTCGGTGCGCAGCTTGGCGAACGCCTCCAGCAGCGTGGCGATGCCCTTCATCGGCGCGTCGGCGCTGGCCATCGCCATGATCCGTCCGGGGACGCGCGGCGTGGTCGGCGGCACGAACCCGTCGTCGACGCCGAGCAGGATGACCTGCATCCGCGCCGGGTCGACGCCGAAGTCACGGGCGATGTCGCGCTTGGAGGTCTCCGAGGGCGTGAGGATCTTGCGGGCCTGCCGGGCGACCTTCGCCTGCATCTTCACGAAGCCGTACCAGCGGCTGAGCGTGAACTTGCGCCACGGGTTGCGGGTGGACGCGATGTCGATGCGGCGGTCGTAGCTGATCGGGTGGTGCAGGGTCGTGATCAGCGGCAGCCCGAGCTTCTCGATCTCGAGCATGCCGTAGCCGAGCACCTGGTTGTCGTGGACGATGTCGAAGTCGTCGACGCGGTCCGCGAGCGCGCGCACGGCGCGCAGGCTGAACGTCTTCGGCTCCGGGAAGCCGGCCGCGCACATCGTGAGGAACTCCTCGACGTCGATGCGGTCGCGGAACTCCTTGAGCTTCGGCACCCGGAACGGGTCGGGCTCGCGGTAGAGGTCGAGGCTCGGCAGCTTGGTGAGGCCGACGCCGGGGTCGAGGTCCGGGTACGGCTGGCCGGAGAACACCTCCACGGTGTGGCCGAGCGCGACGAGCTCCCGGCTGAGGTGGCGGATGTAGATGCCCTGACCGCCGCAGTGGGGCTTGCTCCGGTAGGACAGCAGCGCGACCCGCATCCGCACCCTCTCTCTGGCTGTTCGATGGCGACGGGCGTGGGACACGCCGGACGACGAAGTGGAACGTGTTCCTATTTTAGACCACGGATTGTTAGCCTAGTGACCGGTGTCAACGGGACCATCGGGGGTCACTAGTACGCTGCGACCCTCGGCGTCCCGCGGGCGCCCGTCCATCCGAGGCAGTGCCGTCGAGGCAGTGCCGCCGTGCAGTGAAGGGGTCCGTGTGAGCAGCGCCAACTCGCTGGCGGTCGAGGACCTGGGCTCAGCGGCCCAGCGTGACCGGCGCAAGCGAATCCTCGACGCGACGATCGCCCTCGCCTCGCAGGGCGGCTTCGACGCCGTCCAGATGCGGGCCGTGGCCGAGCGCGCCGACGTCGCCCTCGGCACGCTCTACCGGTACTTCCCCTCGAAGATCCACCTGCTCGTGTCCGCGCTGCAGCGCGAGTTCGAGCGCACCGAGGTCGCGCTCCGCGACAAGCCGATCGAGGGCGACACCACCGCCGACCGGGTCATCAGCGTCCTCAAGCGGACCACCCGCGGCATGCAGAGCGACGCCAAGCTCACCGAGGCGCTGACCCGCGCGTTCATGTTCGCCGACGCGTCCGTCGCCGCCGAGATCCACCAGGTCGGCATGCTGCTCACCTCGATGCTGACCCGGGCGATGTACCCCGAGGGCCGCGACGAGGTCACCGAGGAGGACGTCCAGATCGCCCGTGTGATCGGCGACGTCTGGCTCTCCGCCCTCGTCGGCTGGGTCACCGGCCGCAACTCCGCCGCCGAGACCGGTCAGCAGATCGAGGTCGCGGTCCGGCTGCTCCTGCGCGACTGAGGTCGACGGCCGACCCTTCGGCGTGCTGGGTGGCTGGTGTCGCCGCGCAATTGAACGATCCGGCACCAGTTACCGGCGGGTCACCGGTGCCGCAGCGTTCAATTGCGATGCGCGGGTGACACCTGCGCGTGGTCAGCCGGGGTACGCCCGGCAGGGCTGGCTGCGCAGCGACTCGCACGGCGGCGCGGAGGCCGGGACCTTCACGCCCGGGACGACCGGGAGCACCAGGCGCGACCGGTGGCCGCGGTCGGCCGCGACCCACACCCGCTCACCGTCGGCGACCGTGGTGTCGAACGCCCACTGCGGGCGGGCGTTGCCCGGCGCGTCGACGGTGATCCGCAGCCGCGAGCCGGCGCGGAACGCCTGCGCGAACGGGAAGAGCCCGACCCGCGCCCTGACGAACCGGCCGTCCGGCAGCGGCGCGGCGTCGGCGGCCAGGTCCGTGTGGACCGGCGAGATCGCCGTCGACTCCGCGTGGTCGAGCGCGCGGTGGCTGGCGCGCAGCCACCCGGACTGGACGTAGACCTCGCGGCCGTTCGGCCGCACCTCGGTCAGCGTGACCTCGAGGTCGGTGTCCGGTGCGTCGGAGCGGACCCACAGGTCGACCGACCCGGTGCCGATCGCGACCACGGTCTTCCTCAGCTTCGGGCTGATCCAGCCCAGGCCGTAGCCGTCCGGGATCTGCCGCCAGTCGTACGTCGGGCTCGGGCCCCAGATCCCGTCGCCGCTGCGGTCGTGCGTGGTCGGCGGCAGCACCGACGGGTCGGAGACGTAGCTGCGGGCGCGGACCGAGGCGAGCTTCGCCGGCTTCGCCCGGAGGCGACCGGAGGACCCCAGGAACCACGAGGTCGGCTTCGCCTGCGGGACGGGCCACGAGTCGAAGGCGCGCACGAAGCGCGGCACCGGCGAGCCGGCGGGCTGCCCGTCGGCCGCGCCCTCCTCGAACAGCACCCGCACCGGCCTCTGCGACTCGAACTTCGCGAGCGCCTGCTCGTACGACAGGCCCGTGTAGTCGATGCCCGGGGGCAGCCGGAGACCGCTCACGCCCGTCAGCGACTGCGCCAGGATCGGTGCCACGAAGTTCTTCGTCGTGCCCGGCACCCGGTGCCCGACGTACAGGTCGAGGAAGTCGGCGTACCGGCCGAAGACCCCGAGGCTCAACGACTCGATGTGCGAGCCGTTGACCAGGTTCGCGTACACGTGCGGTGAGCCCGTGAGGTCGTCGAGCAGCGCCGGCCAGTGCCCGCCGGTCTGCTCGTCCTGCCAGGCCCCGGCGATGAACACCGGCACGTCGATGTCGTGGGCCCAGACGCTGGGGTTGATCGGGTCGCCGACCTCGGGTGAGTAGAAGGGGTTCTCGTCGATCATGGTGCCGAGGTCGACGTTCTGCAGCCGCACGCGCTGGTTCTCCGCGCACACCGCATCGCCGGCGTCGGCGCGCTCCTTGCTCCACGCCTGGCCGTACGGCTGGGCCTGCGAGGCCCGCTCGGCCGCCCAGGGGACAGCGAACCCGGTGTTGAGGATGCCGCCGGGGTACAGCGTGCCGCGATAGGTGTCGTCGATGACCGACAACGGGGTGATCGCCGCCAGGTCGGGCGGCTGGGTGCGCGCGACGTACAGCTGCTCGATGCCGGGGTACGAGATGCCGACCATGCCGACCTTGCCGGCGACCCAGGGCTGCGCGGCGACCGTCTCGATGACGTCGTAGCCGTCGATGCTCTGCACCGGCTCGAACGTCATGAACGCCCCGCCCGAGCAGCCGGTGCCGCGGACGTTCACGCCGACGTAGGCGTACCCGAGGGTGTTGAAGAGCTGGGCGAACGTCGTGTTCGCGGGGTTGCTCGGGTCGTAGCCGGAGTACTCGACCACGGTCGGGAACGGCCCGTCGCCGGGCGGCAGCGACACGTTCGCCGACAGGGTCGTGCCGTCGCGGGTCGTGATGTAGCCGAACCCCTTGCCCAGCGCCTGGCCGTCGTAGAAGGACTGCGGCGGCGCGGGGTCGTCGAAGTCGCTGACGGTCACCGGATCGGACGAGAAGCCGTCGCCGCGCACGGTGTACGTGCCGGCGTCCAGCTCGCGCCAGGCGAGGCTGCCGAGCTCGTCGACGGTCCCGGTGTCGAGGACGACGTCACCACGGACCAGGGAGAGCTCCTCCCCCGGCGCCGCGGCCAGCACGTACAGCTGGTTGACGCTCGGCCGGACCGTGAACGACGGGTCGGCCGCGCTCGCGCCGCTCGTCGCCGTCAGGCTGCCGGCCAGCACACATGCCACTGCTGCGGCCGCAGCCGCCACCCTCCGCGCTCCCATGCCGGGATCGTGCCACGTCGGGCCCGGTCCGTGTCGAGATTCGGTCAGGCGGCGTCGGCAGTACGCCGGGACCGCCGCAGCGGCCGGGTGAGCGCGTAGGCGCCCATGCCGAGCGAGCCGAGGAGCATCAGGTGACCGCCCACGGCGTCCACGGCGCCGACCGAGGCGACCGCGCCGGGCGCGGCGACCGCCCAGCGCCGGACCTGGCTGCTGCCCGGCGACCCCGTCGAGGCCCAGGTCGCGAAGTGCTCGCAGTTGTTGGTGACCAGGCTGTAGCCCTCGGTCCCGATCCGGGACTCCGCGTGGCGGACGATCTCGTCGGCCGGCAGGCGGGTCCGGTACGGCCGCACGTGCACCTCGGCACCGGCCGCGAACTCCGCCCACGAGGTGCGCTCGATCCGCCGGACCGACCGGCGCGGGCCGACGTAGTGGATCACCGTGCCGTCGCCGCAGTCGATGCCGTGGTGCGAGTAGGTCCGGCGGCGCACGTAGACGTGGTCGCCCCTCATGCGACCGGGCGGCAGGGCTCGGGAGGCTGGTCGAACACGTAGCGCCGGAACACCCAGAAGCGGGCGGCGGCACCGAGCCCGAGGCCGACCACGTTCGCGCTGAGGTTGTCGGCCAGCGGGCTCGCGAGGCCGAGCACGTGGCGGCTGGTCCAGAGGCAGACCACGGGGATCGCCATCGTGATCGTGCCGAGCCCGAAGAACCGCACCACCCCGGTCGCGGGATCGCTGATCCCGCGGTCGCGGAACGCCCAGGCGCGCATCCCGGCGTACGCCACGCACCCGGCGACGACGTTGACGAGCACGAACGCGGCCACCGGCTGGTGCGCCAGAGGTGCAGCACCCAGGAACAGGCCGTGCACGAGCGCGTTGAAGCCGACGAAGGACACGGCCGTGGCCAGGCCGCCGACCAGGAGGAACCGGACGATCTCGCCGAGGATGCGACGGACGACGGTCGTGGGGGTCGACGTCGTGCTCACTGGGTCGAGGTTACCGCTGCCCTCTCACCCGACGTACGGCGCGGTCGACCCGCCGAGCTCCATCGCGGGCAGGCCGAGCTTGCGGTGGTCCCACGACCGCGTGCGCCGGGCGTCGAGCCGGATGGCGGCGCGGTTGTGGGCCATGAACTCGACGAACGGCCTCATCTCCTCGGAGTACGCCCCGTTGTAGCGCTCGAAGATGTTCACGCACACGTCCCAGACGACCGCCTCGTCCTCGACCACGGTCCCCTCGCCCTCGATGGCGACGCCGCGGAGCTGGTCGTAGGTGTGTCCGGCCTCGACGAGGAACGAGCACCGCGGGTCGCGCCGCAGGTTCACCGTCTTCTGCGCCTTCTTCTTCGTCTCGAACCAGATCACGCCGTCGAGGACGGCGTACCACATGCCGACCAGGTGGATCTGGCCCTGCGGCCCGTACGTCGCGAGCGTCGACGAGCGCTGCTGCGCGAGGAACTCGGCCACCTCGTCGTCGGCCATGACGACCTGGCTGCGCTGGTTGGCCATCGGCGGTCAGCCCCCGAAGGCGTGGGTCGCGGTGACGCCGCCGTCGATCGAGATCTCGGCGCCGTTGATGTACGCCGACTCGTCACTGGCGAGGAACACGTACAGCGGTGCGACGTCCTCGGGGTGGCCGACGCGGCGCAGCGGCACCTTCGAGGCGCCGTACTCCATCGCGGCGTCGCCACCGTGCACGCGCGTCATCGGGGTGTCGATCATCCCGGGGTGCACGGAGTTGACCCGGATGCCCTTCGGGCCGAGCTCCATCGCCGCGCACTTGGTCATGCCGCGGATCGCCCACTTGGTCGCGGCGTACGCCGCGCAGCCGGCCATGCCCGCGAGGCCCTCGACCGACGAGGCGTTGATGATCGAGCCGCCGCCGTTCTCGCGCATCGTCCGGGTGACGGCCTGCATGCCGAGGAAGCAGCCGAGCTGGTTGACGCGGAACAGCAGCTCGAGCTCGTCGATCGGCATCGTCTCGATCTCGCCGAAGCGCAGCAGGCCCGCGTTGTTCGCCAGCACGCTCGCCGGCCCGAAGCGCTGCGCGGTGTCCTCGACCAACGCGGTCCAGGACGCCTGGTCGCTGACGTCGTGGTGCGCGAAGTGGGCGTCCGCACCCAGCTCGTCCGCGAGCGCCTGGCCCTGCTCCTTGGCGATGTCGGCGATCACCACGCGCGCGCCCTCGGCCACGAAGGCGCGGACGATGCCCTCGCCCTGGCCCATCGCGCCACCGGTGACGATGGCGACCTTGCCGTCCAGACGGTTCACTCCCGACCTCCAGGGGTCTCGACAGGCCCGACCACCGGGTCAGACCGTCAGCTTCATGATCGAGTCGGCGGCGAAGCCGACCGCGGGGTCGCGGTCCTCGAAGTAGCCACCGACCTGCTTGTCGAGGTCGTCGAGCGTCCAGAGCGTGCCGGACTTGTCGAACCGCTGCTCCACCACCGGGGCCGCGACGAGCGCCACCATCCCGCCGTACACGACGAAGACCTGACCGGTGATGTTCGCGGCTGCCGGGGACGCGAGGTACGCCACCACCGGGGCCACGTGGTCCGGGCTGTAGGGGTCGACCTCGAGGCCGGACTCGTCCGCGCCGAACACCTCGGCGGTCATCGCGGTCCGGGCGCGCGGGCAGATCGCGTTGGCGCGCACACCGCTGCTGCCGAGCGCCCGCGCGGTCGAGACCGTGAGGGCGGCGATACCGGCCTTGGCGGCGGCGTAGTTCGCCTGTCCGGGCGGGCCGGACAGGAACGCCTCGGACGCGGTGTTCACCACGCTCGCCCCGACCGGGCCGGACTCCTTGGCCTTCGCCCGCCAGTACGCCGCGGCGTTGCGTGACAGCAGGAAGTGGCCGCGCAGGTGGATGTGCACCACCTGGTCCCACTCCTCGTCGGACATGTTGAAGAGCATCCGGTCGCGCGTGATGCCGGCGTTGTTGACCACGACGTCGAGGCCTCCGAACCCGTCGACCGCGGCGGCGACCATGGCGTCGGCGGTCGCCCGCTCCCCCACGTCACCGGCGACCACCGTGGCCTCACCGCCGCGCGCGCGGATCTCCTCCACGACGTCGTCCGCGCCGCCGGGCAGGTCGTTCAGCACGACGCGCGCGCCGGCCTCGACCAGCGCCAGCGCCTCGGCCCGGCCCAGGCCCGCGCCGGCCCCGGTGACGACCGCGACCTTGCCCTCCAGGGACACGTCTCCCACGGTCAGTCCTCCAGCGAGATCGCAGCGCGCGGGCAGGCCGCGACGGCGCGCTTCACGGCGTCGACGTTCTCGGGCGTGGTCTCCTCGGTCCTGAGCTGGAGGAAGTCGTCGTCGTCCAGCTCGAACACGTCCGGGGCGATCGCCTCGCACAACGCGTTGGACTCGCACAGGTCGAAGTCGACCTTGATCTTCATCGCTAGCTCCCTTCCGAGGAGTGACCGGGGAACACGTGGGCGCTCGGGTCGATGACGACCGCGGCGTTGTTGACGGCGGTGGCGGCCTCGCCGAAGCCGACGGCGATGAGCCGGACCTTGCCGGGGTACTCGGTGACGTCGCCGGCCGCGAAGACGCGGGGAAGATTGGTGCGCATCGAGGAGTCGACGACGACGTGCCGCTTCTCCACCTCGATGCCCCACCGCTGGAGCGGGCCGAGGTCGGCGACGAAACCGAGCGCGGCCACCACGGCCTGCGCCGGCCGGTTGCGGACCTCGCCGTCGACGGTCACGTCGACGGACTCGAGCACGTCGTCGCCGTGCAGCGCGGAGACCTCCGCCTTCGTCACGATCTCGACCGAGGACGCGCGGACGGCGTCGACGGTCCGCTGGTGGGCGCGGAACGCGTCGCGACGGTGCACCAGCGTCACCGTGCTGGCCACCGGCTCGAGGTGCAGCGCCCAGTCGAAGGCGCTGTCGCCGCCGCCGACGATGACCACGTCCTTGCCGGCGTACGGCGCGAAGCTCGGCA
The DNA here is from genome assembly GCA_035765695.1 of Nocardioides sp. Lineage (GTDB taxonomy): Bacteria > Actinomycetota > Actinomycetes > Propionibacteriales > Nocardioidaceae > Nocardioides. Next base: position 16 of record DASTXB010000072.1, on the reverse strand, counting down.
CGAAGAACTCCAGCCC
>DASTXB010000071.1:0-40565 GCA_035765695.1 Nocardioides sp. | reverse complement strand
ACTGGCACGTCGAGACGACCACCCAGAGCCTCCAGCTGCGCGTCACCAAGAAGCTCGAGGCGATCGTGCACACCACCGAGCGGCAGGAGCCCGTCGAGGTGGACCGCGGCCACGACCGCGAGAAGGGCCGGCTGCTGCCCGAGGACGACCCGGTCTTCCGGGCGCTCGGGCTCACCGACGCCCAGGGCCGGATGAAGCCGTCGCGGCAGGCGAAGTACCGGCAGGTGGAGGAGTTCCTCCGGCTGCTCGACGCCTCGATCACCGAGGCGATCGACAAGGGCCACCTGCGCCGGCCGACGCCGGAGGAGCCGCTGCGGATCGTCGACCTCGGCTGCGGCAACGCCTACCTGACCTTCTCCGCCCAGCGCTACCTCGCCCACGTGCGGGGGCTGCCGGTCCACCTCGTGGGCGTCGACGTCAAGGAGCAGTCGCGCGAGCACAACAGCGCCGTCGCGCGGGACCTCGGGGTCGACGCGGAGTTCGTGGTCGGCACCATCGCCGGGGCCCGGCTCGAGCAGCCGCCGGAGGTGGTGCTCGCGCTGCACGCCTGCGACACCGCCACCGACGAGGCGCTCGCGCGCGCCGTGGAGTGGCAGGCGCAGCTGGTGCTGGCGGCGCCGTGCTGCCACCACGACATCGCCGCCCAGCTGCGCAAGGCGCCGACGCCCGCGCCGTACGCCATGCTGACGCGGCACGGCATCCTGCGCGAGCGGCTCGCGGACACGCTGACCGACGCGCTGCGCGCGTCCCTGATGCGGCAGCAGGGCTACCGGGTCGACGTCGTGCAGTTCGTCGAGAGCCAGCACACGCCGCGCAACACCATGCTGCGCGCGGTCCGCACCGGCTCGCCGGTGAAGGGCGGGTCGGTCCGCAAGGAGTACGACGAGCTGGTCACCACCTGGGGCCTGCGCCCCAAGCTGGCCGAGCTGCTGGGCTGATGCTCGTCGACGTCCCGGTCGACTTCGCCTTCGCGGACCCCGCCATCGTGGAGTCGAGCGGGCTGGTCGTCGAGCACGGGCTGTTCGTCACCGCGAACGACTCCGGTGACCGCGGCCGGATCTTCACCGTCGACCCCTCCGGCGCGACCGTCGGGGTGACCTCGTGGTCGCTGCCGGCGACGGACGTCGAGGCGCTGGCGCCGGCCGGCCCCGGCGAGGTGTGGGTGGGGGACATCGGCGACAACACCGCCTCGCGGCCCTCGGTCACGCTCCTGCGGGTGCCGTCCGGGCCCGGCGACCGCACGGTCACGCCGCCGGCGTACTCGCTCGTCTATCCCGACGGTGCCCACGACGCGGAGGCGCTGCTCGCGGCCCCCGACGGGCGCCTCCTGGTGGTGACGAAGGAGTTCCTCGGCGGCGCGGTCTACGCCACCCCGACGCAGCTGTCGCCGTCGGAGCCGAACGAGCTGGAGAAGGTGGGTCGGACGATGGGCTTCGTCACCGACGGGGCGTTCTTCCCCGACGGCCGGCACTACGTGCTGCGCGACTACGGCGGCGCCGCGGTCTACACGTATCCCGGGAACCACCGCGTCGCGTCGTTCCGGCTGCCCGACCAGCGGCAGGGTGAGGGGATCGCGGTCGACGCCCAGGGCTGGGTGCACGTGAGCTCCGAGGGCGAGCACAGCGAGGTGCTGCGGGTGGTGTCGGTGTCCGTGTGGGGTTGGCTGGAGGGGTTTGTGCACCGTGTCGTGGGGCTACTCACCGGCCATGGTGCGGCTGCGTAGGACCTCTCCCGACCAGCCGGGGTGGACCCGGCGGCGGGCCGGGCGCGGCTTCGTGTACCTCGACCAGTCCGGCGACCGGCTCCCGGAGGAGGACGCCCAGCGGATCCGGGACCTCGTGATCCCGCCGGCGTGGACCGACGTGTGGGTGACGCCGTACGGGAACGGGCACCTGCAGGCGGTCGGGACCGACGACGCGGGCCGGCGGCAGTACCTCTACCACCCCGACTGGCGCGCCCGGCGGGACGCGGAGAAGTTCGACCGGATGCTCGAGTTCGGCAAGGCCCTCACCAAGGCACGCGAGCTCGTGGTCGGCGACCTCGGGCGTGCGGGGATGCCGCTCGAGCGGGCGTGCGCGGCCGCCGTACGCCTGCTGGACCTGGGGTACTTCCGGATCGGCAACGACGTGTACGCCGACACCAACGGCTCGTTCGGGCTCACGACCCTGGAGCGGCGGCACGTCCGGAAGCGCCAGGACTCGCTGGTCTTCACGTTCACCGGGAAGTCCGGGGTCGACCACCGCATCGAGATCGACGACGTCACCGTGATCGAGGCGCTGGAGATCATGCGCCGCCGACGCGGAGAGGATCTGCGGCTGCTCGCGTACAAGAACGGTCGCGGCTGGCGTTCGCTGCTGCCCGACCTGGTCAACGAGTACGTCCGCACCTCGACCGGGCTCGAGGCGACCGCCAAGGACTTCCGCACCTGGCACGCGACCGTCCTGGCGGCCGCCGCGCTGGCCGAGAGCCCGGAGCCGGGGGAGACGAAGGCCTCGCGCAAGCGCGCCGTGTCGGGCGCGATGAAGGAGGTGTCGTCGTTCCTGGGCAACACGCCCACGCTGGCGCGATCGTCGTACGTCGACCCCCGCGTGATCGACGCCTACGAGGAGGGTCGCACCATCGGCCGGACCACCGGGCGCACGTATGCGAACCCGGACGAGCGGCAGGCGGCGCTGGAGCGTGCGACGCTCAAGCTGATCCGCAATTCTTGACCCGTGGAGATCACCGTCGTCCAGGGCGACATCACCCGCCAGTCCGTCGACGCCGTCGTCAACGCCGCGAACCGCCGGATGCGCGGCGGCGGGGGCGTGGACGGCGCGATCCACCGGGCCGGTGGCCCTGCCGTGCTCGAGGACTGTGTCGCTCGCTTCCCCACGGGGCTCGCCACCGGTGACGCCGGCTGGACGACCGCCGGCGACATGGCGGCGCGTTGGGTGATCCACGTGGTCGGCCCCAACTACGGCGCCGGCGAGCGCGACCGCGCGCTGCTGCTCTCCTGCTACTCCCGCGCGCTCGCCGTCGCCGACTCGCTCGGCGCCGCCACGATCGCCTTCCCTCTTGTCTCCGCCGGCATCTACGGGTGGCCGAAGGACGACGCCATCGCCGCCCCGCTCGAGGTGTTCCGCTCGGCCACCACCGCCGTCACCGAGGCCCGGATCGTGGCGTTCGACGCGGCGACGTACGAGCAGATCCGCGCTGCCCTGTGAGGCTCCTGCTCTGCGCGCTGGTCCTGGCGCTCGCGGGCTGCTCGTCCACGCCGATGGCACCGCACACCACCGCCCCGCCGCGCTCCTGGCTGGGCATGGACCCCGGCGACGCCCGCACCTTCACCGGCTCCGCCGGCCGCCTCCTCCTGGTCGTCGCCGACGAGGCGTACTCGATCGACGGCGAGAACGTCGGCGCCCTCATCTGGAGGGAAGGCTCCGACTACACCACCGACTACGTCCTCGAGGACGCCGACGGCACGGTCCGGTGGTACGGACGCAAGGGCTCCTGGCGCGCCGGACGGCACGGAGCGGAGCCGCGCGAGGTGTCGATCGTCGACGGTACGGCGAGGTTCGGCGATCGCACGATCACGCTCGCTGACGGTGGCCCCGTGGAGCTCGCGACGCCCGACGGGACCTACCAGGCCGATTGAACGACCCGCTGGGTTCCGGGGTGATTCTCGCTGGTCGAGCTTGTCGAGACCCGTCCTGCCGGCCGCTGACATCCCGGGCTCGTCCCTCCCCGCCACCCGGTCTCGACAGGCTCGACCCACGGGCGCCGCTGGTGGCGGTTTCGAGGCTCGTCGCTGGCGCTCCTCGCACCTCGACCACCGTGCCGGACCGCGTGCCGTCCGTCGTCAGCCCCAGCCGTAGGTCCGGTCGACCACGCGCCAGTAGTGCCGGGCCAGGTGGCGCTCCTGCTGTGCGGTGACGGCCAGCGGACCGGGCAGCTCGATCTGGCAGCTGTCGCCCGCACAGTCGCGCATCGTCGTCCACGTGCTGGCCAGCTGCCGACGCGCCGTCCGGTAGGAGGGGCTGTTGTAGACGTTGCGGTTCTCCAGCGGGTCCTCGAGCAGGTCGTAGAGCTCGTTCCCCTCGCGGCGGTTGACGATGTAGGAGAAGCGGGCCGTGCGGAGCCCGATCGCCGTGCGCTTGTCGTCGAAGCCCGGGACGTGAGGGAGCCGCCCCGGTGTCCCCGACTCGGTGACGACCGCGGAGTGCCACCCCTGGTCGCCACCGCGCAGAGCCGGCACGAGGCTGTGACCGTCCGGCGTGCGTGGCGGGCGTGCCCCCGCGAGGTCGACGATCGTCGCCGTCAGGTCCACGGTCGACGCCGGGTCGTAGCGATGCTCCCCGGACCTCATCCCGGGGCCCGTGACGAGGAGCGGGACGCGCAACGACGGCTCGTGGGCACGGATCTTCCCGCTGCGGCGCCGGTGCTCGCCGAGGAAGTACCCGTTGTCCGACGTGAACACGACGACCGTGTCGTCCCACGCACCGGTCTCGCGCAGCGCTCGGAGCAGCAGCGCGACCTGACGGTCGGTGGCGTAGACGGACTCGGCTCGCTGGCGCGTCAGCTCGCGCAGGGCCCACCGCTCGTAGGCACCCGGCTCCGGCACGTTCCGGAAGGAGGCGGGCTTGTCGCTGATGTCGCGCTCGGCGGGCCCGCCGCCGCGCGGCATGCCGGCGCCGCGGTCGATCAGTCCGTCGAAGTGACCGCGTACCCGACGCGGGCGCCCCGGGGTGCGGAAGTCCCAGCGTCGACCCGAGGAGTCGCGGACCCAGGAGGGAGGATCGCCCCTCTCGCGGCCGCCCAGGTGCGGAGCCACGAAGTTCACGTACAGGAAGAACGGCGCCTCCGAGGCCGCGAACCGGTGCTCCATCACCACGGCCTCGGCGCCGATGACGTTCGACGAGTACTCCCCCCGGTGGGTGTTGTCGACGTGGCCGTTCACGTTGAGCGGCAGGTCGAAGTAGTGGTAGGTGCCGCCGTGGATTCCACGGACCCGCGGATCGATGGATGCGCGCCAGTCGGTCCATCCCCGCGGGACGTACCGGTACGACGGCTCGCCGCTCACCAGAGACCGCATGGGCCCGTAGCCGTTCAGGTACTTGCCCACGTAGCCCGTCCGGTAGCCCACGGCGGCCAAGGACGTGGCCAGGGTCCGGGAGTCGTCGAACGCCGCGTACCCGGATGGAGGCTCGTGCCAGAGAACGCCGTGGTTGTGGGCGTAGGTCCCGGTGAGGAACGACGCTCGCGCCGGGCAGCAGAGCGGGTACGGCGAGAACGAGTTCTCGAACGTGATCCCGGCTCCGCCGATCAGCCGTCGGGCGTGGGGAGCGAAGCGGAGGTCGTCGACCCTCATGTCGTCCAGCATGATGACCACGACGTTCGGCCGGTCCGCCGTCGGCGCCGGTGCCGCCCCGGCGCCCAGCTGAGGTCGTGCGAGGACCGCGAACGAGGCGACGACCGTCCATGCCATCAGCAAGACCGTGCGCCGCTCCATGGGGGCCAGCGTCCGCCGGGAGCCGGGCCCGGAGTAGGGGCCGACGTACCGTGGTGCCGGGACCTAGGAACTTGCCGCGATGGCATCGGCCCCAGCGGGTACCGCATCGACATGACGAGCGAGCCGTACGGACACGACCAGGACGCCGAACCGCCGACGCCGGACGGTGAGGAGCCGGACCTGGAGCAGCTGCAGCCGGGCTCGGAGCCCGCGAGCCACCCCGACCCGGATCCCGAGGACGTCTGACTACTGGTTCTCGACCACCCAGTCGATGCAGTGCGTGACGGCCTCGACGTCGCCGGGGTCGATGGCGGGGTACATCGCGATCCGCAGCTGGTTGCGGCCGAGCTTGCGGTAGGGCTCGGTGTCCACGATGCCGTTGGCGCGGAGGGTGGCGGCGACGGCGGCGGCGTCCACGGACTCCTCGAAGTCGATCGTGCCGATCACCAGCGAGCGGTGGGCGGGGTCGGTGACGTACGGGAAGGCGTACGCCGACTTCTCGGCCCAGGTGTAGAGGATGTCCGAGGACTCGGTGGTGCGGGCCACCATGCCGTCCAGTCCGCCCGAGGCGTTCATCCAGTCCAGCTGCTCGGCCATGAGGAAGAGCGTGGCGAGCGCGGGGGTGTTGTACGTCTGGTTGAGCGCGGCGTTCGCGATCGCGGTCGGCAGGTCGAAGAACGCCGGGATGTGCCGGTCGGACGCGGCGATCTCCGCCGCCCGCTCCAGAGCGGCGGGGGAGAACAGACCGATCCAGATGCCGCCGTCGGAGGCGAAGCACTTCTGCGGTGCGAAGTAGTAGACGTCGGTCTCGCGCACGTCGACCGGCAGGCCGCCGGCGCCCGAGGTCGCGTCGATCAGCACCAGCGAGTCCGCGGACGCGCCGGCGGGCCGGACGACCGGCGCCATCACGGCGGTGGAGGTCTCGTTGTGCGCCCAGGCGTACACGTCGACGCCGTCCTCGGCGACGGCGACCGGCGCCGAGCCGGGCTCGGACTTGATCACCGACGGCGCGGCCAGCCACGGCGCCGCGGCCGCCGCGGTCGCGAACTTCGAGGAGAACTCGCCGAACGACAGGTGCTGGCTCCTCTCCCGGATCAGGCCGAACGTCGCGATGTCCCAGAACGCCGTGGCACCACCGTTGCCGAGCACCACCTCGTAGCCCTCGGGCAGCGAGAAGAGCGCGGACAGCCCGTCGCGGACCCGTCCCACCAGCGAGCGCACCGGCGCCTGACGGTGCGACGTCCCCATGAGCGACGTGCCGGTCGCGGCGAGCGCGTCGAGGTGCGACGTCTGGATCTTCGACGGACCGGCGCCGAAGCGGCCGTCGGCGGGGAGGAGGTCGTGGGGGATCTGCAGTGCGTCGGTCATGACAACCTTCCGTGAGGGCGAGGTGGTGCGCCTGACCACGCTGTCAGCGTGTCTATTGTGTCACCGACAGCGCCGACCATCTCGGGGGACTCGCACGATGAACAACCGCACCACTGGCCAGACCCTGCTCCTCGTGCTGGGCTGGGTGGTCCTGCTCGCCGGGCTGGTCTGCGTCGCGATCGGGTTCACGCAGTTCGCCGGCACCGACCCGATGTCCGACGACAACAGCCCGATGTTCCTCTTCGCCGGTGGCGGCCTCGCCGCGGTGGTCGGACTGGGCATCGTCGCCTTCACCCGTGTCGCGACGATGCGGGCCAACGGCGGCTACCGGATCACGATCGAGGAGGGTACGGCGGCGCGCGGCGGCCGGTTCTGCTCCGACTGCGGGCGGCCGATCGCGACGACGGCACGGTTCTGCGACTCCTGCGGTGCCGCGGTTGGATGAGCTCGCGATCGTCCGGGTCGGCTACGGCCACCCGGACGCGCTGCTGCTGATCGAGGAGGTCCAGGCTGAATACGTCGTGCGGTACGGCGGCCGTGACGAGACGCCACTCGACCCGCTGATGTTCGAGCCGCCCGCGGGCAGCTTCTTCGTCGCGTACGCCGCCGGCCGGCCGGTCGCCACGGGCGCCTGGCGACGCTCCGAGGTCGCCGCGCTGGGGACCGACCGCACGGCCGAGATCAAGCGCATGTACGTCACCTCCGCCGCCCGCGGGCGGGGCGTCGCGCGGCGGATGCTCGCGCACCTCGAGGTGGACGCCGCCGCGCACGGCGCGGAGGCGGTCGTCCTGGAGACCGGGCTCGCGCAGCCCGAGGCGATCGCGCTGTACGAGTCCAGCGGCTACACGCCGATCCCGGCGTTCGGCTACTACAAGGACGCGCCGCTGTCGCGCTGCTACGCCCGTCGCCTCCCGACGACCGCGTAGCGCTCGTCGTCGATCCGGCCGCCCCAGTAGGCCTCGTCCGGAAGCGGCCGGAGCTCCGCGGCCAGCCCGGCGCCCTCGACCAGGCGGACGGTCTCCGCCCCGGTCAGCCCGGCGCCGGTCGACCACGAGCCCTCGACGAGCACGAGCCGCCCGTCGGGCAGCAGCAGGTCCACCCAGCGCGCCAGCGCCTCCGCGGGGGAGGGGAGGGCCCACAGCACGTGCCGGCAGAGCACGACGTCGTACGCCGCCCTCGGCAGGTCGGGCTCCGCGGCGTCGCCGACCCGGAACGTCACGCCCGGGAACGTGCCGGCCTTCGCCTCCGCGCGGCGGATCATCTCCGGCGAGAAGTCGACACCGTCGACCTGGTGCGCGTCCTCGGCCAGCAGGAGCGACAGGGTGCCGGTGCCGCAGCCCAGGTCCGCGATCCGCGACGGGATCGGCGGCACCAGTGAGCGCAGCAGGCTCTGCCAGGCGTCGCGCACGACGGGGTCTCGGAGGCCGTGGTCGGGTTCCTCGTCGAAGGCCTCGGCTTCGGCGTCCCACATCTCACTGTCCCGAGAAGTCACCCCCCGACCCTATGTCGGCGTCCTTGTCGCGGGCTGGCCTACCTCGGAGGCGCCACCGGACGTAGGCTTCCCGACCATGCGCCGTCTCGGGATCGCAGCCGTCGTCACCGCCCTGCTCCTCGCCACGCCTGCCGCCGCGCAGGCACAGATCGAGGACTACGCGTCCTACGACCCCTCGTCGACGTGCCACGAGGAGCCGAAGGCCGGGACGGCGTACCTCGCGCGTTGGGTCGTGAAGCGGTACGGCGGCTCGCTGGTCAGCATGTCCCGCGACTGCCACCGCCGCGCGACCTCCGAGCACCAGAACGGTCGCGCGTTCGACTGGGCGCTGGACGCGCACTCGAGGGCCGACCGCCAGCGCGCGCGGGCCTTCCTCGGCCGCATCTTTGCCACGGACAAGCGCGGGCACAGCGACGCCTGGGCGCGCCGAATGGGCGTCATGTACGTCATCTGGAACGACCGGATGTACCCGGCGTGGACCGGCTTCGAGCCGGAGCCCTACCTGTCGTCGAGCTGCCGCACGAGGAAGAAGTGCTCACCCACCCTGCGGCACCGCGACCACGTGCACGTCTCGTTGAGCCGGCAGGGCTCGCGCGGCGTCACCAGCTGGTACGACGACCGGACCTAGCCGCTCAGCCTGCCCACTCGTCGCGCCAGCCGTCGACCTCCGACGCCGGTCGCGAGGACGGGCCGGTGTAGACGGCCGACGGCCGGATCAGCCGGCCGGTGCGCTTCTGCTCGAGGATGTGCGCCGACCAGCCGCCGGTGCGTGCGCAGGTGAACATCGAGGTGAACATGTTCGCCGGCACCTCCGCGAAGTCGAGGACGATCGCCGCCCAGAACTCCACGTTCGTCTCCAGCACGCGGTCCGGGCGCCGCTCGCGCAGCTCGGCGAGGGCCGCCTGCTCGAGCTGCTCGGCGACCTCGTAGCGCGGGGCGTTCAGCTCGCGCGCCGTACGTCGCAGCACCCGCGCCCGCGGGTCCTCGGCGCGGTAGACGCGGTGGCCGAAGCCCATCAGTCGCTCGCCCTTGTCCAGCAGCTCCTTGACGTAGGTCGCCGCGTCCCCGCGCTGCTCGACCTCCTCGATCATGCCGAGGACCCGCGAGGGGGCGCCGCCGTGCAGCGGCCCGCTCATCGCGCCGATCGCGCCGGAGAACGCCGCCGCGACGTCCGCGCCGGTCGAGGTGATCACCCGCGCGGTGAACGTCGAGGCGTTCATGCCGTGCTCGGCCGCGGAGCTCCAGTAGGCGTCGATCGCGTGGGCGTGCTTGGGGTCCGCCTCGCCCTTCCAACGGATCAGGAACTTCTCCGCCAGCGTGGCGCCCTTCTCGACCTCGCTCTGCGGCACCACGGGCTGGTGCAGCCCGCGCGCCGACTGCGCGGCGTACGACAGCACCATCACCGCGAGCCGACCGATGTCCTCACGCGCCTGCTCGTCGCTGATGTCGTAGGTCTGCCGGAAGCCGAACGCCGGCGCGAGCATCGCGACCGCCGCCTGGACGTCGACGCGCACGTCGCCGGTGTGGACCGGAAGGTTGTAGGGCTCCGCGGGGGACAGGCCCGGGGTGTAGGAGCCGTCGATCAGCAGGCCCCACACGTTCTCGAACGGGACCCGGCCGACGATCTCCTCGATGTCGACCCCGCGGTACCGCAGCGCAGAGCCTTCCTTGTCGGGCTCGGCGATCTCCGTCTCGAAGGCGATGACGCCTTCCAATCCGTGGTGTACGTCAGTCACGCAGGGCAGTCTAGGGTCCGGACTAGGGTCGGCGGCATGGACCTTGCGGCGCTGAGGCAGGAGTACGGTCGGGCCGGGCTCGACGAGGCGGACCTCGCACCCGACCCGATCACGATGTTCGAGCGGTGGATGCGCGACGCCGCCGACGCCGATCTGTACGACCCGAACGGCATGGTCGTCGCCACCGCCGACGCGTCGGGTGCGCCGTCGGCCCGGATGGTGCTGCTCAAGGGGGTCAGCGCCGCGGGCTTCGTGTTCTTCACCAACACCGGCTCGCGCAAGGGCACCGAGCTCGCGGAGAACCCGCGCTGCGCGCTGCTGTTCCCCTGGCACCCGCTCGAGCGCCAGGTGCGGGTCGACGGGGTGGCCACGCCCCTGCCGCGCGCGGACGTCGAGGCGTACTTCGCCCGACGCCCGCGGGGCTCGAAGCTCGGCGCCTGGGCCTCGCACCAGTCCCGGGTCACCACGCGCGAGGAGCTGGCGGGGGCGTTCGAGGAGGCGGACCTGCGGTTCCCGGACCCCGAGCCGGTGCCGCCGCCGGAGGAGTGGGGCGGATACGTCGTCCGCCCGGAGGCCGTGGAGTTCTGGCAGGGCCGCCCGGGGCGGATGCACGACCGGCTCCGGTACCGCCGCACGTCCGACGGGTGGGCGACGGAACGCCTCGCGCCGTAAATCGGTTGTGAGTGAGTGCTCACTCATTTACGCTCCCGGGCGTGAAGTCGCCTCTCGAGATGCGCGCCGAGGTCCGGCGTGAGCGGGCCAAGCGACTGTCGCCCGAGGAGCGCCGGGAGGCGATCGTCGCCGCGACCCGCCCGCTGCTCTACGAGCACGGGCAGGCCACCACCACGCGCCTGATCGCCGAGGCGGCGGGCATCGCGGAGGGCACGATCTTCCGGGCGTTCGCGTCCAAGGAGGAGCTGTTCGACGCCGTGCTGGAGGCGGAGTTCGACCCGACCGCCTTCCTCGACGAGGTCGCGAGGATCGACCGTGACCTGCCGCTGCGGGAGCGCCTCGTCACCTTCATCACCCTGCTCCAGCGCCGCTTCGTCGGCATCTTCGCGCTGATGGCCGCGATGGGGATGCGCAAGCCGCCCGAGAGCATCGGCAACCCGGCGGCCCGCAAGCGCCTCCAGGAGGGCGGCCTCGCCGCGCTGCTCGCCGACGACGCGGGGCGCTTCACGATCCCGGTCGACCGGGTCGTCCACATGGTCCGGCTGCTCACCTTCGCCGGCAGCCACCCGCACATCTCCGACCAGAAACCGCTGACACCCGAGGAGATCGCCGACGTGATCCTGCACGGCACCCTCCGCCCGGGGGAGGGCTCCTGATGCTGCTTCGACTGCTGCGCGAGCGACTCGCGCCGTACCGCGCCTGGTTGGCGCTCATCGTGCTGTTCCAGTTCGCCGCGGTCGTGGCGATGCTCTACCTGCCCAGCCTGAACGCCGACATCATCGACCGCGGCATCGCGACCGGCGACACCGGCTACATCGTGCACACCGGCGGGATCATGCTCGCCATCTCGTTCGGCCAGATCGTCTGCTCGGTGCTGGCCGTGTGGTTCGGCGCCCGCGTCGCGATGGCCTTCGGGCAGGACGTCCGGGTCGCGCTGTTCCGTCGCGTCGGCACGTTCTCCACCCGTGAGGTCCAGGACTTCGGGGCGCCCTCGCTGATCACCCGCAGCACCAACGACGTGCAGCAGGTGCAGATGCTGGTGCTGATGGCCTGCAACATCGCCGTCCAGTCGCCGATCATGATGGTCGGCGGCGTGATCATGGCGCTGCGCGAGGACGCCGGCCTGGGCTGGATCCTCGCCGTCGTGGTGCCAGCACTGTTCCTCACCGTCGGGTTCGTCGTGAGCCGGATGGTCCCGAGCTTCCGGGCCATGCAGTCGCGCATCGACGAGGTGAACCGCGTGCTGCGCGAGCAGATCACCGGCATCCGCGTGGTGCGGGCGTTCGTCCGCGAGCCGTACGAGGCCAAGCGCTTCGGCACCGCGAACGACGACCTCACCGACGTCGCCGTCCGCGCGGGTCGCTGGATGGCCACGATGTTCCCGCTGGTGATGCTGGTCGTGAACGTCTCGAGCGTCGCGGTCATCTGGTTCGGCGGGCACCGGATCGACAACGGGCAGATGCTGCCCGGCGCGATGACGGCCTTCCTGACCTACCTGATGCAGATCCTGATGTCGGTGATGATGGCGACCTTCATGCTGATGATGGTCCCGCGCGCCGCGGTGTGCGGCGACCGGATCACCGAGGTGCTCGACACCGAGACGTCCGTCGAGCCGCCGGCCGAGCCGGTCGCGCCCGACCCGGCGCTGCGCGGCCACCTCGAGCTGGACGGTGTGACGTTCGCCTACCCGGGCGCCGACGAGCCCGTGCTGTGCGACGTGTCGTTCGCGGCGCGACCCGGCCAGACCGTCGCGGTCATCGGCTCGACCGGCGCCGGCAAGACGACGCTGGTCAACCTCGTGCCACGGCTGTTCGACGTGAGCGCCGGGTCCGTGCGGGTCGCCGGTCGCGACGTGCGCGGCCTCGACCCCGACCTGCTCTGGGCGCAGCTCGGCCTGGTGCCGCAGAAGGCGTACCTGTTCAGCGGCACCGTCCGCAGCAACCTCCAGCACGGCAAGTCGGACGCGACCGAGGAGGAGATGTGGGCCGCGCTCGAGGTGGCGCAGGGCCGCGACTTCGTCGAGGCGCTGCCCGACGGGCTCGACGCGCCGGTGTCCCAGGGCGGCACGAACTTCTCCGGCGGTCAGCGGCAGCGGCTGGCGATCGCGCGCGCCCTGGTGCGCCGGCCGGGCATCTACCTGTTCGACGACTCGTTCTCCGCCCTCGACCTGGCCACCGACGCCCGGCTGCGCGCCGCACTGCGGCCCGAGACCCGCGACGCGACCGTCGTGATCGTGGCGCAGCGGGTCAGCACCATCAAGGACGCCGACCTGATCCTGGTGCTCGAGGACGGCCGGGTGGTCGGCCGCGGGACGCACCACGAGCTGCTGGCCGACTGCGCGACGTACCAGGAGATCGTCACCTCCCAGATGACCGCGGAGGAGGCGGCATGAGCACCCGGCAGACCAGCAGGCCCCAGGGCTTCCAGAAGACCGAGCGCATCGAGGCGCCGATGGGCGGCCCCGGCCGCGGCCCGATGGGCGGCGGCATGGTCGGCCAGAAGGCGATGGACTTCGGCCCGTCCGCCAAGCGGCTGGTCGCCCGGATGCGGCCCGACCGCGGCAAGGCGGTGCTGGTCGTGCTGCTCGGCGTCGCCAGCGTCGCGCTGATGTCGGTCGGTCCGCGCATCCTCGGCCACGCCACCGATCTTGTGTTCAATGGCTTCATCGGCTCGAAGATCCCGCCCGGTACGCCGGAGTCCGCGTGGCCGAAGGCCGTGCAGGGGATGGACGTCGTCCCCGGCCGGGGCGTCGACTTCACCGCGGTCGCGCACGTGCTGCTGGCGGTGCTGGCGATCTACGTGGGCGCCTCGCTCCTCGGCTGGCTGCAGGGCTTCATCCTCAACACGGTCGTCCAGAACACGGTGCGCACGCTGCGCCAGGACGTCGAGGTGAAGATCAACCGGCTGCCGCTCGGGTACTTCGACCGCTCGCCGCGCGGCGAGCTGCTCTCCCGGGTCACCAACGACATCGACAACGTCAGCCAGACGCTCCAGCAGACGATGAGCCAGCTGCTCACGTCGCTGATGACCGTGGTCGCGGTGCTGGCGATGATGTTCTGGATCTCGCCGCTGCTCGCGCTCGTCGCGCTGGTGACCGTGCCGCTGTCGCTGGTCGTGACCGCGCAGATCATGAAGCGCTCGCAGGGGATGTTCGTCGCCCAGTGGCGGCGTACCGGTGCCCTCAACGCGCAGGTCGAGGAGGCGTTCTCCGGGCACGCGCTGGTCAAGGTCTTCGGCCGGCAGGCGGAGGTGGAGCGGACGTTCGCCGAGGAGAACGACGAGCTGGCGAAGGTCAGCTTCAGCGCCCAGTTCGTGAGCGGCCTGATCATGCCCTCGATGATGTTCATCGGGAACCTGAATTACGTCCTGGTCGCGGTCATCGGCGGCCTCCGGGTCGCGCACGGCCAGCTCTCGCTCGGCGAGGTGCAGGCGTTCATCCAGTACAGCCGGCAGTTCACGCAGCCGCTCACCACGGTCGCGTCGATGGCGAACCTGCTGCAGTCCGGCGTCGCGTCCGCCGAGCGCGTCTTCGAGCTGCTCGACGCCGACGAGGAGCCCGCCGACCCGGCCGCGGTGGCAGCCCCGCCGGCGCGGCGCGGCGAGGTGGCGTTCGAGCACGTGTCGTTCCGGTACGACGAGGACCGGCCGCTCATCGACGACCTGTCGCTCGTCGCGCGGCCCGGCCAGACCGTCGCGATCGTCGGCCCCACCGGCGCCGGCAAGACCACGCTGGTCAACCTCGTGATGCGGTTCTACGACGTCGACGCCGGCCGGATCACCCTGGACGGCGTCGACATCGCGGGCATGCCCCGGTCGGCGCTGCGCGGCCAGATCGGCATGGTGCTCCAGGACACCTGGCTCTTCGCCGGGACCATCCGCGACAACATCGCCTACGGCCGTCCGGACGCGACCGAGGAGGAGGTCCTGGCGGCCGCGCGGGCGACGTTCGTGGACCGGTTCGTGCACTCGCTGCCCGACGGCTACGACACGCTCATCGACGAGGAGGGCTCGAACCTCTCGGCCGGCGAGCGCCAGCTGGTGACGATCGCGCGGGCGTTCCTCACCGACCCGGCGCTGCTGATCCTCGACGAGGCGACGTCCTCGGTCGACACCCGCACCGAGCTGCTGGTGCAGCACGCGATGGCGGCGCTGCGGACCGATCGCACGTCGTTCGTGATCGCCCACCGGCTCAGCACGATCCGCGACGCCGACCTGATCCTGGTCATGGAGGAGGGCGCGATCGTCGAGCAGGGGACGCACGACGAGCTGATCGAGCGGGACGGCGCGTACGCGCGGCTCTACCAGGCGCAGTTCACTGCGGCGGTCGCGGGCTAGTAGACGATCACACCCCTCAGGTTGCGGCCGGCGTGCATGTCCTCGTAGCCGAGCGCGACCTCGTCGAGCTTGTACGTCCGCGTGACCAGCTCGTCGAGCTTGAGGTTGCCCTCGGCGTACAGGCGCAGCAGCTTGAGGATGTCGGTCTTGGGGTTGGACGCGCCGAACAGCGACCCCTGGATCCGCTTCTGGAACAGCGTGACGTCGGCGAGCGAGATCGGTGCGCCGACGTCCGCGATGTTGCCGAGCCCGGTGACGACCACGGTCCCGGCCTTGCGGATCGCCGCCATCGCCTGGCCGACGTGCTCGCCCTTGGTGACGCCGACCGTGACGATCGCGGAGTCGGCGCCCTGCCCGTTCGTGACCGACTGGGCGAGCTCCGTCGCCTCCTCCATGCTCGCGACCGCGTGGGTGGCGCCGAGCTCGAGCGCCTTGGTGCGCTTGAGCTCGACCGGGTCGACCGCGATCACCATCGAGGCGCCGGCGTGCGCCGCCCCCTGGACCGCGTTGATGCCGATGCCGCCGACCCCCATCACGACCACGACGTCGCCGGGTCGTACCTCCGCGGAGTTCACCGCCGAGCCCCAGCCGGTGCCGACGCCGCAGCCGACGAGGCACGCCTTGTCGAGCGGGACGTCGTCCGGCACCTTCACCGCGGAGTCGACCGCGACCGTGGTGACCTCGGCGAAGGTCGAGATCCCGCACATCTGGCCGACCGGCTGCCCCTCGTGGGTGAGCCGGAAGCTGGTCGGGTCGTCCCAGCGCGATCCGTTCAGGAGCGTGGCGCCGAGGTCGCACAGGTTCTGCATCCCGCGGGAGCACCACGTGCACTGGCCGCACGCCGGCAGGAACGAGAACACGACGTGGTCGCCCTCCTTCCAGCCCGGGGTGTGCGGCCCGACCGCGGTGACGACCCCGGCACCCTCGTGGCCGCCGCAGAACGGGTAGACGCCGACGGGGATGTCCCCGGTCGCGACGTGGTCGTCGGAGTGGCAGAGACCGGAGGCGGTCATCTGGACCTGGAGCTCGCCCTGGCGTGGGTCGTCGACCTCGAGGTCGACCACCTCGTACGTGCCGGGTGCCTGCTTGATGACCGCGCCGCGTGTGTGCATGGGGATCCTCCTCGCGTGGGATGGTGACGGGCGTCACATCTCCTGATCGTGCATCGGGGATCGTTGGCGTCAGGTTGGCCCGGATCAATTCCCTTGAACCGGCGGGGCCGGCGATCTACGGTTTCCGCACACGGGAAAGGAGGTGGTCCGAAGAATGAGTTCTTATGGGACGCGTGAGGTGGCTGCCCGCTAGCAGCCCACTGGCATCACCCGGGGTTGCAATACCCCGGGACGGCTGCTGGTGAATCCCAAGCAGTCACCCGACCCGCAGGCGATCCGGTCATCACGTCCACCGGAGCGGGCTCCGTCCGGAGTCCACGCCTGCGGGTCGCTGCATTTCCGCCCGGGCCCGTCCGGGGCGGTGCGTCAGCAACCGTCTGGGCGCGGGGAACGGTTGCCCATGCACCGCCGGTCGGGGCCGGCGCGGCCCGGCGGTGTGTCAGCAACCGTTCGGGCGCGGGGAACGGTTGCCCACGCACCGCCAGCCCAGGCCGGCGCGGGCAGCGGTGTGTCAGCAACCGTTCGGGCGCATGAATCGGTTGCCCATGCACCGCCAGCCGGGGCCGGCGCCACAGCCTCAGGCCGCGTCGGCCCGCCGTTCGACGTCGGCCTCGGCGGTTGCCGCGGCCTCGTTCGCCGCGAGCGCGTCGCTGGTGAGCGACGCCACCACCGAGCACACCGCCCACACGCCCGCGGCGCAGAGCAGCAGTCGCACGAGCGCGACGTCGGGGGACAGCGTGCCGGCGACCTGTGCGGCGTACAGCGCCGGCGAGCCGACGAGCAGGGTGCCGAGGAGGACGGGCCAGGACAGGGGGTGCATGTCACGCTCCTACGGAGGACAGGCGCTGCTCGGTGCCGACCGTGCCCTCGGACCGGATCTGCTCCGCTCCGACGAGCTCCTGGTAGGACAGCACCGCGAGGCGCGGGACGATCGGGTGGACCAGCCGGTGCACGGCCGCGCGCAGCTGCGGCGCGCAGACGAGGACCGGACGCAGGTTGCGGTTCTCGACCTCGGTGACCAGGGCCGCGAGGTTCGTGAGCAGCGCCTGGCTCGACTCGGGGTCGAGGGCGATCGAGTGGCCCAGCTCCGAGGGCCGCAGCGACTCGAGGATCCGCTGCTCCAGCGGCGGGTCGAGCGTGAGGACGTGCAGGACCTTCTCGACGAGGTACGGCGCGGCGATGGCCGGTCCGAGCGCGAGGCGGGCCGCCTCGACCAGCGGGTCGAGCTCCTTGGTGCGGCTCGCGCGCAGCGAGAGGGCCTCGTAGATGCGCACCAGGTCCCGGATCGAGACGCCCTCGTCGAGCAGCTCCTGGAGCACCCGCTGGATCTCGCCGAGGCTGAGCAGGGCCGGCGTGAGCTCGTCCACCACGACCGGGTGCGTGCGCTTGACGACGTCGGTGAGCATCCGGACGTCCTCGCGGCCGAGCAGCCGGGCGGCGTGCTGGGTGACGACCTCGGCGAGGTGCGTGGTGATGACCGACGCCCGGTCGACGACGGTCGCGCCGGAGAGCTCGGCCTGGCTGCGCAGCTCGGCCGGGATCCACTTCGCCTCGAGGCCGAACACCGGCTCGTGGGTCGGCTGGCCGGGCAGCGAGCCGAGGAACTCGCCGATCGCCAGCACCGTGCCCGGAGGTGCCTCGCCCCGGGCGACCTCGATGCCGAACAGCATGATCGCGTAGGTCCGGCTGGGCAGCTGCAGGTTGTCGCGGGTGCGCACCGGCGGCGCCACGATGCCGAGGTCCGAGGCGATCTTGCGGCGCAGCGACTTCACGCGCTCCAGCAGGTCGCCGCCGTGGCTCGGATCGACCAGGTCGATCAGGTCCGCGGACAGCTCGAGCCCGAGCGGGTCGACCTGGATCTCGGCGGCGAGCAGCTCCGGGGTGTCGGCCGGCGCAGCCACCGCGGCGGCCTCGGTCTCCGGCGTCTCCTCCTCGGGCACGACGCGGGTCGAGGCGAGCAGCATCGCGCCGCCGGCCAGGATGAACGGGATCTTCGGCATCCCGGGGATCACGCACAGCCCGAGGGCGGCGAAGCCGGCGACCCGTAGCGGCGTCCGGTACGACGTGATCTGCTTCAGGATGTCCGAGCCCATGTCCTGCTCGCCCACCGACCGGGTGACGATCAGGCCGGTGCCGACCGACAGCAGCAGCGCCGGGATCTGGGAGACCAGGCCGTCGCCGATCGACAGCAGGCTGTAGTGCGAGATCGCGTCGCTGAACGACATGCCGTTCTGGCCGACGCCGACGGCGAAGCCGCCGACGAGGTTGACCAGGGTGATGATCACCGCCGCGATCGCGTCGCCCTTCACGAACTTCGAGGCGCCGTCCATCGCGCCGTAGAAGTCGGCCTCGGCGTGCACCTCGGCCCGGCGGGTCCGCGCCTGGTCCTCGGTGATCAGCCCGGAGTTCAGGTCCGCGTCGATGGCCATCTGCTTGCCGGGCATCGCGTCGAGCGTGAAGCGGGCGCCGACCTCGGCGACCCGGCCGGCACCGTTGGTGATGACCACGAACTGGATGACGAGCAGGATCGCGAACACGATCAGCCCGACGATCAGCGAGCCGCCGACCACGAAGTGGCCGAACGTGTCGATCACCTTGCCGGCGTACCCGTCCAGCAGCACCAGACGGGTCGCGCTGACGTTGAGTGCCAGCCGGAACAGCGTCAGCACCAGCACCACCGCCGGGAACGACGCGAAGTCCAGGGGCCGGTGCACGAACATCGTCACCATCAGGACCAGCAGCGCCACGGTGATGTTCGTGGCGATGAGCAGGTCCAGCACCATCGCGGGCAGCGGGACGACCAGCATCACGACGATCATCACGATGCCGACGGGGACGCCGAGCTGCGTCAGCCGCTTGAGGGCCACGGTTCTCCTATCGGCCGGCTGCGAGGGCAGCTGAGGGGACGGGGGCGGTGACACCGGCGGGGCGTCGGCGCCGGCCGACGGCGGGTACGGCGGGGAGCTCCGACTCCTGCCGTGGGCTGCGGTGGGCGCCGCCGCGCTGTCCGCCGCTGCGGCGGTTGATGACGAACGCGAGCACCTGGGCGACCGCCGCGAACAGCTCCGGCGGGATCTCCTGGCCGACCTCGGTCGAGGTGTAGAGCGCGCGGGCGAGCGGCACGTCGCGGACGATCGTCACCCGGGCCTGCTCGGCACGGTCGCGGATCGCGGCGGCGATCACGCCCGCCCCGCGCGCGACCACGCGGGGAGCCCCGCGCTCCGGCTCGTACCGAAGCGCGACCGCGACGTGGGTCGGGTTGACCAGGACCACGTCTGCGAGCGGGACGTCCTGCATCATCCGGTTGCGCGCGGCCGCGAGCTGGCGGGACCGGATCGCGCCCTTGAGCAGCGGGTCGCCCTCGGACTGCTTGTGTTCCTGCTTGACCTCGTCCTTGGACATCCGGGTCTTCTTGCCGATCCGGCGCCGCTGCACGGCGTAGTCGACGGCGGCCAGCCCGAGTCCGACCAGGGCGACGTTGCGGACCAGGCCGGCGGCGTCGTGGCTGAACGCGGCGAGCATGACCGGCAGCGGCACGAGACCGCCGATCATCGGGACCAGGCTGCGCACCGCGGCGTACACGAGGCCGGCGACGACGGCGCTGCGGAGCAGCATCTTGAGGCCCTCCCACAGCGCGTGGGGCCCGAGGATGCGCTTGACCCCGCTGACCGGGTTGAGCTTCTTGAAGGACGGCTTGACCGCCTTCGTGGCGACGTAGAAGCCGCCCTGCGCGACCGCGCCCACGACGCCGACGACCATCACCCCGGCGCCGAGCACGAGCACCGCGGTCATCGCGTGCCACAGCCCGTCGCCGAGCAGCTCCATCGCGAGGCCGGTGCTGGCGTGACCGCCGGCGCTGAAGCAGCGGGCCATCACCTCCTGGAGCGCGGTCAGCTCCCGGCCGAGGAGCGTGGGCAGGACGGACGCGACCAGTACGAGCGCGGACCAGGCTCCGATCTCCGGTGTCCGCGCGACCTGGCCCTGCTTCCGGTTCTCCTTGCGCCGCTTCGGGGTCGGCTTCTCGGTCTTCTCCTCGCTCACCGGACGATCACCCCGCTCCCGAGAGCGCGGCCATCGCCTGCGTGGCGAGGTCGACGAGCCGGTCGAGGGCCTGCGGCAGCACCGGGAAGGAGAGTCCGACGAGCAACAGGGTGAGGCCGATCTTGGCGGGGAACATCACGTTGATCGCGCTCAGCTGCGGGGCGACCTTCGTGAGCAGCGCCAGCCCGATGTCGGTGAGGAAGAGCACCGCGATCATCGGCAGCGCGATCTGCACGGCGGTCACGAAGAACAGGTCGAAGGCGCGCATGAACACGTCCGGGGCGCCGGACCAGTCGGGGGTGGTCCCCAGCGGCAGGAAGTGGAACGTGCGCAGCAGTCCGCCGATCACGATCAGGTAGCCGCCGCTGACGAAGAGCAGCACCGTCGCCAGCATCTGGTGGAACTTGCCGAACACGGTGTTGGAGTTCATGCCGAGCGGGTCGAACCCCTGGGCCAGCGAGAAGCCGCCGAAGACGTCGATCAGGCTGCCCGCCGTCGCGACCGCGGCGAGCAGCAGGTACGTCACGAAGCCCATCGCCAACCCGATCAGCACCTGGGTGCCGACGTTGAGGACCAGCTCGACCGTGCCGAGAGGGATCTGCTGGCCCTCCGGTGCGACCGCGAACGCCAGGCCGAGTGACAGCACCACCTTGACCATCGTCGGCAGCGTCCGGCCGGAGAACGGCGGGACGACGGCCAGCCACGCCACGATGCGCACCGAGGCGAGGAGGTACGCCACGAGGGGCTCGCCGGCGATGGTCAGTGTCATGGCGTCAGCCGAGCATCGCGGGCAGGCCGGCGAAGAGGTCCTGGGTGAACGACACGAGCGTGTGCATCATCCAGTTGCCGCAGATCAGCAGCGCGACGCCGACGCCGATCACCTTCGGGACGAAGGAGAGCGTGACCTCCTGGATCTGGGTGATCGACTGGAACAGCGACACGGCGAAGCCGATCACCAGCGCGGTGACCAGGATCGGTGCGGAGAGCTTGAGTGCGACCAGCATGGTCTGCAGCGCGATCTCGATGATGGCGGTGTCGCTCATCCGTAGCTCCCGATGAGGGACTTCACGACCAGGGCCCAGCCGTCGACGAGCACGAACAGCAGCAGCTTGAACGGTAGCGACACCATGACCGGCGGCATCATCATCATGCCCAGCGCCATCAGTGCCCCGCTCACGACGATGTCGATGACCAGGAACGGGATGAAGATGATGAAGCCGATGATGAAGGCCTGCTTGAGCTCGCTCAGGATGAACGCCGGGATCAGCGTGGCCGTCGAGACGTCGTCGCGGTTGGACGGGAGCTCGCGGTCGGCGACGTTGGTCAGCAGCTCGAGCTCGGCGTCGTCGGTGTTGTCGAGCATGAAGTCGCGCAGCGGGTCCATGCCCTCCGAGATGGCGACGCCCGCGGTCTTGTCGCCGTCGAGGTAGGGCTGCAGTGCGACGTCGTTGATCTCCGACAGGGTCGGCGCCATCACGAACAGGCTGAGGAACAGCGCCAGTCCGGCGAGCACCTGGTTGGGTGGGGTCTGCTGCAGGCCGAGCGCGTTCCGGGTCAGGCCGAGGACCACCAGGATCTTCGTGAACGCCGTGCAGCTGAGCAGGATCGCGGGCAGCAGCGAGATGAGCGTCAGCCCGATGAGCATGGTCACCGAGCTGCTGGGCGTGTCGGTCAGGCCGCCGAGGTCGATCGTGACCGAGCCGCCGTCGGTCGGGCCCGCGGGACCCGTGGGCCCCGCCGGGTCGACGTACGCGAGGAGGGCGAGCGTGTGGATCACGTCGTCCGCCGGGACGCGGCCGCGAGCGCCTGGCGCCAGGTCGCGGGGGAGAGGACCGAGCCGGTGAGCGGGCCCTTGGTGGGGGCGGTGGTGATCACGGGAGCCTCGGCGCGGTGCGCACCGCGGGGTCGCGGCGCGGGCAGCGCGGCGACCGGCAGGGTCTCCTCCAGCTCGCCGGGTTCCAGCTCGGTCAGCACCCGGACCTCGTGCTCGGTGGTGCCGAGGACGAGGACGCGCGAGCCGACCGCGACGACGGTCACGGCGTTGTGACGGCTGATCGGCTGCCGGTGCAGGACGCGGACCAGCGCGTCCGACTGACCGCGGAAGCGGCGCGAGCCGAGCCGCGCCAGGAGCAGCAGCAGGCCGATGACGACGGCCAGGGAGAAGACCAGCCGGATGGTCAGCTCAAGCATGCTCAGCCGGCCGCGGCGTCGACCGCGATCTCCGTGATGCGCAGGCCGAAGTCCTCGTCGATCACGACGACCTCGCCGCGCGCGATCAGCCGGCCGTTGACCAGCAGGTCGGCCGGGCTGCCGGCCGCGCGGTCCAGCTCGAGGACGGCGCCGGGGGCGAGGTCGAGGAGCTCGCGGACGGTCATCCGGGTGCGGCCGATCTCGACGGTCACCTCCATGTCGACGCCGTGCAGCAGCTCGATGCCGCGCGGCTGCTCGTCGCGGGGCGTCGCGCTCGCGACGAGCCGAGGCAGCTCGGCCGGGTCCTCCTCCCGCGCGGCCTGGGCGACGACGGCCTGGAGCAGCGCGTCGGGCAGCAGCAGGGCCGCGGTCGGCGCGGAGCCGTGGAGCGGCACGGACGTGAACGGCCCGCCGAGGTCGGCGAGCACCAGCCCGAGCTCGACCTGGCGTGCGGCGCCGATCCGCGCGCCGATCGCGTCGGCGGCGTTGTCGACGGTCGGCTGGAGGGCGGCCGCCAGGTCGAGGCCGCCGAGCGGGCTCGCCGCGAGGGCGCCGACCAGGTCGGGGCCGACGAGCACCGCGATCCGGCCGGACAGCGGCGCCTCCAGGTCGGCGACGACCGCGCCGGCGAACCCGTCGACCACCGCGTCGGTCCCCGGCGCGGGAGTGCCGGCCGACAGCGGCTCGCCGGAGGGCAGCACCCCCGCGGCGGCGGTGGCGGCGGCGCGGGCGAGCTGGAGCTCGTCGTACGGCGTGTTCATGCGTTCTCCTTCGGGGTGCCCACGATGAGGGCGGCGAGCCGGGGCCCGCGGGTGCCGGCGGTGGCGTGGGCGAACGTGGCGCCGTCGACGACCACCTCGAGCGGTGCGGCGGCGGGGTGGTCGAGGCGGATGACGTCGCCGACCTCGAGCAGCGCGAGGTCGACCGGGCCGAGCGACGTGGGGCGCAGCCGGACGGCGACGTCGACGGGCACCCGCTGGAACCCGTCGAGGAGCTGCTCGGAGGCGCGGGCGCGCTGGGCGCGCTCGCGGTCGGAGACCGGGACCGGGGCCGAGGCGCGGACCAGGTGGGGCAGCAGGCCCGCGAACGGGAGGCAGACCGTCATCCGCCACTCCCGCTCGCCGATCTTGAGGTCGAGGACGGCGACCACCATGACGTCCGCGGCGCTCGCGACCTGGGCGAACTGCGGGCTGTACTCGACGCCGGTCAGCACCGGCTCGAGCGGGACGACGCCCGCCATCGAGTACCGCATCTCGCCGAGCAGCCGCTCGACGAGGCTGCGCGCGACCGCCGACTCGATGTCGCTGAGCGGCCGCTGCGGCTGGGCGGCGGGGCCGGAGCCGCCGAGCATGTGGTCGATGCTGGTCATCACCGCGGCCAGCGGCACCTCGAGGACGCCCCGGGCGTGCATCGGCTCGGCGGAGAACATCGTGAGGTACGTCGAGCTGTCCAGCGAGTCGACGTACTCGGCGTAGGTGCGCTGCTCGACGGAGACGAGGTGCACCGAGCACACCGTGCGCAGCGCAGACGTGAAGACCGTGGTGGCCTGGCGGGCGAAGCCGTCGAACGCGACCTGCAGCATCCGCGAGTGCTCGCGGGACAGCTGGATGGGCCGGCGGAAGTCGTAGGGGACGGGGTCGACGGCACGCCGGCGTTCCCGACCGGTGGATACCGTGCCGGGGCGCGAGGGGCCCGCCGCCGAGAGGAGCACGAAGGGGGGATCGGCTCCGCGGCGACGGACCTGAGGATTACTGGGTCACGAACTCGGTGAAGTACACCCCCATCACGTCGCCGTCGTACCGCTCCTCCAGCTCGGAGCCGAGCTTGCGCTTGAGCGTCTTGCGGGTCTGCGCCTTCGAGATGTCGGCGACGTCGCGGCCGCTGAACAGCTCGATGGTGGCGTCCAGCGCCTTGCTGCCGTCGACCTCGGCCGCGCCCTCGACGAGCTGGAGCGCGATCCCGATCTTGAGGTAGTGCCCGCCGGCGAGGTTGATCTGCGTCGACTCCAGCGGCAGCATCGCGCCCGGCTTCGGCTCCTCCGGAGCCGACGGCCGGAGCAGGAACCACCAGCACGCCGCCGCGACGACCAGCACGGCCACCACCAGCACGAGCAGCTTCTTCCGGCTCTTGCGCGGCGCGGCCCCCTCGGCCTCCGCCTCCGTGCCCTCGGCTCCCTTGAGCTCGGTCACGGTGATCATGACCCGGCCTCCTCTCCGGTACCCGCCCCGCCCGCGGTGCCGAGCAGGGCTCGTGCCTCCTCCGAGACGGGGGAGAGCACCACGATGTCGACCCGCTTGTTCACCTGCTGCGAGCCGGCCTTGCGGGGGTCGACGAGCGGCTTCTCGTGCCCGAAAGCGGCCACCGACAGCCGGCGCTCCGGCACGCCGCCGACCTCGTCGAGACGGCGCAGGACCGTGACGGCGCGGGCGGCCGAGAGGTCCCAGTCGGTGGCGTAGAACTTGGGGTGGACCTTGACCTGGTTGGTGTGGCCGTCGACGCGCAGGTCGTCGGGGATCCTGCGGAGCACGGGTGCGAGCACGTCGACCACCCGCTGGCCGCGCGGGCTGAGCTCTGCGACGTCCGCCTGGAACACCACGTGCCGCGACACGAGGCTGATCACGAGACCCCGGTCGTCGACGGACATCCGGACGTCGTCGCTCAGGCCGTGGCGGCGGAGCACCTCCGCCACCTGCTTCCGGATCGCCTCGAGCCTGCTGTTCTCGCGGGCGGCCTCCTCGAGCACCGCCTGCTGCGGAGTCGGGTCCATCGGCGAGCGGAAGTCCTGGCTCGACACGACCTCCGGGCTGGTCTCCTCGGGCTGGTCCTGCAGGAAGGAGTCCGAGCCGGCCATGAACGAGCTGCTGGCGCCGAAGCCCTCGGCGAGTCCGGACCGCAGCGCGTTGAACTTCGCCTCGTCGACCTGGCTCATCGCGAACATCACGATGAACAGGACCATGAGGAGCGTGAGCATGTCGGCGTACGTCACGAGCCAGCGCTCGTGGTTCTCGTGCTCCTCCTCCTCGTGGCGGCGGCTCGTCCTGGCCATGGTCAGGCCGCCTCCTCGCGCTGCTCGACCGGCAGGCGGGAGCGCAGCCGCTGGGCGACGAGGCGCGGGTTCGAGCCGGCCTGGAGCGCGGAGATGCCCTCGACGATGAGGTCCATCCGCTCGACCTCGAGCTCGCCGAGCCGCTTCAACCGGGCGGCGATCGGCAGGAAGATCACGTTCGCCGACATCACGCCCCACAGGGTCGCGACGAACGCGCCCGCGATCAGGTGGCCGAGCTCCTCGGGCTTGGCGAGCTGCTCGAGCACGTGGACCAGGCCCATGACGGTGCCGACGATGCCGATGGTCGGCGCGTAGCCGCCCGCCGCGGTGAAGAACTTCGCCGCCTGCTTGTCCTCGCTGCGCTGCGCGTCGATCTCCGCCTCGAGGATCTCGCGGAGCTCCTCGGGGTCGGTGCCGTCGATGGCGAGCGTGAGGGCGCGGGCCAGGAACGGGTCGTCGATGTCCTTGAGGGAGTCCTCGAGTGAGAGCAGGCCGTCGCGGCGGGCCTTCTCGGCGAGTTGCACGATCGGCGGCACCAGGTCAGCGGCCGACCGGCCGCCGCCCGTGAACGCGCGCTTGAGCCCGGTCATGGCGCGCTTCGCGTCGGCGACGGTGCCGCCCGCGAACGAGATGAGCAGGGTCACGCCGAACACCAGCAGCATCGGCGGGAACATCAGCAGCGCCATCGGGTCGCCGCCCTCGAGGACGTTGGAGACGACCACGAGGACCAGCGCCACGAGGACGCCGATCAGGGTTGCGGGGTCCATCAGGACTCCGGGCGGGCCAGCTCGCTGACGGTGCCGAGGCGCACCGGCGCGCGCGTGGGCCACGGGTCGACGTCGAGGTGGGTGCTCAGCGCGAGCACCTCGCCACGGTGGTGGCGGACCAGGTCGATGACGTCGTCGAGGCTCTCGGTGACGACGTACTTCTTCCCGTCGACGAGCGTGATCACCGTGTCCGGCGTCGCGTCGACGCGCTCGATCAGGTCGGAGTTCAGGGCGAACTCCGAGCCCGAGAGACGCGTGAGTCTGATCATGGGTTGCACCGTCCTTGTGCGTTCCGAGCCGCCGTCCATGGCTGCTCACCGGTCCCATCGGCAGGACGGTCGGGGACCTTAACGGTCGAGCAGGTCCGAGATCCTCGCCCACGCCGCTGCGCCGATCCGGCGGTCGGCCTCGGCCGTGCCACCCCGGCGCATCCGGGTGCCGCCCGTGACGATCGGCTCCCCGGGCAGGATCGCGCGGTGACCGGCCGCCGGATCGGTGACGACCACGGTGTCCAGGTCGTGGAGGCGACGCCGGGCTTCGATGGACCGCGACATGGTGACGGCGGGCCACACCCGGTCGTCCCCGCCGGCAACGAGCACGAGCTCGCGGATCTTCTCCACCGGAATCGCCGCGTCCCGCAGGCTCTCGGCGTACCGGACGCGGCTGGCCTCGTAGAGCCCCACGTACGCCGGAGGGTCGGTGTCGGGCTCCCAGCCGTCGTCGAAGGGGACGTACGCCAGGGGGTCGCCATCGAGCAGCCAGTGGGAGGTCATCCGGCCGGCCGAAGTCACCCCGGCCCAGACGACGTCGGAGGGCGCGAAGGCGACGACCGCGTCGACGCCGGGGTGCAGTGCGCCGGTCAGGAGGGCCGCCTCCGCGCCGAAGGACGTGCCCAGCACCAGGACCCGTGCGCACTCCCGGGCCAGGGCATCGACGCGGCCGAGGAACAGCTCCAGCGCGATCTCCCACGGGCCGTCGTGCTGATCCACGCCGCCGAACCACCGGACGGACTCCGCCGTCACGCCGTGGCGCGCGAGCAGCTCGGCCCGCGCGGTGTCGATCCGTCCGCTCGAGCCGGCGAGGACGAGCGCGCCCACGCCGGTCGGGTCGTCGGGCACGAACCGGACGCCCTCGACCTCGGTGATCTCGACCTGTCGCACACCGTCAGCATTTCAGACGGCTCCGGCGGTCAGGAGGCAGCCGCCGTCACCCGCCCGCCGTACCCGTTCGCTGCCATCGCGGTCGCAACCACGAACGACCCGCGGGCCGCCGGCAGCACCGTGCGGGCGGTCCGCGTACGGGGTCTCGACGAGCTCGACCACCGGGGCATCGACCGCCGAACGCACGACAACCCCCGGCGTCGTGCCGGGGGCTGTCGAGGGAGCGGGCGTCAGCGCTTGATGTTGACGAGGTCCTCGAGCACCTGGTCGGACGTGGTGATGACCCGCGAGCTGGCCTGGAAGCCGCGCTGGGCGAGGATCAGGTTGGTGAACTCGGCGGCGAGGTCGACGTTCGACATCTCCACCGAGCCGGTGCTCAGCGTGCCGCGGCTGCCCTCGCCGACGACGCCGAGCTCGGCGGCGCCGGAGTTGGCGGTGGTGGTGAAGCTGGTCTCGCCGGCCCGGGCCAGGCCCATCGGGTTGGTGAAGTCGGCGATCGCGACCTGGGCGACGACCTTCTTCGAGCCGTCCTCGAAGGTGCAGGTGAGCTTGCCGTCGCGACCGATCTCGTACGACGCGAGGTCGGACGGCGGCGTCGCGCCGTTGTCCGTCGGGAGGACGATGTCGCCGACCCCGCCGGTGTGGTTCTCCGCGGCGTCGAACGCGGTGTAGCCCTGGACCTTGCCGCCGCCGGGCGAGACCAGCGTGCCGTTCTCGTCCCAGCCGAAGGCGCCGGCCCGGGTGTACGTCGTCTCGTTGCCGCGCTGGACGACGAACATGCCGTCGCCGTTGATCATCATGTCGGTGCCGCGACCGGTGGTCTGGTTGGAGCCCTGGTTGAAGTTCGTGTTCGTGGCGGCCACCTGGACGCCGAGGCCGACCTGGATCGGGTTGGTGCCGCCGAGGCCGCCGCTGGCCGCGGAGCTGGTGGTCAGCATCTGCGAGAGCGTGTCCTGGAAGACCGTGGTGCTGGCCTTGAAGCCGATGGTGTTGGCGTTGGCGATGTTGTTGCCGGTGACGTCGAGCATGGTCTGGTTCACGCGCAGGCCACTGATGCCGGCGAAGAGCGATCGGAGCATGGGGGTGCCTTCCGTTCAGGGGGTGGGGGCGTTCGTGGGGGTGTCGGTGTTGGTGGGCTCGGGAGCCTCGGGCTCGATGGGCGTCGCGGAGACCGTCTCGACCTGGCCGAGCGAGACCGGCTCGCCGTCGACGACGAGCATCGGGCCGGACTGGTCGTAGGTGACCGAGCCGACCTGGCCGGTGTGGCTGTCGCCCTTCTCGTCCAGGTAGCTGACGTACCGACCGACCAGGCCGGTGGCGCCGAACGAGACCTGGGCCGCGAGCAGGCCGGCCGTCTGGTCGGCGACGTCCTGCATCTTCTCCAGGGCGGTGAACTGCGCGGACTGGGCGAGGAACTCCCCGGAGTCGGCGGGGTTCATCGGGTCCTGGTAGCGCAGTTGGGCCACCAGCAGGTTGAGGAACATCTCCTTGTCCTCGCTGGTGCCGGGTGCCGTGGTCGACGGCTGGTAGAAGCCGGTCGCCGGGGCCACGCCCTCGGTGGCGGGGATGGACACGCGTTACCTCCTCACATCATCACGTCGAGGCCGCTGGCCGCGCGGGCCGCCAGACCGGTCTCGAGGGGTCGGTCGTGGAGGCCGTCCGTGGCCGTGGGGCGCGCGTCCTGCTGCGGCTGGTCCCGGCGATCGCCGTGGGCCGTGCCGCCCGCCGTACCCGCGCCGACGTCCACGGACAGGCCGTGGAGCGGGGCGTCGGTGCGGACGGGGCTCGGGGCGGCGACCGGAGCGGCCGCCGGGGTGGGGGAGAGCGCCGGAGCGTCGGAGATGTGGCGTACGACGATCCGCGCGTCGGGGCTGCCCGCCGCCTCGAGCATCCGCCGGAGCTCGGGGGCGCCCTCGCGGATCGCCGCGCGGGCCTCGGTGCCGGCGGCGAGGCTGACCTCCAGGCCTGCCCTGCCGGTGCGCAGCACGACCCGGACGTCGCCGAGGTGCTCGGGCTCGAGCCGGATCACCACGCGCTTCGGCGTCTCGCCGGAGACGGCCACCCGGACCACCTCGGGGAACACCTGGTGGGCGACCGGAGCGGGTGCGGGCGCGGGGGCGCCGGCGTGCGCCGCGGGCGCCACGGCAGCCGCGGTCGCCACGGCAGCCGCGGGGGACACGGTGGCCGGGGTTGTGCCCGGCGCCGGCGCGGCGACGGTCGGCTGCGTGACGGGCGCCGGTGCCGTCGGCACGTCAGCCACCGCCGCCTCCAGCTTCGCGTCGACCTTCGACGCGACCGCCTCCGCGCCGGTCGAGGGCGTCGTCGTGGCCGGCGTCGTGGCCGGCGGCGGGGTCACCACCAGCGCGGCCGCGAGCGGGGGGAGCGGCAGCACCGCGGTGGCCGGTGCGTCCGAGTCGGGGGCGTCGGCGTCCTCGGGCTCCTGGCCGGCGTCGTCCGGCGTTCCAGCCTTCGCCGCAGCCTGCGCCGGGACTGGCGCAGCCGTCGGGGTCCCCACGAGCTGGCTGAGGAGCGCGAGGAACGGGTCGGTCGAGGTGGTCGGGTCGTGCGGGGTCGGCGTCGACCCCGGCAGCGCCGGCATGCCGGACTTCCCGGGGACCGGCACCATGCCGGGGAGCAGTGCGGGGAGCTGGGTCATGCGGCCACCACCTGGGAGAGGACGGCGCGGACGTACGCCTGGGTCTCGGGGTACGGCGGGATCCCGCCGTACCGCAGCACCGCGCCCGGTCCGGCGTTGTACGCCGCGAGCGCGAGCTCCGTGCCGCCGAAGCGGTCGATGAGCGTGCGCAGCAGCCGCGCGGCCCCGTCGACCGCCTGCGCGGGGTCGAACGGGTCGCGGACGCCGAGGCCGTCGGCCGTGCCGGGCATCAGCTGCATCAGGCCGCGGGCGCCGGCCGGGCTGACCGCGGTGGGGTCGAAGCCCGACTCCTGCTTCGCGACGGCCGCGAGCAGCCGGGGGCTGACGCCGTGCTCGGCGCCGGCGGCCTCGAACAGCCGCGCGTACGGCGTCCCGAGCGGGATCACGGCAGGCGTGCCGTCCGCCGAGGGCGCCGCGACCGCGGACACGCTGTCCGGCACGATCCGGCGGATCGCGGTCGGGGCCTCGTAGACGGGGCCGATCCGCACCGCGAGCCCGGGGCGGGGCGCCTCGATCATCTGGCCGTCGCCGAGGTAGATGCCGACGTGGTGCACCGGCGAGCCGAACGCGAGCACGTCGCCCGGCTGGGACTCCGCCATGCTCGCCACGGGCCGGCCGGCCCGCGCCTGCTCGTAGGAGACGCGCGGCACGTCGTACCCGAGGTCGGCGTACACGCGCTGCACGAGGCCGGAGCAGTCCAGCCCCTTCGCCGGGTCGGTCCCGCCCCAGACGTAGGGGACGCCGAGGTACGTCCGCGCCCGGGCGACCACGGCCTCACCGGCCGCCGTGCCCGTGCGGCCTGCCGACGTGGGCGTCGCGGCGCGCAGGGCGTCGGAGAACGCCGCCGCCGTGGCGCTGCTGCCGGACGGGACCGGCGCGAGGACCGAGAGCTGGGCCTGGATCTGCGCGATCCGGTCGGTGACGTCGGCGATGCTCATCCTTTCGCCTCCTCGCGGTGGGTGCGCCGCCACAGGTCCTCGGCGACCGCGTCGAGCTCGCGGGTCTCGCGGCGACGCTGCTCGGCACGGCGTGCCTCGGCCCGGCGCTCGACCAGCGACTCCACCGCGGCGAGCCGGGTGCGGTCCGAGCGCCACCGGTCGCGGGCGGCGAGCGTGATCCGGTGCGCCGCCTCGAGCTCGGCGCGGGCGCCGGTCAGCGCCCCGCCGAGGGCGACGGCGGCGTGTCGGTGGGCGGCGAACGCCGCGGGGTCGCCGGACGACGGGTCCGGCAGCGTGGCCAGCTGCGTCTCGAGGCGGGTCACGACCTCGGCCGCGTGCCGCTCCTCGGCCAGCGCGGCGGTCAGGCCCGTGCGGCTGTCGCGCTCGCGGATCCGCCGGACGCGCACCACGCCGCCGAGCTGGGGCTCGCTGCTCATGCGGCACCGCCGACGAGCTCGTGGAGCGCGGCCCAGGTCGGGGCGACGTGCGAGGTGTCGTCGAGGTCCTGGCGCAGGAACGCGTCGATCCGCGGCATCAGCGCCAGCGCGTCGTCGGCGTCCGGGTCGGTGCCGGCGACGTACGCGCCGATCTCGACCAGCTCCTTGACCGAGCGGTACGCCGCGAGCAGCCGCCGCAGCCGGGTCGCGTCGGCGCGGCGGTCGGCGCCGGTGATCGACGTGGCGACCCGCGAGACCGACTCGAGCACGTCGATGCTCGGGAAGTGACCGCTGGTCGCCAGGTCGCGGGACAGCACGACGTGGCCGTCGAGGATCGAGCGCGCGGAGTCGCCGACCGGGTCCTGGAGGTCGTCGCCCTCGACGAGGACGGTGTAGAGCCCGGTGATGCTGCCCGTGGGGGAGGTGCCGGCCCGCTCGAGCAGCCGCGGCAGCAGCGCGAACGTGCTGGGCGGGTAGCCGCGCGTCGCCGGCGGCTCGCCCGCGGACAGGCCGATCTCGCGCTGGGCGAGCGCGACCCGGGTGAGGCTGTCCATCATCAGCACCACGTGGCGACCGGCGTCGCGGAACCACTCCGCGATCCGCGTCGCCACGAACGCCGCGCGCAGCCGGACCACCGCGGGCTGGTCGGACGTCGCGACGACGACGACCGAGCGGCGCAGGCCCTCGGGCCCGAGGTCGTTCTCGAGGAACTCGCGGACCTCGCGGCCGCGCTCGCCGATCAGCGCGATCACCGAGATCTCGGCGTCGGTGCCGCGGGCGATCATCGAGAGCAGGCTGGACTTGCCGACGCCGGAGCCGGCCATGATGCCGAGCCGTTGGCCGCGACCGCAGGGCGTGAGCGCGTCGAGGGCGCGTACGCCGAGGCCGAGCTGCTGGTCGATCCGCGGCCGGCTGAGCGCCTGCGGCGCGGGGTGGTCGACCGCGACCTCGACGAGCCCGCCCAGGTCGGGTCCGCCGTCGATCGCACGGCCCAGCCCGTCGAGCACGCGACCGCGCAGCGCCTCGCCGACGCCGATCCGCAGGGCGGTGCCGCAGGGGCGGACGTGGTCCCCGGCGCGCAGGCCGGTGGTGTCGCCGAGCGGCAGGCAGGTGAGCTGGCCGGGCTCGCTCGCGACGACCTCGACCGGGACCACGCCGTCCGGGCCCTGGACCTCGAGCAGCTCGCCGACCGCGGCCGAGAGGCCGGTGACCGTGACCCGGATGCCGAGGAGGCCGGCGACGCGGCCCAGGTGCAGCGGCCGGACCGCCGCGAGCGCCCCGGCGCGGTGCTCGGCCGTCAGCGCGCTCACCGGAGCGCCTGCCGAAGCCGGTCGAGCGCGGACTCGATGCGCAGGTCGATGGCCGCGTCGTCGACCTCGACGACGGCGTCGTCGGGAGCGAGCGAGGCGTCGGGGCGCACGGTCACGCCCTGCTCGGCGAGTCCCTGGGCGGCGGCCGACTCCGCGGTCGCCGGGTGCAGCCGCACGGTCGCCACGTGGGCGGCCGGCAGGGTCGCGAGCACCCGGCGTACGACGCCGGCGCCCGGGTCCTCCTCGAGCGACAGCTCGTGCCCGACCAGCTCGCGCGTCACCTCGAAGGCGAGGTCGGAGGCCTGCCGCGCGACGAGGTCGCAGACCTCGGTGACCGCATCGCGCAGCTCGGCGGCGGCGGCCTGGAGCGCGGCGACCGCGCGCTGGTGCTCGGCGTCCCGCTCGGCCTCCCGCTGCTCGGCCGCCTGCTGGGCGGCCCGGGCCGTCTCCTCCCCGCGGACCAGCGCCTCCTGGCGTCCTTCGGCCCACCCCACGGCGTACCCCTGGGCGCGCGCGGCGACCCGCGTGCGCTCGGCCAGGCGACCCAGCGCCTGCTCGGTGACGTCGTCGCCGAGGACGCTCGGGTGGCCGAGCCGGGTCCACACGCCGCTGCGCAGGTCCGGTCGCTCGGCGTGCCGCCAGGGACGGGCGGCCGCCGGCTCGGGGCTAGACGACGAGCTCATCGTCACCTCCGCGCCGGACCATGATCTGGCCCTGCTCCTCGAGCAGCCGGATGGTGCGGATGATCGACTGCTGCGCCTCCTCGACCTGGGTCAGGCGGACGGCGCCGAGCAGCTCGACCTCCTCGAGCAGCGTCACGGCCGCGCGCTCGGACATGTTCGACGTGATCTTGTTGCGCACCGAGTCGTTGACGCCCTTGATCGCCAGCGCCAGCTCGGCGCTGTTGACCTGGCGCAGCACGAGCTGGACCGACCGGTCCTCGAGCTCGACGACGTCCTCGAACATGAACATCCGGCTGCGCACCTCGTCGGCCAGCTCGGCATCGAGCGCGTCGAGGCCCTCGACGATCTGTCGCTCGGTCGCGCGGTCGGAGCGGTTGATGATCTCCACCAGCGGGTCGATGCCGCCGACCCGGGACATGTCGGCCGGTTGCAGCACCGACGAGAGCTTGCGCTCCAGGCTGGCCTCGACCGCCCGGATGATGTCGGGCGACGTGCGGTCCATGACCGCGATCCGGTGGGCGACCTCGGCCTGCAGCGACGACGGCAGCCCGGACAGCACCAGCGACGCCTTGTCGGGCGTCATGTGGGCGAGCACCAGGGCGATCACCTGCGGGTGCTCGTCGGCGATGAACGTGCGCAGCTGCGTCGGGTCGGCGCGGTGCAGGAACTGGAACGGCAGCTGCACCGCCGCGGCCTGGAGCCGCTCGATGATCTCGTTGGCCCGGTCCTGGCCCAGCGACTCGACCAGGAGGTTGCGCGCGTACGACAACCCGCCCTGGTTGATGTTCGCGCGGGCGACCACCATCTGGTTGAGCTCGGCGAGCACGGCCTCGCACTCGGACGCCTCGATGTCGTCGAGCCGGGCGATCTCGGCGGAGATCGCCTCGACCTCGGTCTCGGACAGGTGGCTGAGCACGGTCGCCGCGTGCTCGCGGCCGAGCTGGATCAGCACGATCGCGGCCTTGCGCACCCCGAGCGTGGTCAGGGCCGACGGCATCATCGTCATCGCCGGTCCACCAGCCAGCCGCGCAGCAGGGCCGCGACGTCCTCCGGCTGCTTCTCCACCAGCGAGGCGAGCTCGTTGCGCAGCTCCTCGTTGGCCGCGTTGTCCGCGCGCTCGAGCGCGGTGAGCGCGGGCGTCGTCTGGGCCTCGGCCGCGGCGGCCAGCGCGGCCCGCTCGGCGGCGTCGGTCCGCAGCTGCTCGACGAGGTACGTCGTGGCCTCGTCGCGGGCCTTCGCGCGGCGCTTGCCGCGCAGCCACGCCAGGATCAGCGCGGCCAGGACGGCCAGTGCGATGCCGGCGTTCCGCGCCCAGCGCCACATCCGGGCCTGCTCGTCGGCCTTGGCGGCCGCGGCCAGCTCGGCGGCGGCGGCCTCGTCGGCGCTCCGGTCGAACGCCACCGGGGTGACCTGGATGGTGTCGCCGCGCTTGGTCCGGATGCCGTTGCCGGCCGCGATCAGGTCCTCGATGTCGGTGGCGCTGCGGCCCTGCAGCGACACGGTGTCGATCGCGACCGCGACGTGCATCGAGTTGAGGCTGCCCGGCGCGGTCTCGCGGTGCTCGACGGTCGTGCCCACCGCGTTGTCCTGGGTGGTCTGCTCCTTGACGTAGCTCGACGAGTCCGAGCCCCCGGAGGTGAGCGGGTCCATCTGCCCGTCCGGGCCGACCACGCCGTTCACCGTCCCCGCGCCACCGGCCGGGCCGTTGTACTTCTCGCTGCTCGACGTCGACGACAGCGGCGGCTGGTCGGGGTCCTTCTGGTAGGTCGTGGACTCCGACACCGACTTGTCGAAGTCGAGGTCCGCCGTGACCTGCACCGTGGAGTTGCCCGGGCCGACGATCCGGTCGAGCACGGCCTGGATCTGTGCGGTCTTCTTCCGCTCGAACTCCGCGACCTCCTGGTCCCGGGTGCTGGCGCCGAGCGCGCCGCCGTCGGACGTCGACAGCACCTGGCCCTGCCCGTCGGTGACCGTCACGTCCTCCGGCTGGAGCCCGTCGATGCTCGCGGCGACGAGGTGCACGATCCCCTGCACCTGCTGGGGTTCGAGGGTCGTGCCCGCGGCGGTGTCGACGAGCACGGACGCGGTGGGCGGGTCCTGCTCGTCGGCGAACACCTTCTTCGGCGGCAGGGCGAGGTGGACGATCGCGGTGTTGACGCCGTCGATCGCCTCGATGGTCTTGGCGAGCTCGCCCTCCATCGCGCGCTTGAAGTCGGTCTGCTCCTGGAACTCCGACGTCGAGATGCCCTGGCCGTCCAGGAGGCTGTAGCCGTCGCCGCTCGAGGACGCCGGCAGTCCCTTGCCGCTGAGCGCGATGCGGGTGTCGTAGACCTGGCTCTGCGGCACCATCACCGTCGCGCCGTTGTTGGCGAGCTTGTACGGCACGCCCTCGGCGTTGAGCTCGTCGACGACCGCCGAGGCGTCCTGCGCGGCGAGGTTGCTGTACAGCGGCGCGTAGTTGGGCGTCGCCACCCAGCGGAACACCATCACCGCCGCGAGCAGGACCGCCGCCGTCCCGATGACCGCGACGACCTTCTGGCCGGTCGTGAACGCGAGGAACGTGGTCCGCAGCCGCGCGAACGACCGGGAGAGCTGCTGCTTCATCGCATCGTCATCCGATCGGCATCCGCATGATCTCGTTGAACGCCTCGAGCGCCCGGTTGCGGACCGCCACGGTCAGCTGGGTCGTCACCGAAGCCTCGGTCGCGGCGAGCGTGTAGTCGTGGATGTCCTGCAGGTCGCCGGTCGCGGCCTGGACGGCGAGCTGGTCGCTCTTGTCCTGCACCGCCTCGAGCCGGTCGAGGCCGTCGAGCACCAGGTCACCGAAGGCCTGGCCGGACTGCTGGGTCGCCTGGGTGCCGGTCGGCGCGGCGGGCGCGGCCGGGGCGACGGTGGGGGCGACGTACGGCGTGAAGCCGATGCTCTCGATGCCCGGGACGCTCATCGCGGCCGCCGCGGCGTTGTCGGACGGAGGAGCGAAGCGGGGAAGGCCGAGAACGGCGTGGGGTGGTTCATCACCCACGCCCGATCTGCAGGGCGGCGTTGTAGGTGTCCTGGGCGTCCCTGGTGACCTGGACCGAGGCCTGGAACCCGCGCTGGGCCATGACCAGCTGGGTCATCTGGCTGGCCAGGTCGGTGTCGGGCGCGCGGACGTAGCCGTCGGCGTCGGCGAGCGGGTTCTCCGGGTCGCTGACCAGCCGGCCCTCCGGCGAGCTCTCCGCGAGCCCGGCGACCTCGACCCCGCCGCCGGGCACCGCGCGAACGATCAGCATCTGCGCCTGGAACGCCGCCTGGTCGGTGCTCGTGACCGTGTTGACGTTCGCGATGTTGTTGGCGAGCGTGTCCAGCCAGGTCTGGTGCATGCCGAGCGAGGAGCCGGCGATCCGCAGCATGTCGAAAGCACCCATCACTGACCGCCCGCCACGGTGCGGAGCAGGTCGAAACGCTCGCTCGCCGCCCGGCTGATCATCTGGTACTGGAACTGCGACTGCACCGCCGCCAGCGTCTCCTTGCGCAGGTCGACGTTGTTGTCGTTGGGGCCGACCGGCGTGCCGGTCGGGAGGGTCTCGATGTCGACGGCCGACGGGTCGCCCGACGCGATCGCGGCGCGCAGGCTCGACTCGAAGTCGACGCTGGTGGCGCGGAAGCCGGGGGTGTCGACGTTCGCGATGTTGTCGGCGATGACGCGCTGCCGCATCGCGATGCCGTCCAGCGCCGCGTGCAGGGCGGCGTCGACGCCGTCCGGGCCACCGAGGGAAAGACCGGAGATGGACACGCCTGGCCTCCGAGTAAGACAAGGGCGGTGCCGATCCGTCGGCGTGGGGGGCGAGCAGTCCGTGCTCACCCGGTCCCTTCGGCACGCCCGCGCATCACCTGAGAGGTTTCCGCAAATGTCCGATCGGGTACGCCGGGCGGCCCCCCAGCGCCCGGCGTACCCCTGTCCGGTCTGTCGTCCCGGTCAGGCCTCCAGGTCGACGTACACGGGGCGGCCGCTGCGGGCGGTCGCCCGGTCCACCCGGGTCGCGAAGTCCTGGTGCCGCCGCAGGCCCTGCGCCGTCGCGGTCAGCCGGTCCCGGACCACCCGCTGGCGGGCCAGGATCGCGCGCGCCCGGTCGACCAGGTCGGCGGGCAGCGGCCCGACGAGGTCGGGCTCGTCCCACGCCTCGAGGTCCGGCGCGGTCGGGTCGTCGAGCTTGCGCTCGGCCAGGATCACGTCGAGCTCGAGCCGGTCGAGCGCGGTCTCCCAGCGCAGGTGTCGGCGATCGGTGTCGACCGAGGTGCTCATGCGCTCGCCGACATCAGCTGGCCGGCCGCCTCGCGCCAGGTGTCGCGCAGCGTGGTGGCGACCTGGAGGCAGAACTCGGCGGTGGCGAGGTTCTTGTGCACGTTCGCGCGGACCAGCTCGCTGTAGAGGTAGTCGTAGAGCGCGGCCAGCCCGGGCCCGCCGTCCCAGGCGTCGACGCGCAGGCTCGAGGCGAGCTCGAGCACGATGTCCTGCGCGTGCAGGAGCGGCGCGTGCGCCTGGCTGGGCTCGGCGTTGCGCAGCGCGTCCGTGGCGCGCTGGACGTCGAGCACCAGGCGCTCGTACAGCATGACGAGCAGCTGCGCCGGGCTGGCCGTGGACACGG
The DNA here is from genome assembly GCA_035765695.1 of Nocardioides sp. Classification (GTDB taxonomy): domain Bacteria; phylum Actinomycetota; class Actinomycetes; order Propionibacteriales; family Nocardioidaceae; genus Nocardioides. The sequence goes on along the minus strand of DASTXB010000071.1, from coordinate 2,503 downwards.
TGGCGGAGAGGTAGGCCTCCCGCGGGTTGTGGGTGGCGAAGGTCATCGGGGGTTCCTTTCGGTCCCTCAGGAGCTGGAGGTGGGCAGCGTCGCGAGCTGGCCGGAGAGCCAGTCGCCCTGGCTCTTGAGGGTGGAGAGGGCGGTCTCGAGGGCGGTGTACTGGCGCTCCAGGGTGGTGCGCCGGAGCGCGAGCCGGTCGTCCCAGTCGTCGATGCTGTCCTGCAGCCGGTCGATGCTGGTGTTGCGCCCCTGGATGGCGGTGGTGACGGTGCCGGTGACCGAGTCGCTGGCGGACTTGGCGACGGCTGCCACCCGGGCGGCGAAGCCGTTCTCGGCGGTGGTCGCACCGGTGGTGAACGCGGCGGCGGTGGCGGCCGGGTCGGCGGCGTACGCCTTGTCGAAGGCGGCGTCGTCGAAGACCAGCTTCCCGTAGCGGTCCGTCTGGAGCCCGTACGTCGCCATCGAGGTGTTGCCGCCGCCGAAGACGGTCTCCGCGAGCGCGTCCCGGAGGCTGCGGGCAGTGGCGTCCCCGGCGAGCGCGCCGGCGGCGGTGGTGCCGCTGGCGCCGGCGGTCTTGGCGTCCAGCGAGGTCAGCATCGCGTTGACCTGGTCGACGAGCGCCTTGACCTGTCCCTTCACCCCGGCCGAGTCGCGAGCGACGGTGATCGTGCTCGTCGTCCCAGTCGCGGTGTTGGCGCCGATCGTGAGACTCACACCGGGCACCAGGTCGGTGAACGTGTTGGTCGACGAGGTCGCGGTGATCCCGAGCCCCATGCTCAGCTGGGCGTTCTCGCCCTGTTGCACGGCCGCGCCGCCGAGGAGGTCGCTGCCGTCCTGGTTCGTCAGGGTGAACCGGGACGACTCGCCGGTGCTGGTCGCCTGGACGAGCAGCCGGTAGCTGCCGTCCGCGACCCGGACCGCCGTCGCCTGCACGCCCTTGTCCGCGGCATTGATGGCGCTGACGAGGTCCTTGAGCGACCCGCTGCCGGCGCTGATGTCGTGGGGGACACCGTCGCTGCCGGTGAGCCGGACACCGCCGGCCGCGACCACGTCGTCCAGGCCGGCCGCCGTGGCGAAGCCGAGCTGATGGGCGACGGCGAGGCGGTCGACCGTGACGGTGAACGAGCCGGGGGAGGAGGTTGCGGACGCCGTCGCGGTGACGGCCGTGTTCGTCGACGTGGCCTTCAGCGTCTGCCACGTCGCGGCCTTGGCGAGGGTCTCGGCACGGCTGCCGAGCAGCGAGACGTCGGTGTTGATCGACTGGAGTGCGGACAGCACCGACTTCTCGTCGGCCTGCCGCCTCTTGAGCCGTGCCTGGGGCATGGCCTCCAGCTGCATGAGCTGGTCGATGATCGTCGCGGTGTCGAGGCCGCTGGCGAGACCGCTGATGCTGCTGGTCGGCATGGGGTCCTCCGGAGGTGCGATGCCGGCGGGTGGTGGTCCCCTCGGGAGGGCGTGCGTCGCGCCCTCCCGAGGGGAGGTCGGTCAGCGCAGGAGCGAGAGCACGCCCTGCGAGGCCTGGTTGGCCTGCGCCAGCATCGCGGTGCCGGCCTGCGACAGGATCTGCGAGCGGGTGAAGTTCATCATCTCGCTGGCCATGTCCGTGTCGCGGATGCGGCTCTCCGACGCGGACAGGTTCTCGATCGCCACGTTCACGTTGTTGACCGTGTGCTCGAAGCGGTTCTGGTAGGCACCGAGGTTCGCTCGCGCAGTCGAGATCTTCTGGATCTGCTGGTCGATGAGGTTGATCGACGCCTGCGACGCGGTGTTGTCGACGAAGCTCAGACCTCCCGTCCCAGCAGGCACGACGGTGCCGGTGTCACCGGACTCGAAGACGCCTGCGTTGGGCTCAGCAGCCGTCGTCAGGTCACCGCCGCCGACCGTGCCGCCGTTGAGCGCACGCACGGTGATGCCGGTCGCCGCGCCGTCCGCATTGCGGACCACGGAAGCCGACAGACTCGCGGAGAACGTCGAGTCGGCGTTGAGGGCGTCAGCCAGGTCCTGGGCCGAGACCCGCGTAGCGTCCGCTGCGAGGTCGACCGAGATGTTGCTCGTGACGCCTGCGCCGTCGTCGAGCGTGAACGCGAAGGTTCCGGCCGCCCCGTAGGTCGGCGCGGCAGCCGTGTTCAGCGCGAAGGTCGTGCCGGACATGGTTGCGGTGCCGAGCTTGTTGGCGACGGCCGCAACGTTCGCACCCGACAGGTCGACCTTGATGACGCTGCTGTCCTTGCCATCGGCACCGACCTGGAAGCTGAGCTCGCCGGCGGATCCGTCGAGCAGGTTCGTGCCGTTGAAGTTCGTCGACTTGCCGATGCGGTCGAGCTCCGAGACCAGGCTGTCGGACTCGGTCTTGATGTTCGCCCGGGCGTCGTCGTTGTTGCTGTCGTTGGCGCCCTGGACGGCCAGGTCGCGCAGGCGCTGGAGGATCGAGTGGACCTCGGTGAGCGCGCCTTCCGTGGTCTGCACGACCGAGATGCCGTCCTGCGCGTTGCGGGCGGCGACC
>DASTXB010000070.1:0-8739 GCA_035765695.1 Nocardioides sp. | reverse complement strand
CCTGCTCCCGCCGGGCCAGTGGCCGCAGACCAAGTCCGTGACCGGCTCGAACGCCGTCCACCTGCAGGTCACGGTCGACGAGGACGCGCACCGCCTCGTCGCCGTCGGCGCCGTGGACAACCTGGCCAAGGGCACCGCCGGCGCCGCCGTCCAGTGCATGAACCTCGCGCTCGGCCTCGACGAGGGCCGGGGCCTCTCGACCGTAGGAGTCGCACCGTGAGCATCACCGCCCCGAAGGGCTTCCGGGCCGCCGGTGTCGCCGCCGGCCTGAAGTCCACCGGCGCCAAGGACGTCGCGCTGGTCGTGAACGACGGTCCCCGCTTCGACTCCGCCAGCGTCTTCACCGCCAACCGCTGCAAGGCCAACCCGGTCCTCTGGAGCCAGGAGGTCGTCAAGGACGGCACCGTCCGGGCGGTGTTCCTCAACTCCGGCGGCGCCAACTGCTACACCGGCCCCGAGGGCTTCCAGACCACGCACGCGGTCGCCGAGACCGTCGCGGAGAAGCTCGGCATCGGCGCGGTCGACGTCGTCGTCTGCTCCACCGGCCTGATCGGCCTCACCAACGACCGCGACCAGGTGCTCGCCGGCGCGGCCGCGGCGTACGACGCGCTCTCGGCCGACGGGGGCGACGACGCCGCCCACGCGATCATGACCACCGACTCGGTCAGCAAGCAGGTCGTCGTCGAGGGCGCCGGCTGGCGGATCGGGGGCATGGCGAAGGGTGCGGGCATGCTCGCGCCCCAGCTGGCGACGATGCTCGTCGTGCTGACCACCGACGCCGTCGTACCCGCCACGGACCTCGACGCCGCGCTGCGCGCCGCCACCCGGGTCAGCTTCGACCGGCTCGACTCCGACGGGTGCATGTCCACCAACGACACCGTGACCGTGATGGCCAGCGGAGCCAGTGGGATCACGCCGAGCCTCGACGACTTCACCGCGGCGCTCACCCAGGCCTGCACCGACCTCGCGATGCAGCTGCTCAAGGACGCCGAGGGCGCCGACCACGAGATCGCGATCACCGTCCTCAACGCCGCGTCCGAGGAGGATGCGGTCGAGGTCGGCCGCAGCGTGGCCCGGTCGAACCTCTTCAAGGCCGCGGTCTTCGGCAACGACCCGAACTGGGGTCGCGTGCTCGCGAGCATCGGCACGACCGACGCCCGGTTCGACCCCGCCGACCTCGACGTCGCGATGAACGGCGTCTGGGTCTGCAAGCAGTCCACCCCGCACGCCGACCCGGCCACGGTCGACCTCAAAGCCCGCGAGGTGAGCGTGACCATCGACCTCAAGGCCGGGTCCGAGCGGGCGACCGTCTGGACCAACGACCTGACCCACGCCTACGTCCACGAGAACAGCGCCTACTCCTCATGAGCCCCGACGTGACCATCGACCACACGCCCCACGACCCCAGCAAGCCGGACCCGGCGAAGGCCCGCACCCTCGCGGCCGCGCTGCCCTGGCTGAAGCGCTACCACGGCAAGATCGTGGTGGTGAAGTACGGCGGCAACGCCATGACCGACGACAAGCTCAAGCGGGCGTTCGCCGAGGACATCGCGTTCCTGCGGTTCGCGGGCTTCAAGCCGGTCGTCGTGCACGGCGGCGGTCCGCAGATCTCCACGATGCTCGACCGCCTCGGCATCCAGTCGGAGTTCCGCGGCGGGCTCCGGGTCACCACGCCCGAGGCGATGGACGTCGTCCGGATGGTGCTGGTCGGCCAGGTCCAGCGGGAGCTCGTCGGCCTCATCAACGAGCACGGTCCGCTCGCGGTCGGGTGCTCCGGCGAGGACGCCGGGCTGTTCACCGCCACCACCACGGGCACCGTCGTGGACGGCGAGGAGGTGGACCTCGGCCTGGTCGGCGAGGTCACCCAGGTGCGCCCCGAGTCGGTGCTCGACCTGATCGAGGCGGGCCGGATCCCGGTCGTCTCCAGCGTCGCCCCGGACGTGCAGGGCCGCGTGCACAACGTCAACGCCGACTCCGCCGCGGCCGCGCTGGCCGTGGCCCTGGGGGCGGAGAAGCTGCTGGTCCTCACCGACGTCGAGGGCCTCTACCTCGACTGGCCCGACTCCGACGACGTGATCGGCGAGATCAGCCCCGAGGCGCTCGCGGAGATCCTGCCGACGCTGGCCGCCGGGATGATCCCGAAGATGAAGGCCTGCCTGCAGGCCGTCCAGGACGGCGTCCCACGCGCGACGGTCGTCGACGGCCGCGAGGAGCACGCCGTGCTCCTCGAGCTCTTCACGAAGGAGGGCGTCGGCACCCAGGTGCTGCCCGGCGTGGAGACCAAGACCCGGAAGGCGAGGGACTCGCAGTGAGCACGTACCACGAGCGCTACGCCGCCTCCCTGATGAACACCTTCGGTCCGCCGAAGCTGGTGCTCGTCCGTGGGGAGGGCGCGCACGTCTGGGACGCCGACGGCAAGGAGTACGTCGACCTCCTCGGCGGCATCGCCGTCAACGCCCTCGGCCACGGCCACCCGGCCCTCGTCGACGCGGTCACGACCCAGCTGCAGACGCTGGGCCACGTCTCGAACTTCTTCACCACCGCGCCCCAGGTCGAGCTCGCCGAGAAGCTGCTCGAGCTGCTGGGCGTCGGCGCCGGTGGCGGCAAGGTGTTCTTCACGAACTCCGGCACTGAGGCCAACGAGGCCGCCTTCAAGCTGACCCGGCGCACCGGGCGCACCCACGTGGTCGTCGCCGAGGGCTCGTTCCACGGCCGCACGATGGGCGCGCTCGCGCTCACCTCCAAGGAGGCGTACCGTGCGCCGTTCGAGCCGCTCCCCGGCGACGTCACGTTCGTCCCGTACGGCGACGCCCAGGCGCTCGCCGCCGCCGTGACCGACGAGACCGCGGCCATCCTGCTGGAGCCGATCCAGGGCGAGGCCGGCGTCGTCGTACCGCCGTCGGGTTACCTCGCCGCCGCCCGCGCGGCCGCCGACGAGCACGGCGCGCTGCTCTGGCTCGACGAGGTGCAGACCGGCATGGGGCGCACCGGCCGGTGGTTCGCCCACGCCGCGTCCGACCCGGCCGTCACGCCGGACGTCGTCACGGTCGCCAAGGGTCTCGGTGGGGGCTTCCCGATCGGCGCCTGCATCGGCGTCGGCGGCGCGGGGGACCTGCTCCAGCCGGGCAACCACGGCACGACGTTCGGCGGCAACCCGGTCGCGTGCGCCGCCGCGCTCGCGGTCATCCGCGCCATCGAGGACGACGGCCTGCTCGAGCGTGCCGCGGTGCTCGGGCAGAAGCTGCGCGACGGCCTCGCCGCCGACCCGCGGGTCACCGAGGTCCGCGGCGAGGGCCTGCTGATCGGGCTCGACCTGGCCGCCGACGCGTCGGCCGACGTGGTCGCCGCGGCCCAGGAGGCCGGCTACATCGTCAACAACCCGACCCCGGGCCGGATCCGGCTCGCCCCGCCGCTCGTGCTCACCGACGACGACGTCGACGGGTTCCTGGCCGCGTGGCCGGTCATCCTGGACGAGGCGATGGGGGAGCGGGGATGAGTGCCCCCCGGATCCGGCATCTTCTCGCTGACGACGACCTCACGCCTCAGGAGCAGGCGCGGGTCCTGGACCTGGCGCTCGAGCTCAAGCAGGCGCCGTACGACGCGAAGCCGCTCGCCGGCCCGCGCACGGTCGCGATGATCTTCGACAAGCAGACGCTGCGGACCCAGGCGTCGTTCGCGGCCGGCATCGCCGAGCTGGGGGGCTTCCCGATGCTGGTCGACGGCGCGCTCGCCGGCATCGGCGTGCGCGAGTCGGTCCACGACGTCGCCCGGGTGCTGGGCCGGCAGGCCTCGGTCATCGTCTGGCGCACCTACGCCCAGTCGCGACTGGAGGAGATGGCCCAGCACGCCGGCGTCCCGGTTGTGAACGCCCTCACCGACGACTTCCATCCCTGCCAGCTGCTCGCGGACCTGCTGACGGTGCGCGAGCACAAGCAGCAGCTGTCCGGCCTGACGGTCGCGTTCGTCGGCGACGGGGCCTGCAACATGGGCAACTCCTGGCTGCTCGCCGGTGCCACGGCAGGCATGCACGTCCGCGTCGCCTCGCCCGAGGGCTACCTGCCCGACCCCGCGATCGTGGCGCGCGCCGCGGCGGTCGCGGCCACGACGGGCGGCTCGGCCACCACCGGCACCGACCCGGTCGCGGCGGTCACCGGCGCCGACGTCGTCGTCACCGACACCTGGATCTCGATGGGCAAGGAGGACGAGTCGGGCGCCCGGGCCGAGGTGTTCGCGCCGTACTCGCTGACCACGACGCTGTTCGAGCGGGCGAAGCCCGACGCGATCGCGATGCACTGCCTCCCGGCGTACCGCGGCAAGGAGATCGACGCCGATGTGATCGACGGGCCGCAGAGCGTGGTCTGGGACGAGGCCGAGAACCGTCGCCACGCCCAGAAGGCGATCCTGACGTTCCTGATCGAGGAGGCGACGTGAACACCGCCCTTCGCCCCGGCACCAAGAACGCCCGCCACCAGCGGATCGTGGAGCTGGTGACCCACCAGGAGGTCCGCTCGCAGAGCGAGCTGGCCGACCTGCTCACCGAGAGCGGCATCCGCGTCACCCAGGCGACGCTGTCGCGCGACCTCGTCGAGCTCGACGCGATCAAGGTCCGCGCCCCGTCGGGCGCGCTGATCTACGCCGTGCCCGCCGAGGGCGGGGACCGACGACCCGCGGCGCCCGTCGAGACGGCCGCTGCCGCGAACCGACTGGCCCGGCTGTGCGGAGAGCTCCTCGTGAGCGCCGACGCCAGTGCCAACCTGGTCGTGCTGCGGACCCCGCCGGGCGCCGCCCAGTTCCTCGCCTCCGCGTTCGACAAGGCCGAGTTCCCCGAGGTCCTCGGCACCATCGCGGGGGACGACACCGTCCTCGTGATCGGCCGTGAGCCGGCCGGCGGCGACGATCTCGCCCGCCGCTTCCTCGCCCTCGCCGAGAACCACTCCCAGTAAGGAAGACCACCGTGAGCAAGGTCCTGACGTCCCTCCCCGTCGGCGAACGCGTCGGCATCGCCTTCTCGGGCGGGTTGGACACCTCGGTCGCGGTCGCGTGGATGCGCGACAAGGGCGCGATCCCGTGCACCTACACCGCCGACATCGGGCAGTACGACGAGCCCGACATCTCCGGCGTCCCCGACCGGGCGCGCCAGTACGGCGCGGAGATCGCGCGCGCCGTCGACTGCCGTCGCCAGCTGGTCGAGGAGGGCCTCGCCGCGATGGCGTGCGGTGCCTTCCACATCCGCTCCGGCGGCCGCGCGTACTTCAACACCACGCCGCTCGGCCGCGCGGTGACCGGCACGATGCTGGTCCGCGCGATGCACGAGGACGGCGTCGACATCTGGGGCGACGGCTCGACGTTCAAGGGCAACGACATCGAGCGCTTCTACCGCTACGGCCTGCTCGCGAACCCCGACCTGCGCATCTACAAGCCGTGGCTCGACGCCGACTTCGTCACCGAGCTCGGCGGCCGCGCCGAGATGAGCCAGTGGCTCACCGAGCACGGCCTGCCGTACCGCGACGCGAAGGAGAAGGCGTACTCGACCGACGCCAACATCTGGGGCGCCACCCACGAGGCCAAGACCCTCGAGCACCTCGACGTCTCGCTGGAGACCGTCGAGCCGATCATGGGCGTGAAGTTCTGGGACCCCGCGGTCGAGATCCCGACCGAGGACGTGACCGTCGCCTTCCGGGAGGGCAGGCCGGTCGCGATCAACGGCACGTCGTACGACGACCCGGTCGCGCTGGTCCACGAGGCGAACACGATCGGCGGCCGGCATGGGCTGGGCATGTCCGACCAGATCGAGAACCGGATCATCGAGGCCAAGTCCCGCGGCATCTACGAGGCGCCCGGCATGGCGCTGCTGTGGATCGCCTACGAGCGGCTGTTGAACGCGATCCACAACGAGGACACGATCGCCGGCTACCACGGCGAGGGCCGGCGGCTCGGCGTCCTGCTCTACCAGGGCCGCTGGCTCGACCCGCAGGCGCTGATGCTGCGCGAGTCGATCCAGCGCTGGATCGCCTCGCTGGTCACGGGCGAGGTCACGCTCCGGCTGCGGCGCGGCGAGGACTACACGATCCTGCGCACCGAGGGCCCGGCGTTCTCCTACCACCCGGACAAGCTGTCGATGGAGCGCACCGAGAACGCCGCGTTCGGACCGCTCGACCGCATCGGCCAGCTCACCATGCGCAACCTGGACATCGCCGACTCGCGTGCCAAGCTCGAGCAGTACGCCGCCCAGCCGCTCGACCAGGGTCAGGTGCTCGTCGAGCACGGCACGCTCTACGGCGAGCTCGAGGCCGGGGGAGCGGACCGGATCGCCTCCAACCCCGCGGCCGCCACCGAGCCGGACGAGGCGGCCCTGGACGTCGCCGCGATGGAATTCGGTGCCGACTGATGAGCACACCCGAGTCCACGACCAACGTCGGCAAGCTCTGGGGCGGCCGGTTCGCCGGCGGCCCCTCGCCCGAGCTGGACGCGCTCTCGCGCTCGACGCACTTCGACTGGCGGCTGACGCCCTACGACCTGGCCGGGTCGCGGGCGCACGCCAACGCGCTGCACCGTGCCGGGCTCCTCACCGACGGCGACCACGCCGAGCTGCTGCGCGGCCTGGACGTGCTGGGGGAGCGGTACGCCGCGGGCGACCTCGCGCCGGACCCGGCCGACGAGGACGTGCACGGTGCGCTCGAGCGCCTGCTGGTCGAGGAGGTCGGTGTCGACGTCGGTGGCCGGCTGCGTGCCGGCCGCTCGCGCAACGACCAGATCGCGACCCTGTTCAAGGTCTTCCTGCGCGACCACGCCCGGGTGATCGCCGGCCAGGTCCTCGACCTCGTCGACGCCCTGACGGTCCAGGCCCGGGACCACCTGGCTCCCGGCCAGGAGACCGTGATGCCGGGTCGCACGCACCTGCAGCACGCCCAGCCCGTCCTGCTCGGTCACCACCTGCTCGCCCACGCCTGGGCGCTGTTGCGCGACGTGGACCGGCTCAGGGACTGGGACGCGCGGGTGGCCGCCGACTCGCCGTACGGCTCCGGCGCGCTGGCAGGCTCGAGCCTGCACCTGGACCCGGAGGGTGTCGCCGCGGAGCTCGGCTTCACCGGGTCGAGCGCCAACTCCATCGACGGGACGGCGTCCCGCGACTTCGTCGCCGAGCTCGCGTACGTCGCCGCGCAGATCGGCGTCGACGTCAGCCGGATCGCCGAGGAGGTCATCCTGTGGGCGACCCGCGAGTTCGGCTTCGTCACGCTGCACGACTCGTGGTCGACGGGGTCGAGCATCATGCCGCAGAAGAAGAACCCCGACATCGCGGAGCTCGCCCGCGGCAAGGCGGGGCGGGTCATCGGCAACCTGTCCGGGCTGCTGGCCACGCTCAAGGCGCTGCCGCTGGCCTACAACCGTGACCTGCAGGAGGACAAGGAGCCGGTCTTCGACTCGGTCGACACCCTCGAGGTGCTGCTCCCGGCGTTCACGGGGATGGTCGCCACGCTGACCTTCGACCGCGCCCGGCTCGCCGAGCTGGCTCCCCAGGGCTTCTCTCTCGCGACCGACGTGGCCGAGTGGCTGGTCCGTGAGGGGGTCCCGTTCCGCGTCGCCCACGAGGTCGCCGGCGCCTGCGTCCGCCGCTGCGAGGAGCTGGGGATCGAGCTCGACGAGCTCGCCGACGACCAGCTCGCCGCGATCTCCCCGGCGCTCACCCCGGCGGTGCGCGACGTGCTCACCGTCGCGGGGTCGGTGGCGTCCCGGGACGGCCGCGGCGGCACGGCACCGGTGCGCGTCCGCGAGCAGCTCGGCGAGCTGACCGCCCTCGTCGACGGACACCGTGCCCGGCTGGCCTGACCTGTCGGGGCCCGTCCTCGAGCAGGCGCCCCGGCTCCTCAACGCCGTGCTCCGCCATGGCGACGTGGCAGTGCGCCTGACCGAGGTCGAGGCGTACGACGGGGCGAACGACCCCGGCTCCCACGCGTTCCGCGGCCAGACGCGACGCAACGCCGTGATGTTCGGGCCGAGCGGGCACCTGTACTGCTACTTCACCTACGGGATGCACGTGTGCTGCAACGTCGTGTGTGGCCCGGAGGGCACCGCGAGCGCCGTCCTGCTCCGCGCGGGCGAGGTCGTCGAGGGCATCGAGCTCGCGCGGGAACGCCGACCCCGTGCGTCCGACCGCGACCTGGCCCGCGGGCCGGCGCGGCTCTGCAACGCCCTCGGCATCACGCTCGCGCACGACGGCACCGACCTCGCCGCCGGGCCCGTCACGCTCACCCTCGGCACCCCGCCGGACGACGTCTCGACCGGCCCGCGGGTCGGGCTCCGGGCGGCCGCCGACCACCCGTGGCGGTACTGGATCACGGGGGAGCCGACGGTGTCGCAGTACCGCCCGGCGACCCCGTTGCGCGCCCGCCGACGACCCGATTTGGGCACCTGACCGGACCGCTGCTACTGTTCTTCTTGTCGCGGTGAGCGGCTCCCCGACTCGGGCCGAGAGGCCGAACCTCGGGGCTGCTGCGCGTCCGGCACCAGCCGAGATCGGCCCCGAGTTGACGGGGCGGAACGAAGCCGGTAAGTTTTTGCAGGTTGCCCCGCCGCCTGGCTCCCAAGAGTCCGGGACGGGTGCGTCTGATTCTTGAGAACTCAACAGTGTGTCATAGTCGACGAATTAGTTTGTAATGCCCCGTCGACTGCTTCTTCGGGAGTGGTTGATGGATTTCTTTGACAATGATTCTGACAATTGTCAGTGTCTCCTGTCAGGGT
>DASTXB010000069.1:0-10103 GCA_035765695.1 Nocardioides sp. | reverse complement strand
GGAGTGGGTCTCGATACGCTCGCTGGCGCTCGCTACTCGACCACCGAAGGCGGAGTGGGTCTCGATACGCTCGCTGGCGCTCGCTACTCGACCACCGAACGGCGCTCGCTACTCGACCACCGAGTGGGGGCGTGACCGTCGACACGTCCGGCTCGTTGGGCTGGACATGCGACGCCTCCTGCCAGCCCTGCTCGTCTCACTGCTCGCCGTCCTCGGCCTGACGGCTCCCGCGGATGCGGACGGCCTGCCGCTGCCGACCAGTCCGTTCGGCGAGCCGACCGGGGCCAACGACTGGTCGTGCCAGCCCACCGCGGAGCGGCCGGAGCCGGTGGTGATCGTGCACGGCACGTTCGGCGACCGGAAGAGCCTGCTCGACGACCTGTCGGCGGCGATGGTGGACGAGGGCTTCTGCGTGTTCTCCCTCGACTACGGCAACCGCGGCACCGGGGACATCCGGAAGTCCGCGCGGCAGCTGAAGCGGTTCGTCGGCAGGGTGCTCGACGCCACCGGCGCCGCGAAGGTCTCGATGGTCGGCCACTCGCAGGGCGGCATGATGCCGCGGTACTACATCAGGTTCCTCGGCGGCGCGAGGCACGTGGACGACCTGGTCGGCCTGTCGCCGTCCAACCACGGCACCACGATCGTGGGCAGCTCCGACAACCCACTCACTGGTGGGTTCTGCACGTCGTGCAACCAGCAGGCCGCGGGCTCGCCGTTCCTGACGAGGCTCAACAGGGGCGACGAGACCCCCGGCGACGTCAGCTACACCCAGATCACCACGAAGTACGACGAGGTCGTGGTGCCCTACACCTCGGCGTACCTGGCCGAGGGCCCGCGCACCACGAACGTCACCATCCAGGACTCCTGCCCGGCGGACTCGGCCGAGCACGTGTTCATCCCGATGAGCCGCACCGCGATCCAGTGGGTGCTGGACGCGCTGACCCACGACGGTCCGGCGGACCCGGAGTTCAGGCCGGCGTGCTCGCCGGCGCTACCGTGACCGGCCGCCGGACGGTGGCCCAGAACAGGTAGCCGTCGTCGTTGTCCGGCGCCACGTCCGGCTGCGTGCGGCCGAGGCTGTCGGTGGCCCGGGTGACGACCACGTGGTCGCCGGGCGCGGACGGCGTCCACGGGTGCTCCCAGTGCACCCACGCGGACTCCTCGTTCGGCCCGGTCAGGGACGCCTCGTCCCAGGTGTCACCACCGTCGGTCGACACCTCGACCATCCGGATCGACGCGTCGCCGGCCCACGCCCGCCCGCGCAGCACCGACACCCGGCCCACGGTCGGGTCGTCGAAGGCGTCGACGACGCTCTTGACCGGCATCCGGCCGAGCACGGCGTCGTCGCCGGACCACCCGGGGCCGTGCATCCGGTACCACCGCGTGGTCCACGGCGACTCCACGGGCGTGGTCGTCACCTGCAGCTCGCCCAGCCACTTGATGCTCGCGATCCCGACCCACCCGGGCACCACCAGCCGCACCGGGTGACCGTGGTCGCGGGGGAGCGGCTCGCCGTTCATCTCCCACGCCACCAGGACGTCGTCGAGCGCCTTGGCGATCGGCAGCGGACGGCGTACGCGCCCCCAGTCGGTGCCGTCCTCGACGTACGGGTCGTCGAGCCCGGTCGCCATCACCTGCACGGCGTCCGGGCTCAGGCCCGCGTCGCGCAGCAGCGTCGCCAGCGGTACGCCGGTCCAGCGCGCGACCCCGATCGCGCCCATGCCCCACTGGGTGCCCGGTCGCGGCGTGCCCTGCTGCTCCGCGAACAGCCGCCGGCCGTTGCCGGTGCACTCGACGGCCCGCTCGTACGTCGTGGTCGGGAGCGCCTTCAGGTCCGCCAGCGAGTGGACCCGCTCGCCCGCGACGCCGTCCCCGCTGACCACCAGCCGCCACGTGTCGGCATCGATCACCGGCGACGACGTGTGGTTGCGGACGTAGAACCGGTCGTTCGGCGTCAGCCGCGGGACGTCGCCCTCCCAGACGGTCTCGACGTCGGAGCCGTGGACGACGAAGCCCTCGGTCCCGGCCAGCGCCCGCGCGAACGGCGGCCAGAGCGGCAGCCGCGGCACGAGCGTCGCCTGGAACGCGTGGTAGACGTCCGGCTTGCCCGCCCAGGTGCCCGCGGCCGGCCGGTTGTCCGGGCCGAGCTCGTGGTGCCACGAGCCGCCGACCGGGTCGACCAGGTGGCGAGCGGCGTACGCCCACCACTGCCGAGCGCAGATCGCGTACATCCGGTCGCCGGTCACGGCCTCGAGGGTCGCGGCCGCTGCCAGCGCCTCGGTCACCACCCAGTGCATCCGCTGGCGCACGACGGGCGCGCCGTCCCAGTCGACGGTGTAGACGAAGCCCTCGGCGCCGTCGACCGCCCAGCCCTCGCGCACGCCGGCGTCGAAGAGCGCGACCGCGTCCTCGAGCATCCAGTCGGGTGCCGAGGAGCCCAGCGCCGCCCGCAGCGACAGCGTCAGCCGGCTCCACTCGAACCAGTGGCCGACCGTCGCGCCGTACGGACGGAACGGATGCGCGGGCACGTCCCGGTGGTAGTCGGGCAACGGCTGCCAGTGGGCGTCGAAGTGCTCCGGGATCCGCCAGTCGTTGGACCGCGCGAAGCCATGCACGACCCGGGTCACGATCCGCTCCGCGCGCTCGACGTCGCCGATCGCCAGCAGCGCCTCGACCCAGTGCATGGTGGCGTTCACGCCGCGGTAGCCGTCGAGCACGGACCACGACTCGTCCCACTCCTCGACGACCATCCCGGCCGCGTCGTCCCAGAAGTGCCGGTCCAGCACGTCGAGCGCATCGGCCAGCAGCGCGTCCGCGCCGGGCCGTCCCGCCGTCGCGGCCGAGGACGCCGCGAGCACGACGAACGCGTGCTCGTACGCCGTCTTCGACCGAGTCACCGGCCCGGAGGCGTCGACCGCGGCGTACCACCCGCCGTGCACCGGGTCGCGGAAGCGCCCGGCCAGCGCGGCCACCCCGTGGTCGACGAGCTCGGCCGCCCACGTGTGCCCCTGCAGGTGCGCGAGCGCGAACACGTGCGTCATCCGGCAGGTGATCCACAGCTCCACGGGCCGGTCCGGCTCCAGGCGGCCGTCCTCGGACAGCCACCCGAAGCCGCCGTCGGGATGCACCGCCGCCCGCGCGAACGCGAGCAGGCGCTCGCCCTCCTCCTCGAGGTCCAGTGGCAGGGGTGCGGTCACGGAGTCAGCCTATGGAGGTCGCGGGGGAAGAGCGTCACCTCCCGGACGTTCGCCACGCCGGTCAGCCGGGCCGTCCACCGCTCCAGCCCGATCGCGAACCCGCCGTGCGGCGGCATGCCGTGCTCGAACGCCTGCAGGTACGACGCGTACGCCGCCGGGTCCTCGCCCCGCGCCCGGATCGCCGCGTCGTAGTCCGACGGCCGGTGCAGGCGCTGCCCGCCGGTCACCAGCTCGAGCCCGCGGAAGAGCAGGTCGAAGCTGTTGCTCCAGCGCTCGTCGCCCGGCTCCGGGTGCGTGTAGAACGGTCGCTTCGCCATCGGGTAGCCCTCGACCGCGACGAAGTCGCTGCCGTGCGTCTCCAGCGCCCACGCCCCCAGCGCGCGCTCGTGCTCGGGCGCCAGGTCGGGCTCGTCCTCGGGCGCTCCGACCATCTTCAGCGCGTCGCTGAAGTGCAGCACCGGGATCTCGTCGGGCACCACCGGCACCTGCGCGCCGGTCAGCTCGACCGCGCCCCCGGCGTGCTCGTGGACAGCGTCGGTCATCCCGGCGACCACGTCGCGCAGCACTCCCAGCACGTCGCGGTGGTCCTCGACGAACCCGAGCTCGGCGTCCAGCGAGACGTACTCCGCGAGGTGGCGCACGGTGTCGTGCGGCTCGGCGCGGAACACCGGCCCGACCTCGTAGACGCGCTCGAAGACGCCGACCAGCTGCTGCTTGTAGAACTGCGGGCTCTGGGCGAGGTAGGCCGGCCGACCGAAGTAGTCGACCTCGAAGACGTTCGCCCCCGACTCGGTCGCGGACGCCACGAACTTCGGCGTCTGGATCTCGGTGAACCCCAGCCCGTCGAGCGTGGCCCGGAAGCCGCGGACGGACGCCGCGGCGAGCTCCCACCGCGCGCGCTGTGCGGGGTGCCGCCAGGTCACGGGGGCGTGGTCGAGCATCGTCGGCAGCGCCGCGTTCACCGACGGCCGCCACAGCTCGATCGGCGGCGTCGCGGCCGGCTCGGTGAGCGGGGTGATGACCGGGTCGGTGACCTCGATCCCGCCCGGAGCCTGGGCGTTCGCGGTCGCCGTACCGATGACCTCGACGGTCGTCTCCTCGGGCGGCACGGCGCCCTCGCGGACGACCACCTGGGCCAGCCCGCTGCGGTCGCGGACGACGAGGAACGTGAGCGCGGAAAGCTCGCGGCGGCGATGGACCCAGCCCTGCAGCCGGACGGTCGTGCCGGGGGCGGCGACGGGAAGGTCGGAGCAGAGAGTTCTCGAGAGTGTGCGTTGCATGACTACCTCCAGTAGGCGGAAAGCCCTGGAGGTGTGGGCGGGGGCCAGATCGCGGTGCCACCACACCTTCGCCGGGTCGACCCCGGCCTCTCGTCGGTACGCCGCACGCGCGGGCTCCCGTCGCTCCACCGGATCGTGGGAGGTTCGTCAGGCCTCACGGACGCCGACCTCAGGGTAGCCGTACGCTGCGCAGCGTGCTGGTGCATTTCCGGCTGACCGTGCCGGCAGCCCTGACGCAGCAGGTCGCCGACCTGCTGCTGTCCCACACGTGGGTGACCAACGTGACGCTCGAACGCGGCGCCAGCCTCCAGCCCGTGGGCGACCTGGTCGAGTGCGACGTGGCGCGGGAGAAGGCCGGCCCGCTGCTCCACCAGCTGCGCATCATCGGCGTCGACCGCTGCGGCGGCATCGTGCTGACGACGCCGACCGGGACGCCCTTCGACGCCGCCGACCGGCTCGAGGCCGCGGCGCCGGGCCACCCGGACGACGCGGTCATCTGGGAGGCGGTCGAGGCGCAGGCCGAGGCGGGCGCGGTGCCGACCGTGTCGTACCTCGTCTTCATGCTGATCGCCGTGGCGCTCGCGTCGGTCGCGGTCATCACCGACTCGTCGGTGCTCGTCGTCGGTGCCATGGTCGTGGGGCCGGAGTTCAGCGCGGTGGCGGCGGCGAGCGCGGGCGTCGCACTGCGGCGGCCGGGGCTGCTCCTGCGTGGCCTGCGGCTCCTGGTCTACTCGTTCGCCTTCTGCATCGCGGTGATCGCCGTCCTGGCGTTCCTCGGGTACGCCGTCGGGCTGATCACGACCGAGGACGTCACCCAGCCGCGGCCGAACACCGGCTTCATCTGGCACCCCGACTCCTGGTCGGTGATCGTCGCGCTGCTCGCCGGCACCGCCGGTGCCCTGGCGCTGGCGCTGTCGAAGACCGCGACCATGGTCGGTGTCTTCATCAGCGTCACCACCGTCCCTGCGGCCGGCAACCTCGCGCTGGGGCTGGCCGTCTGGGACCGCGGCGAGATCCTCGGCTCCGCCGAGCAGCTCGGCCTCAACATCGGCTGCATGGTGGTCGCCGGCGCGCTCGTGCTCGTCCTCATGCGGCACTTCTGGACCCGGATCACCGCCTTCTCCGAGCGGGTCTTCGGGCGTCAGTCCGACGTGACGGGCGGCGCCAGGTAGCGGTACGCGTGGTGGGTCGTGAACCCGAGCCGCTCGTACATCACGATCGCCGGCGCGTTGTCGCCGAGCACCTGGAGGTACGCCGTGGTCGCGCCGCGCTCGGCGCCCCACTCCAGCAGCGCGGCCATCACCGCCAGGCCCAGGCCCTGGCGGCGGTGGGCGGGATCCACCTCGATGCCGCGGAACCCGACCCAGTCGTCGGCGTACGCCGCGACCCCGCTGGCCCGGTCGCCGATCCGGACGGTGACCAGGTCGCCCGCTTCGTCGTACCCGCCCGCGGGTGGAGCCGGCCGGGACCCCCGCAGCGTGCGCAGGGCCCGTGCCACGCTGCCGATCTGGAACAGCGTGTCCGCGTCGCCGCTCTCCGCCACCCACCCGTGGGCACGGAACATCGCGTCCTCGTCGGAGTCGGGCAGCACCGCGGCGATCGGCCGGCCGGTGCGGGCGGCGTAGAAGGCGACGACGCGCTCGTACTCGTCGGCGACGCCGGACGGCCCGATCGCCAGGACCGAGTTGGCGCGGCGCGCGGTCGAGGTGGGGGAGTGGCGCAGCAGCCAGTCACCGAGCGGCTCGGTGTCCAGGTCGGGCCAGAGCGCGAGCGCGCGGCGCTGGGCGTCCCGCGGGGCGACCCGGTGCCGGGTCGAGGGCCGCGGCGGCACCGGCTTTCCGGACACGATGTCGGACGTCGCGATCACCACCGGGGGACCGTCGTCGGGCTGGACGACGCAGGTGCCGTCCGCCCACGCCGTACAGGTGCCGAGGACGTCGGTGAGGGCGGGACCTCCGGTCGGTCCGGTCTCGCCGCGGACGACCCGGCGGACCACCACGCGCCGGCCGACGACGTGCGGACCGAGCCCGTGCTGGTTCACATGCTGGGGGTCTGCCGACTCGGACACCTCCGGGATACTAGGCTGTCGGTGAGCAGCTGCTCCCGCGATCTCAGGAGGAATCGGTGACCTACGTCATCTCCCAGCCGTGCGTCGACGTGAAGGACCGGGCCTGTGTCGACGAGTGCCCCGTCGACTGCATCTACGAGGGCAAGCGGATGCTCTACATCCACCCGGACGAGTGCGTGGACTGTGGCGCGTGCGAGCCGGTCTGCCCGGTCGAGGCGATCTTCTACGAGGACGACACCCCGGAGCAGTGGAAGGAGTACTACGACGCGAACGTCCACTTCTTCGACGACCTGGGCTCTCCGGGTGGCGCCGCCAAGATGGGCGAGATCGACCACGACCACCCGATGATCGCCGGCCTCCCGCCGCAGAACCAGGATCACTGATCACGCGCGAGCTGGTCTCCGGCCGCCTTCCCGACTTCCCGTGGGACCACCTGCTCGAGCACGGCGAGCGGGCGCGGTCACACCCCGACGGCATCGTCGACCTCTCGATCGGCACGCCCGTCGACCCGACCCCGGAGGTCGTGCAGGAGGCGCTCCGCGGTGCCGCGGACTCACCGGGCTACCCGCTGACGGTCGGCCGGGTGGACACCCGGCAGGCCTGCATCGACTGGCTCGAGCGGCGCCACGGGATCACCGGGCTGTCGCTCGGCGCCGTGCTGCCGGTGATCGGGTCCAAGGAGCTGATCGCCTCGATGCCGGGCCACCTCGGCCTCGGCCCCGGTGACCTGATCGCCTACCCCGAGCTCGCGTACCCGACGTACGAGGTCGGCGCGGTGCTCGCCGGCGCGCGGCCGATCGCCCGCGACTCGCTGACGTCGTTCGGCCCCGAGGTGCCGGCGCTGCTCTGGCTGAACTCGCCGTCGAACCCCACCGGTCGGGTCCTCCCCGTCGAGCACCTGAAGAAGGTCGTCGACTGGTGCCGCGAGCGCGGCACGATCCTGGTCTCCGACGAGTGCTACCTCGAGTGCGCCTGGGAGGCGACGCCGGTCTCGGTGCTCCACCCGTCGGTCTGCGGCGGCTCGCACGAGGGCATCCTCGCCGTGCACTCGCTGTCGAAGCGCTCCAACCTGGCCGGCTACCGCTGCGCGTTCGTCGCCGGTGACCCGGCACTGGTCGGCGAGCTGCTCGCCGTCCGCAAGAACCTCGGCCTCCAGATGCCCGGCCCCCAGCAGGTCGCGATGAAGGCCGCGCTGGACGACGACGCACACGTCGTCGAGCAGCACGCCCGGTACGCCGCCCGCCGCGCCAAGCTGCGCGAGGCCCTCCTCGCCGCCGGCTTCACCATCGACCACTCCGAGGCGTCCCTCTACCTCTGGGCGAGCCGGGGGGAGGACTGCTGGGACACCGTCTCCTGGCTCGCCGACCGCGGCATCCTGGCCGCCCCCGGCGCCTTCTACGGCCGCGCCGGCGCCCGCCACGTGCGCGTCGCCTTCACCGCCACCGACGAGCGCGTCGACGCCGCGGTCGCCCGACTCGCCGGGTGATCGGGTGCCCGGTGCGTTCAATTGAACGGTCCGGCCCTGCTTACCCGCCGGTAACCGGGGTCGCAGCGCACAATTGAACGCTCATGACACATCCCCGGGGCCGGGCCGAGTCAGGAGGTCACGAGGTCAGGCGCTGAGAGCCAGGACGTGGTCGTGACCGTCGGGCGTCAGGTAGTGGCCGTCGTCGAACAGGATCAGCCCGTTGCACAACCGGCACCAGCCCTGGTCGTGCAGGTGGTCCGACACCACGTGGGCGCTGCAGCAGTCGGCGGCGTCGATGTCCGGACATCCCGGGGTGTGATTGCACATCGTCGTACTTCCCTCCTCGGTCAAGCAGGTACAGGATCACCCCCGATCGGCACCCATATGCCCGTTCTCCACAGAAAACACGCGCGCGGATTCCGCAGGAGCCCGGACGAACTCCCGCCCGGGACCTCAGTCGAAGACGTCGACGTGGACGTGGTCGCGGTGCTCGAGGATCTGCCGGTCACCCGAGCGCTCCGGCGGGTCGTAGTCGCGCCAGCCGTCGCCGGAGCGGCTGCCGGACGACCAGATCCGGTCGTCGAAGATGACGTGCTCGATGCCGAGCCGCTCGGACATCGCGACGAGGTACTGCGCGATCGCCCAGCCGCGGATCTTGTTCTCCGGGCTGACCGGGCGCACGAACACGTCGACCGCGCGACCGTCGTAGTGTGGCGAGCCCTCCATGTGGCCGGTCTGCACGCCACCCGGCGCGAATCCGCCCATCGGGGGACTGCCGAACAGGTCGCCCACCTCGCGGCGTACGACGTCCGCGCGGTGCGTGAGCCCCGAGGACGTCAGCGTGTCGCGCTCCTGGTCGGGCACCGTGTCGATGCGACAGCTGAACGCGTGCCGGGAGTTGCCGGTGAGGGCGGAGGCGAGGACGCGGGCGTCGGCCTCGTGGTCGGCGTACGCCTCCGGGAACCCGGACCGCTGCACCTCCTGCGCGGCCACGGTCACCCGCAGCCCCTCGTACCCGTCGACCTTCTCGAGCGCGTCGTAGAACGCGTTGGTCGCGTAGTAGGGGTCCATCACCTGCTTGCGGGTGCCCCACCCCTGCGACGGCCGCTGCTGGAACAGCCCGGCCGAGTCGCGGTCGCCGGACTCCAGGTTGTAGAGCTTCGACTCCTGGTACGCCGTGGCGAGCGCGATCGTCGCGGCGCGCGCGGGCAGGCCGCGGCCGACCGACACCGCGGTGATCAGCGCGGCGTTCTGGGCCTGCTCGGGGGTGAGCGTCACCGTGCGGCCGCTGACGGTGGCGGTGCACTCGTCGGGCTGGAACAGCGGCGACACGTCGTCGAGGAGGTCGTGCACGCCGTAGCCGACCGCGGCCGCGACGCCGACGCCGGCGAGCGCGACCAGCGCGACGCCGGTGCGGATCCTCATGGGTCCAGTGTCAGTTGGCGTGCAAGGCGGCGTTGAGGGCGATGCCCTCGCTCTTCCACGGCACCGCCTCGATCGCGCCCGTGACGGAGTTGCGGCGGAACAGCACGTTGCTCGCGCCGGACAGCTCGAGCGCCTTCACGACCTTCGGGCCGACGCCGTCGACGGGGTCGTGGACGGTGACCTTGGTGCCGGCCGTGACGTAGCAACCGGCCTCGACGACGCAGTCGTCGCCGAGGGAGATGCCGAGGCCGGCGTTCGCGCCGAGCAGGCACCGCCTGCCGATGGAGATGACCTGCTTGCCGCCGCCCGAGAGCGTGCCCATGATCGACGCGCCGCCGCCGACGTCGGAGCCGTCGCCGACGACCACGCCGGCCGAGATGCGGCCCTCGACCATCGAGGCGCCGAGCGTGCCGGCGTTGTAGTTGACGAAGCCTTCGTGCATCACGGTCGTGCCCTCGGCCAGGTGCGCGCCGAGCCGCACGCGGTCGGCGTCGCCGATCCGCACACCGCGGGGGACGACGTAGTCGACCATGCGGGGGAACTTGTCGACCCCGAGGACCTGGACCGGTCCGCGGGCCCGCATCCCGGCGCGCGTCAGCTCGAACCCCTCGGGCATGACGGTCGTGCCCTCGGCGAGGTGGGCGCCGAGGCGGACGCGGGCGGCG
>DASTXB010000068.1:0-28014 GCA_035765695.1 Nocardioides sp. | reverse complement strand
GGCGGAGCGCTCGAGGTCGGAGCAGTTGATGCCGAGGTGGTCGATCATGTCCCCACCCTGCACGAAATCGCCGACCGTGCGGAGACGCCACTAGAGTCCGCAGGGTGACGGAGCAGACCCACGCGAACCCCTACGAGCTCGCCGCCGAGGCCGCCGCGAAGCTCGCCGAGCTCACCGGAGTGGAGCGGCACGACGTCGCCCTCGTCCTCGGCTCCGGCTGGCTGCCCGCGGTCGACGCGCTCGGCGAGGCCACGGCCGAGATCGACACCACCGACCTCCCGGGCTTCAGCCGGGCCGCGGTCGCCGGCCACTCCGGCAAGATCCGCTCGGTCCGGGCCGGCGACAAGCAGCTCCTGGTGTTCCTGAGCCGCACCCACTACTACGAGGGCAAGGGCGTCGCGGCGGTCGTCCACGGGGTCCGTACGGCGGCCCGCGCCGGCTGCCGCACCATCGTGCTGACCAACGGCTGCGGCGGCCTGAAGCCGACGTGGACGCCGGGCACCCCCGTGCTCATCTCGGACCACATCAACCTCACCGGCCGCAGCCCCATCGTCGGCGCGAACTTCGTCGACCTCACCGACCTGTACAGCTCGCGGCTGCGCGCGCTGTGCCGGGAGATCGACCCGACCCTCGACGAGGGGGTCTACGTCCAGTTCCCGGGCCCGCACTACGAGACCCCCGCCGAGGTCCGGATGGCCGGGATCCTCGGCGGCTCCCTGGTCGGCATGAGCACCACGCTGGAGGCGATCGCCGCCCGCGAGGCCGGGATGGAGGTGCTCGGCATCAGCCTGGTCACCAACCTGGCCGCCGGCATCAGCGACCAGCCGCTCAACCACGCCGAGGTCCTCGAGGCCGGCCGGGCCGCCGCGTCCCGGATGGGCGAGCTGCTGGGGCGGATCGTCCCCCGCATCTGATGGCCGACACCCGCGGCGCGCTCGTCGAGGCCGCCACCGAGGCGTTCGCCGAGCACGGCGTGTTCACCGCGTCCCTCGTCGAGGTGACCCGCCGGGCCGGGCAGCGCAACCGCGGCGCCGTGCACTACCACTTCGGGTCCCGCGACGGCCTGCTCGCCGCCGTGCTGGAGCAGCATGCGGCGTTCCTCGCCCAGCGGGAGGGCGAGCTGCTCGCGCGCGCCCGCACCACCCCGGACGACGACCTCGGCGCGGTCCTCGAGGCCGTCGTGCGGCCCGCGGTCGAGCTCGCCGAGACCGGCCCGTCGGGGCGCCACTACCTGATGATCGTGGGCGAGCTGGTCGACGAGCACGACCGCCTGCACCCCGACGTCGCCGAGGCGCTGCGCCGCACCGGCGGGTACGACGTCTACGCGCTCATCGAGCAGCGGATGCCGCCACTCGACGACGCGCTGCGCGCCGAGCGGCTCGCGCTGCTGACCGGCTTCATCCTGCGCGCGGTCGCCGACCGGGCCCGCCGGGCCGGGACCCCGGGCCGACCGGAGCTGTCCACCGAGCGGTTCGTGCGCAACCTGGTCGCGATGGCGGCCGGCATGGCGACCGCGCCCGCCGCTGGGGCCGAGGAGCCCGGATCGGGTTAACGTGCGGGCCGTGAGCACCTCACTCTCGGCGGCGATGCGTCTCGGCTCCCGGGCCGAGCACGAGCAGGCGGAGGACTCCCCCTGGGTCACCGAGCTGATGGCCGGCCGGGTCGACCGCCGCGGGTACGCCGACTACCTGCTCCGGCTGCGCACGGTCTACGGCGCGATGGAGACCGTGATCCGCGCGCACGCCGACGACCCCGCCGTGGCCGCCGTGCACGACCCGGGCCTGGAGCGGGTGCCCGCGCTGGACGCCGACCTCGACCACTGGCTGCCGGGCGGCGCGCGCGACGTCGACTCGCGCGCGGCCGCGGCGTACCGCGACCGGCTCGAGGCGGCTGCGGCGTGGGGCCCCCTCCTCGCCGCCCACCACTACACGCGCTACCTCGGCGACCTCTCCGGCGGGCAGGCGATCGGCCGGGCGCTCGACCGCACGTTCGCGCTCGACGGCGCGGGCGTCGCGTTCTACGACTTCCCGGCGATCCCGAAGCCCAAGCCGTACAAGGACGCCTACCGCGCCCGCCTCGACGCGCTCGACCTCTCCCCCGACGAGAGCACCCGGGTCGTCGACGAGGTCCGCGTCGCGTTCCGGCTCAACCAGGCGTTGTTCACCGAGCTGGCCGATAGCCTGCCCGCGTGAGGATCCTCGTCACCGGCGCGGCCGGCAGCATCGGCCGTGTGGTCACCGTCGGGCTCGCCGACCGCGGGCACACCGTGGTCGGCCTCGACCGGGTGCCGCAGCCCGGCGGCGAGGACGGCCGCTGGTACACCGTCGACTGCACCGACGCCGACGCCGTGGCCGCCGTGTTCGAGGCGGAATCCTTCGACGGAGTCGTGCACCTCGCCAGCTACCCCGGCGAGCTGAACCTCCCCGACTCGCTCTCCTCCCACGTGGTCACCACGGGTGCGCTGCTGGACGCGATGGTCGAGCACGGCGTCAGCCGGCTCGTGTACGCCTCCTCCAACCACGCGGTCGGGCGGACACCCCGGCAGGAGCTCGTCCGCACCGACACCCGCCCGCGCCCGGACACGTTCTACGGCGTCGGCAAGGTCGCCGCCGAGGCGCTGCTGAGCCTGTACGCCGACCGGTACGGCGTGGACGCGGTCGCGTGCCGGATCGGGTCGTTCCTCGAGCGCCCCACGACCGTCCGCCACCTCGGCACCTGGCTCTCCCACGACGACGCCGTGCGCATGGTCGAGGCGGCGCTCACCACCCCTGCACCCGGGTTCGCGGTGCTCTACGGCATCTCCGCCAACACCCGCGCGTGGTGGGACCTCGAGCCCGGCCGGGCGCTGGGCTACGCGCCGCTCGACGACGCGGAGGAGTTCGCCGGCTCCGTCGCGCCGGGGCCCGACGACGACGCCGAGGCGGCGTACGTCGGCGGCGACTACACGTTCACCGGGATGCACCGGCCCGCCCTCGACCGCACGTCCTGACGTTTTGGACCGCCGCGCTTGAGTAGGGGCATGACCCTCCCGCACCGCACCCTCGGGACCACCGCGCCCCTCACCGTCTCCGCGCTCGGCCTCGGCTGCATGGGCATGTCGGAGTTCTACGGCACCGGCGACGAGGGCGAGGCGATCGCGACCATCCACCGCGCCCTCGACCTCGGCGTCACCTTCCTCGACACCGCCGACATGTACGGCCCCTTCACCAACGAGCAGCTGGTCGGCCGTGCGATCGCCGGTCGCCGTGACGAGGTCCAGCTCGCCACGAAGTTCGGCAACGAGCGACGCCCGGACGGCACCCGCGTCGGCATCAACGGCAGGCCGGAGTACGTCCGGGCCGCGTGTGACGCCTCGCTCCAGCGGCTCGGCGTCGACCACATCGACCTCTACTACCAGCACCGCGTGGACCGGACGGTCCCCATCGAGGAGACCGTCGGAGCCATGAAGGAGCTCGTCGAGGCCGGCAAGGTCCGACGCCTCGGCCTGTCCGAGGCGTCGGCCGACACGATCCGGCGGGCACACACGGTCCACCCGATCACCGCGCTCCAGACCGAGTACTCGCTGTTCACCCGCGACCTCGAGGACGAGATCCTGCCGACGATCCGCGAGCTGGGCATCGGCCTGGTGCCCTACTCCCCACTCGGCCGGGGCATCCTCACCGGCGCCATCACCTCGGAGGACTCCCTCGCCGAGGACGACTCGCGCCGCTCGGCGTACTTCCCGCGGCTGAACGGCGAGGGCCTGCGCGCCAACCTGCGCCTGGTCGACGCCGTGCGCGGCCTGGCCGAGCAGAAGGGCTGCACGCCCGGGCAGCTCGCGCTCGCCTGGGTGCTCGCCCAGGGCGCGGACGTGGTCCCGATCCCCGGCACCAAGCGCGTGACGTACCTCGAGGAGAACGTCGCGGCGGTCGAGGTCCGGCTCACCGACGACGACCTGGCCGCGCTCGAGCGTGCCGTGCCCCGCGACGCGGTGGTGGGCGACCGCTACGGCGACATGAGCACCATCGACGCCTGAGGCGGAAGGCGCGCGGCTCAGCTCCTGAGCCGGGCGGCCAGGCCGGCGATGCAGCCGGCCATCATCCGGTGGTGGTTCCAGCGCAGCACGGGGCCCCCGACGTACGCCGCGAGCGCGAGCGGCCCGTCGACGGAGACCTCCTGGTCCAGCTCGAGACGGGTGCCGCCCGCGACGTCGGTGAGCAGGAAGCACACCGTCCCCGCCAGGTCGCCGGAGGCGGCCACCTCCAGCCGCCCCGGTGACCGGTCCACCGCGTGCAGGACCAGGTCGAGCGTGTAGGGCAGCACGGACCGGCACAGCACCCGCGCGTCGTCCGGGCCGAGGGACGCGACCGCGACGACCTCGGGCCACCAATCCGGGTAGTGCTCGAGGTCGACGAGCACCGCGTGCACCGCGGCGGCGGGTGCCGGTACCTCCCAGGCACCGGAGAAGGTGAAGGAGGCGCGCACCCTCGTATCGTGCCCCCCATGAGCGAACTCCTCACTGCCGCGCGGGCCTGGGCCGCCGACGACCCCGACCCGCAGACCCGCGCCGAGCTCGAGGCGGCGATCGCCGCGGTCGAGGCCGGCGGCGACGCCGGTCGCGTCGCGGAGGAGGACCTGGCCGACCGCTTCGCCGGCACCCTGGAGTTCGGTACGGCGGGGCTGCGCGGCGCACTCGGCGCCGGCCCGAACCGGATGAACCGGGTGGTCGTCACCCGCGCCGCCGCGGGGCTCGCGGCCTACCTGAAGGACACCGGCCACGCCCGCGGCTCGGTCGTGATCGGGTACGACGCGCGGCACAACTCCGACGTCTTCGCCCGCGACACCGCCGAGGTGATGACCGGCGCCGGCCTGACGGCGTACGTGCTGCCCCGCCCGCTGCCCACCCCGCTGCTGGCGTACGCGATCCGCGAGCTCGGTTGCGCGGCCGGGGTCATGGTCACGGCGAGCCACAACCCGCCGCAGGACAACGGCTACAAGGTCTACCTCGGTGACGGCAGCCAGATCGTGCCGCCGGCCGATGCCGAGATCGCCGGCCGGATCGCCGCCGTCGGAAAGCTGGCCGACGTGCCGCGTGGGACGGCGGGCACCGTGCTGGAGGAGGAGATCGTGGACCGCTACCTCGACACGGTCGCCGGGCTCGCGCAGGACGGCCCGCGCGACCTCGAGCTGGTCTACACGCCCCTGCACGGCGTGGGCGCGACCACGGTGCTGCGGGTGCTGGAGGCCGCCGGGTTCCGCGAGCCGGCCGTGGTGACCCAGCAGGAGCAGCCCGACCCGGAGTTCCCCACCGTGGCGTTCCCGAACCCGGAGGAGCCGGGTGCCATGGACCTGGCGATGGCGCTGGCCGTCGAGCGGGGCGCGGACCTCGTGGTCGCCAACGACCCCGACGCCGACCGCTGTGCCGCCGCGGTCCCCGGACCGCACGGCTGGCGGATGCTGCGCGGCGACGAGGTCGGCGCGCTCCTCGCACACGCACTGCTGCGCCGCGGCACGCGCGGCACCTACGCGTGCAGCATCGTCTCGTCGAGCCTGCTGGGGAAGATGGCGGCCGCCGCGGGGCAGCCGTACGCCGAGACGCTCACCGGATTCAAGTGGATCGGCCGGGTGGAGGGGCTGGCGTTCGGCTACGAGGAGGCGCTCGGCTACTGCGTCGACCCCGAGCACGTGAAGGACAAGGACGGCGTCTCGGCGCTGCTGCTGCTCTGCGAGCTGGCGGCCGAGACCAAGGCCGAGGGCCGCACCCTGACCGACCTGCTCGACGACCTCGCCCGGGAGCACGGGCTGCACGCGACCGACCAGCTCTCCGTCCGGGTCACCGACCTCGCCGAGATCGCGGCCGCCATGGAGCGGCTGCGCACCGCGCCACCCGTCGAGATCGGCGGGCTCGCGGTCGAGCAGGTCGACGACCTCGCCGTCGGCAGCCCGGACCTCCCGCCGACCGAGGGGCTGCGCTACCGCCTCGCCGACGGCGCCCGGGTGATCGTCCGCCCGAGCGGCACCGAGCCGAAGCTCAAGTGCTACCTCGAGGTGGTCGTGCCGGTGCACCCCGACGACGGGGTGGACGCGGCCCGGATCGCCGCGGCCGGACGCCTCGACGCCCTGCGCGACGGCATCAAGGCCGCGGCCGGGATCTGAGCGCCGCCCTGCGTGAGCTCGCGACGGCAGGGATCCCGGCGCCCGGTCGAGTAGCGCCCGCGACCGACGCAGGAGGTCGCGAGGGTGCGTATCGAGACTAGAGGACGAGCAGCCAGACCAGGAACGCGACGACGAGCACGCCGGTCCCGACGATCTCGGGCCAGGCGTAGGTACGCCGGGGGGCGGCCGGCGTACTCCCCGTCCCCGGTGCCCGCTCGGCGGCCTCACGGGCCAGGTGGGAGATCCGCTCCTCGACGAACACCTGGTAGGTGTCGGCCGGGCCCGCTGCCTTGCCGTCCGGCTTCCGGGCCGCACCGCGCTGCTTGATCGTCTGCCGAGCGGTGTAGCCGACGACCGGCGTGACGAACCGGCGCTCCCCGACGGTCACGGAGGTCACCTGGCCCACGGCGACCCTGTCGATGGCGGCCAACGGGATCGTGTCGGTGTGGTAGATGCCGCGCATCACCAGGTCGCGGTCGGTCGCCCAGAGGCTCGGCCGCAGCATGACCGCCCACACCAGCAGCGCGCCCAGCAGCGCCAGGATCGCCACACCGAGCGGACGCCCGGTGTCCCGGGCGGCGATCGCGAACGCGAGGATCAGCGCGGTGCAGGCGAGCCCGACGTACCCGCTGACCCGCCCGTTGGTGGCGTGGAATCGCTCCACGACGCGGTCGGTGTGCTGCTCGGTCATCGGGCTCTCTCCTGGGTTGTGATGCTGCGCGACGTCAACCCTATGCTGGGTCGGTGACCAGCTCTTCCACCCTCCTCGACCCGGCGTTCGACGACGTCACGCGGTCCGAGGCCTCGCTGCGGCGGTTCCTGCACGGGCTGCCCGGTGTCGACCAGGTCGGCGCCGAGGCGCGCGCCGCCTCGCTCGGGACCCGGTCGATCAAGACCAGCGCGAAGGCCTTCGCCCTCGACCTCGCGATCCGCATGGTCGACCTGACCACCCTGGAGGGCCAGGACACGCCCGGCAAGGTCCGGGCGCTCGCCTCGAAGGCGATGCGTCCCGACCCCGCGGACCCGACCTGCCCGCAGGTCGCGGCCGTCTGCGTCTACCCCGACATGGTCGCGACCGCGCGGCAGACGCTGGGCGACAGCGGCGTGCACGTGGCGGCCGTCGCCACGGCGTTCCCGAGCGGTCGCGCGGCCCTCGACATCAAGCTCGCCGACACCCGCGACGCCGTCGAGGCCGGGGCCCACGAGATCGACATGGTCATCGACCGGGGCGCGTTCCTGGCCGGCCACTACCTGCAGGTGTTCGAGGAGATCGTCGCCGTGCGGGAGGCGTGTCGCCGAGAGAACGGGGAGAGCGCCCACCTCAAGGTGATCTTCGAGACCGGTGAGCTGCAGACCTACGACAACGTCCGCCGCGCGAGCTGGCTGGCGATGATGGCCGGCGCCCACTTCATCAAGACCTCCACCGGCAAGGTCCAGCCGGCCGCGACGCCGCCGGTCACGATGATCATGCTCGAGGCGGTCCGCGACTTCCGCGAGCAGACCGGCACCATGATCGGCGTGAAGCCGGCCGGCGGCATCCGCACCGCCAAGGACGCCATCAAGTACCTCGTGATGGTCAACGAGGTCGCCGGCCCGGACTGGCTGGACCCGGACTGGTTCCGCTTCGGCGCCTCCACGCTGCTCAACGACCTGCTGATGCAGCGCACCAAGATGACGACCGGGCGCTACTCCGGTCCCGACTACTTCACGCTGGACTGATCCCTGTGCCCACACCCTTTGAGTACGCACCTGCTCCTGAGTCGCGGAGCATCGTCGACATCAAGCCGTCGTACGGCCTGTTCGTCAACGGTGAGTTCGTCGACGGCCACGGCACGCCGTTCAAGACGATCAGCCCGGCCACCGAGGAGGTGCTGGCCGAGGTCGCCGAGGCCGACGAGGCGGACGTCGACGCCGCGGTGAAGGCCGCCCGCCGCGCCTACGACAAGGTCTGGTCGCGGATGCCGGGCCGCGAGCGCGCCAAGTACCTGTACCGGATCGCCCGGATCATCCAGGAGCGCGGCCGCGAGCTCGCCGTCCTGGAGTCGATCGACAACGGCAAGCCGATCAGGGAGTCCCGCGACGTCGACGTCCCGACCGTCGCCGCGCACTTCTTCTACTACGCCGGCTGGGCAGACAAGCTGGAGTACGCGGGCCGCGGGGCGGACCCGCGGCCGCTGGGCGTCGCCGGCCAGGTCATCCCGTGGAACTTCCCGCTGCTGATGCTGGCGTGGAAGATCGCTCCGGCGCTGGCCTGCGGCAACACCGTGGTGCTGAAGCCGGCCGAGACGACGCCGCTGACCGCGCTGCTGTTCGCCGAGATCTGCCAGCAGGCCGACCTCCCGCCGGGCGTGGTCAACATCGTCACCGGCGCGGGCGCGACCGGCCAGGCGCTGGTCGGCCATCCGGACGTCGACAAGGTCGCGTTCACCGGCTCCACCGCGGTCGGCAAGGCCATCGCGCGGTCGGTGGCCGGCACCGACAAGCGGGTCACCCTCGAGCTCGGTGGCAAGGCCGCGAACATCGTCTTCGACGACGCGCCCATCGACCAGGCCGTCGAGGGCATCGTCGACGGGATCTTCTTCAACCAGGGCCACGTCTGCTGTGCGGGCTCCCGGCTGCTGGTGCAGGAGAACGTCTACGACGAGCTGCTCGAGCGGCTCAAGCGTCGGATGTCGACGCTGCGGATGGGTGACCCGCTGGACAAGAACACCGACATCGGCGCGATCAACTCCGGCGAGCAGCTCAAGCGGATCCGCGAGCTCTCCGAGCTCGGTGACGCCGAGGGCGCCGAGCGCTGGGAGGTCGCCTGCGACCTGCCCACCAAGGGCTTCTGGTTCCCGCCCACGCTGTTCACCGGTGTCTCGCAGGCGCACCGGATCGCCCGCGAGGAGATCTTCGGGCCGGTCCTGTCGGTGCTCACGTTCCGCACGCCGTCCGAGGCGGTCGAGAAGGCCAACAACACGCCGTACGGCCTCTCGGCCGGGGTGTGGACCGACAAGGGCTCCCGGATCCTGTCCATCGCCCACCAGCTGCGCGCCGGCGTGGTCTGGGCCAACACGTTCAACAAGTTCGACCCCACCAGCCCCTTCGGCGGCTACAAGGAGTCGGGCTACGGCCGCGAGGGCGGCCGGCACGGTCTGGAGGCGTACCTCAAGTGACGAAGGACAGCATGAGGATCGACGTCCGCAAGACCTACAAGCTCTACATCGGGGGCGCGTTCCCCCGGTCCGAGTCCGGCCACTCCTACGTGGTGACCGACAGCAAGGGGAAGTTCGTGGCCAACGCCGCCCTCGCGTCGCGCAAGGACGCCCGCGACGCGGTCTCGGCCGCGCGCAAGGCGTTCCCCGGGTGGTCCGGCCGGACCGCTTACAACCGCGCCCAGATCCTGTACCGGATCGCCGAGGTGATGGAGGACCGTCGCCCGCAGTTCGTGCAGGCGCTGGAGCAGTCCGAGGGACTGTCGGCGTCGAAGGCCGACCGGGCGCTCGACGGGGCCATCGACCGGCTGGTCTGGTACGCCGGCTGGGCGGACAAGATCACCCAGGTGGTCGGCAACGCCAACCCCGTGGCCGGGCCGTTCTTCAACCTCTCCACCCCGGAGCCCACCGGCGTCGTCGCGGTGCTGGCGCCGCAGGCGTCCTCGCTGCTCGGCCTGGTCAGCGTCGTCGCCCCGGTCATCGTCACCGGCAACACCGCGGTCGTGGTGTCGTCGTACGAGCGTCCGCTGCCGGCGGTGACCTTCGCCGAGGTCCTCGCGACCTCCGACGTCCCGGGCGGCGTGGTCAACATCCTCACCGGGTCGGCGGCGACCGTCGCGCCGTGGCTGGCCGCGCACATGGACGTCAACGCGATCGACCTCACCGGGATCGCCGGCGACACCACGCTCGCGACCGATCTCGAGGTCGCCGCGGCCGACAACCTCAAGCGGGTACGCCGCGCGCCGGCCGCCGAGCCGGACTGGACCCTCGACCCGGGCATCGAGCCGATGACGGCGTTCCTGGAGACCAAGACGGTCTGGCACCCCATGGGCGTCTGACGGGACCGTGCAAGCCCGTGTGATCGTCCTCGCCGGCCCCTCGGGAGCCGGCAAGTCCCGCCTCGCCGAGCGGATCGGCCTGCCGGTGCTGCGCCTCGACGACTTCTACAAGAGCGCCGGCGACCCCACCCTCCCCGTCATCCAGGAGGGCGCCAACGCCGGCATCGTCGACTGGGACGACCCCGCGTCGTGGTTGCTCGACGACGCGATGAAGGCCCTCGACGAGATCTGCCGCACGGGCCGTGCCGAGGTGCCGGTCTACGACATCGCCCACGACGGGCGGTGCGGGTGGCAGACGCTGCACCTCGACGGCGAGGAGCTCTTCCTGGCCGAGGGGATCTTCGCGCAGGAGATCGTCCCGCACGCCCGGGCGGCCGGGCTGCTCGCTGCGGCGTACTGCGTGCGGCAGCACCCGATGGTGACGTTCTGGCGTCGGCTCACGCGGGACCTGCGCGAGCACCGCAAGCCGCCGCTGGTGCTGCTACGGCGCGGGGTCGCGCTGATGCGCGACCAGCAGCGCGTCGTCGCCCACGCCGTCGGGCTGGGTTGCCGGGCGGTGCACCCCGACGAGGCGTACGCCGCGGTCCGCGCCCTGCTCGGGAGGGAGCCGCACCGGTGACCGAGGACTGGCCCGAGCGGGTCTTCCGGGAGCGCCTGGTCCAGCCGGACCGGGTGTCCTGCGGCGCGACCTGCCTGGTCGTCGCGCGGATGATCGAGGACCACGCCTACGGCGCGTACGTCGGCTCGGCACCGTCGGTCCCCGCACGGTTCCGCGAGGAGGTCCTCGCCATGCACCGGCGGGTCACGGGCCCCGTCGACGACGGCCGCCTGCAGCTGCCCTGGCCGCGCGCCCTCGGCACGCCGCCGTGGGCGGTCGCCCGGCAGCTGGGCGACCGCGACGTCCGCTGGATCCGGACCTCCCCTGCGTCCGGGTACGACGCGGTCGCCGCGGCCACCCGCCGGCGACGGCCGGTGCCGGTCTACGTCGGGAGCGCCTGGCTGCCGCGCCACGTCGTGCTCGCGCTCGGCGAGGAGGCCGGCCGGCTCCGGTTCTTCGAGCCGGCGGCGGGACGGCTCGTGGACGTCGGGCGCGTGGAGTTCGCGCGGTCCCGCATCGGCCTGGCGGGGTGGGACCACGCCTGGTGGGCGGTCCTGCCCGCGAGCCTCAGCTGAGCGCCTTCGCCTTCAGGTGCTCGTACTCGGCCTGGCTGATCGCGCCGGAGTCGAGCAGCGTCTTGGCCCGCGCGATCTCGTCGGTGGGCGACGAGCCCTCGGCCGCGACCGTGCGGATGTAGGCCTCGGTGTCCGCCTGGGCGGACCGCATCGCGGTGGCGTTCCGCTCGGCCATCCCCTGCCCGCGGGCGATCAGGTAGACCAGCGAGGTGATGATCGGGAAGAAGATCAGGAAGAACACCCACACCGCCTTCCACCAGCCGCTGAGCCCTCTGTCGCGGAACAGGTCCGTGAGGATCTGGAAGAGCACGACCAGGTAGGCCATGAGCAGGAAGAAGGAGATGATGAACCAGAAGAAGTCCCAGAAGCTGTCCACGGTCGCGACGCTAGGTGCGCCCGCGGTCCGGGGGTTCACCCGATCCGGGTGACAGCGGGCTAGGCCGTCCAGACGACGAAGACCAGCACCAGCCAGGCGGCGGCGATGCCGACCGCCACGAGGGCCGTGAGCGCGGCGAGCACGAACCAGGTCCGGCCGGCGCCCTCCGCCTGTCCCTCCGTCGCGACCACGTCGACGCGGTCGGGGTGCTCGGGGTCGTACGCCACCTCGAGGTCCTCGCCCACGCGCGGTGGCGGTGGCGGCACGTCGGTGAGCGTCAGCGCCTCGACCGGCTCGCTCGCCCCGGCCGGCAGGAACCGCACCCGCGCGAAGTACCGCGTGTCCGGCTCGGTGCCGAGGCTCAGGTCCTTGGCGTCCAGGCCGACCACGGTCGCGGTGGTGGTCACCGCACGGTCACGGAACTCCTCGGCGGTGCGCCGCACCGCCCGGCCCTTGAGCAGCAGCCCCGCCGCGACGAGGAGCACCACGACCGCCGACCCCAGGAGCAGGACCGTCGGGACGTAGTGGATCCTCACGCGCCTGCCTCGGCCACGAGGGCGGCGTACCCGGGCTTGACGACGTCCTCGATGATCGCCAGCCGCTCGTCGAAGGGGAGGAACGCCGACTTCATCGCGTTGATGGTGAACCAGCGCAGGTCGTCCAGGTCGTAGCCGAACGCCTCGACCAGCGACGCCATCTCGTGGCTCATCGAGGTGCGGCTCATCAGCCGGTTGTCGGTGTTGACGGTGACACGGAAGCGCAGCCGCTTCAGCAGCCCGATCGGGTGCTCGGCGATCGACGTCGCGGCGCCGGTCTGCACGTTCGACCACGGGCACATCTCCAGAGGGATCCGTTTGTCACGGACGTACGCCGCCAGCAGGCCGAGCTCGACGCTGCCGTCGTCGCGGACCGTGATGTCGTCGATGATGCGGACGCCGTGGCCGAGCCGGTCGGCGCCGCACCACTGGATGGCCTGCCAGATCGACGGCAGGCCGAACGCCTCACCGGCGTGGATCGTGAAGTGCGCGTTCTCCCGCTGGAGGTACTCGAAGGCGTCCAGGTGCCGGGTGGGCGGGTAGCCGGCCTCCGCACCCGCGATGTCGAAGCCGGCGACGCCGCGGTCGCGCCAGGCGACCGCGAGCTGGGCGATCTCCATGGAGCGGGCCTGGTGCCGCATCGCGGTCAGCAGCTGGCGTACGACGATCCGCCCCCCGCTCGCCTCGACACCCTCGTCGAAGCCCTCCTGCACGGCCGCGACCACCTCGTCGAGGGTCAGCCCCTGGCTGACGTGCTGCTCGGGCGCGTACCGGATCTCGGCGTACACGACCCCGTCGGCCGCCAGGTCCTCGACGCACTCGCGGGCCACCCGCGTCAGCGCCGGCGCGGTCTGCATGACCGCGACGGTGTGGTCGAACGTCTCGAGGTAGCGCTCGAGCGAGCCCGAGTCGCTGGCGTCCGCGAACCACTGCCCCAGGGACTCGGCGGTCATCGGGCCGTCGACCGTGGGCAGCACGTGGCCGACCTCGGCGGCCAGGTCGATGATCGTCTGGGGGCGCAGGCCGCCGTCGAGGTGGTCGTGGAGCAGGACCTTGGGCGCCCGGCGGATCTGTTCGAGGGTCGGCGTCATGGCAGCGATCCTTCCAGAGACCGCTAGATTTCTCGGTCATGCGCGTCTTCAACTCTCTCGACGAGGTCGCCGCCGCGAGCGGCGAGGAGCTCGGCACGTCCGACTGGCTGACCATCGACCAGGAGCGGGTGGACCGGTTCGCCGAGGCGACCGGCGACCACCAGTGGATCCACGTCGACGTCGAGCGGGCCGCGTCCGGGCCGTTCGGGGGCACGATCGCCCACGGCTACCTGACGCTGTCCCTGGTGCCCTACCTCGGCAGCCAGGTGTTCTCCTTCGACACCCCCGGCGCGAAACTGAACTACGGCGCCAACAAGGTCCGCTTCCCCCACCCGGTCAAGGTCGGCCGGCGCATCCGCTCCACCGTCACCGTCGGCGACGTGGCCGACCTCCCCGCCGGCAAGCAGGTCACGCTGCGCCACACCATCGAGATCGAGGGCGAGCCCAAGCCCGCCTGCGTCGCCGAGACCGTCGTCCTGCTGCTGTCCTGACCGTCGAGTCTCGGCTCAACCGATGCGGTCGAGGACGAGCGGGGACGGGTCGAAGGCGGTGCCGGCGGGGGCGATGTCGAAGCCACCCTCGAGCGAGGCCAGCGCGCGGTCGAAGCGGTCCGCCTCGTCGGTGAGCAGCGTGAACAGCGGCTGGCCCTCGGTGACGTCGTCGCCGGGACGGGCGTGCCAGACGACGCCGGCGCCGGCCTGCACCGGGTCCTCCTTGCGGGCCCGACCCGCGCCGAGGCGCCAGGCGGCCAGGCCGACCGCCATCGCGTCGAGCCGGGTGAGCACGCCCGAGGCGGGGGCGTTCACGACGTGCGACTCACGGGCCTGCGGCAGCGGCGCCGTCGGATCGCCGCCCTGCGCGCGGATCATCGCCCGCCAGGCGTCCATGGCCCGGCCGGACGCCAGCACCTCGGCCGGGTCGACGTCGGACCGGCCGGCGCCGGCGAGCATCTCCCGCGCCAGCGCCAGCGTCAGCTCGACCACGTCGGCGGGACCGCCGCCGGCGAGCACGTCGACCGACTCCTGCACCTCGATCGCGTTGCCGGCCGTGCGGCCCAGCGGCGTGGACATGTCGGTGAGCAGCGCAACGGTGTGGACACCGGCGTCCTGGCCCAGCGCGACCATCGTCTCGGCCAGCTCGCGCGCGGCGTCCAGCGACTTCATGAACGCGCCCGTGCCGACCTTGACGTCGAGCACCAGCGCGCCGGTGCCCTCGGCGATCTTCTTCGACATGATCGACGAGGCGATCAGCGGGATCGCCTCGACCGTGCCCGTCACGTCGCGCAGCGCGTACAGCTTCTTGTCCGCCGGCGCCAGCCCGTCGCCGGCGGCGCAGACGACCGCGCCGACCGACTCCAGCTGCGCCATCATCTCGTCGTTGGTGAGCAGCGCCCGCCACCCGGGGATCGACTCCAGCTTGTCGAGCGTGCCGCCGGTGTGGCCCAGGCCCCGCCCGGAGAGCTGGGGCACGGCGACCCCGCACGCGGCCACCAGCGGCGCGAGCGGGAGCGTGATCTTGTCCCCGACACCACCGGTCGAGTGCTTGTCCGCGGTGGGGCGCGAGAGCGTGGAGAAGTCCATCCGCTCCCCCGACGCGATCATCGCGTCGGTCCAGCGCGCGATCTCGCGGCGGTTCATCCCGTTGAGCAGGATCGCCATCGCCAGCGAGGACATCTGCTCGTCGGCCACCTCGCCGCGCGTGTACGCGTCGATCACCCAGTCGATCTGGCTGTCGCTGAGCTCGTGCTTGTCCCGCTTGGCCGAGATGACCTCGACGGCATCGTGTTGCGTCGGCATGCCCGCACCCTAGGGCACGGCCGACGGTGCCGGACGGGTCAGGTGAGGTCGTCGGGGCCGAACGCGTCGGGCAGCACCTCGGCCATGGACCTCACGCCCGAGACCGTCCACATCGACAGCTCCGGTCCGCCGTTCTCGAACAGCAGCTGCCGGCAGCGCCCGCAGGGCATGATCACGTCGCCGTCGCCGTTGACGCAGACGAAGTGCGTGAGCCGCCCGCCCCCGTCCAGGTGCAGCTGGCTGACCAGACCGCACTCGGCGCAGAGCGTGACGCCGTACGCCGCGTTCTCGACGTTGCAGCCGGCCACGACCCGCCCGTCGTCGACCCGGGCGGCCGCTCCGACGCGATACCCGGAGTACGGCGCGTAGGCGTGGGTCGCCGCCTCGTCGGCGGCCGCCCGCAGCGCAGCCCAGTCGGGGTCGGTCGCGGGGTCGTGCGCGGAGTCGGTGGCCACCACGGCGTCACCCTAACCGTTACACAATCTTTCCCGCGTTAGGGCCTGTCGAGCCGACCTTTTTCGGTACGGTGACCGACTGTCGCGCCGTATTCGACGGGCGAAGATCTTGGAGGCAATTGTGAACAAGTTGAGGAAGGCCGCAGGCGGCAGCGTCGCTGCCCTGCTGGCTGCCGCCCTACTGGCCGGGTGTGGCAGTGCGCCGGACGAGTCCAGTGACGGCGGCGACAGCGGCAGCAGCGCGGCGTCGGACTTCCTGCCCTGCATCGTTTCCGACGCGGG
The DNA here is from genome assembly GCA_035765695.1 of Nocardioides sp. GTDB lineage: Bacteria > Actinomycetota > Actinomycetes > Propionibacteriales > Nocardioidaceae > Nocardioides. Next base: position 12,134 of record DASTXB010000068.1, on the reverse strand, counting down.
CGGCTTCGACGACAAGTCGTTCAACCAGCTGAGCTACGAGGGCGTGAAGCAGGCCGCCGACGAGCTGGGCACCGACTTCAAGGCCGTCGAGTCCAACAGCGAGAACGACTACGCGCCGAACATCGACAGCCTCGTCTCCGAGAACTGCAACGTCATCGTGACGGTCGGCTTCGCCCTCGCCGCGGCGACCAAGGAGGCCGCCGCCGCGAACCCGGACATCAAGTTCGTCCTCATCGACGACGCCGCCGACGGTGGCGACGACGGCCAGACCTTCGACGGCAAGGCCGACGAGTCCAACATCAAGCCGCTGCTCTACGACACCGCGCAGGCCGCGTTCCTCGCCGGCTACGCCGCTGCGGACTACAGCAAGACCGGTGTCGTCGGCACCTACGGTGGTCAGCCCTACCCGACCGTCACCATCTTCATGGACGGCTTCAAGCAGGGTGTGGACTACTACAACAAGGAGAACAGCAAGAGCATCAAGGTCATCGGCTGGGACGGCAAGAACGGTTCGTTCACCGGTGGGTTCGAGGCCAACGAGAAGGCGACCAACACCGCCAAGCAGATCATCGACCAGGACGCCGACGTGATCCTGCCGGTCGGTGGCCCGATCTACCAGGGCGCGCTGACCGCCATCGCGGACTCCGGCAAGGACGTCGCGATGCTCGGTGTGGACGCCGACCTGTTCGAGACCGACCCGAACACCCAGGACGTCGTCCTGACCTCGGTGCTGAAGAACATGAAGGTCTCGACCTACGAGGCGATCATGTCCGCGCAGAAGGACGGCGACAACTTCGACTTCTCGCCGTACGTCGGCACCCTCGAGAACGACGGCGTCGGGATCGCGCCGTTCCACAACTTCGAGAGCAAGGTCAACCCGGACCTGCAGGGTCAGCTCGACGACATCAAGAGCGGGATCATCGACGGCTCCATCCCGGTGAACTCCTACCTGAACCCGTCCTGATCACCCTGGGTCTCGTCCTGACCAGGTAGCAGCTCCGCAGCTCCCACGAGAGGGGGGAGGTCGGCCCCGCCGGCCTTCCCCCTCTCGCACGCGGACCCCCCTCCCATCACTAGGATCCGTCCATGAAGCTCGTGCTCCGCGACATCACCAAGCGCTTCGGAGCGCTCGTCGCCAACGACGCCATCTCCCTGACCGTCGAGCCCGGGGAGATCCACGCCCTCCTCGGTGAGAACGGCGCCGGCAAGTCGACGCTGATGAACGTCCTCTACGGGCTCTACCAGGCCGACTCGGGCGAGATCGAGCTCGACGGCGTGGTCCAGCGCTTCTCGGGTCCCGGCGACGCCATCGCGGCCGGCATCGGCATGGTCCACCAGCACTTCATGCTGATCCCCGTCTTCACCGTCGCCGAGAACGTCATGCTCGGCAACGAGTCCACCGGCTTCGCCGGCAGCCTCGACCTCGAGGCGGCCCGCCGCCGGGTCAAGGAGATCTCCGACCAGTTCGGCTTCCACGTGAACCCCGACGCCCTCGTCGAGGACCTCCCCGTCGGCGTCCAGCAGCGGGTCGAGATCATCAAGGCGCTCTCGCGCGACGCCCAGGTGCTCGTGCTCGACGAGCCCACCGCCGTCCTGACGCCCCAGGAGACCGACGAGCTGATGCAGATCATGCGCGAGCTCAAGGCCTCCGGGAAGGCCATCGTCTTCATCACCCACAAGCTGCGCGAGGTCCGCGAGGTCGCCGACCGGATCACGGTGATCCGGCTCGGCAAGGTCGTCGGCGAGGCCGAGCCGACCGCGACGAACGCCGAGCTCGCCGCCCTCATGGTCGGCCGCCCGGTCGAGCTGACCGTGCACAAGGAGCCCAAGGAGCCGGGCGAGGACACCCTGGTCGTCGAGAACCTCCGGGTCCACGACGCCGCCGGGCGCATCCACGTCGACGACGTCAGCTTCACGATCCGCGCGGGCGAGATCCTCGCCGTCGCCGGCGTGCAGGGCAACGGCCAGACCGAGCTCACCGAGGCGCTGCTCGGGCTGCAGGAGCACGTCACGGGATCGATCCGCCTCCACGGGCAGGAGCTCGTCGGCCGGTCGGTCCGGCACATCCTCGACGCCGGCGTCGGGTTCATCCCGGAGGACCGCCAGGTCGAGGGCCTGGTCGGCGAGTTCACGATCGCCGAGAACCTCATGCTCAACCGGAGCCACGGCAAGCCCTTCGTGCGCGGTGGGACGCTCCAGCTCGACCGGCTCGCGACGTTCGCGCAGGAGAAGCTCGAGCAGTACGACGTCCGCGCCCCCGGCATCACCGCGCGAGCCGACCAGCTGTCCGGCGGCAACCAGCAGAAGGTCGTCGTCGCCCGCGAGCTCTCGCGCGACATCACGCTCCTCGTGGCCGCCCAGCCGACCCGCGGCGTCGACGTGGGCTCGATCGAGTTCATCCACAAGCAGATCGTGGCCGGGCGGGACGCGGGCGTCGCGGTGCTCGTCGTCTCCACCGAGCTGGACGAGGTCGTGTCGCTCGCGGACCGCATCATGGTGCTCTACCGGGGCCGCGTCGTCGGCATCGTCCCGGCGGACACACCACGGGAGAAACTCGGGTTGATGATGACTGGTGAGCGTCCGGAAGGGGCGATCGCGTGAGCAGCGCTGTCGGGACCGAGCAGCACCCACCCACCGGGCCGGGAGAGGGGCCGGACGAGGCACCCCACGAGGACCGCTGGCGCGCAGCGCTGCGGGAGATCACCTCGGGGAGCGTGATGGTCGGCGTGCTCGCCGTGCTGCTCGCGGTCCTGGTCGGCTCGGTGCTCATCGCCGCGACCGACGAGGACGTCCGCACCACCGCCGGCTACATCGGCGCGCGGCCCGGCGACTTCCTCCAGGCGACGTGGGACGCCGTGTGGGGCGCCTACACCGCGCTGTTCCGCGGCTCGGTCTACAACACCAACGCGACCAGCTTCGAGCAGGGCATCCGACCGCTCACGGACACCGCGAAGTTCGCCGCGCCGCTGATCCTGGCCGGCCTCGGCGTCGGCGTCGGGTTCCGTGCCGGCCTGTTCAACATCGGTGGTCGCGGGCAGATGCTGCTGGCCGGTGCCGCCGCAGGCTGGGTCGCCTACGAGTTCGACCTGCCGGCGGTGCTGCACCTGACCCTGGCCCTGGTCGCCGCGATCATCGCCGGCGCCGTGTGGGCCGGCCTCGCCGGCGTCCTCAAGGCACGCACCGGCGCCCACGAGGTCATCGTCACGATCATGCTCAACTACGTGGCGTTCTACCTGGTGTTCTTCGCCCTGTCGAAGCAGAGCCTGCTCCAGGCCCCCGACTCGTTCAACCCGAAGTCGCTGCCGGCCAAGGACTCCGCCCAGCTGCCGAAGCTGCTCGGTGACCAGTACAACCTGCACCTCGGCTTCATCGTCGCCCTCGCCGCCGTGGTGTTCGCGTGGTGGCTGCTCGAGCGCTCGTCGCTGGGCTTCCGGATCCGCGCCGTAGGCATCAACCCGGAGGCCGCCCGCGCCTCCGGGATCAACGTCAGCCGCATCTACGTGACGGTGATGCTCATCGCCGGCGCCCTCGTGGGCCTGGCGGGCGCCAACCAGGTGCTCGGCACCGTCACCAGCGGTGTCACCGTCGACCTCGACGCCGGCATCGGCTTCGACGCGATCACCGTCGCCCTGCTCGGCCGTTCGCGGCCGCTGGGCATCCTCGCCGCCGGCATCCTCTTCGGAGCGTTCAAGGCCGGCGGCTTCACGATGCAGGCCTCCCAGGACATCCCCGTCGACATCGTGCTCGTGGTGCAGTCGCTGATCGTGCTGTTCCTCGCCGCACCGCCGTTGATCCGGACCATCTTCCGGCTCCCCGCCCAGGAGGCGAAGTGACCACCCCGACCGCCGACGCCAGCGTTCCGCTCGAGGAGAGGCCGATCGCGGGCGTCACCACCGTCGTCGACCGCAAGGCGCCCGTCCTCCTCAGTGTCCTCGCGCTGGGACTGCTGCTCGTCGTCGCGCTGTTGCCGCAGGACGGCGACACCACGTTCCGGCTGGCCGTGCCGAGCGACTTCGCGAAGCTGCCCACCGTGACGGTGCCGTCCACTCCCACCGCCTGGATCACGGTGGTGGTCTGCGCCCTGTGCGCCGCCTGGTCGATCGTCCTCTACCGGCGTCGGCACCGGACGCCGATGTGGCTGGTCGTGGTGTACTCCCTGGTCTGGATGATCGGCTTCCTGACCTGGGCGGCCGCCGGCGGGACGATCCCGGTGGTCGGCCTCCTCTCCGGCTCCCTGGCGCTCGCGGTGCCCCTGGTCTTCGGCGCCCTCGGCGGTGTGCTCGGCGAGCGGTCCGGCGTGGTCAACATCGCCATCGACGGGCAGCTCCTGGCCGGCGCGTTCGCCGCCGCGATGATCGCGTCCGCCCTCGACTCCACCTGGGCCGGCCTCATCGCCGCGATGGCGGCGGGCACCTTGGTGGCGCTGATCCTCGGGCTCTTCGCGATCACCTACTTCGTCGACCAGATCATCGTCGGCGTGGTGCTCAACGTCCTGGTCATCGGGCTCACCAGCTTCATGTTCACCCAGGTGCTCGCACCGAACGCTGCGACGCTGAACCACCCGCCGCGGTTCGACGACATCGACATCCCGATCCTCGGGGAGATCCCGCTGATCGGGCCGATCTTCTTCCGCCAGCCGGTCATCGTGTACCTCCTCTACATCGCGGTCGCGCTCGTCGCCTGGGCGCTGTACCGGACCCGGTGGGGGCTGCGCGTCCGCGCGGTCGGCGAGCACCCGACGGCCGCCGACACGGTCGGCATCAAGGTGAACCGGACCCGCTACCGCACGATCCTGATCGCGGGCGCGGTGGCCGGCATGGGCGGCGCGTTCTACACGCTGGTCTCGGTCCCGCAGTTCAACCGCGAGATGACGGGCGGTGCGGGCTACATCGCGCTCGCCGCGGTGATCTTCGGCAAGTGGGACCCGATCCGGGCGACGCTCGCGGCGCTGCTGTTCGGGTTCGCCACGAACCTGCAGGGCGTGCTGTCGGTCATCGGCTCACCGGTGCCCAGCCAGTTCATGCTGATGCTGCCGTACGTCGTGACGATCTTCGCGGTGGCCGGGCTGGTCGGCCGGTCGCGGCCGCCCGCCGCGGACGGCATCCCCTACCGCAAGGGGTAGGGCAAGGGCCGGGAGGGCCCGGTCAGCCCAGGGCGCCGACGGCGACGTGGGCCAGCACCTTCGCACCGACGGCGACGGCCCGCTCGTCCACGAGCAGGTTGCCCTGGTGGAGGTCGTAGGTCCGACCGCCCGGTGTCCGAGTGCCCAGGCGGCCCATGGCGCCGGCGACCCGGTCGAGGTACCAGCCGAAGTCCTCGCCACCCAGGCTCTGCTGGGTGGGGACGTGGCCGCTCACGCCGAGCACCTCCTCGACAGCGTGGCCGAGCAGCACGATCGACTCGACGTCGTTGACGACCGGCGGCACGCCGCGCTGGTAGTCGACCTGCGCGGCCACGCCGTACGGCGCCACGATCTGCTCGACCAGCACCGGGACCAGCTTCTCTGCCTCCGACCAGGCGACGGCGTCGAGCATCCGGACCGTGCCGCCGATCCGGCCGGTGGCCGGGATGACGTTGTGGGCGGAGCCGGACCGCACGATGCCCCAGACCACGCTGACGCCGGCCCGGGGGTCGAGGCGGCGCGACAGGATCGCCGGGAGCTCGGTGACGACCTTGGCGAGCGCGTAGGTGAGGTCTTCGGTGAGGTGTGGCCGGGACGTGTGGCCGCCGGACCCGCTGAGGGTCACCTCGAGGTGGTCGGCGGCGCCGGTGATCGGCCCCTCGCGCAGGCCGACCTTGCCGACGTCCAGGGTCGGGTCGCAGTGCAGGCCGAAGATCCGCTCGACGCCGGTGAGTGCCCCGTGCTCGATGAGCGACAGCGCTCCCCCGGGCATGACCTCCTCCGCGGGCTGGAACAGCAGCCGGACCCGGCCACGCAGCAGGCCGAGCTCGTGCACCCGCGCGATCGCGGCCGCGGCGCCGATCAGGGCGCTGGTGTGCACGTCGTGGCCGCAGGCGTGGGTGACGCCCTCGACCGTGCTCGACCACGGGTCGTCGGTGAGGTCGGGCACCGGGAGGGCGTCCAGGTCGGCCCGCAGCGCCACGATCGGGCCGTCGTCGCCGAGCTCGGCGATCAGGCCCGTGCGCGGCAGCGGGGTGACCCGCCAGCCCTGCCGGGTCAGCCAGGACTCGGCGAGCGCCGTCGTGCGGATCTCCCGCCAGGACAGCTCGGGGTGGGCGTGGAGGTCGCGGCGCAGCGCGGTGAGCTCGGCTGCGTGCTCGTCCACGGTGGCATCGATCACCGCTCCGACATCAGGCATCGGGCCGAGCCTAGTTCACCGCGGACAGCAGCGCGGGCCCCGGCCGATCATCCGGGACCCGCGCCGCGCTCGAGCGACCGTCAGCCGGCGGTCGAGAACTTCAGGACCTTGCCCGCCGGCGGCTGGGTGCCGTCGTTGGCGAGGTCGGTCTGGGTGACGTAGACATCGGTGCCGTTGACCTCGACGTCACCGGCGAACGGGACCTCGGCGAACACCGACGGCGCACCGCCCAGCGGCTGCTGCATGACCAGCCCCGGGAACAGCAGCGAGATGTACGCCGTGCCGGTCGGCGAGATCGCCAGGCCCACCGGGCTCATCAGGCCGCCGGCGTCCTTGGTGACCCTGCCGGTGGCCGGGTCGATCGCGTAGACCGCACCGACCGGCAGCATCTCGCCGAGTCCGCCACCCAGCGTCGTCACGTGCAGCTGGCCCAGCGGGTCGACCTCGACGTCGGTCGGGACCGGCTCGCCCTTGAAGGTCTTGCCCTGGGTGCACCTGGGCAGGTGCATCTGCTTGCGCAGCTTCTTGGTCACCTTCACCTTGACCGGCGGCAGCGTGGCCAGCGGGGTGATGGACTCGCCCTGGACGGCCCAGATCGCGTTCGCGGCCGCGTCGGCGACGTACGTCGTGCCGCCGACCGTGGTCGTGGCGTACGGGTGCGACTCCTTGATGCCCTTGTAGGCGACGACGCCCTGGCGCATGTTCTTCGGGATGGACCGCTTGCACGACTTCGAGAGGCCCTGGATCCCGTACCTGGTCTTGCCGTCGGGGTTCATCGCCTTCTCCGCCGCCCAGGTGTCGGCGATCTCGGTCTGCGCCCAGCCCTCGCCGTCGGGGGCGTAGGTGTAGACCTTGGCGATCGCCGGACCGCCCATGGAGGTCGCGGTGAACGTGACGGTGTCGCCGGAGACCGACACACCGCCGATCTCGCGCTGGCCCTCGTCGGCGAAGATGGGCTCCGCGTCGGCGCCCGGCGCCGCCTCGGTCAGCAGGCTCGCGAAGTTCTGCGACACGAAGACCGTGCCGTCCGCGGCCACGCCGAGGCTCAGGGGGCTGACGAGGCCGTCGGCCACGGTGTCCGGGTCGGCCGCGTTGGCCGCCGGGGCGAACGCGGTCGCCACCAGCGAGAGCGCGGCCGCCGCCAGCGGGATCAGGGGGGTACGACGCATGAGTGGTTCCTCCGAAGGTGTCGGTCGAGGCCGCCAGTCTTGGCGCCCGCGTGTCCCAAGAGCACGGGTCACGTGTCCCTGATACTTGGGAACTTTCGACAACACCCCGCAAACCGGGGAATTGCGCTCCCCTGGTCCAGACCGCTCAGCGGCCGTCGTACGCCGCGAGGATGCGGTCGGCGGCGACGGTGGCGGGCAGCTCCCCGGCGAGCACCGCGTCGCGCAGCTCCGCCCGGATCGCCTTGACGGCAGGCGAGTGGCGCAGCCGCTGGTCGAGCTCGTCGCGCACCAGCGCCCAGGTGAACTCGAGCTGCTGCTCGGCGCGCTTGCGGGCCAGGCCCTCGGCGCCGAGGTGGGTGCGGTGCTCGAGCACCCGGTCCCACACGTCGTCGACGCCGGTCTCCTCCAGCGCGGAGCAGGTGACCACGGGCGGCGCCCACTCCCCCTTGCCCCGGACCAGCCGCAGCGCCCCGGCCAGGTCGCGGGCGGCCACGCGCGCCTCCTGCTGACGGTCGCCGTCGGCCTTGTTCACCGCGATCACGTCGGCGATCTCGAGGATGCCCTTCTTGATGCCCTGGAGCTGGTCGCCGGTGCGGGCGAGCGTGAGGAAGAGGAACGTGTCGACCATGCCGGCGACGGTCACCTCCGACTGGCCGACGCCGACGGTCTCGACCAGCACCACGTCGTACCCCGCGGCCTCGAGCACCGCCATCGCCTGGACGGTCGCGCGGGCGACGCCGCCGAGGGTGCCGGCGCTCGGCGACGGGCGCACGTAGGCGTCCGGATCGGTCGAGAGCCGCGCCATCCGGGTCTTGTCGCCCAGCACCGAGCCGCCGGTGCGCACGCTGCTCGGGTCGACCGCGAGGACACCGACCCGGTGGCCGGCGGCGGTCAGGCGGGTGCCGAGGGCCTCGATGAACGTCGACTTGCCGACGCCGGGCACGCCGCTGATCCCGACCCGCACGGCGTCGCGCTGCGCGAGGTGGGTGAGCAGCTCGCGCGCCTGGTCGCGGTGCCGGGCACTCGTCGACTCCACGAGCGTGATCGCCTGCGAGACGGCGGCGCGCCGGCCCTCCCGGATGCCCTCGAGGAGCGCGCTCACGTCGGCCACGGCCGCGATTCTAGGGCGGCTACCCACCAACCCTAGAACTGCAAGGTATCGTTACCTAGCACATCTAGGCATTGGGAGGAACGGATGCGGATCGACAAGGACCTGGTGGCGGCGTCCGCGACGCCGCTGGTGCTGGGCATCCTGCTCGAGGGCGAGTCGTACGGCTACGCGATCCTCAAGCGGGTCGACGAGCTCTCCGACGGCCGGCTCGCGTGGACCGACGGGATGCTCTACCCGCTGCTGCACCGCCTCGAGCGCGTGGGTCACGTCTCCTCGGCGTGGCACACGGCGGAGTCCGGGCGCCGGCGCAAGATCTACGCGATCACCGCGCATGGCCGGCGCGCGCTCGCCGACCGGCAGAGCCAGTGGGCCGTCGTCAGCGCGGCGCTCGACCGCATCTGGGACCCGATGACGCCCCGCCCGGCCGGAGGTGCGGCGTGAGCACCCTCGACGCCGAGATCGCCCGCTGGAGCCGTCACCTGCGCCGCAACCCCGCGGTCGCCGACGGGGACGTGGAGGAGATGGAGGCGCACCTGCGTGACCGCGTCGCCGACCTCATGGCGCACGGCCTCGACGAGGACGAGGCGTTCCTCATCGCCGTGAAGCGGATGGGCAGCGTCGACGCCATCGCCCGCGAGTTCGCGCGCGAGCACGCGGAGCGGCTCTGGAAGCAGCTGGTCCCGCCGCCGGCGCCGTCACGGGTGCCGGGGGCCGAGCTGGCGGTGGTGCTCGCCCTGGCCGCCGGGGCGGCCCTGGTCTCCCGGGCGGTCGCCGAGGCGCTGACGCCCGAGCGGGCCGCGCTGTGCGCGAGCCTGCTCGTCGGACCCTTCCTCGGCGCCTACTTCGCCTGGAAGCGCGCCCTGTCCACCGACGTGACGGCCGTCCTCGTCGCCGTCCTCGTGGTCACGGGCACCGTCGTCAACAGCTACCCGTTCGACGAGGACGACGCGACCCTCGTGCTCGCCGTCCTGCACCTGCCGGTGGTCGTGTGGTTCGCGGTCGGCGTCGCGTACGCCGGCGGCGACTGGCGCTCGCACCAGCAGCGGATGCACTTCATCCGGTTCACCGGCGAGTGGGTGGTCTACTACACGCTGCTCGCACTGGGCGGCGGCGTGCTGGTGGCGCTGACGATGGCGGCGTTCGAGGCGATCGACGTCGACGCCTCGACCGTCCTCGTCACGTGGGTGCTGCCGATGGGCGCCGCCGGCGCCGTCCTCGTCGCCGCCTGGCTCGTCGAGGCCAAGCAGGCCGTGATCGAGAACATCGCGCCGGTGCTCACGGCCGTGTTCACGCCGCTCACGGTCCTGATGCTCGCCGCCGTCCTGGTCGCCTACGCGACGCGGCCGGACCTGCTCGCCGCCGACCGCGACCTGCTGATCCTGATGGCGGCCATCCTGGTGCTGGTGCTCGGGCTGCTGCTGTACGCCGTGTCCGCGCGCGACCCGCTGGAGCCGCCGCGGCTGTCCGACACGCTCCAGCTGGTGCTCGTCGGGCTCGCGATCGCCGTCGACGCCGTCGTGCTGGTCGCCATGGTGGCGCGGATCGCCGAGTTCGGCCCGTCGGCCAACAAGGTCGCCGCACTCGGGCTCAACCTGGTCGTCCTCGTGAACCTCGTCCGCGCGGCCTGGCTCGGCGCCGGCTTCGTGCGCGGTCACCGCCCGTTCGCCGACCTCGAGCGCTGGCAGACGACGTACCTGCCGGCGTACCCCGCGTGGGCCGCCGTCGTGGTGCTGGTGCTGCCGCCGGTGTTCGCGTTCGCGTAGGCGCGCGGGTTTCGGCGGTCAGCAGCCGAAACCCGCGCGACACGCCGGGCGCGGTCGGCGTGTCGTGCGGGTTCCGGCTGCCAGCAGCCGAAACCCGCAGGCGTGCCTCAGTGACCCAGCTGCTCGCGCAACCGCGCCAGCAGGTCGAGCGCCGACTCGGCGATCACCGTGCCGGGCAGGAACACCGCGGCCGCGCCCATCTCGCGGAGCGTCGGGACGTCGTCGGGGGGGATCACGCCGCCGATGACGATCATGATGTCCGGGCGGCCCTGCTCCTCCAGCGCCTGCCTCAGCGCGGGCAGCAGCGTCAGGTGGCCGGCGGCCAGCGACGAGACGCCGACGATGTGCACGTCCGCGTCCACGGCCTGCTGGGCGACCTCCTCCGGCGTGGAGAACAGCGGCCCCACGTCGACGTCGAAGCCGAGGTCGGCGAAGGCGGTGACGACGACCTTCTGGCCGCGGTCGTGGCCGTCCTGGCCCATCTTGGCGACCAGGATCCGCGGCCGCCGGCCCTCGTCCTCGGCGAACTTCGCGGTGGCGTCGAGCACCTGCTGCACCGCGACGTTGTCGGTGCCGGACTCCCGCTTGTACACACCGGAGATCGTACGGATCACCGCCTGGTGGCGGCCCCACGCCTTCTCCAGCGCCTCGGAGATCTCTCCCACGGTCGCCTTGGCCCGCGCCGCATCGACCGCGAGCTTGAGCAGGTTGTGCTCGAGGTCTCCGGTCGAGCCCGTGCCGGTGGTCGAGCCGGTCGAGACCTCGGCGACCTTCGTCAACGCGGCCAGCGCGGCATCGACCTGCTGCTGGTCGCGCTCCTGGCGCAGGCGCTCGAGCTTGGCCAGCTGCTGCTTGAGCACCGAGGCGTTGTCGACGCGCAGGACGTCGAGCCGCTCCTCGTCGGGCAACCGGTAGGTGTTCACCCCGATCAGCCGCTGCTGCCCGGAGTCGAGCCGTGCCTGGGTGCGGGCGGCGGCCTCCTCGATGCGCATCTTGGGGATGCCCTGCTCGATCGCCTTGGCCATGCCGCCGGCCTGCTCGGCCTCCTGGATGTGCGCCCACGCCTTGGCGGCAAGGTCGTGGGTGAGCCGCTCGACGTAGTACGAGCCGCCCCACGGGTCGATCGACCAGGTCGTGCCCGACTCCTGCTGCAGCAACAGCTGCGTGTTCCGGGCGATCCGGGCGGAGAAGTCCGTGGGGAGCGCGATCGCCTCGTCGAGCGCGTTGGTGTGCAGCGACTGGGTGTGGCCCTGCGTGGCCGCCATCGCCTCGATGCAGGTCCGCTGCACGTTGTTGAAGACGTCCTGCGCCGTCAGCGACCAGCCGCTGGTCTGGCTGTGGGTACGCAGGCTGAGCGACTTCGGGTTCTGCGGGTCGAAGTCGCGCACCAGCCGGGCCCACAGGGCACGGGCCGCGCGCATCTTGGCGACCTCCATGAAGAAGTTCATCCCGATCGCCCAGAAGAACGACAGCCGGGGGGCGAACTGGTCGATGCCGAGGCCGGCGCCGAGCCCCGCGCGGATGTACTCCACGCCGTCGGCGAGCGTGTAGGCCAGCTCCAGATCGGCCGTCGCCCCGGCCTCCTGGATGTGGTAGCCGGAGATCGAGATCGAGTTGAACCGCGGCATCTTCTGCGACGTGTAGGCGAAGATGTCGCTGATGATCCGCATGCTGGGCTGCGGCGGGTAGATGTAGGTGTTGCGGACCATGAACTCCTTGAGGATGTCGTTCTGGATCGTCCCAGACAACGCAGCGGGCTGGACGCCCTGCT
>DASTXB010000067.1:0-159562 GCA_035765695.1 Nocardioides sp. | reverse complement strand
CGTCCACGTGACCGGCGACCTGGAGAACCTCAACCACGGCACCCCCCAGGACCAGCGCTACTTCGTGACCGTCGCCGACGAGCGCACGATCCTGCACTTCGGCTCGTCGTACGGCGGCAACGCGCTGCTCGGCAAGATCGCGCACGGCCTGCGCCAAGCCTGCTACGACGGCTGGGCGTCGCGGGAGTTCCTCGCCGAGCAGTTCATGCTGCTCGGCATCGTCGACAAGCAGACCGGCAAGAAGTACCACGTGTGCGGCGGCTTCCCGAGCGCTTCGGGCAAGACCAACCTCGCGATGACCCTCGCACCGGACGCCCTCGGTGACCGGTACACGGTGGAGTTCTACGGCGACGACATCGCCTGGTTGTGGGTGAACCCCGACGACGGCCGCGTCTACGGCATGAACCCCGAGAACGGTGTGTTCGGTGTCGCCAAGGACACCAACGAGAAGACGAACCCGACCGCGCTCGAGTCGATCAGGCCCGGCACCGGGGCGATCTTCACCAACGTCGCCTACAACGAGGACACCCACGAGGTCTGGTGGGAGGGCAAGACGAAGCAGCCCCCCGCCGACGTCACCGGCTGGCGCGACTGGAAGGGCGAGCTGATCTCCGAGCGCGAGCCCGGGGACGACGCGCCGTGGGCCCACCCGAACAGCCGCTTCACCACGACCCTCGCGAACGTCCCGAACGTCGCGAAGGACTTCGAGGACCCGGCCGGCGTGCCGATCGACGCGATCATCTTCGGTGGCCGCACCAGCGACCGCGAGCCGCTGGTGCGCGCCATCCACGACCTCGCCGAGGGCGTGTACGACGGCCTCACGCTGGGCGCCGAGGCGACCTTCGCCGCGGAGGGCGTCGACGGGCAGCTGCGCTACGACCCGATGTCGATGCGCCCGTTCATGGCGTACTCCGAGGGCGACTACGCCGCCCACTGGATGAAGATCATCGGCGCCGCGACCAACCCGCCGATCTTCGCCCACGTCAACTGGTTCCAGCGCGACCCGGTCGACGGTCACTTCCGCTGGCCCGGCTACCGCGAGAACCTGCGGGCGCTGCTGTGGCTGGTGCAGCTCAAGGACGGCGAGGTCACCGGTCGCGAGACGCCGGTCGGCATCCTCCCGCTCAAGGAGGAGCTGCGCCTGGACGGGCTGGAGATCAGCGACGAGGACCTGGACGTGATCCTCACCGTGGACGTCGAGCGCTGGTGCCAGGAGATGGACTTCCGCGAGGCACACCTCAAGCAGTTCGACAACGTGCCCGAGGAGATCTGGGAGGCGCACCGCCGGGTCGCCGCGGCCCTGGAGGCCGCGCGGGGCTGACCGCTCCGGCCGGGCGGGTCACAGCTGGGCGGCCGCCCGCGCGCCCGCGGCGTCGACCAACGCCGCGCGCGGCCGGGTGAGCCACAGCGCGCCCAGCACCAGCAGCGCCCCGGCGATCCCGTCGAGCCAGTAGTGGTTCGCGGTGCCGACCACGACCAGCACCGTGGCCACGGGGTGGAGGAACCACAGCCACCCCCAGCGGTTGCGGCACGCGGCGGCGAGCGCGACGGCGAGCAGCAGCGCCCAGCCGACGTGCAGGCTCGGCATCGCGGCGTACTCGTTCGACATGCTCCCCAGGACCGGCGCCTGGTAGATCGACATCCCGCCGGCGTGCCCGGTGTCGACCATGCCGAGCGACGCCAGCAGGCGTGGCGGGGTCACCGGGACCAGCACGTGGAAGACCAGCGCCACCCCGGTGGCGAGCAGCAGCGCGCGCTTGGCCCACGTGTAGAACGGGCGGCGGTAGCGGTAGAGCCACACCAGCGCCGCGATCGTCAGCGGGAAGTGGACCGACACGTAGTAGCGGTTCGCCAGGTCGATCAGCCAGTCGTGGCCCAGCGCCCAGCCCTGGAGCGATGCCTCGGCCGGCAGGTGCAGCCACCGCTCGAAGCCGACCACGTGGTGGGCATTGGCGTCGGCGTGGTCGAGCTCCTCGGCGGCCAGCATCCGGCCGACGTTGTAGAGGAGGAACGCCCCGAGGACCTGCGCGAGCTCGCGGAGCGCGGGCGCGCCGACGGTGCGGCGGGCCGTGGTGGGCGCGAGGGTGCTCACCGCCATGGTCATGGTGCCGTCCTTCCTGGTGTCGGCGACCGCGGGCCGGTCGTGGCCGACCGGTGCTCACCAGGATCGACCGCGCCGCCGCGGCGTACTCATCGCAGGAGCGTCGTGGCCCGCGTCAGATACATCGCGAGAACAGGTTCTACGCTGGGTGCATGAAGACCCGGCTGACCTGTCCCTGCGGTGAGGTGATCCGGGGTCAGGACGAGGACGAGCTCGTCGAGCTGACCCAGCAGCACCTCGCCGACGCCCACCCCGGCATGGAGTACGGGCGCGACGAGATCCTGTTCATCGCGACGTAGCGTCCCCCGGGGGCGCGGTGCTCTCCCGGACCACGAGCGTCGTCGGGAGCACGACCGGCTCCGGGTGACCGCCACCCATCACGTCTGCGATCGCGGCCACGGCGGCGATGCCCTTGGCCGGGACGTCCTGGTGGATCGTCGTGAGCGGCGGTCGGCTCGCGGCGGCCAGCACGCTGTCGTCGAAGCCCACGACCGACAGGTCCGTCGGGACCCGCAGCCCGAGCGACTCGGCGGCGCGGATCGTGGCCAGCGCGAACGCGTCGGAGAAGCAGACGACCCCTGTGGGCCGGTCCGGGCGGTCGAGCAGCGAGAGCGCGGCGTCGTACGCCGCTGTGGGCGGCTGGTACGGCGTCGCGACGACCGTCGGCTCGACGCCGGCGGCGTCGAGGACGTCGTGCCAGCCGAGCATCCGCTCGCGGGCGGGGTAGTTCAGCTGCTCGGGGTCGGTCTCGAGCGTGACGACGCCGACGCTCCGGTGGCCCAGGTCGACCAGGTGCTCCGCGGCGAGCCGGGCGCCGCCCCGGTCGTCCACGTTGACCGCCGCCACGCCGTCCCGCGCGTGGTGGTCGACCACGACCATCGGGACGTGGCGGCGCTCGAGCCAGCCGAGGTCGGCCGAGGTCGGGTCGCAGATGTAGACGAGGACGCCGTCGACCGCGACGTCGCGGGCGGCCACGAAGGGCCGGTTGCCCGACGACGGCAGCAGCGTGAGCGCCATGCCCCGCGCGGAGAGCTCGTCGGACACCGCGGCGAGGAAGGCGGCGGACACCGCGTCCTCGAACGCCTCGCTCAGGGTGCCGTTGATGAGCAGACCCACCGAGCCGGTGCGGCCGCGGGCCAGCGCCCGGGCGGCCGGGTCGGGCCCGACGTACCCGAGCTCGTCGGCCGCGGCCAGGATCTTCTCGCGCAGCTCGGCGGAGAGCTGGTCGGGTCGGGAGAACGCGTTGGACACCGTCATCCGGCTGACGCCGACGCGGTCCGCGATCGACTGGAGGGTCACCTTGGCCATGGGTGACTCAGGATAGGCCGGTCACCCTCAACCGGGCTGGCAGACCTTCGCCGGCCGCGATCGCGGCTCCATCCACCGGGCCACCGAGTGCAGGGCGGCGGCGGACCGCGCCCGGAGGCCGCGCAGGCGGGGCTCGCGGGGGCGGTCGGGGACGACGGGTGCGTCGGGACGGGCGCTGCCCGCGGTCGCGTGCGCCGCGCGGACAGCCAGGCCCGCGGCGATGGGGTCGAACGTCATGGCTCCTCCTCGGATCGTTCTTGACCGGTACAGTAGCGAATGATCTCTGTACCGGTCAAGAACTGCCGTCAGCCGGCAGGCTCCGCGGAGGGGACGTGGGTGACCGGGTCCCAGGTGAAGACGTAGCTCGCCCCGCCGTCGGGGACGTCGAGCGTCAGGTTGCCCCCGCCCGCGGCGCCGCCGGCGCCGTAGTTCACGTCCCACGAGTCGTCGATGGCGACCTTCCAGTCATAGCTCCCGGCGGGGAGCTCGAAGGTGCCGTGCCAGAGGCCGTCGGCCTGGTCGAACGCGAGGTGCGAGGCGGCGCAGCCGGGCTGCCAGTCGCCGGGGCAGCCGATCTCCGACTGCAGGCTCCCAGCGACGGTCACCGAGTCGACGGTCGGCTCCGGGGCGGCGACCGTCACCGTCACCGGCGTGCTCGTCACCGTCGGGAAGCCGTCCTCGTGGAGGATCGCCCGGTAACGGACCCGGGTGCCGCGGTCCACGTCGGACACGTCGTCGGTCACGGTGTACGCCGGGGACGACGAGTCGGTGCCGAGGTCGGTCCACGGGCCGCCCGCGACGCTGCGCTGGAACTGCACCGACTGCAGCGGTCGCTCCGGGTCGACGGCGGCCGACACCGTCACCGGGTAGACGTCGCTGATCGTGCCGTCGGCGGCGGGCGAGGTGATGGTCAGGCTCGCGTTCGGCACCCGCGCGGTGCGGGTCGCCGTCCCGCGCGTGTGGCCGGCGTTGTCGAGCACCGCGGCGCGGTAGGCGACCTTCGTGCCCGGGGGCAGGTTCGAGGTGTCGTGGAAGACGCGGTACGGCGCGGTGTCGTCGACGCCGATCGTGCGCCACCGGCCCGAGTCGCCCAGCCGGCGCTGGAACGTCACCTCGTAGAACGAGGATCCGTGCACCGTGGCCGCCACGCGCATCCGGCCGCGCGACTCCGCCGCAGGCGTGGGCCTGTCCAGCGTGATCCCCGGCGCCCTCGTCGAGCGCGGGATCGGCGTCCTCGACTCGTAGACGACCGTGGACAGGCCGGGCACCGTGACGTCCATCCTGCGGCGGGCGTCCGTGCGCCGCGTGGCGGGTCCGGCGCCGTAGATCTTGCGGAACCTGTCCTTCCGCACGTAGGTCGGGATCTGCGCGGACGCTTCCTGCTCGCCGTTGTTGAGGACGACGATGTACTCCCGCTGTTCCTTCCGGTCGATCCGCGAGAAGGCGAACAGCCCGGCGCCGTGGGAGGCGTAGCGCACCTGCTGCGCCCCGTTGCGCAGCGCGGGGTGCTCGGCGGTCAGGTCGGCGAGGTCGGAGATGGCCGAGTAGAGCGGGTGGTCGGTGACGAAGTTGTCGTCCGCCCCGGTCCGGTCGGTGCCGATCTGGTCGTCCTGCTGGTACTCCTCGACCTGGCTCGCGAACATCGTCTGCCGCGCCGACTGGTCGCCGCCCGGCCCGGTGAAGCCCTGCTCGTCGCCGTAGTACACGACCGGGTTGCCGCGCGAGAAGTACATGAGCTCGTGGGCGAGCCGGTCGCGCGCCAGCAGCTCCGCGTCGTCGGCCGCCGGGTTGTCGGTCTTCAGGAAGGAGCCGATCCGGCCCATGTCGTGGTTGCCGAGGAAGGTCGGGAGCGCGTAGGCGTTCGAGTCGTGGTCGGTGTACCAGTCGTCGTTGGCGAAGAACGTCGCCAGGCGCCGGTTGCCCAGGCCCTTGCTGGCGAACCCGCGCGCGGCGTCCTGGAACGGGAAGTCGAGGATCGCCTGCATCCGGTCATGGGTCGTGTAGTGCGACGTGAAGCTCTTCGCGGCCGCGTCGCTCCCGTCGAGCGCGACCTCGCCGAACATGAAGAAGTCCGGATTGCCGTCGTCGGCGGCGATCTGCTGCATCGTCGGGCCGAACCGCTGCCAGAACGCGTCGTCGACGTGCTTCATCGTGTCGATCCGGAAGCCGTCGATGTCGAAGTCCTGCACCCACGCCTTGTAGATGTCGATCATCCCGTCGACCACCTCGGGCTTCTCGGTGAAGAGGTCGTCGAGGCCGAAGAAGTCGCCGTACTGGCTGTCCTCGCCGGTGAAGGTGGTGTTGCCGCGGTTGTGGTAGTTCGTGACGTCGTTGAGCCACGCCGGGACCTTGACGTCCTTCTCGTCCGGGTCCAGCACCGGGACGTACGGGAACGACGTGGCCGGGTCGAGGGTCGGGAACTCGCGGCCGCCCGCGTAGTCGCGGTCGTCGAACGGGTTGCCCGCGGCGTCCTGGTAGGGCCGGGCGTCCTTCGAGACGTACGCCGTGCGGTCGCCCGCGGTGTAGCCGATCACGTCGGCCGTGTGGTTGGTGATGATGTCGAAGAAGACCTTGATGCCCCGCTGGTGCGCGGCCGCGACCAGGTCGGTGAGGTCCTGGTTGGTGCCCAGGTGGGGGTCGACCCGGGTGAAGTCGGTGATCCAGTAGCCGTGGTAGCCGGCCGACGGGCCGTCCTCGAGCTGGACGGCCTTGTTCTTGAAGACGGGCGTCAGCCAGATGGCGTCGGTGCCGAGGCCCTCGATGTAGTCCAGCCGGTCGCGCAGTCCCTTCAGGTCGCCACCGTTGTAGAACGCCTTGCTGGTGGGGTCGAAGCCGGTCGTGTCGCGGTCGCCCGTCAGCCCGCCCTCGTCGTTGGACGGGTCGCGGTTGGCGAACCGGTCGCCCATGACGAAGTAGAAGTCCTGGTCGGTCAGGCCGGACCGCAGGGCGTGGCGTGCGTAGTGCCCGTCCTTGGGGTCCGACCAGGCCGGTCCGGCGGTGACGGTCAGCGCCGTGGTGACCGCGGCGACCAGTGAGATGACATGGCGTAGACGCATGGACGTCCCTCCCGAGAGAACGTGGCGTGGCTCACAGCGAGCCTGCAACCTAGTTCTCCGCGCCGACGTCCGGCAAGGTGCGCGGTCGATGTAACACGCGGGATGGATCGCGACAGGTGTCGGGTGTTCTGTCACCGACTCGGGAGGATCCCCCGTGACCAAGACCCGTACGACGACCGCCGCGGTCGTCTCCGCCTTCGCGCTCAGCCTCGCCGCACTCTCGGTCGCCCCTGCGGCGGTCGCCGACGGCGCGGACGACGGCGCGAGCAACGCGCCGTGCGCCCGCCAGCAGGCCCAGCTCGACCGGGCGCAGGCGAAGTACGACCAGCTCCAGGAGAAGTTCGCCGAGCACCCGACCCAGAAGAACAAGAAGGCCAAGAAGGCCCAGGCCCAGCGGGTCGCCCACGCGCAGGCGCGCCTGGACACGTGCGAGGCAGCGCAGCCCGAGCAGCCGTCGGCCTGACAGGTCAGCGCAGGTAGTCGCGCAGCCCGGACATCGCCTCGTCGAGGAGGGCGGCGAGGTCGGTGTCCGGGTCCGCGAGCCATCCCTCGTACGCCGAGATCGCCAGCGCGAGGGCGACGTTGCCGACCGTGCGCGGCAGGAGGTCGCCGGGCTCGAGATCCAGGCGGGCGGCGACGTGCTCCTCGATGACGGCGCGCCACTCGGCGTACCGGAGCACCGAGTGCGCCTGCAGCGTCGGCGTCTCCAGGATCAGTCTCATCCGCATCCGGTGGCTCGCCTGCGCGTCCGCCGGGAACTCGTTGAACCGCCGGACGCCGCGGTGCACGGCCTCGTGCAGCGGCAGGTCCTCCGGCATCTCCGCCAGGATCGTGCGGAAGCCGTCGAGGGTGCGGTCGAATTGGCCCCACGGGATGTCGTTCTTCGACTCGAAGTAGCGGAACAGGGTCCGCCGGCCGACGCCGACCTCGACCGCGATGTCCGCCATCGTCACCGCGTCGAAGCCGCGCTCCGCGAACAGCCGGAACGCCACGCGCTCGATCTCCGCGTGGCTGGTCGCGACGGGACGACCTCGGCTGCTCATGGAGGGAGCCTATCTTTTTGGCGCTCGGTGCCATTAGTGTGGCCTGCACCACACCAGGAGGAGGCTGCCATGGATCCCGAGAACGAGAACCAGAACGACGAGCTCGTCGCCGAGGACCTGATCGAGGAGGTCTCGATCGACGGCATGTGCGGCGTGTACTGATGGATCTCGACGAGCCCTGGGCGCTGTCGCCCTCGGTGGCGCTGCGCCCGGAGCCGTTCGGTGCGTTGGCCTACCACTTCGGCAACCGGAAGCTGATCTTCCTCAAGCGCCCGGAGCTCGTCGCGGTCGTCCGTGGGCTCGCGGCCGCGGACGACGTCCGGTCCGCGCTGCTGGCGGCCGGGGTCCCCGAGGCCGGGTGGGCGGCGTACCTCGCCGCGCTGGAGGGCCTCGCGGCCTCCGACATGATCCGCGCCCGTCAGGAGGCCGCCGCATGAGGCTCGTGGAGCACTTCGAGTCGGGCCTGGACGCACCCATCTGCCTGACGTGGGAGCTGACCTACGCGTGCAACCTGGAGTGCGCGCACTGCCTGTCGTCGTCGGGCCGTCGTGACCCGCGCGAGCTGACCACCGAGCAGTGCGAGGCGGTGATCGACGAGCTGCAGCGGATGCAGGTGTTCTACGTGAACATCGGCGGTGGCGAGCCCACGATCCGCCCGGACTTCTGGCACCTGCTGGAGTACGCCGTGGACCACCGGGTCGGCGTGAAGTTCTCCACCAACGGGGTGCGGATCACGCCCGAGCGCGCGACGTTCCTGGCGTCCCCGCGGTGTGGCGGCTACGTCGACGTGCAGATCTCGCTGGACGGCGCGACGGCCGACGTCAACGACTACGTCCGCGGTCCGGGATCCTTCGACACCGCGATCACCGCGCTGGGCAACCTCCAGGACGCGGGCTTCACGGACGCGAAGATCAGCGTGGTCTGCACGCGGCAGAACATCGGGCAGCTCGACGAGTTCGCGGCGATCGCGGACGAGTACGGCGCGACCCTGCGCCTGACGCGTCTTCGTCCGTCCGGCCGCGGTGCGGACGTGTGGGACGAGCTGCACCCGCTGCCGGAGCAGCAGCGCGAGCTCTACGACTGGCTCCTCGCTCGTGGGGAGGGCGTCCTCACGGGTGACTCGTTCTTCCACCTGGCCGGTTTCGGTGAGTCGCTGTCGGGTCTCAACCTGTGCGGCGCGGGCCGGGTGGTGTGCCTGATCGACCCGGTCGGTGACGTGTACGCCTGCCCGTTCGCGATCCACGACAACTTCCTGGCCGGCAACGTGCTGACCGGTGGCGGCTTCCAGCAGGTCTGGCAGAGCTCGCCGCTGTTCGCGGACCTGCGCTCGCCGCAGACCGGCGGCGCGTGCACGCAGTGCGCCCACTACGACGCCTGCCGGGGTGGCTGCATGGCGGCGAAGTTCTTCACGGGCCTGCCGCTGGACGGCCCGGACCCCGAGTGCGTGCAGGGGTACGGGGAGGCGGCACTGAACGACTTGGCCCTGGCCGGCGCTCGCACGGTCCCGGCCGCGAGCCAGGACCACTCGAAGGCTGCGCCGACGCGCAACCAGCCGGTGATGCTGAAGCTGATGACCCGGCCACCCGTCAGCGACTGTGCGGAGAACCCGCTGGCGGGATTCACGCCATGAAACGTCCAGCGTGGATGCAGAACCCGTGGAAGGAGAACCCCTGGTTCGAGTCCGTCGCGGTCGCGCAGCGGCGTGCGCAGAAGCGGCTGCCGGCACCGGTGTACGCCGCGCTGCTGGCCGGCTCCGAGCGCGGGCAGACGGTCCGTGACAACCAGGCGGCGTTCGGCGAGCTCGGGCTGCTGCCGCACGTCGCGGGCCAGCAGGCCGAGCGGTCGATGAGCCGGACGGTGCTGGGCCAGGACGTCTCGCTCCCGGTGCTGATCAGCCCCACCGGCGTACAAGCGGTGCACCCCGACGGCGAGGTCGCCGTGGCCCGCGCTGCCAACGCGCGCGGGACGCTGATGGGACTGTCGAACTTCGCCTCGAAGCCGGTCGAGGAGGTCGTGGAGGCCTGCCCGCGCACGCTCTTCCAGATGTACTGGACCGGCGACCGCGACGTGATGGTCCAGCGCATGGAGCGCGCCCACGAGGCCGGGGTGATCGGCCTGATCGCCACTCTCGACTGGTCGTTCTCGATGGGTCGCGACTGGGGATCCCCGGAGATCCCCGAGCGGATCGACCTCAAGGCCATGGTCCGGCTGGCGCCGCAGGTCGCCACCAAGGTGCGGTGGCTGCGCCAGTTCGGACCCCGGCACATCCCGGACCTGACCGCGCCCAACCTGGCGTCCCCCGGCCCCGATGGACGGCTGGGCGAGGCGCCGACGTTCTTCGGCGCCTACTACGAGTGGATGACCACCCCGCCGCCGTCCTGGGAGGACGTCGCGTGGATGCGCGCGCAGTGGGGCCAGATCAGCGGCACCCCGTTCCTGCTCAAGGGGGTCGCGCGGGTCGACGACGCCCACCGCGCGGTCGACGCCGGCGTGGACGCGATCTCGGTGTCCAACCACGGCGGCAACAACCTCGACGGCACCCCGGCCACCATCCGCCTGCTCCACCCGATCGCGACCGCGGTGGGCGACCAGGTCGAGGTCCTCATGGACGGGGGTGTACGCCGAGGCTCGGACGTCGTGAAGGCGCTGGCCCTCGGTGCGCGCGCGGTGCTGATCGGGCGGGCCTACCTGTGGGGCCTGGCGGCCAACGGCCAGGCCGGCGTGGAGAACGTCCTCGACATCGTCCGCTCCGGCATCGACTCGGCCCTGCTCGGCCTCGGCCTGTCCTCGATCGACGAGCTCACCCCCGAGACCCTGCTCGTGCCCGAGGGTTTCCACGTCTCATGAGGCTCGCCGACGCCACCTCGCCCGAGACGACCCGCTCCGGTCTCGTGCTGGTGCCCCTCGGCTCGGTCGAGCAGCACGGGCCGCACCTCCCGCTCGACACCGACACCGTGATCGCGGTGGCGGTCGCCGAGCGGGTCGCGGCCGAGCTGGGTGCGTGGGTGGCGCCGGCGCTGTCGTACGGCTCCAGCGGCGAGCACCAGTCCTTCCCCGGCACGGCGTCGGTCGGCACCGAGGCGCTCACCCACGTCGTCGTCGAGCTGGTCCGCTCGCTGCGCACCTGGGCGTCCCGGGTCGTGATCGTCAACGCCCACGGGGGAAACGTCGCGGCGTTGAACGCGTCCGACGAGATCGAGTGGATGCCGTGCGCGACCGAGGACCTCTCCGATGTGGGGAGCGACCTCCACGCCGGCTTCACCGAGACCTCGCTGATGCTGCACCTGCGTCCCGAGTCGGTGCGACTCGACCGCGCCGTGGCCGGGAACACCCGGTCGTTGAGGGAGATCCTCCCCGTCATGATGGTTGGCGGCGTCGCGGCAGTCTCTCCGAACGGCGTGCTGGGTGACCCCGCGGGCGCCAGTGCCGCCGAGGGCGAGCGGGTGCTGAAGGCGATGGTCGCCGACATCGTGGAGCGCCTCTCATGAGGGTCGCCCTCGTCACCGGAGCCGCTGGTGGGATCGGGTCCGCGACGGTCAGAGCCCTTGTTGCCCAGGGCTACGGCGTCGTCGGGTTCGACCTGAGACCCGCGTCGGAGACCGACAGCGTGGTGCACGTCGTCGGCGACGTCCGCGATCGCGGCCGGATCCAGCACGCCGTGGACAAGGCGCTCGACCGGTGGGGCCGGCTGGACGCGGCCGTCGCCGCGGCGGCCGTCATCAACGGCGGCCGGCCGCTCTGGGAGACGCCGGAGGCCGAGCTGACCGAGCTGCTCGACGTCGACGTCCGCGGGGTCTGGAACACCGCGGCGGCGGCCGTACCCGCCATGCTCGACGGCCCCGATCCCGGCGGCTGCCGGTTCGTGGCGGTCGCGTCCGCGGCCGGCAGCTACGGGTTGTTCCACCTCGCCGCGTACACGACCGCGAAGCACGCGGTCGTCGGCCTCGTGAAGGGTCTCGCCGCCGACCTCGTCGCCACCGGGGTCACCGCGGTCGCGGTCTCCCCGGGATCGACGCGCACCGACATGCTCGACGCGACCGCGGACCTGTACGGCCTGCCCGACCCCGTGGTCTTCACCTCGAACCAGTTGCTGCGCCGGCTCCTCGAGCCCGACGAGGTCGCGGCGACCATCGCGTTCTGCTGCTCGCCCGAGGGTGGTGTCCTCCATGGCAGCGTCGTGCACGCCGACGGCGGCTTCCGGCCATGAGGGCTCAGGTCAAGCCCGGCGTACGCCGTGGCGACGTGCTCGTCGGTGGCTCGCCGATGCGGGTGGCGCGGCTGCGGCCGGGAGCGCTGCCCGACGGGATCGCCGAGGGTGACCTGGCCCGCCGACTGCTGGACGGCAACCTCGCCGACCCGGTGCTCGACGACGTCCCACCCCTCGACCCGGCCGAGCTCACCGTCGTGCTGCCCGTCCACGGCCGTGCCGGCGAGCTGGACCGGGCGCTCGAGGCGCTGGAACCGCTGCGCTGCCTGGTGGTCGACGACGCCTCACCCGTCCCGCTGGCGCCCGACGCCCGGCACGCGGAGGTGATCCGGCTCGAGACGAACGTCGGGCCGGCCGGCGCCCGCAACGCGGGCCTGGCCGAGGTGAGCACGCCGTACGTCGCGTTCGTCGACTGCGACGTCACCGTCACGGCGGACACGCTGCTGCGGCTGGGGCGGCACTTCGCCGATGACCGGGTGGCGCTGGTCGCGCCGCGCATCGTCGGCCGGGCGAGGTCGGAGCGACCGCGCTGGTTCGAGCGGTACGACGAGCGGGCGGCGTCGCTCAACCTCGGCGACGTGGGGTGTTCGGTGCGCCCGGGCGCTGCGGTGGGCTGGCTGCCGAGCGCCTGCCTGGTCGGCAGGACCGACCTGCTCGGCGACGGCTTCGACGGCGCGATGCGGGTCGGTGAGGACGTCGACCTCGTGTGGCGGCTCGTCGACCGGGGCCGGGTCGTCCGCTACGACCCGGATGAGGTCGCGCACCACGACGCGCGAGCGACCCTGCGCGGCTGGATGGGCCGCAAGTACGTCTACGGCACGGGCGGCGCCCCGCTCGCCGCACGTCACGGCGACAAGGCTGCGGTCGCCGTGCTCTCGCCCGCGATGGCGACCGCGGCCGCCGCACTGCTGCTGCGGCGCTGGTGGTCGGTGCCGGTCGCGCTGATGGGCGTCGGCCGCGGGGTGCAGGTGCTGCGCCGCACGCTGCCCGAGGTGCCGGGCAGGGACCGGCTCGCGGTGGACCTGGCCGCGCGCGGACTGTGGTGGTCGCTGCGCCAGGAGTCCGCGCTCCTGCTGCGGCACTGGTGGCCGCCGGTGGCCGTGGCCGGGCTGTTCTCGAGGTCGGTACGCCGTGCCGTCGCCGCCGCGCTGCTCGTCGACGTCGTCGTCAGTCGAGGCTCGGGCCTCGCAGGTCGCCGGCTCGACGATCTCGCCTACGGCGCCGGCCTCTGGGCCGGTGCCCTGCGGGCGCGGTCGCTGCGCGCGGTCAGTCCGTGTGGTGCAGCGCGCCGCCGGGAGTCCGGTCCAGCGACCGCCCGATGACCATCCGCTGGATCTGGTTGGTGCCCTCGAAGATCTGCATGACCTTCGCCTCGCGCATGTAGCGCTCGACCGGGAAGTCGCGGGTGTAGCCGTAGCCCCCGAGCACCTGGACGGCGTCCGTGGTCACCTTCATGGCGTTGTCGGTGGCGACGAGCTTGGCGATCGACGCCTCGCGCCCGTACGGCAGGCCGCGGTCCTTGAGGCGCGCCGCGTGCAGCACCATCGCGCGCGCCGTCTGGATCGCGGCCTCCATGTCCGCGAGCACGAACGCCAGGCCCTGGTGATCGATGATCCGCTCGCCGAACGTCTCGCGGTCCTTCGCGTACGCGACGGCGTGGTCGAGCGCGCCCTGGGCGAGGCCGGTCGCGACCGCGGCGATGCCGAGACGGCCGGCGTCCAGGCCGGCGAGCGCGATCTTGAGGCCGGCGCCCTCCTCGCCGAGCAGCCGGTCGGCAGGGATCCGGACGTCGTCGAACCGCATCGTCGCGGTCGCCGACCCGGTCAGGCCCATCTTGTGCTCCGGCGGGTCCGCGACCAGCCCGGGCGCGTCGGCCGGGACGAGGAAGCAGGAGATGTCGCCGCGGCCGTCGCCGGTGCGCGCCATCACCTTGTAGAAGTCGGCGTGCCCGCCGTGCGTGGTCCACGCCTTCGCGCCGGTGATGACCCACTCGTCACCGTCGCGGCGGGCGCGGGTGCGCATCGCAGCGGGGTCGGAGCCGGCGTGCGGCTCGGAGAGGCAGTACGCGCCCAGCAGCTCGCCGCCCAGCATGTCCGGCAGCCAGCGCTGCCGCTGCTCCTCGGTGCCGGCGGTCGCGAGCCCGAAGCAGGACAGCGCGTGCACCGAGACGCCCACGCCGACGCTCGACCACACCGAGCCGATCTCCTCGAGCACCTGGAGGTAGACCTCGTACGGCAGCCCGCCGCCGCCGTACTCCTCGGGGTAGGGCAGGCCGAGCAGGCCGGCGCGCCCCAGGGTGCGGAACACGTCGCGGGGGAAGGTCTCCGTGCGCTCGGCGTCGGCGACCAGCGGGGCGAGCTCGTTCGCGGCGAGGTCGCGGACCAGGCCGATCAGGTCGACGGCCTCGTCGGAGGGCAGCAGGCGGGTGGCGGGCATGAGTACCAGAGTACGCCGTTCTGGTACTGATACCGTCGTCGCGTGCCACCCCCGCGCCACCAGCTGCTCGACGAGCTGATCGAGCTGTTCCTGGCCGAGGGGTTCCTCGAGCTCGGCGTCGGCGATCTCGCCGCCCGGCTGCGGTGCTCGCGCACGACGATCTACCAGGTCGCCGCCAGCAAGGAGCAGATCGTGCTCACTGCGATCCGTGGGTTCTTCCGGCGCGCGACCGGGCGGATCGAGGCGCAGGTGGCCGCCGAGTCCGATCCGGGCGCGCGCCTGTCGGTCTACCTGACTGCGGTCGCCGCCGAGCTGGCGCCGGCGTCCGAGCGTTTCTACGCCGACCTCCAGGCGTACGCCCCGGCCGCGGAGATCTACCAGGCGAACACCGCGCTCGCGGCCCGGCGCGTGGGCGAGCTGGTCGCCGCCGGCGTCGAGGCGGGCGCGCTGCGACCGGTGGACGCGTCGTTCGTGGGCGCCGCGGTGGCGCAGGTGATGACCGCGATCCAGGGCGGCGCGATCGCGGCCGCCTCCGGGCTGGCCGACGCCGCGGCGTACCGCGCGCTGGCCGACCTGGTCGTGCACGGTGTGGGCGGTTCCACTCCCTGAGCACCTCCCCCGGAGGTGGGGCGGGCTGGGAGAGTGGCCGCCATGAGCAACCTCCCCGAGTCCCTCGCTGGCAAGACCGTCGCCGTCCTCGGCGGCACCGGACCCCAGGGTCGCGGGCTGGCGCGGCGGTTCGCCGCGGCCGGTGTCCCGGTGGTGATCGGCAGCCGCAGCGCCGAGCGCGCCGAGGCCGCGGCCGCCGAGCTGCCCGGTGCGGTGCGGGGCGCCGACAACGCCGGGGCGGCGGCTGCCGGCGACGTCGTCGTGGTGGCGGTGCCGTGGGACGGCCACGGCGAGCTGCTCACCTCGCTCAAGGCCGAGCTGGCCGGCAAGGTCGTCGTCGACTGCGTGAACCCGCTCGGGTTCGACAAGCAGGGCGCCTACGCCCTCGCGGTCGAGGAGGGCTCGGCCGCTCAGCAGGCGCAGGCGATCCTGGGCGACTCCACGGTGGTGGGTGCCTTCCACAACGTCAGCGCGGTCCTGCTGGAGGACCCCGACGTGGCGTCGGTCGACACCGACGTGCTGGTGCTCGGCGACGTGCGCGAGGCGACCGACCTGGTCCAGGACCTCGCCGGGGTGATCCCCGGCGTGCGGGGCGTGTACGGCGGCCGCCTGCGCAACGCCCACCAGGTCGAGGCGCTCACCGCGAACCTGATCAGCGTGAACCGCCGCCACAAGGCGCACGCCGGCGTACGCATCACCGACATCTGAGCGGTGTGCCGGAGATCACCCGGCATATCGGCCCGTAGGCCGCAATATTGTTCGTTCCTTCCGGGTTGAACAGGTAATCTTTTCGGTCGGAGGCTGTCTGCCCCGACCCCCACAACGTTCGACCACGACACGGTCGCCGCACCCCGGTGCGGCGGCCGTGTCGCACGTCTGCGCCCCGGAAGGAAGTGACATGACCCTCGACCTCGCCACCCTCGTCGGCCTCGCCGGCACCCTGTTGGCGGCCGCCTACACGGTCCCGCAGTTCCGCAAGCTGCGCGGGATGACCACCGCGGCCGGGGTCAGCGTCGCCGCGCTGGCCAACTCGACCATCAGCGGCGTGGCGTGGACCGTGTTCGGCATCCTCGAGCACGAGGTGTGGGTCGCCCTTCCCGCCGCGGTCGCCGTGCCCGCGACCGCCGGCGCGCTCGGCCTGGCCTGGCTGCGCGGCGGCTCGCGCGCCCGGCTGTGGCTGCCGGTCGTGTGGCTGGTCGTCGTCTCGCTCGCCGGCCTGTCCGCGATCTGGGTCGGGTCCGGCCCGGCCACGGCCGTGCTCGGCAGCTCGGTCGCGCTGCTGGTCACCCCGGCCGCCCTCACCGCGTGGCGGAGCCACGACGTCTCCGCGATCGCGGCCTCGGCGTGGTCGCTGATGATCGTGGACGCGCTGCTCGCCGGGGCGTACGGCGTCCTGGCCGACGTCGACGCGAACCTGATCTACGCCGTCGTCGCCACGACCGGCTCGCTGGCGATCCTGCTGCGCGTCGGCATCCCCGCCCACGTGCACGCACGCCTGGTGCGCCTGCCCGACGGGTTCGACCCCGACGTCACGGTCGACGACCTGAGCCTGGCCGCCTGATTTCGGATAGTCCCTGACGATCGAGTGGTCAGGGCCGTCGTCGGATCGCTCGATCGTCAGGGACTACCGCAGTTGGCCGGATCTGACAGGCTTCGGGTCATGAGGTTCCCCGGGGGTCGAGCCGCGAAGCGCATCGTCCTGGAGACCGTCGGGTGGCTGCTGGTGGTCGCGGGGGTCGCGGCGCTGGTGCTGCCCGGGCCGGGGCTGCTGATGATCGCGGCCGGCCTGGTGATCCTGTCCCAGGAGTACGAGTGGGCCGAGCGCCGGGTGGAGCCGATCAAGCGCAGGGCGCTGCGGGGTGCGGCGGAGAGCGTCGAGACGAACGCCCGGACCGCGATGTCGACGGTGTTCGCGCTCCTCCTGCTCGCCTGCGGCGTGCTGTGGATCTGGGGTCCCGACGAGCCCGGCTGGTGGCCCGGCCCGGAGGCGACCTGGCTGCCGGGTGGCTGGGCGACCGGCGTCACCCAGGTGATCTCGGCGTTCATCGCGCTCGGGCTGATCGCCTGGAGCTTCCGTCGCTACCGGATCCGGGGCGAGCGCCCGCCGGCCTGAGAGGCTGCCTACATGAGCGAACCGTGGGTCATGGTCCTGCTGCTCGCCGGCGTCGTCGGCCTGACGCCGCTGGCGGACCGGGTCCGGGTGCCGCAACCGGTGCTGCTCACGGTCTTCGGCGTCGCCGCGGGGCTCCTCCCGTTCACCGTCCCGCTCGACCTGGACCCCGAGCTGATCCTGCCGGTCGTGCTGCCGCCGCTGCTGTTCGCGGCGACGCAGCGCACGACGGCCACGGAGTTCCGCGAGCAGGCGCGGCCGGTCCTCGCGCTGGCGGTGGGGTTGACGATCTCGACCGCCGCGGTCGTGGCGGTGGTCGCGCACGCGCTCGGGCTGGGGTGGGGCCCGTCCTGGGTGCTCGGCGCCATCGTGTCGCCGCCCGACCCCGTGGCCGCGACGGCGGTCGCGCGGCGACTGCGCCTACCGGCCCGCCTGGTGACGATCCTCGAGGGCGAGGGGATGTTCAACGACGCGACCGCGCTCGTGATGTACAACGTCGCCCTCCTCGCCGTCGTCGCGCACGACTTCACGGCGCTGGGGACGACGGTCGAGTTCCTGCTCGCGGTCGGTGTCGGGGTCGGAGCCGGACTCCTGCTCGGGTGGGCGGTCACGTGGTTGCTCGCCCGCGTCCACGACGCGTACGCGGAGACGACGATCACGGTCCTCGTGCCGTTCGTCGCCTACCTGGGCGCCGAGCACTTCCGGGGGAGCGGCGTCCTCGCCGTGCTGGTGCTCGGGCTGTACCTGCGCAACGCGGCCCACGAGGCCACGACCTCGGCCGGGTGGCTGCTCGGGCGATCGGTCTGGGCGTACGCCGACTTCGTGATCACCAGCATGGCGTTCGCGGTGCTGGGCTTCGAGCTGTCGGCCGTCACCCGGACGGTGCCGATCACGCAGCACATCGTGGTGGTGGCGGCCGCGGTGATCGCCACGGTGGTGGTCTTCCGGCTCGCGTGGATCTTCCCCGCCGCGGCGCTGGCGCGCGGCGGACTGATGCCGGCCGACTGGCGCGAGACCACGATCGTCGCGTGGTCGGGCATGCGTGGCGTCGTCACCGTCGCCACCGCCCTCGCACTCCCGCTGACCGTGGACGGCGGAGGCGGGTTCCCCGACCGAGACCTGCTCGTGGTCACGGCTCTGGCCTGCGTGCTGGTGACGCTGGTCCTCCAGGGCCTGACGCTCGCGCCGCTGACCCAACGGCTCGGGGTCGCCGATCCCGCGGACGAGTCGGCGGAGGTGGCCGACCTCCGCGTCCGGGCCGCCCGGGCGGCGCTGGCCTACGTGCGCGAAGACGGCGCCGGGCACGACGAGGTCCGCCGGGCCGCCGAGCTGCAGTACGAGGGCTACGTCGAGGCACAGCAGGCCATGCTCGAGGCGCGACGGCTGGACTCCGACGAGGGCGATCCCGCGGACGAGCTCGACGAGCTGCTCCGGCGTGCCACGGACGTCGAGCGCCGGCTCGTGCTCGAGGAGCGGCGCCGGGGGCGGGTGTCGGCGGGGAGTGCGGACGAGGTGCTGCGCGACATCGAGTCGCGCGCGCTCCGCGACCTCGCCTGAGCCGGGTCGGCTGGGATCCGGGGTACGCCGCCGCGCCGTGCAGCGGCGTACCCCGTCAGACTCTCTACGCTGCCCGCTCCCGGAGGCCGGGCAGGCCGCCGAGCACGTCGCAGACCGGCAGCGGCAGGCCCAGGTTGCACACCGGGTCGAGGATCGTTCCCGGGTCGGGCGGCAGCTCGCCGCCGCTCGCCGCAGTGCAGATGTCCTGCGGCAGGCCGGCGTCGCACAGCGGCTGGATCGGGCTCTCGCCGCCGGGGCCCGGCGGGTTGGCGGCCGCGTCGCAGATCGGTTGCGGCAGGCCGGCGTCGCACAGCGCCTGGATCGGGCTCTCCGCGCCCGGCGGGGGCGTCGGCAGCGTCGCGAACGCGTCGCAGATCTCCTGGGGAAGCCCCGCGTCGCACGCCGGCTGCAGCGCGCTGTCGGCGCCGGGGTCGCCGCCACCGTTCTGGCCGCCCTGGTTGCGCTGGCACCTCTTCAGCTTGGCCTTCGCCCTCTTCAGCGCCTTCTTCTTCGCCTTGAGCTGCTTCTTGGCCTTGGCGAGCTTCTTGTTCGCTGCGTGCTTCTTCTTGCCCGAAGCGTGCTGCTTGGCCTTCTTGGCCTTCTTGACCTTCTTCTGGGCCTGGTGGACGGCCTTCTTGGCCTTGGCGACCTTGCTCTTCTGCTTCGCGCACGGCGCCGCGGCGCTGCTGCTCGTCTCGCTCCCGGGGGCCGAGGCCTGGGCGGTCGCGACAGCGCTGAGGCTCAGCGCCAGCGCCACGCATCCGGCCAGGACCAGCCTCGCTGCGTTCCTGATCAATGTCCCTCCCTGGGTCGTTAGGGAGGCACTGCCCGGTAGCACTCGCCCACAACCGGTGGTCTGGACCGGCCGGGGCTGTCAGAAGCCGATCGGGAGTCCGGCGTAGTTCTCCGCCAGTCCGGCCGCACCGGCCTCGCTGGAGGCGACCCAGCGCAGCTGCGACAGCTGGAGCTCGCGATCGAAGGGATCGTCGCCGGCGTGCAGCATCGTGGTCATCCACCACGAGAAGTGCGTGCACCGCCAGACCCGGCGCAGCGCGGTGTCGGAGTACGCGTCCGCCAGCGCGTGGTCGCCCCCGAGCAGGGCCACGAGCGCCGGGGCGAGCAGCGCGACGTCGGCGACGGCGAGGTTGAGCCCCTTGGCGCCGGTGGGGGGCACGATGTGCGCGGCGTCGCCCGCGAGGAACAGTCGGCCGTGCCGCATCGGCTGCTGCACGAACGACCGCATCGGCAGCACGCTCCGGTCGGTGATCGCGCCGGTCGCGAGCTCCCACCCGTCCTGGCCGTGGCCGAGCCGGTCCGCCAGGCCCTGCCAGATCCGGTCGTCGGACCACGTGACGAGGTCGGTGTCATCGGGCACCTGGAGGTAGAAGCGGGACACCGTCGACGAGCGCATCGAGTGCAGCGCGAACCCGTCCGGGTGCCAGGCGTAGATCAGCTCGTCGGTCGACGGAGCGACGTCGGCGAGGATGCCGAGCCAGGAGTAGGGATACGTCCGCTCCCACGTCCGCCGTACGTCGTCCGGCACCGCTGCTCGTGACGGTCCGAACGAGCCGTCGCAGCCGACGACCACATCGGCCTCGAGCCGCTGCTGCGCCCCCGCCCTGTCGGTGAACGTCACCGACGGACGCTCGGACTCGAGGTCGTGCAGCGCGGTGTCGCTCACCTCGTACACGATCTGCTGGCCGCGTTCGTGGGCGGCCGCGACCAGGTCCTTCTGCACCTCGGTCTGGCCGTAGACCCACACCGACCGGCCCACCAGGTCGACGAAGTCGACGTGGTGCCGCTCGCCCGGCCACTGCAGGTGGATGCCGCGGTGCCGGTCGCCCTCGCGGTCGAGCCGCTCGCCGAGCCCCACCATGCGGAGCAGGTCGACGGTGGACTGCTCGAGGATCCCGGCGCGGATCCGGCTCGCGACGTACTCCTCCGAGCGCGTCTCGACGACCACGGACTCGACGCCGTCGGCGGCGAGGAGGTGGGAGAGGAGCACGCCGGCCGGGCCCGCGCCGACGATGGCGACCTGGGTTCGCATGCCGGGAGTCTCGGTCGTGCGGTCACGACCGATCCATCAGCCGCTTCCGCTGGACGAAATCGCGCGTCCGATGCCCCGCGCGGCGACGTGCAGCGCGCCGGTCAGCCGCGCCCGGTCCTCGAGCGTCGGCACGACGATGCCCAGTGCGGCGACGACCTCCCCGCCGCGCCGGACCGGCACCGCGATCGAGCAGGCGCCCAGGCTCATCTCCTCGCGGGTGGTCGCATGGTCGTCGCGCAGCACCGTCGCGAGCTGGCGGCGCAGCAGTCCCGGTTGGGTGACGGTGTACGGCGTGACGCGGGTCAGGCCCGCCAGCACGTCGGCCTGGACGGCGGCGGGGGCGTGGGCGAGCAGCACCTTGCCCACGCCGGTGGCGTGCAGCGGCAGCCGGGACCCGACGCTGCTCACCACGGGCACGGACGCGTGCCCGGCGAGCCGGTCGACGTAGAGCACCTCGTTGCCGTCGCGCACGGCAAGGTGCACGGTCGCGAGGGTCGCGCCGTACAGGTCGTGGAGGTACGGCGAGGCCAGCTCGCGCAGCCCGGTCTGCACCGCGGCGAGCAGCCCGAGGTCCCACAACCGGCGCCCGACCCGGTAGTCGCCGTCGGGTGTCCGCACCAGCGCGCCCCAGGCGACCAGCTCGCCGACGAGCCGGTGCGCGGTGGGGACCGGCAGGCCGGCGCGGCCGCCGATCTCGGTCAGTGTGAGCCGGCGGTGGTGCTCGTCGAACGCGCCGAGGATCGCGAGCACCCGGGAGGCGACGCTGGCGCCGGGCGCGGAGGTGTTGCCGGCCATGGCGACGATCCTTCCACTGGCCGGAAACCGGCCGTCGCCGCGCCCGTCCCGCGTCCCTACGTTGAGCCGGGTGACCGAGACCCAGGCCGACATCAGCGCGGAGATCGCGGCGATCGCGCAGGAGTACGCCACCGCCGGCGTGCCGGAGACGAGCGTCCGGCTCGACTACCCGCCGTACCGCTCCAGCATCCTGCGGCACCCGACCAGGGCGGCGTCCCAGGTCGACCCGGAGGAGCTCGAGCTCTGGGCGCCGGTGTTCGGGCAGCGCGACGTCGACCCGCTCGAGGCCGACCTGACCATCCAGCACCGCGGCGAGCCGATCGGCGAGCGGATGACCGTGACCGGCCGGGTGACCGACGGCGACGGGCGGCCGGTCCGCCACCAGCTCGTCGAGATCTGGCAGGCCAACGCCGGCGGCCGCTACATCCACCAGCGCGACCAGCACCCCGCACCGCTGGACCCGAACTTCACCGGGACGGGCCGCTGCCTGACCGACGACGACGGCATCTACCGGTTCACGACGATCAAGCCCGGGCCGTACCCGTGGCGCAACCACCACAACGCATGGCGGCCGGCGCACCTCCACTTCTCGGTCTTCGGCACGGAGTTCACCCAGCGGCTGGTGACGCAGATGTACTTCCCGGGCGACCCGTTGTTCGCCCTGGACCCGATCTACCAGGCGGTCACCGACCCGGCCGCGCGCGAGCGGCTCGTGGCGACCTACGACCACGACGAGACGTCGCACGAGTGGAGCCTGGGGTACCGCTGGGACATCGTGCTCACCGGCTCGCACCGCACCCCCTTCGACGGAGACGTCGAGTGACCGCCCCGACCCCGGGCCAGACCGTCGGCCCCTTCTTCGGCTACGCCCTGCCGTACGACGGCGACAACCGGCTCGTCCCGCTCGGGCGACCGGACGCGGTCCGCCTGCACGGGCGCGTGCTGGACGGCGCCGGCCAGCCGGTGCCGGACGCGCTGCTCGAGCTGTGGCAGGCCGCGCCGGACGGCACGGTCCCCCAGGCCGAGGGGTCGCTCCGGCGCGACGGCCACACGTTCACCGGCTGGGGCCGCGCGTCGACCGACCGCACCGGGCGCTACCAGTTCACGACGCTGCGACCGGGCGCTCCGTCATCAGGGGGGCAGCCGTACTTCGGGATCACGGTGCTCGCCCGAGGCCTGCTCGACCGGCTGTTCACCCGTGCCTACCTGCCCGGCACCCGCGAGGACCTGCTGCCACCCGTCCCATCGGACCGGCGGCACACGATCATGGCGGAGGCCGACGGCCGGGGCTTCGCGTTCGACGTCCGGCTGCAGGGCGAGGACGAGACCGTCTTCTTCGACTACGCGCGAGACTGAGCGGTTTGAATAGGCCCATGGTGGACCTGTACTGGCCCGGGGACGAGCGCGCGGACGGCCACTTCACGGCGCTCGAGCTCGTCCGGGCGATGGTCGAGGTGGAGTCGGACTGGCTCGGCGACGTGCTCGAGGTGCCTGACGAGGTCGAGGAGATCGGCTACGAGGCGGAGGCGGGCGGCAACCCGGTGATCCCGCTCGTGCGGCGGCTGCGCGAGCAGGACCACGAGGTCCACCGCGGCCTCACCAGCCAGGACGTCCTCGACTCGGCGCTGATGCTGATGGCCGCGAACGCGGTCGCCGATCTCCGGCGCAGCCTGGCGTCCGTCGTCGGCACGCTCGCCCGGCTCGCCGAGACGCACCGCGACACCCCGATGGTGGCCCGGACGCTGACCCAGCACGCGGTCCCGACGACCTTCGGCTTCCGGGTCGCGGCATGGCTGACCGCGGTGCTGGACGCGGACGACGACCTGGCCCGGCTGGCGTTCCCGCGCCAGCTCGGCGGCGCCGCGGGCACCCGCGCGGCGATGGCGGAGCTCGGGCGCGAGGTGCCGCCGGGGGTCCCGCGCTGGCACACCACCCGGGCCGCGGTCACCCGGCTCGGCGACGCACTCGCGGGCTGCACCGACGCGTGCGCGCGGATCGCGAACGACGTGCTCGTCATGTCGCGCCCCGAGATCGGGGAGCTGTCCGAGGGCACCGGCGGTGGCTCGTCGACGATGCCGCACAAGGCGAACCCCGTGCTCTCCGTGCTCATCCGGCGGGCGGCCCTCACCACCCCGCAGCTCGCGGCGACGCTCCACCTGGCCGCCGCCCAGCAGGTCGACGACCGCGCCGACGGCGGCTGGCACGCCGAGTGGGCGACGCTGCGCGACCTGGTCCGCCGCACGCTGGTCGCCGCGTCCCAGACCGCCGACCTGGTCGCCGGCCTCCGGGTCGACACCGACCGGATGGCCGCCACGCTGGCGGCCGCCGGCGACGCCGTGCTCGCGGAGCAGCGCAGCATGACCCACGATCCCGCGCCGACGTACCTCGGCGACGCGGCGGCGTACGTCGACCAGGTCGTCGCGCGCGCGACGGAGACGCCTCGATGACCCGACCCGTGCTGGTGCTCGGCCCGTCGCTCGGCACGTCCGCGGCCTCGCTGTGGGGTCCGTGCGCGGAGCTGCTCGCCGCCGACTTCGAGATCGTCGCCTGGGACCTGCCCGGCCATGGCGCCAACCGCGCCCCGGCGCCCGCCGGGCTGACGATGGCGGACCTCGCGGCGTCCGTGCTCGCCGAGGTGGACGGCCCGTTCTTCCACGCCGGCGACTCGGTGGGCGGCGCCGTCGGGCTGCAGCTCGCGCTCGACGCGCCCGAGCGGGTGCGCGGCGTCGTGGCGCTCTGCACCGGCGCGCGGATCGGCACCGAGGCGAGCTGGGTCGACCGGATCGCGCAGGTCCGCGCCTCCGGCACGCCGGGGCTGGTCAGCGCGTCGGCGTCCCGCTGGTTCGGCACCGGCTTCGTCGAGCGCGAGCCGGCGCGCTCCTCGGCACTCCTCCATGCGCTGAGTGACGCCGACGACGAGGGATACGTCGCGGTCTGCGGGGCGCTCGCGACCTTCGACGTCCGCGCGCGGCTCGGCGAGATCTCGGTGCCGGTCCTCGCCGTGGCGGGCGAGCAGGACGGCGTCTGCCCGCCGTCGCTGCTGCGCGAGGTCGCGGACGGCGTACCCGGCGGGCGGTATACCGAGCTGCCCGGCGTCGCCCACCTCGCCCCGGCCGAGGCGCCGGAGGCCGTGGCCGACCTGATCCGCGAGCACTGCCTGGAAGGGGTCCGATGACGTACGACGACGGCATGGAGGTCCGGCGCGAGGTGCTCGGTGACGAGCACGTCGACCGCGCCACGGCGAACGCCACGGACTTCACGCGCGACTTCCAGGAGCTGATCACGGCGTACGCCTGGGGCGAGATCTGGACCCGTCCCGGCCTCGACCGCCGCAGCCGCTCGATGATCACGCTGACCGCGCTCGTCGCGCGCGGTCACCACGAGGAGCTCGCCATGCACCTGCGGGCCGCGCTGCGCAACGGCCTCACGGTCGACGAGATCAAGGAGGTCCTGCTCCAGAGCGCGATCTACTGCGGCGTGCCCGACGCCAACACCGCGTTCCGGATCGCGCAGCAGGTGCTGACCGAGGAGGGCGCGCTGGGGGAGGACGGCCGGCTGCTGTGACGACCGTTCACCCTGCCGTCCCACCAGGTGGCAGCACGGTGGGGGGACAGCCGCTGACACGGCGTCACATCCGGGGGCCGCGCGACAGCGAGCGCCCGGGCCGGCGCAGGCGTACGCTCGAGGCACTCAGATGTTCGGGGGAGCGTTCATGTTCACGTACTTCCTGATCGGCGCGGCTGCCGTCCTGGTCCTCGCGGCCGTCTGGTACCAGGTGCGCACCTGGAACCGGCCCGGCCGCCACATCCCGCAGAACGCACCGATGGACGATGCGGGCATCGCCGAGGCGCGGCGCCAGCACGACATCCACCGGGGCACCCAGACGTCCGGCGGCGGCCCGAGCTAGCGGGTCAGACGCAGCGCGCGACGATCGCGGCGACCTGCCGGGCGGCCGGCGAGGCGTCGGGGCGCGCCGCGAGCGCGAGGTCGACCGTGGGCGCGTCGGTGAGGGCGACGTACGAGACGCCCTCGAGGCCCAGGCTGCGCACGGGTTCGGGGACCAGGGCGACGCCGAGGCCGGCGGCCACGAAGACCACGAGGGTCGCGGTCTCGGACACCTCGACGACCGGGGAGGGCTCGAAGCCGGCGGCCGCGCAGGCCGCGAGGACGCGCCCGTGCATCGACGACCGGTCGCCCGACGGGTGCAGGACGAACGGCTCGTCCTTGAGCCGCGCGAGACCGATCCGCCGCCGCCCGGCCAGCGGGTGCGCCGCGGGGAGGACCGCGACCAGCCGCTCGCTGCGCAGGACCTGCGCCTCGACCCCGTCGACCGGCCGCAGCAGGGCCAGGTCGAAGCTGCGGTCGGCCAGCCCCGCGACGAGCTGCGGGGACAGCAGCTCGCCGCGCAGCTCCAGCTCGACCCCGGGCAGCTCGCGGCGTACCTCCTGGGCGACGCGGGGGAGTACGTCGTACGTCGCGGTGCCGATGAACCCCACCGACACCCGACCCGCGTGGCCGGTGGCCAGCGCCGTCATGTCGTCGCGCGCCCGGTCGACGTCGGCGAGCACGGTCCGGGCGTGCTGGGCGAACCGGAGTCCGGCCTCCGTCGGCTCGACGCGGCGCGTGGTGCGTGTGAAGAGCTCGACGCCGAGCTCGCGCTCGAGCTGCTTGACCTGCTGGGAGAGCGCGGGCTGTGCCAGGTGGAGCCGCGCCGCGGCGCGGCCGAAGTGCCGCTCCTCGGCGAGGACGGCGAACGACCGCAGGTGTCGCAGATCCATGCACACAACTTATCAATCGAGTCTGATTCGGTATTGGAGGTGATCACTCGTCCCGGCCTAGGCTCGGGGCATGAGCTCAGCGTTCGTGTACGCCGCCGCCCGCACGCCGTTCGGCCGCTTCGGCGGCGCCCTCGCGGAAGTGCGCCCTGACGACCTGGCCGCCGTCGCGATCCAGGGCGTGCTGGCCCAGGCGCCGGACCTCGACCCCGCCGCGATCGGCGACGTCGCCTGGGGCTGCGCCAACCAGGCCGGTGAGGACAACCGCAACGTCGGCCGCATGGCCGTGCTTCTCGCCGGGCTGCCGGTGTCGGTGCCGGCCACCACCGTGAACCGGCTCTGCGGCTCGTCGCTCGACGCCGCGCTCATCGGCTCGCGGGTCATCGAGTCCGGCGACGCCGACGTCGTCCTGACCGGCGGCGTGGAGTCGATGACGCGGGCGCCGTGGGTGCTCCCGAAGCCGTCGCGGGCGTTCCCCGCCGGCAACGTCACCGCCGTGTCGACGACGCTCGGCTGGCGGCTGGTCAACGACAACATGCCGGAGGAGTGGACGGTCTCGCTCGGCGAGGCCAACGAGCTGCTCGGCGAGAAGTTCGCGATCGCGCGCGACCGGCAGGACGAGTTCGCCGCGCGCTCGCACCACCTCGCCGACGAGGCCTGGAACGTCGGCTTCTACGACGACCTGGTCGTGCCGGTCCCGGGGGTCGACCTCGTCCGCGACGAGAGCATCCGGCCCGGCTCGAGCGCGGACAAGCTCGCCGGGCTGAAGCCGTCGTTCCGCAAGGACGGCACCATCACCGCCGGCAACGCGTCGCCGCTCAACGACGGGGCGTCCGCGGTGCTCCTGGGGTCGGAGCACGCCGCGATCGGCGTCGACCCGGTCGCGCGCATCGCCGGCCGCGGGGTCGCCGCCGTCGAGCCGCCGATGTTCGGGTACGCCCCCGTCGAGGCCGCTGACCGCGCGCTCGCCCGCGCCGGGATCACCTGGCAGGACGTGGCCGCCGTCGAGCTGAACGAGGCGTTCGCCGTCCAGTCGCTCGCCTGTGTGGACGCCTGGGGGGTCGACCCCGAGATCGTGAACAGCAAGGGCGGCGCGATCGCGATCGGCCACCCGCTCGGCGCCTCCGGAGGTCGGATCCTCGGCACGCTCGCCGCCCGCCTGCGGGAGTCCGGCGACCGGTACGGCGTCGCGGCGATCTGCATCGGCGTCGGCCAGGCGCTCGCGGTCGTCCTGGAGAACGTGTCGTGAGCGCCACCCTCTGCGCGACACCCGAGGAGGCGGTCGCCGGGATCGAGGACGGGTCGACGGTGCTGATCGGCGGCTTCGGCATGGCCGGCATGCCGGTGGAGCTGATCGGCGCGCTCATCGACCAGGGTGCCGCCGACCTGACCGTCGTGTCGAACAACGCGGGCAACGGCGACACCGGTCTGGCCGCGCTGCTGGCGAGGGGCCGGGTGCGCAAGGTCATCTGCTCGTTCCCCCGCCAGCACGACTCCTGGGTCTTCGACGGGCTCTACCGCGACGGGAAGATCGAGCTCGAGCTCGTCCCGCAGGGCAACCTCGCGGAGCGGATGCGGGCCGCCGGCGCCGGCATCGGTGCGTTCTTCAGCCCGACCGGGTTCGGCACGCCGCTCGCCGAGGGCAAGGAGACCCGCGAGATCGACGGGCGGACCTACGTGCTCGAGCACCCGATCAAGGGCGACGTCGCGCTGATCGGCGCCCACCGCGCCGACCGGATGGGGAACCTCGTGTACCGGAAGACCGCGCGCAACTTCGGGCCGGTCATGGCCACCGCCGCCACCACCGTCGTCGCCCAGGTGGCGGAGATCGTCGAGGTCGGCGACCTCGACCCCGAGACGGTCGTGACGCCGTCCATCTACGTCGACAGGGTCGTGGCGGTATGAGCCTCAGCAAGCAGGAGATGGCCGCGGTCGTCGCGCGCGACATCCCGCCCGGCGCCTTCGTGAACCTCGGGATCGGCCAGCCCGTGCTGGTCGCCGACCATCTGCCCGAGGGCTCGGGAGTGGTGCTGCACACCGAGAACGGCATGCTCAACATGGGCCCCGCCGCCGGCGATCAGGTCGACCCGGACCTGACCAACGCCGGCAAGCAGCCGGTGACCGAGCTGCCCGGCTCGTCGTACTTCGACTCGGCGGCGTCCTTCGCGATGATGCGCGGCGGCCACCTCGACGTGTGCGTGCTGGGCGCGTTCCAGGTCTCCGCCCGCGGCGACCTCGCCAACTGGCACACGGGCGAGCCGGACGCGATCCCTGCCGTGGGCGGCGCGATGGACCTCGCGATCGGCGCGAAGAGCGTGTTCGTGATGATGACGCTGTTCGCCCGCGACGGCTCCGCGAAGCTCGTGCCCGCGTGCACCTACCCGCTCACGGGGGTCGGGTGCGTCGACCGGGTCTACACCGACCTCGCGACGTTCGACCTCTCCCCGGGCGGCGTGGTCGTCCGGGAGACCTTCGGGATCTCGATCGACGAGCTCGCCGGGCGGCTCGACGTCCCGCTCGAACCGCCCGCGAAATGACCCAGGTGTGTGATGCAGGACGGCCGCCGGCGGTCCTAGCGTCGTCGCACCGACTCCTGCCGCGGCCCGCCGCGCCTCGTGACGCCTGACCCCCTCGACGCCCCTGTCGCCCGGACGCGACACCACCACGTCTCGAGGAGGGCACCCATGATGAGCACCCAGCTGGACACGTTGCGCGAGGCGATCCGGGGGAGCGTCACCGGGCCGGACGATCCCGGGTACGACGAGGCCCGGGCCGTCCGCAACGGCATGATCGACCGTCGGCCCGCGGCCGTCGTACGGCCCGCGAACGCCGGCGACGTCATGACCGCCGTGCGGTTCGCCGCCGACAGCTCGCTGTCCGTCGCCGTGCGGGGCGGCGCGCACAGTGTCCCGGGCTTCGGCACCGCGGACGACGCCGTCGTCGTCGACCTGTCGTCGATGCGCAGCGTGCGCGTCGACCCGCTGGCCCGGACGGCCCGCGTCGAGGGTGGTGCGACGTGGGGCGACATGAACGCCGCGACGTACCCGTTCGGGCTCGCCACGACGGGGGGCATCATCTCGACCACCGGCGTCGGCGGCCTGACGCTCGGCGGCGGCATCGGGTACCTGGCACGCGGCCTCGGGCTGTCGCTGGACAACCTGGTGGCGGCCGACGTCGTCACGGCCGACGGCACGTTCCACGTCGCCAGCGACAAGGACGACCCGGAGCTGTTCTGGGCGATCCGCGGTGGTGGCGGCAACTTCGGTGTGGTGACGTCCTTCGAGTTCCGGCTCCACCCGGTCAAGGACGTGTACGGGGGCCCGATGTTCTTCGAGCTCGACAGGGCGGGCGACCTGCTCCGGTTCTACCGCGACTTCATCGTCGACGCCCCGCAGCAGCTCGGCTGCTTCCCGGCGTACCAGATCGCCCCGCCGCTGCCGTTCATCCCGGAGGACCGCCACGGCGAGCCCTTCGTCGCGATGGTCGCGTGCTGGGCGGGCGACGTCGCCGAGGGGGAGAAGGCGCTGGCGCCGATCCGCGACGTCGGTCCGCGGGTCGCCGAGATGGTCGGCCCGATGCCCTACCCGGCGCTGAACAGCGCGTTCGACGCCCTGGTCCCGCCCGGGCTGCACCACTACTGGAAGGCCAGCTTCGTCAAGGAGCTCACCGACGACGCCATCGCGGCGCACCTCGAGCACGGGCCGAAGCTGCCGGCGGTCAACTCGACCATGCACATCTACCCGATCAACGGCGCCTGCCACGCGGTCGCGCCGGACGCCACGGCGTTCGCCCACCGCGACGCGACCTTCGCGACCGTGATCGCCGGCATGTGGCCGCCCGACCAGGTCGACGACGAGGTGGGCACGGCGTGGGTGCGTGACTACTACGCCGCCACGGCGCCGTACTCGGAGGCCGGCGCCTACATCAACTTCGCGGCCGCGGACGACCAGGACCGGGTCCGGGACAACTACGGGCCCAGCTACGACCGGTTGCGGGAGCTCAAGGGCAGGTACGACCCCGGCAACCTCTTCCGGCACAACCAGAACATCACGCCGGCCTGAGGTCCCCTACGCGCTGAGCTCGGCGAGCCGGGCGACACCCGCACCGGTGTGCTCGGCGAGCCGCGCCCGCGCGTCGTCGAGCTGGGCGCTCGCCGGGGTGCCCGGCGGGATGCGCGCCGGGTTGAGGGCGACCCGGCTCGACCAGTCCCGGATGTCGGGCTCGGCGCCGAACGCCGCGGACGCCCGGAAGCCGGTGACGTTCATCTGCGCCCAGTCGACCAGGGTGTTGCCGTACGACGACGGCGGGCACAGCCGGTTCTTCTCGGCGTCGTCGCGGCGGGTCGCCTCGACGTACCCCGTGACGGCGGCGCCGAAGCACGGGAACCCGGCCCGCACCGGCTGGAGCGTGATCGCCCCGGGCTGCCACACGGGGATGCGGGCGGGCTGCTTCAGGCCGTTCGCGGCGCAGTGGACGACGACCGCGTCCGGTGCGACCCGCACGTCGCCCCGGTCGAGCTCGAGCCGGCCGCGGTGGACGGCGCGCACGTGCCCCAGGCGTACGACGTGCTCGATGCTGCGCAGCAGCTCCAGCTCCCAGCCCCCGAGCGTCGGTGCCTTGGCCATCGTCGGTGTCACGCTGCGGTCGATGCGCAGCATGATGCCGAGCTCCTCGAGGCACAGGAACAGCTCCGGCAGCGACGGCGCGGCCGCGGCCGCCTCCATCAGGCGCGCGACCATGCCGAGGTAGACGGCCGGGTCCGGCTGGATCAGCGCGCGGTTGAGCATCCACGGGTCACGTGGCCGCACCCAGCAGATCGCGCCCGGGTCGACCCCGTGCCCCAGGAGCCAGATGCAGGTGTCGGTGGCGGTCTTGCCCGAGCCGACGACGACCCACTGGCTCGGTGCGGCCTCGACGGAGACCACGTCGCCGGCCGGGACGACGCGCGCGTCGTCGGCCACCGCGAACGGCGGTGGGGTCTCGGCCGGGATGTCCGGGGCGAGGTAACGGCCGTCGACGACCCGGCAGGTCTCCGGCACGACGTACCGTCGGCCCGACACCCGCGACACGAAGGTGCGGTCGCCGACGTACTCGCAGCCGCCGTGGATCTCGACCCGGTCGGTGTCGACGAGCCGCTGCAGCTGCCGGCTGTAGTACGCCGTGATCGTCGGCTGGTCGGCGCGCTCGTGCAGGCCCGCCTCCGGGCCGCGCTCCTGGACCCGACCGCCGAGCACCGTCGAGGCGACGCCGTAGAACGTCGACGACTGGTGCAGCCGGACGAACGGGTAGGCCGACAGCCAGTGGCCGCCGGCGGCGTGACGACGGTCGACAAGCGCCACGCGCACGTCGGCGTGGTCGACCAGGGAGTCCGTGAACGCCATCCCCATGGCGCCGGCTCCGACGACGAGGTAGTCCGCCTCGACGGTGCGCGTCACGCGTCCACGGAAGCACGGCCAGCCGCCGGGGTCCATGGCCCGGTCGAGCGGTCTGCGAGCCTCAGCGTCC
The DNA here is from genome assembly GCA_035765695.1 of Nocardioides sp. GTDB lineage: Bacteria > Actinomycetota > Actinomycetes > Propionibacteriales > Nocardioidaceae > Nocardioides. The sequence goes on along the minus strand of DASTXB010000067.1, from coordinate 128,013 downwards.
GGTCCAGCGCGGTGGCCGTTTCTCGGCGAAGGCGGTCGCGCCCTCGGTCGCGTCGGCGGACGTCATCACCTCGAGCACGCGCTCCTGCTGGCGGCGCCACAGATCGGGATCGTTCCAGCCGGCGGCGGTGGCCATCAGCCACTTGCTGGTGCGCACGGCCAGCGGGCCGTTCTCCGCGATCCGGTCGGCGAGCGCGAGCGCTTCGTCGAGCGCGCCGCCCGGCTCGGTCAGCCGGTTGACCATGCCCAGCGCGTGCGCGCGCTCCGCCGTGATCGGGTCACCGGTCAGCGCGAGCTCCATGGCGAGCGGGTAGGGGAGTGCGTGGGGGAGCCGGCTCAGCCCGCCGGCCGCAGCGACCAGCCCGCGCTTCACCTCGGGGATGCCGAGCTGCGCGTCCCGGGCGGCGACCAGCAGGTCGCACGCGAGCGCCAGCTCGCAGCCACCGGCGAGCGCCCAGCCCTCGATCGCCGCGATCACCGGCTTCTCCGGAGGTCGCTCGGTCATGCCGCCGAACCCGCGGTCGGTGACGACGCGCTCGCCGCGGGCGAACGCCTTGAGGTCCATGCCGGAGCAGAAGGTGCCGCCGGCGCCGGTCAGCACGCCGACGACGAGGTCGGGGTCCTCGTCCAGCTCGGTCACCGCGGCCTCGATCGCCGAGGCCAGCGCCTGGTCGATCGCGTTGCGGGCCTCCGGCCGGTTCATGGTGAGCACCAGGACGCGCCCGCGCCGGTCGACCTCCAGTACCTCGCCCATCGGCGCTCCTCCTATCGACTCATGAGTCGGTTCACGGTACCAAGATCGTGGAATGTGACCGGGACCACTCGCCGGTCAGCACAGTCAGTCCCGCCGCAAGTCTGGTCAGGAGCGCGCCAGGTGTGGCAGCCTTCACTTCATCGCCGAACCGACCGACGAGTCGGGAAGTGGACAGGAGAGGACGAAGAGTGACTGCCACGCACGCGTCCGACGAACGCACCCGCCAGGAGCGCCTGGTCGACATCTACCGCACGGTCGTGACGATCCGGTTCGCCGAGCTGCGGATCCGCGACCACGTGGAGACCGAGGGCTTCGGGGGGTTCTGGCACCCGGGCATCGGTCAGGAGGGCCTCCAGGCCGGCGCGATCGCCGCCATGCAGCCCGAGGACTACCTCTACTACGCGCACCGGGGGCTGGGCTACGCCTACGCCAAGGGCATGGACCTCGCCGCGTTGTTCGGCGACCTGCTGGGCCGCGCCACCGGCAGCACCCACGGCAAGGGTGGTGGCACCGTCCACTTCGCCGATGCGGCCAAGGGCGTGCTCGGCCAGGGCGGCACCCTCGGCTCCAACTTCGTGCTCGGCGCAGGGACGGCGCTCGCGTCCCAGCTGCTCGGCGACGGCCGCGTCACGGTCGTCTTCTTCGGCGACGGCGCCTCGGGCCGGGGCACCTGGCACGAGGCCGCGATCCAGGCGTCGGTCTGGAAGCTGCCGGTCGTGTGGATCTGCGAGAACAACGGCTGGGCGCTGTCCGCGCGGTTCGAGGAGCAGAGCCCCACGCCGAACGTCGCCGACCGCGCGCCGGCGTACGGCATGCCCGGTGTGATCGTCGACGGGCAGGACGCGATGGCGGTGCTCGACGCGACGACCGAGGCGATCGAGCGGGCCCGGCGCGGGGACGGCCCGACCCTGATCGAGGCCAAGACGCTGCGCATCCGCGGGCACTACGAGGGCGACCGTCAGCCGTACCGCGAGGACCAGGTCAAGGACGGCGAGATCCCGAACGACCCGGTGCACCGGCTCGGCGAGCTCATCCCGGACGACGAGCGCCGCGCCATCGACGCCGACGCGCGGCGCCGGGTCGAGGAGGCGTTCGACGCCGCCCTCGCCGCACCGCGACCCGACACCAGCGTGATCTACGAGGACGTGTGGGCATGACGACGCTGCAGGAATCGACCGCGACCGACCGGATCACCGGCTACGCGCGCGCGATCAACGAGGCCCTCGCCGAGGAGCTGCGCCGCGACGAGCGGGTCTTCCTCATGGGGCAGGACATCGGCAAGCTCGGCGGCGTCTTCGGACTGACCCGCGGGCTGCTCGAGGAGTTCGGCCCCAGCCGGGTGCGCGACACCGCGATCAACGAGACGTTCATCGTCGGCGGCGCCGCCGGTGCGGCGCTCGGCGGTGCGATCCCGGTCGTCGAGCTGCAGTTCGCCGACTTCGTGCTGACCGCCGCCGACGAGGTGTTCCACAAGCTCGCCAAGTGGCGCTACATGCACGGCGGCCAGTTCACGATGCCGGTCGTCGTCCGGCTGCCCAGCGGCGTCGTCGGCGGTGCCGGCGCCGAACACTCGCAGAGCCTCGAGACGCTCGCCATGCACATCCCGGGCCTCAAGGTCGCCGTGCCGGCGACACCGGCCGACGCCAAGGGTCTGCTGAAGTCAGCCGTGCGCGACCCGAACCCGGTGCTGTTCTTCGAGCACAAGGGGCTGTACCGCGTGAAGGGCCCGGTGCCCGACTCTCCGGACTTCCTGGTGCCGTTCGGCTCCGCGCGCGTGGCACGTCCGGGCAGCAACCTCACGGTGGTCGCCACCGGACTGATGGTCGGCCGCGCCCTCGACGCCGCCGAGCAGCTGGCGCCGCAGGGCATCGACGTCGAGGTCATCGACCCCCGGACGCTGGTGCCGCTCGACATCGACACGATCGTGGCCTCGGTGGAGAAGACGCACCGGCTGATGGTGGTCCACGAGGCGTCGCGCACGGCGGGCTTCGGCGCCGAGATCTCGGCACAGGTCCAGGAGCGCGCGTTCTTCGCGCTCGACGCCCCGGTCTGGCGGGTGTGCGGCAGCGACACGCCGCTGCCCCAGGACCCGACGCTCGAGCAGGCGGCCATCCCGTCGGTCGACGAGATCGTCACCGCCGCGCTCGCGCTCGCCGCGATCTAGGAGTCGACGTGGCCGAGGTGATGATGCCCCGACTGGGCGTGTCCGTGACCGAGGGGACGCTGTCGACCTGGTTGAAGCAGGTCGGTGACGAGGTCGCTGTCGGTGAGGCGATCTGTGAGGTGTCGACCGACAAGGTGGACACCGAGATCGAGAGCACCGTGGCCGGGATCCTGGCCGAGCAGCGGTACGCCGAGGGCGACATCGTCCCCGTCGGCGAGCCACTGGCCGTGGTGAACGGCGCCGACGAGGCGCCGTCGCCGACACCTGCGCCCGCGCCGGAGCCTGCATCGGAGCCTGCGCCGGAGCCTGCGCCGGAGCCTGCGCCGGAGCCTGCGGCCGAGGCCGCACCGGCGGCCGGCGGCGAGGGCCTCGTGATGATGCCGCGGCTCGGTGTCTCGGTGACCGAGGGGACGCTGTCGACCTGGTTGAAGCAGGTCGGTGACGAGGTCGCTGTCGGTGAGGCGATCTGCGAGGTGTCGACCGACAAGGTGGACACCGAGATCGAGAGCACCGTGGCCGGGGTCCTGGCCGAGCAGCGGTACGCCGAGGGCGACGTCGTCCCCGTCGGTGAGCCGCTCGCGGTCGTGACCGCGGACGGCGCGGCACCGGCGCCGACGCCCCCTGCGCCACCCCTCGTCACCGCGACGCCGGCACCGGTCGCGGCACCGGTCGCGGCGCCCCCCGCGGTGACCGAGCCCGGCCGTCCGGCCGGCGTCGGCGCCGGACCGTTCGACCACCGCGCGTCCGTCGCCCGGCTGCTCGCCGGCGCCGGCCGCGCGGACCGTCCGGCGGCGTCGCCCGCTGCGCGCCACCTCGCCGCCGAGCTCGGCGTCGACCTCGCCGCCGTCACCGGCACCGGGGGTGGCGGCCACATCACCCGCGCCGACGTCCAGCGCCGTGCCACGGACTGGCCCGAGTCGCCCCAGCCGCCCGTCTCGCAGCCGGCGCCTTCGCGCGAGCCGGACCGGTCGCAGCAGGCGGTCCGGCCGGCCGCGCCGACGCCGGCGACCCCGGCGTTCCCGCCCGGCTACGAGGACGTGCCGTACGAGGCGGTGCCCACCAGTCGGATCCGGAAGGTCACCGCGGAGCACATGGTGCGCTCGCGCCGCACCGCCGCGCACATGACCACCGAGGTCGATGTCGACCTCGGCCGGCTGACGGACGTACGGGCCGCGTTGAACGCCCAGCGCCAGCAGGCCGGTCAGGCCAAGCTGTCGTTCCTGCCGTTCATCGCCCGCGCGACCTGTGCGGCGCTGCTCGACCACCCGGACCTCAACGCGACGTTCGAGACCGAGCGGCTGCTGCGCTGGGGCGAGGTGAACCTCGGGATCGCGGTCGACACGCCGCGCGGCCTGATGGTCCCGGTCGTGCGGGGCGCCGAGAAGCTCACGCTCGAGCCCCTGGCGCAGGCGATCGTCGACGCGGCGACCCGGGTGCGCGACGGCAAGGCGGACGCGGACGACTTCCGCGCCGGCACCTTCACGCTCAGCAACCCGGGCTCGGTCGGCGCGGTCTCCGCGCCCGCCATCATCAACCAGCCGCAGGTCGGCATCCTCGGCATGCCGACGATCGTGCGGAAGCCCTGGGTCGTGCGCCTCGCCGACGGGCAGGAGACGATCGCGATCCGGCCGATCATCCGGCTCGCCCTCACCTTCGACCACCGCGCCGTCGACGGCGCGGACGCGACCCGCTGCCTCGTGGACGTGGGCCGGCGGCTCGAGGCCTGGGACGTGGACGACTACCGCTGACCGACCCTGACGACGACCGATCCGCGGCTGCCGCTGAGGTGCGGCGGCCGCGGAAAGCTCGTCGATTGGTGACCAAACCGCAGGTGGGAGCGCTCCCGATCTGCGGTTGGTGACCAAACCGCACGTCGTTCGACGCCCCGCCCCGCACCGGCCGCACCGGCGCAACCGGGCCCGGCCGGGCCCCGGCCGGGGCCGAGCGGACCCCTCAGACCCCCGGCGTCGCGCGCCCGTTCGCCACGGTGCCGAGCTGCTCGGTGCCGAGCCCGTAGACCAGGTAGTTCCAGAACTGGTAGGCGATCTCGCGCGAGCGCAGGCTGCCGCCGGGGCGGTACCACTGGTACGCCCAGTTGCACATGCCGAACGTCGCCAGGGTGGCCAGGTGGGGGTCGGTCTGGCGGAAGACGCCGCGCTCCATGCCCTCGGCGATCAGGCCCTCGACGATCTGCTCGTACCGGTCGCGCTTGACCCGGATGGGGCCGCGCGCCTCGGCGGGCAGCTCGCGGTGGTGCTCGAAGAAGACCCGCACGTGTCCGCGGTGGGTCTCCATCAGCTCGAGGATGTCGGCCATCGCCTCCAGCAGGAGCTGCTCGGGCCGCAGGCCGGTGTCGGCGCGCGCCTCGTGGCGGCTGATGAGGAGATCGATGAACTCCTCGTGGATGGCGTGGAGGATGTCGTCCTTGCTGGGGAAGTAGTGGTACAGCGTCGGCTTGGCGACGCCCACCTCGCGCGCGATGTCGTCCATCGTCGTGCTCGTGTAGCCGCTCTGGTCGAACTGGCCGGCCGCGAGCGTGATGATCTGCTGCCGCCGTTCGGCGGGGGACATGCGGCGGCGCGCCGCACGCTCGGCTGTCTTCACCCAAGGATCCCTTCTTCTCCGTGCCGCAGCGTACGCGAAGATCGCGCCCCGAGTCCCGCGACACAACCGACTGATCGGTCGGTTCAAGCTCAAGTTCAACCTATCCCGACCGACCGGTCATCGGCGTCGCTTGAGCTGGAATCCATGGTGCTCCTGGGCGACGTTGAGCGTCAATACGGGCGGAAATCCGGAAAATCTGTGAAGGGAGTCACGCGAATCCCTTGACAGTGTGACGGGGCTTACGGTTACGTTCAGCGAACCAACCGACCGACGAGTCGGGTGGAAACAGGAGGCCATCGATGAACGACCGATCCGACGTGTCGCTCGGCAGCCGCCGGACGACGCAGGGCGTGGTGCTCGTCGACCACGCCTGCGGTGCGTGCACTGCGTGCGCGGCCGGAGCGGGTCTGTGGTGCCTCACGCCGACGCCCGAGGGTCGCGACCTCACCCCGGCCCTGCCGGCCGACCGGGTCGACGCCGTGGTCCACGCGCTCCTGGCGGTCGCGGCGCTCGTCGCGACGCCGACGGGCGCGACGGCCCTGCTGCTCGCCGATCCGGAGTCGCCGGTGGCCGTCCTGGCCCGGGCCCTCGCCGGTGGCCGGCTGGTCGTGACCGACGACCCGGCGGAGGCACGGACCGCGCTCGCGGACGAGCCGACGGGCCGGGCCGCGGTCGTGGTGGCCGGCGACGACGCGCGCGCGGCGGTCCGCGCCGTACGCCGGGGTGGCCACGTGTGCCTGGTCGACCCGGTCGCGGTGCCGCCGAGCGTGACCGAGGTGGTCCAGCGCGAGGTCACCCTCGTCGGACCCCGGGACGTCACCGCCGTCGCCGCCCGCATCGACACCGAGCTCTGGGCAGCCGTCACGGCCGCCTGATCCCACGACAACGCCAAACCCAGAAAGCAACAGGAGGAACCAGCATGGGCCGTACCGCAGACGGTAAGTGGTCGGAGGAGTGGACTCCGCCGGTCTTCTCGGTCGACGCCAACGGCAAGGTCGTGGGCTACGAGAACGACCGCACCCCGAACAACTGGGGTCGTTGGGGCGACCTCGACGAGAAGGGCACGGCGAACCTGCTCACCCCCGAGCGCGTCGCGGCCGCGGCGCGGCTGATCGAGACCGGCAAGGTCGTCAGCTGCGCGATCCCGCTGGACAGCAAGGGTCCCGTGCACCCGACCCGCACCGGCGTCGTGCACCTGTACGGCTACACCGGCTCCGACTTCGTCGCGGGCAGCAAGGCCGGCCAGGACTACCCGGGCTTCCAGGGCACCGACGACTACATCTTCATGCCGCTCCAGGGCAGCACGCAGTGGGACGGCCTGTCCCACTTCTTCTACAAGGACACGATGTACAACGGCTTCTGGATCGGCAACGTCGAGTCCTACGCCGGCGCCCGTCGTGGCTCCATCCACCAGATGAAGGACACCCTGGTCGGTCGCGGTGTCCTCCTCGACCTGCCGAAGTTCAAGGGCCTGGACCGCCTCCAGCCGCAGTACGGCATCACGCCGGAGGACCTCGACCAGTGCGCCGCGGCCCAGGGTGTCGAGATCGGTGAGGGCGACATGCTCGTCATCCGCACCGGTCACGTGCCGTGGTACTACGAGCTCGAGGACAAGATGGAGTACTGGAAGGTCGGTGCTCCGGGCATCACCCGCGCGGTCGTCGACTGGCTGGCGGAGAAGGACGTCGCCGCCCTCGCCATCGACAACATCGCGGTCGAGGTCGAGCCGTTCGAGGAGCCCTACGACCACGTCTACCCGCTGCACGCGCGCCTGATCCGCGACCTGGGCCTCACCCTCGGCGAGGTCTGGTGGCTCGAGGACCTGGCCGCGACCTGCGCCGAGCTGGACCGTTACGAGTTCTTCCTGTCGGCCCCGCCGCTGAACGTGACCAACGCGTCGGGATCCCCGGCGAACCCGGTCGCGATCTTCTGACCCGGTGCCGGCCGGAGCACCGCCGGCCGGCGCCGTTCCACCCCTCCACCACGCCACACACCACGCGCCGCCGGGCGCAGGACGCCCGGCGGCCGGACCAGGCATGCCTGACGACAAGTACTTCCCGAGGTAGGTATGGACACCACACTGCAGGACCGAGAGCTCATCCGGAGCCGGCGACTCGTGCTCGGCGAGATCCTCGCGCGCAACGCGCGCCGGGAGCCGAACCGCACCGCGCTCGTCTTCGGTGACCGCTCGCTGACCTTCGCCGAGCTGGACGAGCGGGTGAACCGGCTCGCCAACGCGCTCGCCGCCCGCGGCGTGCAGCGGGGCGACCAGGTCGCGGTGCTCATGTACAACGCCCTCGAGGTCGTCGAGTCGTTCTTCGCGTGCCAGAAGCTCGGCGCGTGCCCGGTGCCGGTGAACTTCCGGCTCGCGCCCAGCGAGCTCGCCTACATCCTCGAGGACTCCGAGTCGGTGGCGGTGCTCACCGACGGCCAGCTGACCGCCCTGGCCCTGGAGGCCACCGCGGGCCTCGACGCCGTGCGGTTCGTCGCGACGACCGGCGACGTGGTCCCCGGCTCCGAGTCCTACGAGGAGCTGCTCGCCAGCGGTACGCCGGAGGCGCCGGACGTCGACGTGCACGAGGACGACCTCGCGTTCCTCATGTACACGTCGGGCACGACCGGTCGGCCCAAGGGCGCGATGCTCACCCACCAGAACCTGGTGATGAACACGATCAACTGGTCGATCGAGATGGAGGCGCGCCCCGGCGACATCTGGCTGTCCGGGCTGCCGCTGTTCCACATCGGCGGCGTGAACGGGATCCTCCCGTTCATCTACGTGGCCGGCACCAGCGTCATCACCCCGTCGACGAACTTCGACGCGGCGGAGTCGCTGCGGCTGCTGGCCCAGCACCGCGTCACGATGTGCTACTTCGTGCCGACCCAGTGGCAGGAGATCTGCTCGCTGCCGGAGGCCAAGGACATCGACACCTCCCTGCTGCGCAAGGCGCTCTGGGGTGCCTCGCAGGCGCCGCCGAGCACGCTGCGGCTGCTGGTCGAGACCTTCCCGTCGGTCGGCATCGTGAACGCGTTCGGCCAGACCGAGATGTCGTCGAACACCTGCTTCCTCAAGGCCGACGATGCCGTGCGGAAGATGGGCTCGGTCGGCCTGCCGGCCGTCAACGTCGAGGTCCGGATCGTCGACGACGAGCTCAACGACGTCCCGCGCGGCGAGGTCGGCGAGATCGTCTACCGCGGGCCGACGGTGATGAAGGGCTACTACAAGAAGCCCGAGGCCACCGCCGACGCGTTCCGCGGCGGCTGGTTCCACAGCGGCGACCTGGTCCGCCAGGACGACGAGGGCTTCATCTACGTCGTCGACCGGGTCAAGGACATGATCATCAGCGGCGGCGAGAACATCTACCCCGCCGAGGTCGAGCGCGCCGTCGAGCGGCACCCCGCCGTCCGTGAGGTCGCGGTCGTCGGCGTGGCCCACCCCAAGTGGGTCGAGACCCCCGTCGCGGTCGTGGTGGCCGCGGGCGAGGAGCGTCCGGACACCCAGGAGATCGTGTCGTTCCTGAAGAGCGACCTGGCGTCGTACAAGAAGCCGTCGGCCGTCGTGTACGTCGACGAGCTCCCCCGCAACGCCAGCGGGAAGATCCTCAAGCGGAACCTCCGCGACGAGCTCGGCGACCTGTTCGCGGGGCAGTCGTGACGGCACCGGTCCCCACCCGCGTCGACGCGCGCGGCGTCCGCTCGTACGACGTGCCGCTCCCGGCCGACCTGGTCGCCGGGCTGCGGGAGACGGTGGCGCGGCGCGGCGACGACACCGCGTACGTCACGGCCGACGGCCGGGTCACCTGGTCCGAGTACGCGGCCGAGGTCGACGCGCTGGCCCGCCGCCTCGCGGGCAGCGGCGTCGCCGCCGGTGACCGGGTGGCGGTGCTCGCCGGCAACGGGCTGCCCTTCACCACGGCGGTGATGGCGGCCTGGAGGGTCGGCGCGATCGCCGTGCCGCTCAACTCCCGACTGACCGCCCAGGACCTCGGCGTGCTGCTGTCCGACAGCGGTTCCGGGATGCTGCTGGTGGGCCCGGGCATGAGCGAGCTCGCCACGAGCGCGGTCGCCGGCCTCGACCCGGCGCCGCTGGTGGTGCCCGCCGACGGCGAGCGGCCGCTTCCTGCTGGGCACGCCGGACGGCGAGGTCCCGGCCGACGGGCCGGGGTACGACGCGCCGGCCGCGATCATGTACACCTCCGGCACCACCGGCCGGCCCAAGGGCGTGGTGATCAGCCACGGCAACGCGCTGCAGAACAGCGTCACGTGCACGACCGTGATCGGGCGACGTCCCGACGACGTCGAGCTGATCATGGTGCCGCAGTTCAACATCACCGGCCTGTGCTCCCAGACGGTGCCCGCGATGCTGCTCGGGATGACCTCGGTCCTCCTCGACGGCTTCGACGCGGGCCGGGCGCTGGACGCGATCGGCGAGCACGGTGCCACCTCCACGGTCGGGGCACCGACCATGTGGTGGCGCCTCCTGGAGGCCGCCGACGCAGGCGGCCGCACCGAGCTGACCGGTCTCCGGCTCGCGCTGTTCGGCGGCGCGCCGATGCCGACGGCCCTGATCGAGCGGATGCGCGCCGCGATGCCGGCCGCGACGTTCGGCAACGGCTACGGCATGACCGAGACCTGCTCGATGATCATGTACGTCGGCGGCGAGGACGCCGTGGCGAAGCCGCACACCGTCGGCCGCCCGCTCCCGCTGACCGAGCTCAGGCTCGTCTCACCCGACACCGGCGAGGACGCCGGTCCGGACGAGATCGGGGAGATCGTGGTGCGCGGCGGCCAGGTCGCCGTGGGCTACTGGACGGCCGCCGGCGTGGTGCCGCTGACGGACGACCAGGGCTGGATCGCCACCGGCGATGCGGCCCAGCTGGAGGACGGCTTCGTGGTCCTGCGGGACCGGCTGAAGGACGTCATCAAGCGCGGAGGCGAGTCCGTCTTCAGCTTTGAGGTCGAGAACTGCCTCCACCAGCACTCGGGGGTCCTGGACGCCGCGGTCGTCGGAGTCCCGGACGAGCAGTACGGCGAGCGCGTAGTTGCCTACGTGGTCGCGAAACCGGGGCACGACCTCACGTCCGACGAGGTCCGTGCCTTCTGCCGAGAACACCTCGCCCACTTCAAGGTTCCGAGTGCGGTCGAGGTGCGGGAGGAGCTTCCACGCAATCCCGGCGGCAAGGTGATCAAGTCCCTGCTCCGCAGCGGCTCCGTCGCCTGACCAACCTCCTCACCCCACACCCACCCTGCTTGTGAAGGAGCATGGAATGAAGCGCAACATCCGCTTGATGGCGGCCGGAATCGTGGCGGTCCTCGCCATGGCCGGTTGCTCGATGGACAGCGGCAACTCCGACGGCGACGCGGGCAGCAGCAGCTCCAGCGGCGCCAGCGAGGGCACGAGCACCGGCAGCGGTTCCGCCAAGGACCTCAAGATCGGGCTCGTCGCGGTCAACCTCAACTCGCCGAGCATCGCCGCCATCAAGGACTCGTTCGTCAAGGCCGCCGAGGCCAAGGGCTGGTCCGTGGACGTCTTCGACGGCCAGGGCGACCAGAACGCGACGAACAACGCCGCCAGTGACTACATCCAGCGCGGCTACGACGTCATCGTCAACAACTCCTCGCCCAACCAGCAGATGACCGGCGTCATCGAGCAGGCGCACGCCAAGGGCATCCCGTTCGTCTCCATCTACGGCGGCTTCGTCGACGGCGTCGACGCCGAGATCGGCACCAACGAGTTCGTGAACTCGTCGCTGATCACCCAGGAGATGGTCAACCGCCTCGGCGGCAAGGGCAAGGTCCTCAAGCTCAACTGGACGGTGCTGCAGGCCCTCCGCGACCGCGACGCCGGCTTCCACGCCGTCATCAGCGAGAACCCGGGCATCGACGTGGTCCGCGAGATCGAGGTCAAGGTCCCCGGCCAGGTGGAGGACTCCTACGCCCAGGTGACCAACGCCCTCCAGTCCAACAAGGACATCGACGCGATCTGGATCGGCTGGGACGAGCTGGCGCCGCCGGTGGTCCGCGCGGTCAAGGAGGCCGGCCTCGGTGACAAGGTCTTCGTGGTGGGCTTCGACGGCAACGCGTTCGCCTGGGACCTGATCCGCGACGGCTCGCCGTACATCATGGAGCCGGCCAACCCGTTCCCGCCGATGGGCGAGAAGGCCGTCAGCACCATCGAGACGCTGGCGACCGGTGGCGAGCTCCCGAGCCACGTCATCTACATGAAGCCCTGCCTGATCAACGCGCAGACCGTGCCGGACAAGGGCGACGAGCCCGACTGGGAGAACTGCGCGTTCTTCCCCGGCGAGATCTGATCCGACGAAGGACAGTGTCGTGACGAACACGGTTCAGCCGGGGCGGGAGTCCGCCTCCCGCCCCGGCACCGCACCCCTCCTCGAAGTGCGCCAGGCCGTCAAGGACTACCCCGGCATGCGCGCGCTCGACCACATGGACTTCGCCCTCCGGGCCGGCGAGGTGCACGCGCTCCTCGGCGAGAACGGCGCCGGCAAGTCCACGCTGATCAAGGCGGTCGCCGGGGTCATCCCGCTGACCTCGGGGTCGATCGTGGTCGACGGGACCGAGGCCGACATGCGCAACCCGCAGCGCGCGCAGGGCCTCGGGGTCTCGGTCGTCCACCAGCACGGCAACCTGGTGCCCGACCTCTCGGTCGCCGAGAACGTGCTGATGGTCGAGGGCCTCGGCCGTCGGGCGGGCGTGCTGGTGAACTGGCGTGCGGCGTACCGGCGGACGCGGGAGCTGCTCGAGCGGGTCGGGCTGCCCGAGCTGGACCCGCGACGCGAGGTCTCCACGCTCGGCGCCCACGAGTCGGCCATGGTGGCCGTCGCGAAGGCCCTGGCCAGCAACGCCCGCGTGATCATCCTCGACGAGCCCACGACCGCGCTGCTGCCCGCCGAGGTGGACACCCTCTTCGGGCAGATGCGCCGGCTCGCCGCGGAGGGGATCGGGTTCGTGTTCGTCACGCACCGTCTCGGTGAGGTCTTCAAGGTCTGCGACCGGATCACCGTCATGCGCGACGGTCGCCTGGTCGGGACCTGGGACACCGACGAGCTGGACCACGACTCGCTCGTGAACCAGCTCGTCGGGCCCGAGAAGACCATCGCCCAGGACGCCTTCGCCGGCGGCGGTTCGCCGCCCGGCGACGTGGTCCTCGAGGTGAAGGAGCTGCACGGCGACGTGCTGCGCGGCCTGAGCTTCGAGGCGAGGGCCGGCGAGGTCGTCGGCATCGCCAGCCTGCCCGGCGAGGGCGCCGGCGAGGTCGTCGAGTCGCTCTACGGCCTCACGAAGTGCGCGGGCGAGGTGGTGATCGACGGCAAGCGCCGGCGGATCCGCTCGCCCGAGGGCGCCGTCGCGGCCGGCATCGGCCTGGTGCCGCGCGACCGGCTCCGGCAGGGGCTGGTCGCCGACATGACGGTCCGCGAGAACGCCACCCTGGCCAGCACCCGGTCCTTCGCGACCGACCCCGTGCTGCGGCTGATGCGCCGCGGTCGGGAGCGCGCCGAGGTCGGCGCCGTCATGCAACGGCTCAACCTGAAGTCCTCCGGCCTCGAGGCCGAGGTGCGCACCCTCTCGGGCGGCAACCAGCAGAAGGTCGTCATCGGCCGTTGGCTGCTGCGCAAGGCCCGGGTCTACCTGCTCGACTCGCCCACCGCGGCGGTCGACGTCCACACCAAGGCGGAGATCTACGCGCTCGCCCGGCAGCTCGCCGACGACGGCGCGGCCGTGGTCTTCACCTCCACCGAGCTCGAGGAGTTCCCCCGCGTCTGCGACCGGGTCCTCGTGCTGCACGACGGGGCCGTGGTCGGCGAGCTCGCCGGCGACGACAACACCGTCAACTCGATCATGCGCCTGTCCTTCGGGAGGAACCAGTGAGCAGCACCGCAACCGCGACCGAGCCGCAGCAGGCGGCCTCCACGCGCCGACGTACGTCGACGGCCGACCGGCTGATCGACCTGATGAGCCGGTACGGGACGATCGCCAGCCTGGTGGCGTGCGTGGTCATCTTCAGCCTGTTGAAGCCCGACGTCTTCCCGACCAGCCAGAACTTCCTCAACGTCCTCAACCAGGTCTCGATCCTGGGCATCATCGCGCTCGGCCTGACCGTCGCGCTGGTGCAGGGGCTCTTCGACCTGAGCCTGGCCTCGATGGCCACGCTCGGCGGCTTCCTGGCCACCAAGTGGCTCTCGGAGGGCACCATCGGCAGCCCCGTCGTGGCTGTGCTGGTCGTGTTGCTGATCGCGCTCGCCATCGGTGCCTTCAACGGCATCGTCGTCGCGTACGGCGGGGTGTCGGCGTTCATCGCCACCCTGGCCGTCGGCTCGATCCTGACCGGCCTGGTGCTCGGCGTCTCGAAGTCCGCGACGATCCTGTCCGGCATCCCGGACGGCTTCCTGATCCTCGGTCAGGGCAAGGTCGGCCCGGTCCCGGCGCCGGTCGTCTTCCTCGCGATCGTCGCGATCGTCCTCTACGTGTTCCTCGAGCAGACCCAGACCGGCCGGCACATGTACGCGATCGGCGGCAACGCCGAGACCGCGCGCCTGTCCGGCATCGCGGTGAAGCGCTACGCCCTGCTGGCGCTGGGCATCTCGGCGATGTGCGCGGCGCTCGGCGGCATGATCGTCGCCGCGAACCTCGGCGTCGGTCGCCCCCAGGGGGTCGGTGACACCTACCTGCTCGACTCGTTCGCGGCCGCCTTCATCGGGGCCTCGACCCTGCGACCGGGACGGTTCCACATCCTCGGCACCGTGATCGGCGTGCTGCTGATCGGCGTCATCAACAACGGCCTGTCGATCATGGGCGTCGAGACCTTCTGGCAGTACGCCGTGCGCGGCGTGATCCTGCTGCTCGCGGTCTTCGGTGCCAGCTTCCTCGTGGCGCGGCGCCGATGAGGGTCGTCGTCCTGACCGGCGGGGCCCGCGCGGGCGGGATGGGCCGGGCGATCGCGGAGTCGTTCCTGCGACTCGGTGACGCCGTGGTGCTGTCCGACGTCGGCGCACCGCTGGCCAGCCACCCCGACTACGAGGTCGCGCCGCCGGACCACCTCCAGCGGGCCGCCGACGAGATGGCCGCGCTCGGACCGGTGCTCCCGGTCGCGTGCGACGTCACCGACGAGGACCAGGTCAACGCTCTCTTCGACCGCACGGTCGCCGAGCACGGCCGCGTCGACGTCGTCGTCAACTGCGCGGGCCTCGCGATCGGCCTGACGCCGATCACCGAGCTGTCCCTGCGGGACTGGCAGGTCAACCTCGACGTGATGGCGACCGGTGCGTTCCTCGTCGCCCGCGAGGCGGCACGCCGGATGGTGCCGCAGGGCTCGGGCCGGATCATCACGATCGCGTCCCAGGCCGGCAAGACCGGGATGCCGCTGCTGGCGGCGTACTCGGCGGCGAAGTTCGCCGTCATCGGGCTCACCCAGAGCCTGGCCGGCGAGCTCGGGGAGCACGGGATCACCGTGAACGCGATCTGCCCCGGCACCATCGACACCCCGCTGCTGGCCGTCAAGGGCGGCGTCTACCAGACGTTCTCCAACGCCGCCGGCCGCTCCGAGGAGGACTACCGGGCCCGGCTGGCCCGGCAGATCCCGGCGCGCCGCTTCGGCACGCCCGAGGACATCGCGGCCGCCGCGGTGTACCTCGCGTCGGAAGGTGCCTCCTTCGTCACCGGTGAAGCGCTCAACGTCACCGGTGGTCAGGAGATGCACTGACGTGCACGGTCTCGTCTTCCACGGTCCCCGCGACGTGCGCGTCGAGGCCCTCGAGCTGCCGGAGGTCGGTCCCACCGACGTCCTGCTGGCGGTCGAGGCCTGCGGCGTGTGCGGCTCGGACCTCGCGTCGTACGCCGACGGGCACTACGTGCAGCCCGGTCAGGTGATGGGGCACGAGATGTCCGCGGTGGTGGTGTCGTCCGGCGCCGGGCTCGCCCTCGAGCCGGGGCAGCGCGTCGCCGTCCGGCCGATGCGGTCCTGCGGCCGGTGCGACTACTGCACCGCCGGGGACACGCACCTGTGCGGCGCGACCGTCGGCCCGTCCCTCGGGTACGGCGCGCCGGGCGGCTTCGCCGAGCGCCTGCACATGGGCGAGGTGGAGGTCGGCCGGGACGTGATCCCGGTGCCGGACACCGTCGACCCGTTCGACCTGCTGTGGGCCGAGCCGCTGGCGGTCGCGCTGCACGCGGTCGGCCTGGCCGGACCGGGCGTCCGGCGGCTGCTCGTCACCGGCGCGGGCGCGGTCGGACTCTCGGTCGCCGCGGCCGCCCTCGCCGACGGCGTCGCCGTCGACGTGGTCGAGCCGGTCACGGAGCGTCGCGCTGCGGCGGCGGCGCTCGGCGCGACGGCGTACGCGCCCGGCGACGTCACCGAGGGCGGGTACGACGCGCTCGTCGACGCGTCCGGCGTGCCGGCGGCCGTCGCGGGCGTCGTCGCACTGCTGCACCCGACCGCACCCGTGGTGCTGGTCGGCCTGAACGACGCGCCGGTGCCGCGCGGGCTGGGTGCCCGCCGCCTCACCGGTGCCTTCGGCTACCGGGACGGGGACTTCGCCCGGGCGGTCGAGCTCATCGCCGGGGGGCGGGTCTCGCTCGCCCACCTCGTCACCCACCGGTTCGGTCTGCGCGACGCGGACCGGGCCCTGTCAGCACCGCGGCCCGAGGACGACGTCGTCAAGGCCGCGATCGTCCCGACGCACCTGCTGCTCCCCGAGGAGACCACCAGATGAACGCAACCACACGATCCGAGCCGGTGAGCTTCGAGTTCACCGGCCGCCGGGTCTGGGTCACCGGCGCCAGCCGGGGGCTGGGCCGGGCCATCGCCCTCGGGTTCGCCGCGAGCGGCGCCGACGTCGCCCTCACCGCGCGCAGCGCCGAGGCACTCGCGGAGGTGTCGGCCGAGGCCGAGGGGCTCGGCGCGAAGACGCTGGTCCTGCCGGCGTCGGTCTCCGACGCCGACGCGGTCACCGGCGCGGTCGCGGAGATCGAGCGCTCCTGGGGCGGCCTTGACGTGCTGGTCAACTGCGCCGGCGTGAGCCCGTCGTTCAAGAAGGCCGAGCTCGTCGAGGACGGCGAGTGGCGGCTGGTGATGGACGTGAACGTCACCGGCTCGTTCCTCTGCGCCCGCGAGGCGGGCAAGCTGATGCTGGAGCACGAGCACGGCGCGATCGTCAACGTCTCCAGCATCCACGGCCAGGTCGGCGGGGAGCGGATGGCGGCGTACAGCGCCAGCAAGGGCGCCGTCGACGCGCTCACCCGCACGCTCGCGCTCGAGTGGGCGACCCGGGGCGTCCGCGTGAACACGATCTCGCCCGGCTACTTCGAGACCGACATGACCGAGGCACTGCGCGGCCACAAGAAGTGGCGCGGGCACCTCCTGCAGCGGATCCCGCTCGGGCGCTTCGGCGTCCCGCAGGAGCTGGTCTCGGCGGCGCTCTTCCTCGCTTCCGACGCGTCCGGGTTCATGACCGGCTCGAACGTCGTGGTCGACGGCGGCTGGACCGCCGCGTGACCGAGGTCGGCCTCTGGGAGGCGCTGTACACGAGCCGCGCGATGCGGCGGATGCGGCCCGAGCCGGTGCCCCTGGAGGTGCAGGCGCGGATCATGGACGCCGCGGTCCGCGCGCCCAGTGGCGGCGACGCGCAGCCCTGGCGCTTCCTGCTGGTCGACGACCCGGAGGTCAGGGCACGGCTGGCGACGCCGTACCGCGAGGCGGTCGCCCTGCTCTGGCGCGGGCACTACGCCGCGCAGGTGGCCGCCGCCGAGGCCGATCCCGGGAGCCCGGAGTCGCAGCGCTTCCTCAAGCTGCGGTCGAGCGTGCAGTACCTCGCCGACCACTTCGAGGAGGTGCCGCTGCTGCTGTTCGCCTTCTCGCGCAACGACCGCGACGGCGGCTCGATCTTCCCGGCGGTCTGGAGCGCGGTCCTCGCCGCGCGCGCCCAGGGCGTCGGCAGCGCGCTCACCAACGTGCTCGACATCTTCCGGCCGGACACGACCCGCGAGATCCTCGGCGTCCCGCCCGACCGCGGGTGGAAGCTGAGCGCCACCGTCGCGATGGGCTACCCGAAGGGACGCTGGGGCGTCGCGCCGCGGCAGCCGGCGCACACCGTGACCTACCGCAACACCTGGGGTGGGGAGCCGGGCTTCGCGAACGACGAGCCGCTGTGGAGCCCGTCCCCGTGATGCCGGTCGCCGCCCCGCTCTACCCGCCTCCGCCGTACGAGTTCCGCCGGGCGCGGCAGACCTGGGTCGTCTACGAGGCCGACCCGGAGCCGATCGCCCCGCTGCTCCCGCCCGGGGTCGCGATCGACGGCGACCGGGCGGTCTGCGCGGCATGGGCGTGCCACTACCCGGTGTCGACCTTCGGGCCCTACCTCGAGGCGTACGTCGTGGTGCGCGTGCTCGTCGGCGGGGAGCGCTTCTGGTACCAGCCCGTGATCGTCACCGACGCGGAGGCGCCGATGGCGGCGGGGCGCGAGGTCTGGGGCTACGGCAAGAAGCTGGCGCACCTGACCTGGTCGGGCCAGGAGTCCGGCGGGCCCGGGACCGAGCAGCTCGTGATGACGGTGGAGCGGCCGGCCCGCGTACGCCTGATGACGCTGTCGATGTGCCCCGACCGGCTGATCGACGGGCCCGAGCTCGTCGGTCTCGAGACCGCCGAGATGCTGCCGACGCTGAGCCATCGGCTGCTGCCCGGCCTGGCCGACGAGCTGGTCGCGGTCGACGTGCGGCCGCGGTCCCACCGCGGCGCCGACGGTCGGCTCGAGCTGTGGCGGGGCCGCGGCCACGTCGAGCTGCACGGCACCGCGGCCGACCCGTGGCACGCGCTCCGCCCGACCCGGGTGCTGGACGCGTTCAGCGCCTGCACCGACTTCGTCCTGCCCGAGGGCCGCGTGGTCCCGCGGGATCCAACCCCCCTGAGCACCGAGGAGTGAGCATGGGCTTCCGCCGTACCCCGGCCGAGATCGCCGAGATCCAGCAGACCCTGTCCGACGTCGAGTTCGTGGGCGGGGAGTCGCTCAGCGTCGACTTCCTGACCCACCCCGAGATCGTCCGTGCGGTGCTGCCGGCCGAGCTCGAGCCCGGGGACCAGCCGCGGATCACGGCGCAGGTGAGCCGCTGGCGGAGCAACTGCGTCGGCGACTTCGACGCCTCGGCGATCTACGTCAGCGCGCGGCACGGCGACGTCGCCGGCGACTACGTGCTGACGATGTTCATGGACAGCGACGTGCCGATGCTCTTCGGGCGGGACCTGTTCGGCGAGCCCAAGAAGATCGGCCGCTCGACGATCTACCGCAACGACGGCCACATGACCGGGGTGCTGGAGCGCGGCGGCGCCCGCCTGATCGAGATCGAGGCCGACCTCGCCGAGGACAGCGGACCGACGACCCTGCTCGGCCGCAACTTCAACGTGAAGTACGAGCTCGCCCCCGACGGCAGCGCGCTGGTCGGCGCGCCGACGCTGACGATGGCGGAGTTCGACCAGCAGATCACCGTGCGCCGCAAGGCGAGCGCCACGCTCCGGCTGGGCAGCACCGTGCACGACCCGCTCGGCGACCTCGAGATCGTCGAGGTGCTCGGCGGCGTCTACGTCGAGACCGGCATGAAGGCCAGCTGCGTGCCGGTCGGCACGCTCGACGCCGACGCGTTCCTGCCGTTGGCCCTCGGCCGAGCCGACTACTGGCCCGCGCTCGTGACCGCGCGGCTGCCCCAGCCGGCCTGACCCCCGACGGACCCGGCGTACCCGAGAAGGAGAGAGACGGACATGGACTTCGCGCTGTCGGCGCAGGCGGACGAGTACTGCGAGCGCATGTGGGACTTCATGCGGGAGGAGGTCCTCCCGGCCGAGCCGGAGTGGGCGGCGTACCTCGCCGAGCACGGCGAGCACACGCACCCGCCGGTGATGGAGCGGTTGAAGGCGTCGGCGCGTGAGCGCGGGCTGTGGAACCTCTTCCTGCCGAAGCTGTCCGGGCTGACCAACGTGGAGTACGCCGCGATCGCGGAGATCTCGGGCTGGTCGCCGGTGATCGCCCCCGAGGCGATCAACTGCCAGGCCCCGGACACCGGGAACATGGAGACGCTCGAGCTGTTCGCGACCCCCGAGCAGCGCGAGCAGTGGCTGGAGCCGTTGCTCGCGGGGGAGATCCGGTCGGCGTTCGCGATGACCGAGCCGGACGTGGCGTCCTCGGACGCGACGAACATCGAGACCCGGATCGTGCGCGACGGCGACGAGTACGTGATCAACGGCCGCAAGTGGTGGATCACCGGCGTCGCCGACGAGCGCTGCCGGGTCCTGATCGTGATGGGCAAGACCGACCCGGACGCCGAGCCGCACCGGCAGCAGTCGATGGTGCTGGTGCCGATCGACACCCCGGGTGTGGAGGTGGTGCGGCACCTGCCGATCTTCGGGTACCAGGACCAGCACGGGCACTCCGAGCTGGTGTTCCGCGACGTGCGGGTGCCGGTGGCGAACCTGCTGGCCGGTGAGGGCGACGGGTTCATGATCGCCCAGGCCCGGCTGGGCCCGGGCCGCATCCACCACGCGATGCGGGCGATCGGCATGGCCGAGCGGGCGCTGGCGCTGATGGTCGACCGGGCCAAGTCGCGGGTGGCGTTCGGTCAGCACCTGTCCGACCAGGGCGTGGTGCGTGACCTGATCGCGCAGTCCCGCATGGAGATCGACCAGGCCCGGCTCTACGTCTACAAGACCGCGTGGCTGATCGACCAGTACGGCGCCAAGGGCGCACGCACCGAGATCGCCGGCATCAAGGTCGCCGCCCCGGCGATGGCGACCAAGGTCATCGACCGCGCCATCGAGGTGTTCGGCGGCATGGGTGTCAGCGACGACGTCCCGCTGGCGTACTTCTACGCGTGGGCACGGGTGCTGCGCATCGTCGACGGTCCCGACGCCGTGCACCGGCGGTCGATCGCCCGCGACGAGCTGCGGCGCACCCCGCCGTACGTCGGCTGAGCCGGCGGTCCTCGTGGTGGGCGGAGCGGTGGACGACGCGCGTCGGGTGCCGGTCCTGCTGGGGCTGCTGTTCGGCCTCACGGGACTGGGCTCGGCGGCGGTCGCCGTCACCCTCCCGCTGCTCGCCGAGGACCTCGGCGTCGGCGCGGGCGACGCAGCCTGGACGATCAGCCTGTACGCGCTGATGCTCGCGGTCGCGACCCCCGTCTACGGCCGGGTGTCCGACCTCGTGGGTGTCCGGATCCCGTTGCTGGTGGGCGTCGTGCTGATGTCGGTCGGCGCGGTCGTCGCCGCGACGGCCCCCTCGTTCGGCGTGCTGCTCGGCGCGCGGATCCTCCAGGGCGCCGGGGCCGCGGCGATCCCGACGCTCGGGGTCACCGCGGTGAGCCACCGGTACGACGGGGCGGTCCGCGGCCTCGCCCTCGGCCGGCTCGCCGGTGTCACCGCGGCGCTGAGCAGCATCGGGCCGCTGGCGGGCGGCGTGGTCGAGGACGTCGCCGGGTGGCGCACGGTCCTCGCGCTGCCGGTCCTGGGCCTGCTCGTGGTGCCGCTCGTGTGGGGTGCGCTGACCGGGGAGGGCACCGGCGCGACGCTCGACGTGCTCGGCGCGGTGCTCGTCGGCCTGACCGCCGCCGGGCTGGTGCTGCTGGTCCAGTCGCCGGCGACCGGCCTCCTCGTCGCGGCCGCGGGCGCGCTGCTCCTCCTGCTCGGCACACCGCTCGTGACCCGGCACGTGCGCCGCCGGCCCGGCGGCTTCCTGCCCCGGGCGGTGGTCACCAACCCGGCCGTCGTGCGCAGCGCGGTCGCCGCCGCCACCGTGCCGGCGGCGTGGTTCAGCCTGCTCATCGCCGTACCGGCCGTGCTGGTCGGTCACGGGTGGGAGGCCTGGCAGGTCGGCGTCCTGCTGGTCCCGCCGGCGGTCCTCTCGCTCCTCGTCCCGCGGTACGCCGGCCGGCTGCTCGCCCGGGTCGGCGCCGCCCGCACCCAGGCGGTCGCCGCGGCCCTGGCGCTCGTCGCGCTCGGCGTCGCCGCCGCGGGCGCGTCCCTCGTCTCCCCGGCACTGCTGGCCGCCGCGGTCGGGCTGGTGGTCGTGGCCTACGGCATCGGCCAGCCGGCGATGACCGCCGCGGTCACCGCCGCGGTCGTGATCGACCTGCGGGGCGCCGCGCTCGGCGTGGCAACGCTCGTCTTCATGATCGGCGCCTCCGTCGGCTCCGCCGCGCTCGGCGGCATCGGCGACGCGATCGGCATCCCCGCCGCGCTCGGCGCCGTCGCCGTCCTGCCCGTCCTCGGGCTGCTCGTCCTCCGTCCCCTGCTCGAAAGGAGCCCCGTGGTGTCCGACCCCGACCTGGATGAGGTGTGCGGTGGCTGAGCTGACCGCCACGGAGCTCGACGCCGTCGCCGGAGTGCTGGCCGGCGCCGGCGTCGACCTGGCCGGACCGCTGGAGTCGCGGCTGATCGCCGGTGGCCGCTCCAACCTGACGTTCAAGATCACCGACGGGGCCGGCCGGTGGGTGCTGCGCACCGCGCCGCGCGCGGGCCGGACGCCGTCCGCACACGACGTGGCTCGCGAGTACCGCGTGACCAGTGCGCTGCGCGACACCGGCGTACCGGTGCCGCCGGCGGTGGTGCTGCACGAGGACGAGGACGTGCTGGGCGCACCGTTCGCGGTCGCGGAGTTCGTCGACGGCGCATGCGTGCAGAGCCGCGCCGACCTCGACGCGCTCTCCGACACGACGGTCGCGGCGTGCGTGGACCAGCTGGTCGGCACGCTGGCCGCGCTGCACGCCGTCGACCCGGTCGCGATCGGGCTCGAGGGCCACGGCCGACCCGACGGGTACGCCGAGCGCCAGGTGCGCCGCTGGTCCGGGCAGTGGGAGATCGTCGGCACCGGACCGTTGGCGCCCCTGGACGGGCTGGCCACCGAGACCGGCCGGCTGCTCGCGGCCGCCGTCCCCGCCCAGCGGTCCAGCGGGATCGTGCACGGCGACTACCGCATCGACAACACCATCCTGCGGCTCGACGACGACCGAGAGGACCACGTGGAGGTCGCCGCCGTCGTCGACTGGGAGCTCTCCACCCTGGGCGACCCGGTCGCCGACGTCGCGCTGATGTGCGTCTACCGGCACCCGGCGCTCGACCTCGTGCTCGGCTCGCCGTCGGCCTGGACGAGCGACCGGCTCCCGGACGCGGCCGGGCTGGCGGCGGTGTACGAGAAGGCGGGCGGCGTCCCGCTGGCCGACTGGGACTTCCACCTCGCGCTGGGCTACTTCAAGCTCGCGGTGATCGCCGCCGGCATCGACCACCGCTACCGCGCGGGCGCCACCCACGGGTCGGGCTTCGACACCGCCGGCGACGCGGTCGGACCGCTGCTGGAGGCCGGCCACGCGCTGGTGCGGGGGCTGCGATGAGGTGGTTCGTCACCGGGCCGTACGCCGTGCGGATGCCTGACGGCCGGTTCGCCCCCGACCCCGGGAACGTCGTGCACGCCAAGGAGATCGGCACCGTCCTCACCGTCTGCGGGCAGTGGACCGCGACCTGGCACCGGTTCTGGGACGTCCCGTTCCTCGCCGTCCGCGACCTCCGGCGCTGCCAGCACTGCCTCGACGTGGTGCTGGGGGACCCCGATCCTCAGGGCAGCAGCCGGCGCGGGCCGACGTACTCGTCGCTGTAGGGCTGCGTCGACGTCGGGACGACCTGGACGGACTCGCCGGTGCCGGGCGCGTGGACCATCGTCCCGTGGCCGGCGTACATGGCCACGTGGTGCACGGGGTCGCCGTAGAACAGCAGGTCGCCGCGTCGCGGATGCGCGACCGGCTGCCCCGCGGCCCACTGCGCCGACGCGTCGCGCGGGATGCGGATGCCGTGGACCCGGTAGGCGAGCGAGGTCAGCCCGGAGCAGTCGACGCCGAACCCGGACGCCCCGGCCCACAGGTAGTCCAGTCCCGTGAACGACTCGGCCTGCTCGACCAGGCTCGCCCGGGTCGGCGTGAGCGCGGGGGTCCCGCGGTCGTGGCGTACGACCGCGCTGCGGGCGATCCGCCGTACCGCCCCGGTCGGGAGGTGGACGCGGACGGACTTCGGCGTGACGCCCACGATGGGGAGGTCGGTGCCGAAGCTGATGCGGAGGAGCGGCCGGGCCGCGGTGGTGTCGGTGCGCAGCCAGGCGGTCCGTGCCGTCACGGTCGCGACGCGCGGGGTGGACACCGGACGGACGGCGGTGAGCTGGCGCCGGGGGACCCAGCCCGGGTAGCCGCGGCGGTCGAGCGGCGTGGGCTGACCGGGGACGACGACCTGCGCCCATCCCTGCTGGAGGTGCAGCACCCGGACCCGGTCGCCGAGCAGCGCCTGGGTGTCCGCCCGGCCGTTGAGCCCACGGCGCTCGGCGAGCGTCATCGCGGACAGCCACTTCCCGAGCTGGACGGGGCGGGTGAGGGCGGGCGCGTCGACGGCCCGGGGCGAGGACGGCGACCGCCAGAGCGTGGCCACCGACACCGCTACCCAGGCGAGGTGCCCGTCCCGCAGCGGGGGCGCGGGTTGCCGTGCCGTGGGTGCTGCCGGCGTGGCCGGCGTGGCCGGCGCCGACGAGGTCGGTGACGACGCCGGACCGGTGCCGGTGCCGCAGGCCGTCAGCACCACGGCGAGCAGGGCGGCGGCGAGCGTCGCGCTCCGGGACCTCATGGGCACATCGTGTCCCTCGTCGGCCTGCCCGGGCAGGGCACAAGGGCCGCGGGTCGGCGGGGATTCCGGCTCAGTGCCGGTCGCGGCGGACCCGGCGGCGCAGCTGGAGGATCCGCAGGGATCCGACCACGGCCGTCAGGGCGATCCCGATCACGGCGGCGACGAGGAGGGCGACCGAGAGCGGCGCCGTCCCGTCCCACGTCAGGAACGACAGGTGCACGTCCTGGGTGTTCTGGGCGATGAACACCACCAGCAGGACCAGCAGCACGGCTGCGCCGACCACACCGACCCAGGCGCCGCTGGTGCGGGACCGGCGCAGCGGGTCCTTCGCGTCCCTCCGGGGCTCGGCGGCGGGCTCGGGCGCGGGCTCGGTCATGCCTCCACGGTACCCCGCAGGGTGGCGGTCCAGTCCGTGCTCGGACCGGGCTCAGTCCGGGATCGCGGCGGGCTCCCCGGTCCTGAAGAGCGTGGAGATGTAGAGGACGACCGGGACGTCGCCGGCGTTGCGGGCGTGGTGGACCTCGCCCTGCTCCTCGACCAGCCAGTGACCGGGCCGCACCTTCACGGTCTGGCCGGGCTCGACCACCCGGACCAGCGTCGGATCGTCGCCGGGCCCCGTCATCAGCCTCGCCCGCCGGGTCTCGACCGTGTAGGTGAGCACCCCCTCCGCGACGTACCCGAGCTGCGATCCCGGGTGGTGGTGCGAGGCCAGCCGGGCGCCGGGCATCACCACGACCTTGCTGAGCCCGAGGGTGCGGTGGGCCGCGCCCGATGGGGAGGGCACCTCGGCCAGGGGCTGCCGGGTCACGGTGATCGGGGCGGGGTCGTCGGCGGCGGTCGCCGAGACGGCGACGCCGGCGCCGAAGCCCGCGGCGACCAGCGACAGCCCGGCGGCCGGGACGAGGAGACGCTTCATGCCTCCGGAGCCTAGGGATCGCGTGATCCCCTGTCCCCGCTTCGCCGTAAGGTGCGCGGCGTGACCCTTCAGCTCCACCGCGCCGCGCGCACCGACGTGCTCGCGGACCGGCTGGGGGAGCTGCTGGCCACGCCGCTCGACGACCCGTTCGCCGAGGAGGTCGTGGTGGTGCCGGCGCGGGGCGTGGAGCGGTGGTTGACGCAGCGCCTGAGCCACCGGCTCGGCACCGGCCCGCGCGGTGGCGACGGCGTGTGCGCCGGGGTGCGGTTCCTCAACCCGGCCAGCCTGATCTCGCTGCTGCTCGGCCGCGAGCGCGACGACCCGTGGGACCCCGAGCGGCTGGTCTGGCCGGTGCTCGCGACGATCGACGACTGCCTCGACGACCCCGGCTTCGAGACCCTCGCGCGGCACCTCGGGCACGGCCTCGACGGGCCGGACGGGGAGCTGCGCCGCAACCGGCGGTACTCCGTCGCGATCCGGCTGGCCGGCCTGTTCGCGTCGTACGCCCGGCAGCGCCCGTCCCTGGTCGCGGGCTGGCGCGAGGGCGACGACGGCGACGGGATCGGCGAGCTGGCCGAGGACCTGCGGTGGCAGCCCGAGCTGTGGCGGCGCGTCCTGCCGCGGGTCGATGCCCCGCCGCCCGACGTCCGGCACGCCCGCACGCTCGAGACGCTGCGCGCCGGCGGCGACGGGCTCCCGCTCCCGGGGCGGCTGTCGCTGTTCGGCCACACCCGCATCCCGGTCACCGAGGTCGAGCTGCTGGTCGCGCTCGGCGAGCACCGCGACGTCCACCTCTACCTCCCGCAGCCGTCGCCGGAGCTCTGGGACGCGCTCGATGGTCTCGGTGGCGTGGTGCCGCGTGACGAGGACACCTCCGCCGACCGGGTCGGCCACCCGCTCCTGGCCTCGCTCGGCCGCGACGCGCGCGAGCTGCGCCGCACCCTCGACGGGATCTCGACCCGCTCGACCACCGGGGTGGAGCTCGTGCCGTGCGCGGAGCCGGCGCCCGGGACCATGCTCGGCTGGCTCCAGCACGACCTGCGCGCCAACCACGCCCCGACGTACGACGAGCGCGCCGGCCGCCACCTCGCCGACGGCGACCGCTCGCTCCAGGTGCACGCGTGCCACGGTCCGGCGCGGCAGGTCGACGTGCTCCGGGAGGTCCTGGTCGGGATGCTCCAGGACGACCCGACCCTCGAACCGCGCGACATCCTCGTGATGTGCCCGGACATCGAGACCTACGCGCCGCTGATCTCGGCCGGCTTCGGGCTCGCCCAGCCACAGTCACCGGCGGCCGGGCACCCCGCGCACCTGCTCCGGGTCAAGCTCGCCGACCGGGCCCTCACCAGCACCAACCCGCTGCTCGCCGTCGCCGGTGACCTGCTCGAGCTGTCCGGCGGCCGCGTGACCGCGGCCGACGTGCTCGACCTGGCGGCGACCGAGCCGTGCCGGCGCCGCTTCGGCTTCACCGACGACGACCTTGACCGGGTCAGCCGGTGGGTCGCGCGTGCAGGCGTGCGGTGGGGACTGGACGAGGAGTCGCGCGCGGCCTTCCGGATGGAGCGGTTCCCGCACAACACCTGGCGGACCGGCCTCGACCGGATCCTGCTCGGCGTCGCGATGAGCGGCGACGACCACCGCCACCTCGGCCGCGGACTGCCGCTCGACGACGTCGGCAGCAACGAGATCGACCTCGCCGGCCGGCTCGCCGAGCTGGTCGAGCGCCTCGACACCTGCCTCACCGGCCTGGCCGCGGCGCGCACCGTCGCCGAGTGGACCGAGCGGCTGCGGGCCGGTGTCCGCGGGCTCACCGACGTGGCCGACGACGACGCCTGGCAGCTGCCGCAGTTCGAGCGTGAGCTGGCCCGGGCCGCCGCGTCGTCCCACGAGGGCGAGATCGAGCTGCGGCTCTCCGACGTGCGGGCGATGCTCCAGTCCCGGCTGGCGGGCCGGCCGACGCGGGCGAACTTCCGCACCGGCACGCTGACCGTCTGCACGATGGTGCCGATGCGGTCGGTGCCCCACCGGGTGGTCTGCCTGGTCGGCCTCGACGACGGGGTGTTCCCGCGCGCCGGGGCGGTCGACGGAGACGACGTGCTCGGCCGCCGCCCCCTCACCGGCGAGCGGGACCACCGCAGCGAGGACCGGCAGCTGCTCCTCGACGCGGTGATGGCCGCGACCGAGCACCTCGTCATCACCTACACCGGCGCGGACGAGCAGTCGGGCGCGAGACGGCCGCCCGCCGTACCCCTCGGCGAGATCCTGGACGCCGCGGATCGCACGACCGCCGAGCCGGTCCGCGACCGGATCCGCACCCACCACCCGCTCCAGCCGTACGACGCGCGCAACTTCGAGCCCGGGCGGCCGTTCAGCTTCGACGCCGCCGCGCTCGCCGGCGCCCGCTCCGCCTGGGGCGTGCGCCGGGATCCGCGGCCGTTGCTGACCGGTCCGCTGCCGACGCGCGCCCGCGAGGACGTGTCGCTCGCCGACCTCAAGGCGTTCCTTGTCCATCCGGTGCGCTCCTTCCTGCGCGAGCGCCTCGACGTGGCGACGCCGTTCGAGCCCGACGACCTCGCCGACGCGATCCCGGTGACGCTGGACAACCTCGGGAAGTGGCAGATCGGCGACCGGTTGCTGCGCGAGCTGCTCGCCGGCCACGACCCGGTCGCGGTGATGACCGCGGAGCAGCTCAGCGGCACCCTCCCGCCCGGCGGGCTCGGCACCGCCGCCCTCGACGAGGTGGTCCAGGAGTGCCAGCGGCTCTGGGTCCGCACCGCCGACCTCCGCGAGGGCGAGCCCCGCTCGGTCGACGTCGAGGTCGACCTCGGCGACGGCCGCCGGCTGACCGGCACCGTGCCGGGCGTGTACGGCACCCGCGTCGTGTCCCTGGGGTACTCGCGCCTCAACGCCCGCCAGCGGCTCCGGGCCTGGGTCGACCTGCTCGCGCTGAGCGCGTCGTACCCCGACCAGCACTGGACCGCCCACGCCGTCGGCCGCGAGCGCGCCGGGCCGAAGCGCGCGCTCTGCGGACCTCTCGACCACCGCGCCGTCGACTGGCTGCGCGACCTCGTCGACCTCCGCGACCGCGGGCTCTGCGAGCCGCTGCCGGTGCCGGCGAAGACCGGTGCCGCGTGGGCGGAGGCGCACGCGCGCGGGCTGATGGGGCAGGACACGCCGCCGTACGCCGCGGCGCTGCGCGAGTGGGAGACCGACCCGTTCAACCAGTTCGGCATCGAGGGCGAGGACGCCGACGCCCACCACCAGCGGGTGTACGGCGTCCGTGCGCCGCTCGACGTGCTCGTCGACGCCGGGCTCGCCACGCACGCGTGGCGGATCTGGGAGCCGCTGCTGACCGGCGGCGAGCGGGTGGGGCCGCTGTGAGCGCCATGACCCCGTTCGACATCCGCGACCCGCTGCCCACCGGTACGGTCCTGCTCGAGGCCAGCGCCGGCACCGGCAAGACGTGGACCATCGGCGCGCTGGTGACCCGATACGTCGCCGAGGGCCACGCCCGCCTCGAGCAGATGCTGGTCGTGACGTTCGGCCGCGCGGCGAGCCAGGAGCTCCGCGAGCGGGTGCGGGCGCAGCTGGTCGAGGCCGAGCGGGTGCTCTCCGACGACCCGGCCGCGGTCGCCGTCGAGGAGTCCGCGCTGGTCGACCTGTTGCGCGGCTGGGACCCTGACCAGCGCCGGCTCGGCCACCGCCGGGTGACCGAGGCGCTGGCCGGCTTCGACGGCGCGACCATCGCGACCACCCACCAGTTCTGCTCGATGGTGCTCGACTCCCTGGGCGTCGCGGGCGACACCGACTCGCGGGCCCGGCTGGTCGAGGACCTCGACGACCTGGTCAAGGAGACCGTCGACGACCTCTACCTCCGCGCGTTCGCGTTCGACGAGGACGGCCCGGCGTTCACCCACACCGAGGCGCTCGCGATCGCCCGGGCCGCGGTGGGCGACCCGCAGGCGCGTCTCGAGCCGGCCGGCGAGGACCGCACGACGCCGGCGGGCCGCCGGGTGAGCTTCGCGGACGCGGTGCGCACCGAGCTCGACCGGCGCAAGCGCCGGCTCGGGATCCTGTCGTACGACGACCTGCTGCACCAGCTCGCCGACGCGCTCCGCGACGAGGACGGCGCCGCCGCCCAGCGGATGCGGGCGCGGTGGAGCATCGTGCTGGTCGACGAGTTCCAGGACACCGACCCGGTGCAGTGGCAGGTGCTCGACCGGGCGTTCTCCGGGCACGCGACGATGGTGCTGATCGGCGACCCGAAGCAGGCGATCTACGCGTTCCGTGGCGGCGACGTCACGACCTACCTCCAGGCCGCCGAGACCGCGACGACGAAGCAGACGCTCTCGGTCAACTGGCGCAGCGATGCGCCGCTGCTCGACTCGTTCCAGCGGCTGCTCGCCGGCGCGGCGCTCGGGGACGAGCGGATCGTGGTCCGCGACGTCGAGGCCCACCACGGCGAGAGCCGGCTGACCGGCGCGCCGGCGGCGAGCCCGTTCCGCGTGCGCGTCGTGCGGCGCGACGCGTTCCGCCGCAGCGGCAACGCGATGCTGACCGTCGGCCAGGTGCGGCCGCACGTCGCGCGCGACCTGGCACTCGACGTGCGCCGCCTGCTCGCGTCGGGCGCGACCTACTGCGGCGAGCCGGTCCGGCCCCGCGACATCGCGGTGATCAGCTACCGGCACGCCGACCTCGCGGACGTGCGCGAGGCGCTGCGCGCCGAGGGCGTCCCGGCGGTGATCGCCGGCGGCGGCAGCGTCTTCGCCACGCCGGCCGCGGTCGAGTGGCTGACGCTGTTGGAGGCGCTCGAGCAGCCGCACCGCAGCGCCCGGGTGCGCTCCGCCGCGCTGACCTGCTTCCTCGGTCACACCGCCGCCGAGCTCGACGCGCGCGGTGACGACCTGACCGACGAGGTCGCGGACACCCTGCGCGGCTGGGTCGAGCTGTTCACGCACCGCGGCATCGCGGCCGTGCTGGAGGCCGCGAACGTCGCCGGCCTGCCGGAGCGGGTGCTCGCCGAGGTCGGCGGCGATCGCCGGCTCACCGACCTGCGGCACATCGGGGAGGCGCTGCACGAGGTCACGCTCACCGAGCGCCACGGCCTGGTGTCGCTGCTGACCTGGCTGCGCGACCAGGTGGCCGAGGGGCGCGCCGGGCGCGGGGTCGAGCGCACCCGCCGGCTCGACTCCGACGCCGCCGCCGTGCAGCTGGTGACGATCCACGCGAGCAAGGGCCTGGAGTATCCCGTCGTCTACCTGCCCGCGCTCGCCGACCGCTTCGTCCCGAAGCCGACGCGGCCGCTCTTCCACGACGACGCGGGCACGCGCTGCCTGAACGTCGGGGGTGGTGGCGCCGACTGGGCCGACCACTGCCGCCGCTGGGCCGACGAGGAGGCCGGCGAGTGGCTGCGACTGCTGTACGTCGCGATCACCCGCGCGAAGTCGCAGGTCGTCGCCTGGTGGGCGCCCACCAAGAACGCCGTCGCCTCACCGCTGCACCGGATGCTGATGCGCGAGGCGGACGGTCCCGGGTCCGTCGAGGTGCCGGACAGCCCGCCGGTCCCGAACGACGACGACGTGGTCGCGCTGTTCGCCCGCTGGCGCGACCGGGGCGGCCCGGCGCCGGAGCCGGCGGTCCACGCCGACCCCGGGGCCGACCCGCCGCGGCCGGCCCCACCCGCCCTCGCCGCCCGGGCGTTCACCCGCGGGGTGGACACCGAGTGGCGGCGAGCGTCGTACTCCTCGCTGAGCAAGCTCGAGGTCGCCACGGGACCGACGGGCACGGTCGTCAGCGAGCCCGAGGTCAGCGGCAAGGACGACGAGCCGGTCGAGCCCTTCGAGACGGTTGCTGCGCAACCTCCTCACGAACCACCCTTCGAGGAGATCGCGGCGGCCCCGATCGCCGGCGACCTGCCGTCGCCGATGGCCGGGCTGCCGGTCGGCGCAACGTTCGGCTCGCTCGTCCACGCCGTCCTGGAGCACACCGATCCCGACGCGCCCGACCTGCGCGAGGAGCTGCTCGCGCACATCGACGACCAGCTCGGCTGGTGGCCGGTCGACCTCGACCGCGAGGTGCTCGCCGACGCGCTGGTCGCGGTGTGCGACTCGCCGCTCGGACCGCTCGCCGGCACGACCCTGCGGCAGCTGCCGCTGGCCGACCGGTTGCGCGAGATGGACTTCGAGCTCCCGCTGGGCGGTCGCACCCTCGGCGACCTCGCCCCGCTGCTCGAGCGGCACCTGCCGCCCGGCGACCCGGTCCGCGAGTACGCCGCCCAGCTCGCCGGCCCGCTCGGCGAGCAGACCCTCCGGGGCTACCTCACCGGCTCGGTCGACGTGGTGCTCCGGCTCCGGTCGGAGCAGGGGCCCCGTTACCTCGTCGTCGACTACAAGACCAACTGGCTCGGCCCCACCGACGAGCCGCTCACGGCGCACAGCTACCGCCCCGAGGCGCTGGCCGCGGCCATGGGCCACTCCGACTACCCGCTCCAGGCACTGCTGTACGCCGCGGTGCTGCACCGGTTCCTGCGGTGGCGGCAGCCCGGCTACGACCCCGAGCAGCACCTCGGCGGCGTGCTCTACCTCTACCTGCGCGGCATGTGCGGACCCGACACCCCGCTGGTCGACGGCCACCCCTGCGGCGTGTTCGCCTGGCGGCCGCCGGTGGCGCTGGTCGAGGACCTCTCCGACCTCCTGGACGGTGGGCGATGACCGAATTGTTCGAGCCGGTCGGCGAGCACGACTGGCGGATCGCCACGACGGCCACCGGGCTGCTCGCCGACTTCAACGCGGCCGGCCTCCTCACCTCCGCCGACATCCACGTCGCCACCCGCGTCGGCGCGCTCGGCGGCGAGGACGACGAGCGGGTGCTGCTGGCGGTGGCGCTGGCGGTGCGGGCCGTGCGTCGCGGCTCGGTGTGCCTCGACCTCGCCAGCGTGCGCGACACGGCGCCCGACCTCCCGTGGCCCGAGCGGTGGCCGCTCGAGCAGTCCCCGCTGGTGGCTGCCGGCGTGCTGCGGTGGGAGCTCGGGCTGCTCTACCTCGACCGCTACCACCGGCTCGAGGCCCAGGTGCACGACGACCTCGCCGCCCGCCTCGCCCTCGCGCCGCCTCCGGTCGACGAGGACCGGCTCGCGGCGTCGCTCGCGCACGTCCGGGCCGGGCACTTCAGCGCCGAGCAGGAGGCGGCGGTCGTGGCCGCCGTCCACCGGCGCACCACGATCCTCACCGGCGGCCCGGGCACCGGGAAGACGACCACCGTCGCCCGGTTGCTCGCGCTGCTGGCCGACCAGGCGGGTGGTCACCTGTCGATCGCGCTGGCCGCGCCCACCGGCAAGGCCGCGACCCGGTTGCAGGAGGCGGTGACCAGCGAGCTCGACGCGGTCGCCCGGACCTGGCCCGAGGTGGCGTCGCTCGTGGGGCGGCCGGCCGGCCTCACCCTGCACCGGCTGCTCGGCTGGCGCCCGGACAACGCGACCCGGTTCCGCCACGACCGCGCGAACCGGCTCAAGTACGACGTCGTCGTGGTCGACGAGTCCTCGATGGTCGAGCTCACGATGATGGGCCGGCTGCTCGAGGCGCTGCGACCCGAGAGCCGCCTGGTCCTGGTCGGCGACCCCCGGCAGCTCACCTCGGTGGGGGCCGGTGCGGTGCTCAGCGACCTGGTCGCCGGGTACGACGGTCGGCCGGACTCGCCGGTCGCCGCGCTGACCGAGAACTTCCGCTCCGAGGAGGACATCAAGGCGCTGGCCGCCGCGCTGCGCGACGGCGACGCGGATGAGGTGCTCACGGTGCTGCGCACGCCGTCCGACCAGGTCGCCTTCGTCGAGATCGACGACGAGGAGGCGATCGAGCAGGCGCTGCGGCCCGATTCGCTCGCCGCGGCGCTCGCGGTCCGGCAGGCGGCTGTCGACGAGGACCCGGCCCGGGCCCTCGCCGAGCTCGACCGCTACCGGCTGCTGTGCGCGCACCGCGAGGGCCCCTACGGCGTACGCCGCTGGAACCACCTCGTCGAGCGCTGGCTCGCCGAGGACCCCGACATCGACCTCCACGGCCCCTGGGGCGGGCAGTGGTACGTCGGCCGCCCGCTGCTGGTCACCAGCAACGACTACGCGCTCGACGTCTACAACGGGGAGACCGGCGTCGTCGTCCGCCAGGGCGGCCGCCCGCGGGCGTTCGTCGCCGGATCGGAGCGGCTCAAGGAGTTCGCGCCCGGACGGCTCGACGCCGTCGAGACCATGCACGCGATGACGATCCACAAGAGCCAGGGCAGCCAGGCCGACCGGGTGACCGTGCTGCTGCCCGACGAGGGCTCCCGCCTGCTCACCCGCGAGCTGTTCTACACCGCCGTCACCCGCGCTCGGCACCACGTCCGCGTGGTCGGCACCGAGGCCGCCGTGCGCGCCGCCGTCGAGACCCGCGCGCAGCGCGCCACGGGGCTGCGGCTGCGGCTGGCGGGGAAGCCGGCCGGGGAGTGAGAAGCGGAAATCTCCCCGCAACGAGACTTGGCTAGGGTCGAGGCATGCCCTTCCTCCTGCGCGTGGAGCTGCCCGACGTCCCCGGCTCGCTGGGTCGCGTCGCGACGGCGATCGGTATGGCGGGCGGCGACATCGAGGCCATCGAGATCGTCGAGAAGCGCCACGACGGCACCGCCGTCGACGACGTGCTGCTGGAGATCGCTCCGGGCACGATGCCCGACTCGATCGTCTCGGCGTGCAACCTCCTGGACGGCGTCCGCGTCGTCTGGATCAGCCGGTACGCCGCGGGCGGCAACCTCGTCCTCGACCTCGAGGCCGTCGAGGAGCTGACCGTCGACCCCGAGGACGCTCTCGGGCGGCTGGTCGACCTGCTGCCGGTCACGTTCCGCGCCGACTGGGCCGTGCGGGTCTCGAAGACCGACGGCGTCGTCCAGGCGACGGAGGCCGCGCCGTCCGAGCTGTCCTGGGTCTCGATCGAGCGCGCGGCGATGCTCGAGCCCACCGACGAGAACACGATCATGTGCGGCGCGAAGCTCAACAAGACCGAGATCGTGGTGATCGGGCGCCGCGGCGGGCCGGAGTTCCTCGAGTCCGAGATCGCCCGGCTAGGCCACCTCGCGGGCCTGGCGATGTCGATCTCGCGGCGGGCTACGGCACCGAGCGGATCCGCGTGACGAACACCGACCCGAGGATCGCCGCGAGGAACGCGCTGCTGTAGACCGCGCAGTACCCGACCGAGAAGCGGTCGCCGTTCGTCTCGGTCACCCCGCCCAGCGCCTCGACCACCAGCAGGATCACGGCCGCGACCGGCGGCGCCACCACCTGCGGCAGGGCGTTCGCGACGTTGATGACGCCGAGGTCCTTGGCGCGGTCCTCCGCGCCCGGCAGCACCTGGGTGATCAGCGCGAAGTCGACCGACGTGTAGATGCCGTACCCGATGCCCATGAGGACGGCGGCGACGACGGCGGCCGGCCAGGTCTGCACGAGCGCGAGCATCAGCGTCGCGCACGCACCGACGACCCCGGACCAGATCACGAACACCTTGCGCTTCCCGCTGCGGTCGCTCCAGATGCCGAAGGTCACCGCGGTCGCCATCAGCACCGCGGCGTACGTCGCGGTCAGCACGAACACCCGGTCCGCGGCCTGGTCGGAGGTGAAGCCGATCGCATCCTGCAGGTAGTAGAGGAGGTACAGCAGCCCGAGCGCGTTGCCGAGGTTGACCAGGAAGCGGGTGATCCAGGCCCACGCGAAGTCCGGGTGGAGGCGCGGCGAGATCCAGAACGAGCGCAGGAACGCGCCCCAGTCGAACGGCTCGGGGCGCTCGTCGGGGGCGAGCGCGAGGTCGCGCGAGTCGAGGCAGTACGGCACGGTCAGCAGCAGGAGCACGACCGCGGTCACGGCGTACCCCGCCGCGATGCTGCCGGTCGCCGACGCGATGCCGGTGCCGCCGACGACACCGAGGGTCTGCGCGATCGCGAGGATGCCGCCGACCCTGCCCCGGGTGTCCACCGGCACCTGGTCGGGCACGGTGGCGGTGACGGCGGCGAGCATCGCGTTGAGGGTCGCCTGGACCCCGCACCAGCCGAGCGCCATCACCACGACGTCGTCGGCGACCGCCAGCAGGAGCAGGGAGAGCGCGCCGCCGACCGCCCCGCCGATCACCCACGGCAGTCGCCGACCCATCCGCAGCGTGGTGCGGTCGGAGAACGCGCCGAAGACCGGGTTGCAGACCACCGACACGAAGGCGCCGAGACCCAGGACCACCGCGAGGACGACCTTCTTGTTGTCGGCGTCGATCGCCTCGGCCTGCTGGGCGAGCAGCACCTGGATCGGCCCGAAGAACCCCGCCCACAGCCCGATGCTGCACAGCGTCAGGGCCGCGACCCAGCGACCGGGCGGGCTCTCGAGCGGCTCGGCCAGCGCGGACCGGCGGGCCTGCG
Organism: Nocardioides sp.; assembly: GCA_035765695.1. Taxonomy (GTDB): domain Bacteria; phylum Actinomycetota; class Actinomycetes; order Propionibacteriales; family Nocardioidaceae; genus Nocardioides. The sequence goes on along the minus strand of DASTXB010000067.1, from coordinate 92,511 downwards.
CAGGTGTGGTCACCCGCGCAGGATGGCAGACCTCAGCAGCCCACGCGGGTGATGTCGCCGTTCGTGACGAGATCGCCGCCGGCGTGGAAGCCGTACGCCGAGCAGTAGTAGAAGCTCAGATTCTCGCCGCGGGTGAGCCGGACCGGCTTCCAGGCGCCGTCGCCGGCGGGCTCGAGGTAGCGGAACCGCTGGGCGAGCAGGGGCCGCGCCGGCTGGTGCTTGAGGTAGCGGCCCAGCCACCGCTGGACGTAGACGCTGGTGAGGTCCTGGCCGTAGCGGCTGGCGGGCAGCACCAGCGGGATGTCGGTGTACTCCAGGTGCGTCGACGCCCGGGGCACGACCAGCATCGAGTCGACCCCGGCGCGGCGCCAGGCGTCGTACCCGGTCGCGCGCTCGCGGTGCGGGTCCGGTCCGTCGGGGCTGGCGGCCGGCGTGAGCGAGCTGCCGCCGGCGAGGAACCACGGGTTGACGGTGAATCCGTACTCCGACTGGACGGCGAGCGCCGGCACGGTGGGCACGTTGCCGGCGCCGTCGAGGGCACCGGCGGAGTCGGGCCCGGTGAGCTTGTCGAGCGCGACGACCGTCGCGACCCGGTCGTCGGTGCCCTGCACCTTGGAGACCGCGGCGGCGCCCATCGAGTGCCCGATGATCGCGATCCGCGTGGTGCGCCCCGGGGTGAACGGGTCCGGGTCGGGGGAGAGGTCGAGGTCGCGGCGGAACGGGTTGCGGCGCGAGGTGAAGAAGTCGAGGGCGTCCTCGGTGCCGACCACGAAGTTCGAGAGCTGCTGCGAGGGGACGCCGGGGCAGCCGGACATCTCGCCGTCCGCGGGGGCGGCGAACGGGTTGCAGAACGGCAGCGCGTCCGTGGCCGCGGGCGAGTCCTGGTGGGGGAGCGTCTCGCTCGTGCCCTGACCCTGCACGTCGTAGGTGAGCACGACGTACCCGCGCTCGGCGAGGTCCTCGGCCAGCCAGGCGTACATCCCCTCCGAGCCCTGCACGGAGCCCTCGGTGATCACCACGCCGGGGTACGGCGGGGTCAGGCGGGCGCCGGTGTACGGGTCGTGGGCGCCGGCCAGTGGCTTGTAGACCGTGCCGCGCAGCAGGGCGCCGTACCGGTTCTCGAACATGACCCGCTTCGTGACGCCGCGGCTGCCGTCCCACCCGGAACGCAGCGGGTTGCCGACGTTCCAGCCGGGGAAGACGTTGCCCGGCGTGATCGCCGGCCGGTTCGGCGAGGCCACCTGGGTGAGCAGCTGGGCGACGCCCTTCGCGGTCGCCGCCTGCACGAGGGCGGGCAGGTACGCCGGGTTCTGCAGCTGGCCGCCCGGGCCGGTGATGCGGCCGTAGGCGTCGGCGATGTTCTGCGCGTCGCGGGCCGTGTACTCCGGGTCGCTCGGGCTCGGACTCGGGCTCGGGTCGGCGGTGGCCGGCGCGGCCAGGGCGGTGGCCGCGAGGACGAGCAGGGCTGCGGGGACCAGTCGGCGCATGGCCGGTCAACGACCGACCATGCGTCCGGGGTACGTCAGGCCCGCTCGAGCAGGAACACCGGGATCTCGCGGTCGGTCTTCTCCTGGTACTCGGCGTACGGGTGGTACTGCTTCACCGCGCGGTCCCACCACTCGGCGCGCTCGGCGCCCTCCGCGATCCGGGCGCGGTAGGTGTGCTTCTCACCGCCGTCCTGGAGGTCGACCTCGGGGTGCGCGACGAAGTTGTGGTACCAGGTCGGGTGCGTCGGCGCCCCGCCCTGCGACGCCACTGCGGCGTACACGCCGTCGTGCTCGACCCGCATCACCGGGTTCTTGCGCAGCTTGCCGGACTTCGCGCCCTTCGAGGTGATCACCACGATCGGCCACTCGGGGTGGCCGCGCAGGATGTTCGCCTCCTGGCCGTTGGTCGCCTCGAACTTCTCGACCTGGTCGCGGACCCATTGCTCGGGGCTGGGCTCGTACTCGCCTTCAAGAGTCATACCCGCTCAATGCCCGGTCCGGGCGCGTCCATTCCCCGGCGATAGCCTCGCGGTCATGAGTGCGATCGACGGGGTGTCGGAGATCTTCGACGCCGGTGACTGGGACGTGGTGCCCGGCTTCGAGGACCTGACCGACCTGACCTACCACCGGGCGAAGGCGCACGGCACGGTCCGGGTGGCGTTCGACCGGCCGGACGTGCTCAACGCGTTCCGCCCGCACACCGTCGACGAGCTGCTGCGGGTCCTCGAGCACGCGCGGGCCAGCTCTGATGTGGGGTGCGTGATCCTGACCGGCAACGGGCCGAGCGCGAAGAACGGGAAGTGGGCGTTCTGCACCGGCGGCGACCAGCGGATCCGCGGCCGGGCGGGCTACCAGTACGCCGAGGGCGAGACCGCCGAGACGGTCGACAAGGCGAAGCTCGGTCGGTTGCACATCCTCGAGGTGCAGCGGCTGATCCGGTTCATGCCGAAGATCGTGATCTGCGTGGTCCCGGGCTGGACCGCCGGCGGCGGCCACAGCCTCCACGTGGTCTGCGACCTGACGCTCGCCTCGGCCGACGAAGCCCGCTTCAAGCAGACCGACGCCGACGTCGGGTCGTTCGACGGCGGCTTCGGGTCGGCGTACCTCGCTCGCCAGGTGGGCCAGAAGTTCGCCCGCGAGATCTTCTTCCTCGGCCAGGAGTACTCCGCCGAGGACGGGGTCCGGATGGGCACGGTCAACCGCGCCGTCCCGCACGCCGAGCTGGAGAAGGTCGCCCTGGAGTGGGGGCGTCTGGTCAACGGCAAGTCCCCGACCGCGCAGCGGATGCTCAAGTACTCCTTCAACCTCATCGACGACGGCCTGGTCGGCCAGCAGCTGTTCGCCGGCGAGACCACGCGCCTGGCGTACATGACCGACGAGGCCCAGGAGGGTCGCGACCAGTTCCTCGAGAAGCGCGACCCCGACTGGTCGCCGTTCCCCTGGTACTACTAGATCGGCCTGTGTGCGCAGGTGGGCGTGGACGCTGAGTGCTGTGGCTGCAGACGCAGGGTCCATCGCCCGCTGCGCGGCGGCGACGTCGCATCCAGGATGAGCCCGCTGGCCGACCTCAGGATGACTGGATGCGTGCGACCGGGGAGCCGACGTGTCGTAGGTCGCTGTTCGTGTCGATCTGCGGATCGACGCCCTCCTGGAAGAGCACGATGATGTCCGACCCCCCGAACTGGAAGTAGCCGAACTCCTCACCCTTCGCGACGTCGGTCCCCGGGACGGCGCTCATGGTGACCGAGGCGACGTGGGACATCCCGACCGGGATCACGGCGACGAGGCCGATGTCACCGGCGGTCGAGGGCGACGTGTCGATCGTGAGCACGCCTCGCACCTGCGTGAACTCGTACCCCGACTGGGTGGCGTCCCGGGAGCGGAGCTCGTGGTCCTCGAGGTCGACCTGCATGTAGACCCGGCCGCTGATCACGAACGACTCCTCCACCCGTCCCGCGACCGGGACGTGGTAGCGATGGTAGGAGGACGGCGGCAGCATGTAGTGCGCGAAGGTCCCTCCGGCGAACGCATCAGCGTAGCGGCTGCCCTCCAGGAGCTGCTCGATGTTGCCGTAGCGGTGGGTCTCCTTGATGGTCGTGGCGGGGATGTTCGACTCGTGGTCGATGTCGAAGGACTGCCGGAAGAGGCAGTCCGCCGGCGAGGTGACCACGTGGTTGTCACCGGCCTCGCTGACCGGTCTGAGGCCGGCGTTGAGCTCGCGGGCGAAGAACTGGTTGAAGGTGAGCCAGCCGCTCGGTGCGTTCGGCCTGCCGTCGATCAGCGACTCCCCGATCGTGTACTCGGGGGCGTCCTCGAGGAAGCTGTCGAGGATGTCCTGGCTGAAGGAGTCCGGGGAGTCGAGGTAGCTCCCCCACTGCCGCGCGAACTCGGTCAGCCAGTCGCGGAAGGCGTCCGAGTTCTCGACGATCGCCCTTCCGCCGTCATCCACCTTCTGGTCGACCAGCCAGAAGAAGTGGGCGAGTCGGTCGCTGACCTCCTTGGCGTAGCGCTCCTCGGGCGCGGAGGTCTTCCACGCCGGAGCAGAGGTCTGCTGCGGCACCCAGCGGATGAAAGAGCGGAGGTAGTCGAAGTACTCGGGGAGTGTGCGCGGCCAGTCGAGAGCGTCGACCAGCTCGGGTGACAGATCCGCGTGGGCGCGCTCGCGTGCCTGTTCCAGCGAGCGCTCGATCAGGCCGCCGAGGTCTCGGGACTCCTGCTTCAGTACGTGCTGCAGCTCGTGGATGATCTGTTCGGGTTCGTACATGGATCTCCTCCTCGGATGAGAGCGTGTGGGGTCTCGGTCCGATCAGAAGTCGAACGACGACTCGTGGACGCGATGGCCGGAGCCGATGCGCTGAAGGTGCATCCGCCGGGCCAGGCGGATCAGCGGCCGCGCCAGGAACTCGACGCTTCCGGCGAGGAACAGCCAGGTGGCCGCCTGCGTCGTCGACTCCCAGAAGAACAGGATGCTGCCGCCCACGAACCACAAGGCGATCAGCACGTCGTTGGCGATGCTCAGCGTCTCGTACCGCTGCCGGATCACGAGCTCGTCGTGACCGACGTGCAGCGTGAGGTCGCGACTGGCACTCATGGGTCCTCCCGTCCCGGGACCGGACGTGCGTCGCCGCGCGGCCAGCCCGCTCGATCTCTCTCGATGGCGTCCTCGCCGGCCGTCAAGTCGTTGCCCGAGGCCGACGGGTGACGGCGACCGAGGATGATCCGGTAACCCGGGCCTGCCCAGCACAAACGCACGGAGCACCGAAATTATTGCGCAGAAGCAAAGAAATGCAGCGTCCGGCCACGGAGATCACGGATCAGGAGAGCGTCGAGCCCCGCGATCTCGATATCCGGATGGCGGCGTCGAAGGTCTTCACCATCGACCGCGAGCACGCCCGTGGCACGTCCGGTTCGCCGACGAGCACGAATGCAGGCCGTCCTCGACACGGGGACATCGGCTTGCGCAAGCGGCGCCGCTCACGACCGGGCGAGGATGGCCACGATCCACATGATGCCGAGCACCACCAGGATGCCGATGACGTAGACGGCGACGACCTTCACGCCGCCGCTCGGCTTGCTGAGACGCATGCAGGGCTCCTTCCTCAACGCCCCGGGAGGCCGGAGCGGTGATCCCCGGCCCGGTGCCCGATCCGTCGCGATCCATGTGTCACCCACGGCGGCCGCGCGTCGTCGTACCCTCGAACGGTGTGGACGCTTCGACGCCGGCGCCGAGCACGGAAATCCAAGGCCACGGCGCTGGCGGCTGCCCGGAAGGCGACTGCGCAGCTGCGGCGGACGGACGCCAAGATCAGGCGCTACCGGGCCGGCAGGCAGGAGCGCCCGGTGGAACGGATGACGCCCGACCAGTGGGCCGGGGGCGGGAGCTAGCGGCTGTGCCTCGTGTGGTCACCCGGCTCTGAGCGCGCGCCGTGCCTCGATCGCCCGCGCCCGGATGTCGGCGATCTGCTCGGGGGTGAAGACGCCCTTGACCCCGGAGATCGCGGCCAGCTTCATGCCGTGCTTGAGCCCGAGCCGGTAGATCTCCTTGACCTTCTCCCACTCGATGTTGCGGCCGACGGTGAACGTCTCGTAGCGCCCCTCGAGGGCCAGGACGACGGTCTCGGCCATGCAGGCGTACACGACGCCCGGCGGCAGCCCGATGTCCCGCATCCGCACGTCGCCCGGCAGCTCGATCTCCCCGGACTCCACGACGAGGACGTCAGGGCGCTTGGCGACGTCCTCCGCCGAGAGGTCGAGCGGCCGGGCCACGTCGGTGATCACGCACCCGGGCTTGACCTGCATGATGTCGAGCACCCGCTTGCCCGCCCCCGACGTCGCGGTGACGATCACGTCCATGTCGCCCAGGTGGTCGCCGGGCGTGGCCGCGACGTGCACGGTGGCGCGGGGGTGCTCGCGCTCGATCTCGTGCTTGAGGGTCAGCACCTTCGCGGTCTCGGGCGAGACCAGCCAGAGCTCGTCGCTCGCGAGCGCGAGCAGGCGCGCACACACCGAGCCGATGGCGCCCGTGGCGCCCACCACCATGGCCTTGCCGTGCAGCATCCCGCGCTCGTCGACCTCGGCGATGCCGAGCCGGCGGACACCCTCGTGCGCCGCCCAGAGGGCCCCCGAGGCGCTGTAGCTGTTGCCGGTCGTCACCGGGAGCGAGGCCTTCTTCGCGACCGTGACACCGGCGTCGCCCACGACCTTGGTGAAGGCGCCCAGCCCCATCACCTGCGCGCCCAGCTTGCGGGCGATCTCCGCGGCGCGGAGCAGGCGGGCGTAGGTGAACTCCGGGCTGTGCGCGAGCAGCTCCTTCGGCGTGCCGCCGACGGTGATGAGCCAGCCCTCCGCCTCGGCGCCGGTGGGTGACGTGATCCCCGTGACGTGGCTGTAGGTGAACGGCGGCGCGTAGGCCACCGCCTTCTCGATCAGGTCGTTGACGATCCCGGGCGACAGGCGGGTGATGGTCCCGAGCGGCTCGACCTCGGCGAAGAACCGCTGCGAGAGCGGGTGGATGACGAAGGCGAACCGGCTCTTGCGGCGCCACCCGTTGGGGTAGAGGATCCGCGGCTCCAGCCCCGCACTGACGATCATGTCGAGCAGGTCGTCGTCGGTGAGCCGGCCGCCGCCGGTGATCGCCCGCATCATCGCCTCGAGCGCCGCTGCGCTCACGGTGACGGGGAAGGGCTGCGGGACGCTGTCGAGCACCATGTCCACCCCGCGGTGCCCCAGGTCGGCCAGCCGCTCCTCGGAGATGGCGGAGCTGATGACGGTCTTGCCGGCGAGGTCCTCCAGGTCGAAGCCGACGAGCTCGTCGTACGTCGCGACCACGACGTCGGCGTCCCGGGCCGCCCGGCGGGTCAGCGCGGCGCTGATCCCGGCGCCCGGCGCCCGGAGCCGCGACAGCACCATCTCCGGGACCAGGTGGAGCGGCTGCGCCGCCGCACCCACGGCCAGCCCGAGCAGCGGGTTGCCCGCGACCCGGGACGGCAGGTCGAGCCGCAGGAGCGGGTCCGCGAAGTCGATGTTGTCGGTGAGCTCGCGGAGCACCTGCGCCGTGCGCGCGTGGTTCAGCCCGCCGAGCACCACCGTGCGGGCGTTCGAGAGGTAGCCCGGGAGCTCGGCCTGCAGGTGTCGGACCGCCCACTCCTGCAGCACCTCACTCAGCGCGCGCCCGTCGCTGACGGGCACCTCGACCGTGCGCGGGGCCTCGCGGACGTCGGTGACCGCGATGGCGCTGGCCTCCCGGGCCCACGAAATCACCAGGGCACGAGCTGCGGCGAGGTCACCGGAGGTGCCGATGCGCACCAGCCGGAACGTGTGGTCCAGGAAGTCGACGACCGCGTCGTGGTCGCGCTCCGGCCCGGCGAGGCTGATCTCGACGACGGTGAGGTCGGGGGTGCGGTGCGCGCGCCGGGACACGTCAGACCATCGCCTTCGAGCCGATCTCGCGGTGGTCGCGCATGAAGTCGACGAGACGGTCGGCGTACGACGCGAACGGCGGGCAGGTCACGCCGGTCCCGACCAGGTCGGTGGTGGTGTGGGACGTGGCGTACATCGTCGGCGAGGCGAAGTAGTCCACGGCCTCCGCCGGCAGGCCGAGCAGCCGTTCCATCCCGGGCACCCGGTCGATCACGGTGTGGGTCAGGCCGAGGGGCAGCGGCACCCACACCACGCGCTTGCCGAGCCGCGCGGCGAACGCGGCGACGACCTCGCGGGCGGTCGGGGGGTGCGGGTCAGTGAGGGCGTAGGTCCGGCCGACGGAGTCCTGCTGGACCGACAGCGCGTCCATCGCGCCGACGACGAAGTCGCGCGGTACCAGGCAGACGCGGACGGCGTCCGGGTCGCCGACCCGCGGCACCAGCGCGACCGGTCCCGGCTGGCGGCGGAGGAACCCGGCCACGAAGTAGGGGCCGTCGAACTTCTGGGTCTCGCCGGTCGTCGAGTCGCCGACGACGATCCCCGGGCGGTAGACGGTGGCGGGCAGGCCGCCGGCCATCGCGGCGCGGACCAGCTGCTCGGCGGCGTTCTTCGTCGACTCGTAGTGGTTGCGGAACGGCTGTCCCAGGTCGAGGTCGTCCTCCCCGAACACGCCGTCGTACCGCCCGCTGACGTAGCAGGTGCTGACGTACTGCAACCGGGTCAGCCGGGGCAGGTCGGCGCAGAGGTCGAGGACGTGGGCCGTCCCGTCGACGTTGACCCGGCGGGCGACCTCCGGGTGGACCGCGAGGTCGTAGACGGCGGCGAGGTGCCACACCTCCGTGACGTCGTCGAGGTCCTCCCGGACGGACGCGTCGAGGTCGAGGCCGGGCACGGTGATGTCGCCGATGGCCAGCTCGATGCGGTCCCGGACGTGCGGGTGCTCCTGCTCGAGCTCCGCGACCCGCTCCCACGCGGTCTCGAGGTGCCGGCGCTGCACCAGGCACACCGCCGCGGCGCCCTCGCGCTTCGCCAGCAGCCGCGGCAGCAGGGACGAGGCGAGGAAGCCGGGGAAGCCGGTCATCAGCACGGTGTCCATCGGGTCCACTGCACCACCGGCGCCGGCCGGCGTCGACGGTCCTTGGGCCCTTCTTCCCCGGGACTCCGGACCGGTCGTTGCCGCGACCTGACACCCTGGTGGCATGGCGACACCCGCAGACGACTGGTTCGGCCAGGCGTTCTCGAAGGCCTGGAAGGACAAGGCCGAGGAGATCGGGCGCTTCAACCTGGCCATCTTCGGGAAGACCGGCGTCGGCAAGAGCACGCTGGTGAACGCCATCTTCGGCACCGAGATCGCACAGACGGGGATCGGTGAGCCGGTGACCCGGCAGGAGCACCTCTACCTGCACCAGTCCGGCACCCTCGGCGTCCTGGACACCCGCGGGCTCGAGGTGGGCAGGGACAACGACGCCCTGCTCGCCGAGCTGCGCGACTACCTGCACGGGATGCGGCGCAAGCCGATGGCCGAGCAGCTGCACGTCGCCTGGTACTGCGTGCGGGCCGGCGACCGCCGGTTCGAGGAGACCGAGGCGGCCTTCGTCCGGGCGCTGCACGAGCTCGGCGTGCCGGTGATCATGGTGCTCACCCAGGTGCCCCGCAGCCTGGGTCCGGGCGGAGGTGGCCGGGTCCACCCGGACGCCGAGGCGCTCGCCGCCCGGATCGCCGACCTGCGGCTTCCGATCGTCGACGGGCTGATCCACTACACGATGGCCCGCGCGGACGAGTTCACCGGCCAGACGGAGTACGGCCTGCAGGAGCTCCTCGATGCCACCTTTCGCGGTGCGCCTGAGGGCGTTGCCCACGCGATCACGGCGGCTCAGCGCATTGACTTCGACCGCAAGCGCGAGCGTGCGGAGGCTGCGATCAAGATGGCGACCGGGGCCGCCACCACCGCCGGTGCCTCCCCGATCCCCTTCTCCGACGCGGCGATCCTGGTTCCGCTCCAGATCGGGATGATGGCGTCGATCGCGGTCACCTACGGGATCTCGGTGGAGCGGTCCACCGCTGCGTCGATCGCGGCGACCGCGGCGGCGACGACCGCCGGCCGCTCGCTGGTCGGCAACCTGGTCAAGTTCGTCCCCGGTGCCGGCACCGCGGTCGCCGGCTCGATCAACGCCACCGTGGCCGGCACCTTCACGTACGCGATGGGCCACGCCTGGCTGCGGGTCTGCGAGCGGATGGCGCGCGGTGAGCTCCGCGGTGTCGGCGGGGCGCTGGACGGCAAGCAGGTCCACCGCGTCTTCATGGAGGAGTTCAAGGCCCTGGCGTCGCGGAAGAAGCTGCCGTCGTGACGACCCGCTGGGAGCGCATCGCCCTGCAGACCGTGGGCCAGGGGTACGCCGCGTCGTACGCCGACCGGTTCCGCCGCCTGGCGGCGAGCGGTGCCGACGTGCACGGCGAGGCGACCTTCGTGACCTCGCTCGCCGACCCGCCCGCCCGGGTCCTCGACGCCGGGTGCGGCACCGGCCGCGTCGCCGTACGCCTGCACGAGCTCGGGTACGCCGTGGTGGGCGTGGACGTCGACGCGTCCATGGTCGCCCAGGCCCGGGCGGAGGCGCCCGGCCTGGACTGGCGGGTCGCGGACCTCGCGACCCTCGACCTGGCGGGCACGTTCGACGTCGTGGTCGTCGCGGGCAACACGATCCCGTTGCTCGAGGAGGGCACGCTCGCCGCCGCCTGCGAGCGGCTCGCGGCCCACACGGCGCCCGGCGCCGTGCTCGTCACCGGCTTCGGCCTGGACGACGCCCACCTGCCCGGCGACTGCCCGGTCACGCCGCTGGCCGACGTCGACGGCGCGATGGCGCGGGCCGGCCTCGACCCGGGCGAACGGTGGAGCACCTGGACGCGCGACCCGTTCGAGGAGGGCGGCGGCTACGTCGTCGCCAGCTACCGGAGGCCTGCATGAAGATCACCGTCCTGACCGGGGCCGGCATCTCCGCCGAGAGCGGGGTGCCGACCTTCCGCGACGCGAACGGGCTCTGGGAGGGCCACCGCGTCGAGGACGTGGCGACGCCCGAGGCGTACGACCTCCAGCCGTCGGTGGTGCAGCGGTTCTACGACGAGCGGCGCGCCGCGCTGGGCGAGGTGGACCCGAACGACGCGCACCGGGCGCTCGCCCGGCTCGAGGCGGAGCTGGGCGACGACCTGCTCGTCGTGACCCAGAACATCGACGACCTGCACGAGCGGGGCGGCTCGACGCGGGTGCTGCACATGCACGGCGAGCTGCGGTCCGCGCTGTGCCGCGCCTGCGGCGGCCGGTCGCCCTGGGAGCACCCGTTGGCCGACCATCCCCCCTGTCCCCGTTGCGGCGTGACCGAGCTGCGCCCGGACGTCGTGTGGTTCGGCGAGATCCCGTACCAGATGGAGCGGATCCAGGACGCGCTCGAGGAGACCGACCTCTTCGTCTCCATCGGGACGTCGGGCGCCGTCTACCCGGCAGCCGGCTTCGTGCAGTACGCCGGGCGGCGTGGTGCCCGCACCCTGGAGCTCAACGTCCAGCCCAGCGAGGGCACGCACCTGTTCGACGACGCGCGTCACGGACCCGCGTCCGCACTGGTGCCTGCGTGGGTGGACGAGCTCCTGCGATAGGTTGCCGCCCATGGCACGCATCGGGCTGGTACTGGCCGGCATCAGCGCGTTCGCGGTCCTCACCGCGTGCGGGGGCAACGACTTCGCGGACGAGTCCGCCGACACGATCGTCAAGGAGTCCAAGGGCGACATGGGCGACCTGGAGGCGGTGAAGGTCGCGGGCGAGATCACGTCCGACGGGCAGGCCATCTCGATCGACCTGCAGGCCAACTCGTCCGGTGACTGCACCGGCTCCCTCGGCATCGCCGACGGCAAGGCCGAGCTGCTTGGCGTCGACGGCGACACCTGGATGAAGCCCGATGAGGCCTTCTGGCGCTCGTTCGCCGGCACCAGCGCCGACCAGATCATCTCGATCGTCGGCGACAAGTGGGTCGTCGTGCCCGACGGCGAGGACTCGATCAACCAGTTCTGCGACGTCAACGACCTCCTCGACAACCTGCTCAAGGAGGACACGAGCGACGGGTCGACGTACACCAAGAAGGGCACCGACACCGTCGACGGCGACGACGTCGTGAAGGTCGACAACGAGGACCCGAAGGACGGCACCTCGACCGGGTACGTGCTGGTCGACGACCCGCACTACCTGGTCAAGATCGAGAAGACCGACGGCGCGGACACCGGCAGCGTGACGTTCTCCGAGTTCGACGAGGAGTTCGAGGTCACCGCCCCGGGCACCGACGAGGTCATCGACCTCGACAACCTGTCCAGCTGAGGCGCCGGCGGGCTCAGGGCACCAGCGCCGCGAGGATCGACCCGGCGGGGCCGGAGCGGACCCGCCGGTGGCCGGTGCCGGCCCACAGGTGCAGCAGGTGCGGCTCGCCGTGTGCCGCGGCCCAGGCGCGCAGGGGCGCCGTGAGGTGGTGCACCGCGGGGTAGCCCACGGGTGCCCCGGCGTCGTACGTCGCGCTGAACCGGTTGCGCAGACCGCGCGCCACCCGGCCGGTGAACGCCCGCATCGGCACCGTCTCCGGGAACTGCTCCGGGTCGGTCAGCGCCGCCCGGTGCACCGGCTTCGTGCCGGCCTCGTCGGCGAGCAGCAACGCGGTCCCGACCTGCACGGCCGCGGCGCCGGCGTGCAGGAGCCCGGCGACCTGCCCGGGTTCGACGACCCCGCCGGCCGCGACCACCGGCAGCCCGGTCACGGCCCGGACCTGCGCGACCAGGTCGGCCAGCGGCAGGTCGTTCGGTGTGCGGTGCTGGTCGAAGGTGCCGCGGTGGCCGCCGGCCTCCGACGACTGGACGACGAGGCCGTCCACGCCAAACGCAACAGCGTGGGCCGCCTCGTCGACGTCGGTGACCGTCGCCAGGAGCCGCGAGCCGGCCCGGCGGAGCCGGTCGGCCGCCGACCTGTCGGGCAGGCCGAACGTGAAGCTCACCCACGGCACCGGCCGCTCGACCAGCAGGTCGACCTTGGCCCGCCAGTCGTCGTCGTCCGACCAGCGCGGCTCGGGCACCTCGATGCCGACGCGCTCGAGCTCGGCCGCGATCCGGTCCCGGTACGCCAGCACCGCCGCCCGGTCGAACGTGCCCTCGTCGGGCACGAACAGGTTCACCCCGAGCTCGTCGGTGCTCGCCCGGACGGCCGCGAGGTCGCCCGCGAGCTGGGCGGCCGAGCGGTAGCCCGCCGGCAGGAAGCCGTACGACCCGGCCTTCGCGGCTGCCACCACCAGCGCCGGCGTGGACGGCCCGCCGGCCATCGGCGCGGCGAGGACGGGCAGGCCGCCCAGGCCGAGCGCGCTCACCCGGCGGTGGTCCCGACCAGGGCCCCGGCGTGCGGCGGCAGCGTGAGCCGACCGTCCGCGAGCGTCGCGCGGGACGGGGTGGCGAACAGCAGCGCGTCGCCGTCGACGGGCAGCACGGCCTCGTCGTCGCCGAAGTTCACGACCACCACCAGCCCGCCACGGCGCATGGTGAAGACGCGCGTCTGCTCGTCCGCGGTGCACGAGACCGCCGCGAACGAGGGGTCGGTCAGCTCCTCGTGCTCCCGGCGCAACCGGGCCAGGTCGCGGTAGACGTCGAGCAGCACGGCGTGCCGGCCGGTCGAGGCCTCGGACCAGTCGAGCTTCGACCGCGTGAACGTCTCGGGGTCCTGCGGGTCCGGCACGACGGCCGGGTCCCACCCCATCCGCTCGAACTCCGCGATCCGGCCCTCGGCGGTGGCGCGGCCGAGCTCCGGCTCGGGGTGCGAGGTGAAGAACTGGAACGGCGTGGACGCCGCCCACTCCTCACCCATGAACAGCATCGGCGTGAACGGCCCGCACAGCGTCAGCAGCGCCGCGCAGGCCAGCTGGTCGTCGTCGAGCACCTCGGTCACCCGGTCACCCCGGGCGCGGTTGCCGATCTGGTCGTGGTTCTGGCTGCAGACCACCAGCCGCCAGGCGGGCGTCGTGCGCAGGTCGACGGGGAACCCGTGCGGACGGCCGCGGAACGACGACCAGGTGCCGTCGTGGAAGAAGCCGCGCTCGCACACCTTCGCGAGCGCCGACAGCGGCTCGAAGTCCGCGTAGTAGCCCTCGGTCTCGCGGGTGAGCGCGACGTGCACGGCGTGGTGGAAGTCGTCACTCCACTGGGCGTCCAGCCCGTAGCCGCCGGCCTCGCGCGGTCGCACCAGCCGGGTGTCGTTGAGGTCGGACTCGGCGATCAGCGTGAGCGGCCGGCGCTGGTGCGCCGACAGGGCCGCCACCTCGACCGCCATCTCCTCCAGCAGGTGCTGGTGGCCGGCGTCGTTGAGGGCGTGCACGGCGTCGAGCCGCAGGCCGTCGACGTGATAGTCGTCGAGCCACATCCGCACGTTGTCGAGGATGTGGCGGCGGACCTCGTCCGACCCCGGGCCGTCCAGGTTGAGGAAGTCGCCCCAGGTGTTCGCGCCCTCCTTGAGGTAGGGCCCGAACAGCGGGAGGTAGTTCCCCGACGGGCCGAGGTGGTTGTAGACCACGTCCTGGATGACGCCCAGGCCGGCCGCGTGGCAGCCGTCGACGAACCGCTGGTAGCCGTCCGGACCGCCGTACCCCTCGTGGACGGCGAACCACCCGACCCCGTCGTACCCCCAGTTGTGGGTGCCGTTGAAAGCGTTCACCGGCATCACCTCGACGAGGTCGACGCCGATCTCGCGCAGGTGGCCGACCTTCTCCAGGGCCGCGTCGAAGGTGCCCTCAGGGGTGAAGGTGCCGATGTGCAGCTCGTAGACCACCGACCCGGCGAGCTGCCGTCCGGTCCACGTCGCGTCGTTCCAGGCGTACGCCGAGGGGTCGTGGGTGCGCGAGCGCCCGTGGACGCCCGCGGGCTGCCGCCGCGACCGCGGGTCGGGCCGCGGGGTGTCGTCGTCGTCGATCAGGTAGCCGTAGTCGACCCCTCTCCCCGCGACGCCGGGCACCGGACCGGCCGGCGCCCACCAGCCGTCGGCGCCCTGGCGCATGTCGACGACGTCGTCGCCGACCGACAGGCGAAGTCGCTGCGCGGCCGGTGCCCAGACGTCGAACGGTCCTCGGGCGGTCATGCGTCCTCCCTCACGAGCAGGGCGACCGGGTGGGTGTCGAGCAGGTCGGCGAGCCGGCCGTCGGTCGACGCGCCGGTCAGCACGTCGTGCCACCGGCCGGGCGGCAGGTCGAGCACCGTGCCCTCCCAGCCGCCGGCCGCCGCGAGCCCGACGGGCAGGCGGGTCGCGACCGTGATCGCGCCGCCGCGGTCGAAGGCCAGGACGTGCGCGGCCGCCGGGCCGGTCGCGGTGACGGGCGCGTACGACGTGAACAGCTCGGGCCGGTCGCGCCGCAGCCGCAGCGCGGTGCTGGTGACGTGGAGCTTCTCGACCGCGTCGTCGCCGTCGTCGCCCGCGAGCACCGCGGCCCGGTGGTCGAAGTCGACCGGGCGGCGGTTGTCGGGGTCGACGAGCGAGGTCTCCCACAGCTCGCTGCCCTGGTAGACGTCGGGCACCCCGGGTGCGGTGATCGCCACGAGCTTGGCGGCCAGCGAGTTCGAGCGGCCGGGCGCGTCGACGCGGGCGGCGAGCCCGGCCAGCACCTCGCGCACCTCCTCGGTCTCGAACAGCGCGTCGACCGCAGCGTGGACGGCCGCTTCGTACTGCTCGTCGGGCTCGGTCCACGTGGTGCGGTCGCCGGCCTCGCGCATCGCCTTCTCGGCGTAGCCGTGCAGCCGCTGCGGCAGGTCGGGAAGGTGCTCGGGCGTCCAGGCGCCGAGCACCGCCTGCCACAGCAGCGACCCGAAGCCGGGGTCAGGCACCGGCGCGAGCTCGAGCAACCGGTCGAGCGCGGCCTGCCACTCGGCCGGGATCTCGGCGAGCACGGTGATCCGCGCCCGCACGTCCTCGCCGCGCTTGGTGTCGTGCGTGGAGAGCGTCGTCATCGCGTGCGGCCAGTCGCGCTGGCGCGCGGTCATCGCATGGTGGAAGCCGTCGACGTCGACCGCGAAGACCGACGGGTCGCCGCCGACCTCGTTGAGCGAGGTGAGCCGCGACCAACGGTAGAACGCGCAGTCCTCGACACCCTTCGCCATCACCATGCCGCTGGTCTGCTGGAAGCGGCGTGCCGGCTGGGTCCAGGGGTCCGACAGCAGCCGCTCGAGTACGTCGAACGCCGCGGGGTCGAGGTGCTGCGTGTGGACCCGTGCGGTCTCGAACGCCTGGTCCAGGTGCTCGCGCCCCTCGGGTAGGTACGAGCGGTAGACCGGGAACGCGGCCAGCAGGTGGGCGACCGCCTCCTCGAGGGCGGCCTCCGGGACCGAGTCGTCGAGGTGGCGGACCTCGCGGACGATCCGCCGCACCTCCGAGTGCAGGATGCCGTTCGCGACCTCGAGCTTGCGGGCGTACACGAACGAGGGCCAGTCGATGGCCCCGCCGCGCAGCCTCTCCTCCAGCGCGTCGAGGGGCGCCTGCCCGGCGGGGTCGGTGAGCACGCGATCGATGAACGCGAGCGCGTCGTACCCGGTGGTGCCCTGCGTCGCCCACGACGACGGCAGCTCCTCGCCGGGCTCGAGGATCTTCTCCACCAGCACGTAGGCGCCGCCGGTGAGCGCGGCGAGGTCGTCGAGGTAGCGGTGGGGGTCGCGCAGCCCGTCGGGGTGGTCGACGCGCAGTCCGTCGACGAGCCCCTCCTCGAACCAGCGCCGGATCTCGACGTGGGTCTCCGCGAAGACCTCCGGGTCCTCGACCCGTACCGCGGCGAGCGTGTTGACTGCGAAGAACCGGCGGTAGTTGAGGTTGTCGTCGGCCTCGTGCCAGTTCACGAGACGGTAGTGCTGCTCCTCGTGCGTGGTGGTGCCGGGCGCCATCGGGAAGCGCTGGTCGTGGTACCGGATCTCGCCCTCTCCCGAGTCCGACAGAGCGACGCGGATCGCGTCCTCGTCGCCGTCACCGACGACCGGGATCAGGATCTTCCCGTCGCCGGCCGCCCAGTCGACGTCGAAGGCGTTCGCGTGCTCGGACTCCCGCCCGAGCTTGAGCACGTCCCACCACCACGGGTCCGCAGCCGGCGTCGCGACGCCGACGTGGTTGGGCACGATGTCCACGAGCACGCCCATCCCGAGGCGCCGGGCCTCGGCCGACAGCGCGGCCAGGCCCTCGGCGCCGCCGCGCTCGGGGTCGACGTGGTCGAACGCGACGACGTCGTACCCGTGCTGGCTGCCGGGCTCGGACGCGAGGATCGGCGAGAGGTAGACCCAGTCCACCCCGAGGTCGTGGAGGTACCGCAGCCGCGTGGCCGCCTCGAACAGGTCGAAGTCCGGCGTGATCTGCAGGCGGTACGTCGAGACCGGCGTCCGCATGCTCACCTCCGCTGGGCCTGCGCGACCGACGCGGCCGCGGAGAGATCCGGCTCGGCCTCGGCCTCGTGGTGCTCGCGCAGCACGACCATGCTCCGGTGGGGGAGCGTGAACGTCTCGCCCGCGGAGAAGGTGCCGTCCTCGTCGGCCGACCCGCCGGTGTCGATGACCACGTCCCACGCATCGGCGTACTCGTCGGGCGGCAGCGTCACCGACGCCTCGCCGTCGGCGTTGAAGTAGAGCAGGAAGTGGTCGTCGACGATCTGCTGGCCGCGGTCGTCGCGGCCGGCGATGCCGTGCCCGTTGAGGTACATGCCGAGCGCCTGCGCGCCGTCGGTCCAGTCGCCGTCCTCCATCGGCCGGCCGTCGAGGTGCAGCCACACGATGTCGTTGAGCCGGTCGCCACCCTCGCCGTTCCCATGGCTGCCCGACGGCACCCGCACCTCGCCACCCGTGAAGAACCGCTTGCGGCGGAACGTCGGGTGCTCGCGGCGCAGCCGCGACACGGCTGCGGTGAACTCGATCAGCGGCCGGTCCGCGTCGTCCCAGTGCACCCACGACAGCTCGTTGTCCTGGGCGTAGGTGTTGTTGTTGCCGTCCTGGGTGCGGCCCAGCTCGTCGCCGTGCAGGATCATCGGCACGCCCTGGCTGAGCAGCAGCGTGGCGATGAAGTTGCGCTGCGCGCGGGCCCGCCCGCCGAGGATCTCGGCGTCGTCGGTCGGCCCCTCGACGCCGTGGTTCCAGGACCGGTTGTGGCTCTCGCCGTCGTTGTTGTCCTCGCCGTTGGCGTCGTTGTGCTTCTCGTCGTACGACACCAGGTCGCGCATGGTGAAGCCGTCGTGGGCGGTGACGAAGTTGATGCTGGCGAACGGGCGCCGGCCCGAGTGCTCGTACAGGTCGGACGACCCCGCGATGCGGGACGCGAACTCCCCGAGCGACGGCTCGCCGCGCCAGAAGTCGCGGACGGTGTCGCGGTACTTGCCGTTCCACTCGGTCCACTGCGGCGGGAAGCCGCCGACCTGGTACCCGCCGGGGCCGATGTCCCAGGGCTCGGCGATCAGCTTGACCTGGCTGACGACCGGGTCCTGCTGCACGAGCTCGAAGAACGTCGACAGCCGGTCGACGTCGTAGAACTCGCGGGCCAGCGTCGACGCGAGGTCGAAGCGGAACCCGTCGACGTGCATCTCGGTGACCCAGTAGCGCAGCGAGTCCATCAGCAGCTGGAGCGCGTGCGGGTGGCGGACGTTGAGGCTGTTGCCGGTGCCCGTGTAGTCCATGTAGTAGCGCTTGTCGTCCTCGACCAGGCGGTAGTACGCCGCGTTGTCGATGCCCTTGAAGCTCAGCGTCGGGCCGAGGTGGTTGCCCTCGGCGGTGTGGTTGTAGACCACGTCGAGGATGACCTCGATGCCCGCCTCGTGCAGCGCCTTGACCATCGCCTTGAACTCCTGGACCTGCTGGCCCAGCACGTCCTCGTCGCGGGCCGCGGCGGAGTACTCGGCGTGCGGCGCGAAGAAGCCGAGGGTGTTGTAGCCCCAGTAGTTGCGCAGGCCCTTGTCGAGCAGGGTGCTGTCCTGCACGAACTGGTGCACCGGCATCAGCTCGATCGCGGTCACCCCGAGCTTGGTCAGGTGCTCGATCACGGCGGGGTGCGCGAGCCCGGCGTACGTGCCGCGCAGGTCCTCGGGGACGTCGGGGTGCAGCTGCGTGAGCCCCTTGACGTGCGCCTCGTAGATGACCGTCTCGTTGTAGGGGTAGGCCAGGCGGCGGTCGCCCTCCCAGTCGAAGAACGGGTTGATGACGACGCCGTACGTCATGTGCGGCGCGGAGTCGTCGTCGTTGCGCGAGTCCTCGTCGCCGAAGTTGTAGGAGAACAGCGCCTGGTCCCAGTCGATGTCCCGCGCCGTCGCCTTGGCGTACGGGTCGAGCAGCAGCTTGCTCGGGTTGCAGCGCAGCCCGTTCTCCGGGTCCCAGGGGCCGTGCACCCGGTAGCCGTACCGCTGCCCCGGCTGCACCGACGGGAGGTAGCAGTGCCACACGTACGCGTCGACCTCGGTCAGCTCGACCCGGGTCTCCGCGCCGTCGGCGTCGAACAGGCACAGCTCGACCTTGTCCGCGACCTCGCTGAAGAGGGCGAAGTTCGTCCCGCTCCCGTCGAACGTCGCGCCCAAGGGGTACGCACGCCCCGGCCAGACCTCCACCACGTCGTCCACCTGTTCCCGTCCCCTCCGTTTTGATCGATCAAAGCAGCCGTACCCGCTTCGGCGGTACCCCGAACTTCAGGGAGCAAGACCGGGGAACAAATCCACGCGCCGCCCGGGTTGCCGATCGTTGTGACGGTCAACGAGATCTCCCGAGCCAGCGTCGGCCTGCGCAGCGAGCGCGGTCCCGTGCTGCTGGCCGTCATGCTCAGCATCGGCCTGGTCGCGATCGACTCGACGATCCTGGCCACGGCGGTCCCGGCGATCGTCGAGGACCTGGGCGGCTTCACGCAGTTCCCGTGGCTGTTCTCGATCTACCTGCTCGCGCAGGCGGTCACGGTCCCCGTCTACGCGAAGCTCGCCGATCTGGTCGGGCGCAAGCCGGTGATGCTGGTCGGCATCGGGCTGTTCGTGCTCGGCTCGCTGCTGTGCGGCCTCGCCTGGAGCATGGGCACGCTGATCGCGTTCCGCGCGGTGCAGGGCATCGGCGCCGGGGCGGTGCAGCCGATGAGCATGACGATCGTCGGTGACATCTACACGCTCGAGGAGCGCGCCAAGGTCCAGGGATACGTCGCGAGCGTGTGGGCGCTGTCCGCGGTCGTCGGGCCGACGCTGGGCGGTGTGTTCGCCGACTACCTCTCGTGGCGGTGGATCTTCTTCGTGAACATCCCGCTCGGCATCGCGGCGTACCTGATGCTGTGGCGCCGGTTCCACGAGAGCGTCGAGCGCACCCGGCACTCCATCGACTACGCGGGCTCGCTGCTGCTGACCGGTGGCGGCGTGCTGCTCCTGCTCGCCCTGCTCGAGGGCGGCGTGCGCTGGTCGTGGGCCTCCGCGACCAGCATCGCGCTGTTCGCGGTCGCGGCCGTCCTGCTGGTCGGCTTCGTGCTCGTGGAGCGGCGGGCCGCCGAGCCGGTGCTGCCGCTGTGGGTGTTCCGTCGTCGGATCCTGCTGTCGGCGATGCTGGCCTCGCTCGTCGTCGGCGTGCTGATGATGGGTCTCTCGTCGTACGTACCGTTGTACGCGCAGAGCGTGCTGGGCCACGGTGCCCTCGTCTCCGGCCTCGCGCTGGCCGCGATGACGCTCGGCTGGCCGATCGCCGCCTCGAACTCGGGCCGTCTCTACCTGTCCATCGGGTTCCGCGCCACGATGCTGATCGGCGGCGTGATCGGGTTCCTGGGGTCAGCGATGCTGCTCTTCATCGGCCCCGACAGCTCGATCTGGGTGATCGCGGCGCCGTGCTTCGTCATGGGCCTGGGCTTCGGGCTGGTCGCCAGTCCGTCGATCATCGCCGCGCAGTCGTCGGTGACCTGGCAGCACCGCGGCGTCGCCACCGGCAGCACCATGTTCGCCCGCTCGGTCGGCAGCGCGGTCGGCGTCGCGGTCTTCGGCGCGATCGCGAACGGTGTCGTCGCCTCGCGGCTCGGTCGCGGTGTCCCGAGCCTCGAGCGCCTGACCCCGGACGTGCTGCACCCCGCGATCCACGCGGTGTTCGTCGCGTCGGCGGTCTTCGCCCTGGCCCTGCTGCTGGTCGGCCTGCTGATGACCAAGCGGGTCAGCGAGCCGGCTGCGCTGCCAGGATCGAGCTGAGCACGCCGGGATAGGCCGCCTCGACGTCCTCGAGCCGCAGCGTCTGGTGGGTCTGCCCCGCGACCATGCTGCGCTCGATCACGCCCGCCTCGCGCAGGATCTTGAAGTGGTGGCTCGCGGTGGACTTGCTGATCCCGTCGTAGAGCCGCGAGCAGGCCACCGATCCGCCGTCGCGGTCGAGCCGGCGCAGCATCTCGAGCCGCACCGGGTCGGCGATCGCCGCCAGCACGTCCTGGAGCTCGCCGACCGGGAGCTGGTCGTCGTCCACATGACCTCCCTCACATCGGTTTGACGATCATCGAACCGAGTCCTACGGTGGTGCCTGTTCGATCAGTGTCGAACTTACCACGAGGAGGAAACCGATGAGCACCACCGTCACCCCCGGCCGGCCGGCGGTCCCGCAGCGCTGGGCCTACCCGCTGCTGATCACGCTGCTCGCCGCCTCCCTCGGGGTGTCCGGCGCGCCCGCGCCGCTGTACGGCCTCTACCAGCAGCGCTGGGACCTCGCACCGATCACCACGACCGTCGTGTTCGCCGCGTACGCCGTGGCCGCGCTGGCCGCGGTCCTCGTCGCCGGGCAGGCCTCCGACAAGTACGGTCGCAAGCCCCTGCTGCTCGCCGCCGCGGCCGTGATGGTCGCCGGGCTGGTGGTCTTCATGGCCGCCGACGGTGTGGCCGCGCTCGTCGTCGCCCGCGTCCTGCACGGCGCTGCCGTCGGCACCGCGGTGGTCGTCGGGAGCGCCGCGCTCCTCGACCTGCGGCCCGATCGCGGGGCGCGCACCGGCCAGCTGACCGGGATCATGTTCAACGTCGGGATCGCCGTGACGATCCTCGGTGCCTCGCTGCTCGCGCAGTTCGGGCCGCACCCGTTCGTCACGCCGTTCGCCGCGGTCGCCGTCGTCGTGCTGGTGCTGCTGCTCGGCCTGCTGGCGATGGCCGAGACGCACGCGGGGCGCACCGGCCGCGCGTCCGGCCCGCTGCGGGTGGCCCGCCCCAGCGTCCCGTCCGCCATCGCCGCCGACTTCCGGTTCGCGGTCCTCGGCGTGATGGCGTCCTGGTCGGTGCTCGGCGTGTACCTCTCGCTGTTCCCGGCCTTCGCCGGCGAGTCGACCGGGATCCACAGCCTCGTCTTCGGCGGCGCCGTCGTCGCGGCCATGGCCGGTGCCGCGGCGGTGAGCCAGGCCCTCGGCGGGCGGATCGCCGCACACCGCGCCGCGATCGTCGGCGACTTCGGCACCGCGGCCGCGCTCGGCCTCAGCGTGGCGGCACTCGACAGCCACCACGCCGCGCTGATCGGCCTGGCCGCCGTCCTGATGGGCCTGTCCTTCGGATTGGCCTTCGGGGGCTCGCTGCGCCACCTCGGCAGCGTCGTGCCCGCCGCCCACCGCGGGCAGGTGATGTCGGCGTTCTACGTGCTCGCGTACGGCGCCATGGCCGCCCCGACCATCCTGGCCGGCTGGGCCGCGACGACCTGGGGCCTGGCCGCGGTGTTCCCGTGGTTCTCGCTCGCGGTCGCGCTCGCCTGCCTGGCCGCCGGCACGCTGGGCCTGCTCGGCACCCGGCCGGTGCGGCCCGTGAGCCCGGTCTGCCCGGCGTGAGCACAGGCAACCCTTGCTTGCGGGGCCCGTCGGCGCGGCGTTGGATTTCCCCATGACCGTGAGCGACGTCGAGAGCACCATCGGGCCCCACGACGACGAGCCGCACCAGAGCGGGTTGAACAACCGGCTGAACTGGCTGCGCGCCGCCGTGCTCGGGGCGAACGACGGCATCGTCTCGACCGCCGGCATCGTGATCGGTGCGGTCGGTGCCACCGACCAACGCTCCGCGATCGTGATCGCCGGCGTGGCCGGGCTCGCGGCCGGCGCGATGAGCATGGGCGCCGGCGAGTACGTCTCGGTCAGCACGCAGCGCGACTCCGAGCTCGCGCTGCTCGCCAAGGAGCGGCGCGAGCTGCGCGAGGAGCCGGAGGAGGAGCTCGCCGAGCTCGCCGGGCTCTACCAGGACAAGGGCCTCGACGAGGACCTCGCCCTCGAGGTGGCCAAGGCACTGACCGCGCACGACGCGCTCGCCGCGCACGCCGAGGCCGAGCTCGGCATCGACCCCGACGACATCTCCAGCCCCGGGCACGCCGCGTGGGCGTCGATGCTGTCGTTCACCGTCGGCGCGCTGCTCCCGCTGCTCACCATGACCCTCGGCTCCGAGAGCCTGCGGATCTGGCTCACCGTCGTGGTCGTCGTCGTCGCGCTCGCGATCACCGGGTTCGTCAGCGCGCGCCTCGGCTACGCGAAGCCGGGCCGGGCGGTGCTGCGCAACGTCGCGGGCGGGCTGTTCGCGATGGCCGTGACGTACGGCATCGGTGCGGCGTTGGGCACCCAGATCGGGTGAGGCTCTTCGTCGCGCTCGTCCCTCCTGACGAGGTGGTCGAGCACCTCGACTCCTTCCTCGACGTGCGGAGGGGTGCGGCGGCGTACCGCTGGGCGACCAGCGAGCAGTTCCACGTGACCCTTGCCTTCCTCGCCGAGGTCGAGGAGCGTCGGCTCGACGACCTGGGGGAGCGCCTCGAGCGGGCGGCCGCGAAGCGCACGGCCTTCGAGGCCGCGATCGCCGGCGGCGGGGCGTTCCCGAACGCCGCCAGGGCTCGCGTGCTCTGGGCGGGCCTCGACCTGGACGAGCACGGCCGCACCGAGATCGACCGCCTGGCGACCGGGTGCCGGGCCGCGGCCGGCCGGGCGGGCATCGCCGTGGACGGGCAGCGCTTCCGGCCGCACGTCACCGTCGCCCGTCTCGGGCGCCCCGCCGAGGTGTCGAGCTGGGTCCGCCTGCTGGACACCTACGCCGGTCCGCGGTGGCTCGCCGACCGCGTCACGCTGGTCGCGTCCCACCTGGGCGAGGGACCGCGCGGACGCCCCCGCTATGTCAATGTTGAGGAGTTCACACTCGCGAGGGCCCCCGAAGTGCCCTAGGTTGCCACGGGTGAAGATCGCTGTGGCGAGAGAGACCCGTGAGGGCGAGGCGCGGGTGGCGATGGTGCCCGAGCTGGTCGGGAAGTTGACCGGGCTGGGGTACGACGTCCTCGTCGAGCCCGATGCGGGCAAGCACGCGCTGATCGCGGACGAGGAGTACGCCGCCGCGGGTGCGACCGTCGATGCGGGTGCGGTGGAGCAGGCCGACGTGCTGGTGTCGGTGCAGCCGCCGGGCACCGACGTGGTGCGGCGGCTGCGCGAGGGGGCGGCGACGATCTCGTTCCTGCCGACCGGGCAGGAGCCCGAGATCGTGACGGCGTTGCGCGACCGGCGGGTGACGTCGTTCGCGATGGAGTTGGTGCCACGGATCTCGCGGGCGCAGTCGATGGACGCGCTGTCGTCGCAGGCGCTGGTGTCGGGCTACCGCTGCGCGATCGTGGCGGCCGGGATGTTGCGCCGGTTCTTCCCGCTGAACATGACCGCGGCGGGCACGGTCCCGCCGGCCGAGGTGGTGGTGCTCGGCGCCGGTGTCGCGGGGTTGCAGGCGATCGCGACCGCGAAGCGGCTGGGTGCGGTGGTCAAGGCGTACGACGTGCGGGCCGCGGCGGCGGAGGAGATCCGGTCGGTGGGGGCGCACGCGATCGACCTGGAGCTGGACACGCTGGAGGGTGCGGGTGGGTATGCCCGGGAGATGACCGAGGAGCGTGCGGCGTTGCAGATGGAGCGGCTGACGCCGTACGTCGCGGCGGCGGATGCGTTGATCACCACGGCCGCGGTGCCGGGCCGGCGGGCGCCGCTGCTGGTGACGCGGGCGATGGTCGAGCAGATGCGGCCGGGGTCGGTGGTCGTCGACCTCGCCGCCGAGACCGGGGGGAACGTCGAGGGTGTGGTGCCCGGTGAGGTGACCCGGATCGGCAACGCCGCGGTGTGGGGCGGGCAGAACGTGCCCTCGCAGATGCCCGGCCCGGCGTCGAAGCTCTACGCGCAGAACGTCGTCAACATCGTGACCCTGATGACCGCCGCTCCTGGTGAGGACTCCGAGGAGGGCGGGGCGTTCGCGCCCGACTTCGAGGACGAGATCGTGGCCGGGTCGTGCGTGACCCACGACGGCGCGATCCGGCACGAGCCCACCCGCGTCGCCCTGGAAGGGGAGCAGTGATGGATGAAGCGGTCGTCTGGTTGACGATCTTCGTGCTCAGCGTGTTCGTGGGCATCGAGGTGATCTCCAAGGTCTCCTCCACGCTGCACACGCCGCTGATGTCGGGTGCGAACGCGATCCACGGGATCATCCTGCTCGGCGCGGTGCTGGTGACCGGCACGACGGACAACGACGTCGCCCTGGTGGTGGGGCTGGTCGCGATCGTGCTGGCCGCGGTGAACATGGTCGGCGGGTTCGTGGTGACCGACCGGATGCTGCAGATGTTCACGCGGAGGAAGCCGAAGCCGGCGAAGTCCGCTGCGTCCGACGGAGGGGCTGCCTGATGCCGACCTGGGTCCAGCTGGTCTACCTGGCCTGCGCGGTGTGCTTCATCCTCGCGCTCAAGGGGCTGTCCGGCCCGAAGACCGCCCGCACCGGCAACCTGGTCGGTGCGGCCGCGGCGGTGGTCGCGGTGATCGTGCCGTTCGTCTACCTCGACCTCGACCACGTGCCGCTGATGGTGGCCGCGATCGCGGTCGGCACCGCCGGTGGCGTGATCGGCGCCCGCAAGGTGCAGATGACGCAGATGCCGCAGATGGTGGCGCTGTTCAACGGCGTCGGCGGCGGCGCGGCGGCGCTGGTGGCACTGCTGGAGCTGCATGAGATGGCACCGCACAGTGACGACGTCTCGTGGTTCACGCTGGCGGCGACGGCGTTCACGATCCTGGTCGGCTCGATCTCGTTCGCCGGCTCGATCATCACCTTCGCCAAGCTGCAGGAGCTGATGACCTCGCGGCCGGTGATCTTCCCCGGCCTGCCGATCGTGTTCGGCGCCGCGGTCGTCGCCGCGGTCGTGCTCGGCGTGCTGACCGTGACCGGACCGACCGTGACCATCGGCGTCGTGCTGGGACTTCTCGGGTTGCTGATCGGCGTCCTGCTGGTGCTGCCGGTCGGCGGCGCCGACGTACCGATCGTGATCTCGCTGCTCAACGCGTTCACCGGTCTGACCGTGGCCGCGGGCGGATACGTGCTGTCCAACATCGTGCTGCTGGTGGCCGGCACCCTGGTCGGGGCATCGGGCACCTACCTGACCATGCTGATGGCCCGCGCGATGGGCCGGTCGGTGACGAACATCCTGTTCGGCGCCCTCAAGGGAGGCTCCACGCTCGGCGCCGGGGTGGCCTCGGACCGGCCGGTGCGCTCGGCGGGGCCCGAGGACATCGCGATCCTGCTCGGGTACGCCGACCGCGTGATCATCGTGCCCGGCTACGGGCTCGCGGTCGCCCAGGCCCAGCACACCCTGCGCGAGCTCGTCGACGTGCTGATCGCCCGGGGCACCAAGGTCGACTACGCGATCCACCCGGTCGCCGGCCGGATGCCCGGGCACATGAACGTGCTGCTCGCCGAGGCCCAGGTGCCCTACGAGCAGCTGGTCGAGATGGACGAGATCAACGGCGAGTTCAAGCACACCGACGTCGTGCTGGTCGTGGGCGCCAACGACGTGGTCAACCCGGCCGCGAAGACCACCCCGGGCGCCCCGATCTACGGGATGCCGATCCTCAACGCCGACGAGGCCGAGCAGATCGTGTTCATGAAGCGGTCCATGCGCCCCGGCTTCGCCGGCATCGAGAACGAGCTGCTCTTCGACCCCAAGACCACCCTGCTGTTCGGCGACGCCAAGGACTCCCTCGGCAAGCTCCTCAACGCCGTCAAGGCGCTCTGAGCCCGGACCGACCGAGGTCGCCGTGGTCACACGGGACGTCCGGGCCGCTCGCTCGTTGGAGGGGCATGACTGACGACGACGAGCGCTTCGTCCGCCCCGACGGGCACCGCTACGACGCGCCCGAGTCCGACGAGAGCCGCATCTCCAAGGAGTGGGCGTACCTCGCGCTCGGGGTCCTCGTGCTCGTGCTGCTGGTGCTCATCGCGACCGGGACGGTACAGATCTTCCCGACGTGAGCCCGACGGGCTCCCGTCGACCTCAGCCCGCCACGCCGTACAGCCGGTCGCCCGCGTCGCCGAGCCCCGGGACGATGTAGCCCTTCTCGTTGAGCTTCTCGTCCATCGCGGCGGTGACGACGGTGACCGGGACGTCGAGCCCCTCGAGCTCCTGCTCCAGGCGCGCGCAGCCCTCCGGCGCGGCCAGCAGGCAGATCGCGGTGATGTGGTCGGCGCCGCGGTCGGTGAGGAACCGGATCGCGGCGGCCAGGGTGCCGCCGGTGGCGAGCATCGGGTCGAGCACGTAGCACTGGCGCCCGGAGAGGTCCTCGGGCAGCCGCTCGGCGTACGTCGAGGCCTGGAGCGTCTCCTCGTTGCGGATCATGCCGAGGAAGCCGACCTCCGCCGTCGGGAGCAGCCGCATCATGCCGTCGAGCATGCCCAGGCCGGCGCGCAGGATCGGGACGACCAGCGGCTTCGGCGTGGCCAGGCTGACGCCGGTGGTCGGCGCCACCGGGGTCGTGATGTCGTACGGCGCCACGCGGACGTCGCGGGTCGCCTCGTAGGCGAGCAGCGTGACGAGCTCGTCGGCCAGCCTGCGGAACGTCGGCGAGTCCGTGCTCTCGTCGCGCAGGTGGGTCAGCTTGTGGGCCACGAGGGGGTGGTCGACGACGTGCGTGCGCATGACCGGAACCCTAGTGGGTAGGGGCAGCAAAGGGGGTTGGCCCGGTCGCAGCGGTCTGCCACTCTGGAGGTCACGGACGGCGAGCAGGAGCGGAGGAGCGTCATGGTTGACCAGGCCGATGCGATCGACTTCGCCCTGGCCGCCTACCGCGAGGAGGGCACGTGGACCGTCGCGGAGCTCGCCCACGACGTGCTCGGCGACATCGAGACGGTCGCCCATGCGCTGCGCCGGTTCCCCGGCGACGGCGGGGCGGTCGGGATGATCGCCATCGACGAGGACTTCTTCGTGATCGTCCGGGTCGCCGGCCCGACCACCCGGGTGCTGCTCTCCGACATCACCGCCGCC
This sequence comes from Nocardioides sp., assembly GCA_035765695.1. Lineage (GTDB taxonomy): Bacteria > Actinomycetota > Actinomycetes > Propionibacteriales > Nocardioidaceae > Nocardioides. Next base: position 64,831 of record DASTXB010000067.1, on the reverse strand, counting down.
GACGAGTGGGAGCTGGCCAGCACGGTCGTCGACTTCCTCGGGCTGCCGCAGCCGGAGGACGAGGACGAGCAGCTCCCGGCCGGCGACCTCGACCTGCTCGGCGACCTGGGCATGCACGCGATGGACATGGGGGTGCTGCTCGACGACGTCGACCTCTACCCCGACGAGATGCTCTCCGACGTCGCCCGCCGACTGGGGTTCGGCGAGCAGTTCGACGACGCCGTCGGCCTCACCTCGGCGTGAGCGCTCGCGCGTGGGAGACCGCGATGCGGTCCGCGCTCGACGAGGCGCGGACCGCGCTGGCCACCGGTGACGTGCCGATCGGAGCCGTCGTACTCGCGCCGGACGGTACCCCGGTCGCGCGCGGCCGCAATGTCCGCGAGGCGGAGTCCGACCCCACCGGCCACGCCGAGGTCGTCGCGCTGCGCGAGGCCGCGAGGGCCCGCGGCGAGTGGCGGCTCGACGGCCACACGCTCGTCGTCACCCTGGAGCCGTGCACCATGTGCGCCGGTGCCGCCGTGCTGAGCCGCGTGGAGCGCATCGTGTTCGGCGCCTGGGACCCCAAGGCCGGAGCGGTCGGCAGCCTGTGGGACGTCGTCCGGGACCGGCGCCTCAACCACCGGCCCGAGGTGCTGGCCGGCGTGCTGGCCGACGAGTCGGCCGCCCTGCTGGAGGAGTTCTTCGCCGGTCACCGGGCCGGCGACCGGGCCGCGCCGGGGGTGTCGTGAGCGACCAGGTCTTCGGCGTCGTGGGCGGCGGCATCGTCGGGCTGGCGGTCGCCCGTGAGCTGGTGCGCCGCCGGCCCGGTGCGCGGGTCGTCGTCCTCGAGAAGGAGGACGCGGTCGCCGCCCACCAGACCGGCCACAACTCCGGCGTCGTCCACGCCGGCATCTACTACCGCCCCGGCAGCCTCAAGGCCGAGCTGTGCGCGCGCGGGCGTGATCTGCTGCGCGACTACTGCGCCGAGCACCGGCTGCCCTACGACGAGTGCGGCAAGCTCGTCGTCGCCGTCGACCCCGACGAGATGGGTCGCTTCGAGGCTCTCGAGAGGACGGCGGGCGCGAACGGCGTACCGGGGCTGCGCCGCGTCGACGCGGCCGCCATCCGGGAGATCGAGCCGCACGCAGCCGGCCTCGCCGCGCTGCACTCGCCCCGGACCGCCATCACCGACTACGTCGCGATCGCCGAGTCCTTCGCCGCCGAGGTCGAGGCGGCCGGCGGCTCGGTGCTGCTCGGCACGCGCGTCACGGCCGTGGATCGGCGCGCCGGCCGGATCGAGGTGGTCACGGGCGAGCAACGCCACCGGGTCGACCACCTGGTGCTGTGCGGAGGCTTGCAGTCCGACCGGCTCGGCCGGCTCGTCGGCGACCCGCCGGCGCCGCGGATCGTGCCGTTCCGCGGCGAGTACATGCGGGTCCTGCCGGCGAAGGAGTCGCTGGTCCGCGGCATGGTCTACCCCGTGCCCGACCCCCGCTACCCGTTCCTCGGCGTGCACTTCACCCGCCGGGTCGGCGGTGGCCTGGAGGTGGGGCCGAACGCCGTGCTCGCGCTCGACCGGGAGGGCTACCGGCGCTCGGACGTGCGGCTCGTCGACGTCGGCAGCATCCTCGCCTGGCGGGGCTTCTGGCCGCTGGCCCGGGCGCACTGGCGCACCGGCGTCCACGAGGTGCGCGGCTCGCTGTCGAAGCGCTCGTACATGCGCCTCGCCCAGCGCTACGTGCCCGCGATCGGTGCGCCCGACGTCGTCCGTGCCGGCGCGGGCGTGCGCGCCCAGGCGGTGGACCGCGACGGCTCGCTCGTCGACGACTTCCGCATCAGCCAGTCCAACGGCGTCACGAGCGTCCGCAACGCACCGTCCCCGGCCGCGACCTCCAGCCTGGCGATCGCCGCGCACGTCGTCGACCGCCTCGAGGCCGGCTGACGCTGGTGCGGGAGCAGTGGCGAGGGCGTCTCGGCCGGGAGGTACGACGGCTGCGGGTGGGCTGGCGCGGCGCGGTCCTGTGGTCGCTGCGCATCACGGTGGCCGCGGTGTTCAGCTACGTCGTCGCGATGCTGATCTTCCCGGGGACCGAGCCGCTGCTGGCGCCGCTGACCGCGATGCTCGTCGTGCAGGTGACGCCGGTGTCCCTGCTGACCAGCGGCCTGGACCGGGTGGTGGCCGTCGTGGTGGGGGTCGCGCTCGCCGTGGCCTTCGCGACCGTGGTGCCGCTGGAGTGGTGGAGCCTGGGCCTGCTCATCTTCGTGTCGATCACCCTCGGCCAGGTCCTGCGGCTGCGCTCCAACCTGATCGAGGTCGCGATCAGCGGCATGCTGGTGCTCGGGGTCGGCGCGCTCGGCGCCGAGGCCGCGGCGGGCCAGCGGATCGCGGAGACCCTGGTGGGCGCCGGGGTGGGCATCGCGGCGAACCTGCTCTGGCCGCCCCGGATCCCGACCTCGGACGCGGGCCGCGAGATCGAGGGCCTCGCCGACGCGGTGAGCGACCTGCTCCGCCGCTCCGCGGACGCGCTCGAGCAGCTGGTCACCGAGCACGAGTCCGTGGGCTCCGCCGCGGCCGCCTGGCTCGACGACGCGCGCCGGATCACGCACCACGACGTACCCCGCGTCGGTGCCGCCCTGATCCACGCTGAGCAGGGCCGCAAGCTCAACGTGCGCGCGGTGGCGACGCCCGACCTCGGGCCCGGGCTGCGGCACGGCCTGGAGTCCCTCGAGCACACGGCCCTGGCGGTCCGGTCGATGTACCGGGCGCTCGCCGACGCCACCGCCGGCTCGCCCGCGTGGCTCGAGGACGAGAGCGCGACCGACGTCCTGCTCGGGTTGGTGCAGACGTTCCGCGAGCTGGGCGCCGCCGTCGACGCCTTCGGCGAGCTGGTCCGGCTCGAGGCCGCCCCCGCCGGCCGGGCGCAGGCGGCCGACTACGGCGCACTGCGCGCGGCGATCGCGGGCCTGCCCGAGGCGCGCGCCCGGCTGGAGGAGCTCGGCACCGTGGTCACCGACCCTGAGCTCGGCGAGCTCCTGGCGAGCGTGCTCTCGACCGTCAAGCGCGTGGAGCGCGAGCTCGACCTCGCGCAGCGGGTCCGGCGGCAGCTCCAGCTGCGCGGCCCGGTCCGGCACCGCCCCACGCCGCTGCGCCCGCACCCGACCCGCCGGCGGCCGGACATCTTCCCGGAGAGCGGACCGGAGGCGGAGACCGTGCGGATGCCGCGGGTGTCGGACGAGGTGGTCGACGAGGGCCCGGACCACGGCACCTCGTGACGGCTGCTGTGCCACGATGCGGGCATGGCCGTCGACCCCACCGGTGCCGATCTGAAGCAGTTCCTCGAGGAGGACGACGGCGAGCCGGTCGTGATGCTGAACCTGCTGCGCTTCGTCGAGGGCGGCCGGGCGACGTACGCCGAGTACTCGGCCGCGGTCGTGGCGACCTTCCTGCCGCGGTACGGCGGGGAGGTCCTCTACGCCGGTGAGGGCGCGGGGCCCCTGGTGGCCGAGCACGGGCAGGCCTGGGACGCCGTGGCGCTGGTGCGCTACCCGTCCCGGACGGCGTTCGCGCGGATGGTGGCCGACCCCGAGTACCAGCAGGTCACGCACCTCCGCAGCGAGGCCCTGGTCGAGGCCGTCCTCCAGCCGACCCGCGCCTGGGGCTGAGGGAACTGCCGGCCCCGGACGGCGCCTCGTCCCGGCTGGGGTGAGGATGGGTCACATGCGCGTCGCGCTCATGGTCACCTGCATCAACGACGCCCTGTACCCGGGCACCGGGCAGGCGGTCGTCAGGCTGCTGCGCCGGTTGGGCGTGGACGTGGAGTTCCCGGAGTCGCAGACCTGCTGCGCGCAGCCGATGGTCAACACCGGCTACCTCGACGAGGCCGTCCCGGTGGTGCGGAACTACGTCGAGACCTTCGCCGGGTACGACGCCGTCGTCACGCCGTCCGGGTCGTGTGCAGGGTGCGCGCGGCACCAGCACGCGATGGTCGCCCGTCGCTCGGGTGACGCCCGGCTCGCGGCGGCCGTCGAGGAGACCTCGCCGAAGGTCTACGAGCTGTCGGAGTTCCTCGTCGACGTGCTCGGCGTGACCGACGTCGGCGCGTACTACCCGCACACCGTGACCTACCACCCGACCTGCCACAGCCTGCGGATGCTCGGCGTCGGTGACCGGCCGCGGCAGCTGCTGGAGCACGTCCGCGGCCTGACGCTCCTCGAGCTCCCGGCCGCCGACCAGTGCTGCGGGTTCGGCGGCACGTTCGCGGTGAAGAACGCCGACACGTCGATCGCGATGGGCGCCGACAAGGCGCGGCACGTGCGCGACACCGGCGCCGAGGTGCTGGTCGCGGGCGACAACTCGTGCCTCACCCACATCGGGGGACTGCTGACGCGCGAGCGCTCCGGCGTACGCACCGTGCACCTCGCCGAGATCCTGGCGGCCACCGAGGCTGGTCGGGGATGAGCGCCCGCGGGCGGTGGGCCGGGCCCGGTCCGGGCCCGGCGAACCGAGCCGACGTCACCGCTGCCCCGGACGGCAGCCGAGGAGGGACGCCGTGAGCGGCACGTTCGTCGGGATGCCGAGGTTCCCCGTCGCGGCCCACGAGGCGCTGGGGAACGCCCAGCTGCGCCACAACCTCGCGCACGCCACCGGCACCATCCGCGCCAAGCGGGCCCGGGTGGTCGGCGAGGTCGAGGAGTGGGAGGCGCTCCGGCTGGCCGGCGCGGGGGTGAAGGAGTCGGCGCTGGTCGACCTGGCCACCCATCTCGAGCGGCTCGAGGAGACCCTGACCGCGAACGGTGCCACCGTGCACTGGGCGAACGACGCCGCGGAGGCGAACGCGATCGTCGCGTCGATCGCCCAGGAGCACGGCGCCGAGGAGGTCGTGAAGGTCAAGTCGATGGTGACCCAGGAGATCGGCCTCAACGAGGCGCTCGCTGCCGAGGGCATCGCCGCGTGGGAGACCGACCTGGCCGAGCTGATCGTGCAGCTCGGCGACGACCTGCCGTCGCACATCCTGGTGCCCGCGATCCACCGCAACCGCGCCGAGATCCGCGAGATCTTCCTGGCGAAGATGGCACTGGCGGGTCGGCCGGCACCCGCCGACCTCACCGACGAGCCCGCCGTGCTGGCGGCCGCCGCGCGTGCGCACCTGCGGGAGAAGTTCCTGCGCGCCCAGGTGGGCATCTCGGGCACGAACTTCGCCGTCGCCGAGACCGGCACGCTGGTCGTCGTCGAGTCGGAGGGCAACGGCCGGATGTGCCTGACGCTGCCCGAGGTGCTCGTCTCGGTGGTCGGCATCGAGAAGGTGGTGCCGACGTGGGCGGGCCTGGATCCCCTGCTGCGCCTGCTGCCGCGCTCCTCGACGGGCGAGCGGATGAACCCGTACACGTCGACCTGGTCCGGGGTGACGCCCGGCGACGGGCCGCAGGAGGTGCACGTTGTGCTCCTCGACAACGGCCGCACGAATGCGCTGGCCGATCAGGTCGGTCGCCAGGCGCTGCGCTGCATCCGGTGCTCGGCCTGCCTCAACGTCTGCCCGGTCTACGAGCGCGTCGGCGGGCACGCGTACGGCTCGGTCTACCCCGGCCCGATCGGCGCGATCCTCAACCCGCTGCTCAGGGGCGCGGGCTCGGACCCGCAGACCGACTCGCTGCCGTACGCGTCCTCGCTATGCGGCGCGTGCTTCGAGGTCTGCCCGGTCCGCATCGACATCCCGAGCGTCCTGGTGGACCAGCGTGCCCAGGTGGTCGACGCGCATCGCGGTGGACGCCCGTCCGCCGAGGCGCTGGCGATGAAGGCCGCCGCCGTCGCGCTGTCCGACGCGCGCAAGCTGTCCTTCGGCGAGCGGTTCACGAAGCTCGGCCTGCGGGTCGCCCGCCGGGTCGGCGCCTCGACGTGGACCTCCGCCCGTGACCTGCCGCCGGCGCCGCCGGAGTCGTTCCGGGCCTGGTGGAAGCGCACCGATGGAGGCAGGCGATGACCGCCCGCGACGACATCCTGGGCCGGGTACGGCGAGCGCTCGGCGGCGTCGACGCGGACTACGCCGTGCCCACCGCCCCGCGGATCGCCCCGGTCGCGGACCTCGTCGAGCACTTCGCCGCGCGGGTCGCGGACTACCGCGCGGCCGTCGAGTGGTGTGCCCCCGCCGAGCTCGCCGCCCGGGTCGCGGCCGCGCTCCCCGACGGCGCGCGCGTCGTCGTACCCGACGGGTTGGCGGTGGAGGTGCCGGGCGGCGTGGTGGACGGTGCGGACGGCCGGGTGTTCACCGCCGCCGAGCTCGACGGCTTCGACGCCGTCGTCACCGAGGCACGCCTCGGCATCGCCGAGACCGGCACCATCGTGCTCGACCACGGCCCCGGCCAGGGCCGGCGCGCGATCTCGCTCGTGCCGGACGTCCACGTGTGCATCGTCCGCGCGGACCAGGTCGTCGCCGACGTGCCCGACGCGGTCGCCCTGCTGGATCCGGCCCGGCCGCTCACCTGGGTCAGCGGACCGTCCGCCACCAGCGACATCGAGCTGGACCGCGTCGAGGGCGTGCACGGACCTCGCACGCTGCACGTGCTGATCGTGCGGTAATCCGTCGACGCGCCCCGGAACGGCGCCTACCCTCGGCGGATGTCCTTCTCCGCGATGCCCGGCCCGGCGCGCGTGGACGACGAGCAGGCGCCCCAGCTGTCCGACGTCGGTCGGTACGGCCGCTACGTCGTCAACCGCTTCGTGTCCAAGGCCCGTGCAGCCGACCGACCCACCTTCCGGACCCTGATCGGGGACCACCTGGGCGTGCCCGTGCACGACCTGCCGATCACCATGGAGCAGTGGCCCGCGTACGAGCACGTGAACGTGCAGGGGGCGCTCGACGTCGTCATCGCCGAGCACGGCGACGCCGCCCGCGTCATCGGGGTCACCGGCCATCGCCATCACGGTCCCTTCGGGATCGCGGACCTCCTCGGCGACGACCCCGTCTATGCGATGCACGGACCGCGACCGGGCAACGTGACCCGGACCAGCCTGCCGAGCGGCCCGGGCGGTCAGACCCGGGACTGCCTGCGCACGGCGGTCATCCTGCTGGCCGACGGCGACGACCGGACAGCGCTGCTGCTGCGCGACCCGGACCCCGAGTCCGGACACTGCGACCTCAAGATCGAGATCCTGGCGACGACGCCCGAGCTGGCCCGCGCGCTCGCGCGGCGCCTGCGGTGCCTGGCGCTGGAGCACAACGTCTACCGGGGCCAGGTGGTGTCCTTCGGGCGGAGCATGTTCGGCGAGCGCGGCTCGCTGCTGCGGATCCGGGAGCGCCCACGGGTGTCGCCGGACGAGCTGATCCTCCCGGCCTCGACGTTCGCGGACCTGCGCCGCCAGGTCGTGGGTGTCGCCCGCAACAGCGCCCGGCTGCGGGCCTCCGGGCAGCACCTCAAGCGCGGCCTCCTCCTCTACGGACCCCCGGGCGCCGGGAAGACGCACTCGGTGCGGTACCTCATCAGCGAGCTGACCAGCACCACCGTCGTCGAGCTCACCGGCGAGACGCTGCACGGCATCCGCGAGGCCTGCTCGGTGGCGCGTGCCCTCCAGCCGGCAATGATCGTGGTGGAGGACGTCGATCTCATCGCCGAGGAGCGCAGCCACTACGGCGGGGAGACGCCGCTGCTGTTCACGCTGCTGAACGAGATGGACGGGCTCGACGAGGACGCCGACGTCGTCTTCCTGCTCACGACCAACCGTGCCGACCTCCTCGAGCCCGCGCTCGCCTCCCGTCCCGGCCGGGTCGACCAGGCCGTGCACGTCGCACTGCCGGACCGCGAGTCCCGACGTCGCCTGATCGAGCTGTACCGGGCCGGCCTCGACGTCGACCTGTCCAGGATCGACCGGGTCCTCGACCGCACCGACGGCGTGACGGCGTCCTTCCTGAAGGAGCTGCTGCGCCGGGCCGCCGTCGTCGCCGCCGACCGCGACGACCAGCCGGGTGACGGGCCGCTGGTGGTGACCGCCGACGACCTCGACGCGGCCCTCGAGGACCTCCTCGACACGCGCAACGAGATGACGCGCGCGGTGCTCGGCTACCGCGAGGAGGAGTAACCCCGGGTCGCACCGACTCGTTGGGCCGACATGTCCCGGTCGATCGCTGCCCGTGTCGCCGCCCTGGTCGCCCTCCTCGTCGGGCTCGGTGTGCTCGTCGTGCCGCTGCCCGCCGCACCGGCGGACGCGGCGGGTGCCCGCCCGACGGACCCCGCGGGAGCGAGGGCGTGGTCGCCCCGGGCGGAGGAGTACCCCGCCACGGTGACCCGCGCGGACGTGCCGATCCCGATGTCGGACGGCACGGTCCTGCGCGGCGACCTCGTGCTCCCGGCCGACGCCGACGGCAACACCGTCGACCAGCGGTTCCCGGTGATCGTCACGATCACGGCCTACAACAAGCAGGCGCAGGGCTCGAGCGGCCTGGCGGGGGCGGGGCCGTCGTACCTCGTCAAGCGCGGCTACGCCCAGCTGACCGTCGACGCCCGCGGCACGGGCAGCTCGGAGGGCACCTGGTCGGCATTCGGCGCCCGGGAGAACAAGGACTCGGCCGAGGTCGTGGAGTGGGCGCACCGCCAGCCCTGGAGCAACGGGCGGGTCGGCATGGCCGGCCCCTCGTACATGGGCATCAACCAGATCTTCGCCGCCGCGCAGCACCCCGCCGGGCTGCGGGCGATCTTCCCGCAGGTGCCCGCCGGCGACGTCTACCGCGACGTCGTCGCCTCCGGCGGCCAGCTCGACGTCGGCTTCATCCCGCTGTGGATGGGACTCGTGACCGGCACCGGCGTGATCCCGCCGGCGGTCGCGGCGACCGACCCGCAGTCCGGTTTCGGCGCGCTGGTCGGCCACCTCTTCGGCGCAGCGACCTTCACCGCGCCGCTGCTGCTCGACGCCGTGATGGGCGGCGACTCGTCGTACGACGGCCCGTTCTACCGCGAACGCTCGCCGATCGAGGTCATCGACAGGGTCGACGTGCCGACCTTCCTGGTCTCCGGCGAGTTCGACCTGTTCCAGCGCGGCACGCCGCTGCTGTTCGAGAACCTCCGGCAGCGAGGCGTGCCGACGAAGCTCGTCACCGGGCCGTGGGACCACCTGCAGGCCTCGGCCGGCGAGGGGCTCGCGGACGCCGGGTACGGCAGCCTGTCCGAGCTCCAGCTCCGGTGGTTCGACCGTTACGTGCGCGGCGTCCGGGACCGGCGCCTCGACCGCGACATCGCTCCGCTGACCTACTACGAGCAGGGCAGCGGGCGCTGGACGCACGCAGCGCAGTGGATGGGGGAGCAGCACGCGGAGACCTTCCGGCTGTCCGGCTCGGCCGCGGCCGGAGGCGGCATCGGCGTCCTCACGCAGGGCCGCGCCGTCGACGGGCGGGCGTACGTCCCGCCGGTGCCGGTCTCCGGGCTGTGCACCCGGTCCACGAACCAGTGGACCGCCGGCCTGCCGCGGACCGCGCTCGCCGACCTGCCGTGCTGGAGCGACAACGCGCCGAACGACAAGACCGGCGTGGTGTTCCAGACCGACCCCCTGACGAAGCCGCTGCACCTGCGCGGCCCGATCAACGCCCGTCTCTTCGCCTCGTCGCCCACCGGCGACGGCATGCTGGCCGTCTCGGTCGAGGACGTCGCACCGGACAGCACGGTCACCCGGCTCACCGCCGGCTGGCAGGTGATCTCGCTGCGCGAGCTCGACCGGGCGCGCAGCCGCTACCTCGACGGCGAGCTGGTCCAGCCGTACCACCCGTTCACGCAGGCGTCGGAGCGGCCGCTGCGGGCCGGGCAGGTCGCCCCGGTCGACGTCGAGGTCTTCCCGACCGCCGCCGAGATCGCGCCCGGGCACCGGCTGCGCATCGCGATCCAGGCGTTCGACGTCCCCCACCTGCTGCCGTCCGTCCCCGACGCACCGGCGAACCTCGCGCCGCTCACCGTCCGCACCGGCCCGCGGTGGCCGTCCGTGCTGACGATCCCGGCGCTCGGCTGACGCAGGGACTGACCGGGTGCCGCCCACCCGGCGGATTTCGTCCGCTCGCGGTCGCTCCGGTACATTCTCCCGCGGTGGCGTGTCCGAGCGGCCGAAGGTGCATCACTCGAAATGATGTGTGGGGTCAAACCCACCGTGGGTTCAAATCCCACCGCCACCGCCACGTAGTCCGGACGCCCGGGCCCGATCCAGGGCCCGGGCGTTCGTCGTCTCCCGGTCCCGCGCCGACTCGCGCACCGAAGACGTCAAGTCCGGACCCTGACGCGCCGATACTCCCGGAGGCAAGGGCTTCTGGAGGTGCTCGATGGTTCGCACGGGTCGGCGTGCGTTGCTGGGCGGGGTGACCGCCCTGGTCTGCCTGGGTGCCCTCCTGGTGACGTCCGCGGTCGGCGCCGACCGGGATGCTCCCGAGCCGGTCGCGGCACGCGTGGACGCTCCGCGCTCGTCGGGCATCCTCACGCTCGACGCCGGTGACATCGACGCCACGCCGGGCGCGTGGAAGGGCAGCTGGCTGGTGCTGCAGTCGTGGGAGTACGCCCGGATCCCGGCGCTCAAGGCCCAGAACCCGCGGCTGAGGATCCTCATGTACAAGGACGTCTCGGCCACCCGCAAGGACTCCCACGAGACCGGGCTGTTCTCGACCGGAGTCTCCTTCCGGGAGGCGGCGGCGAACGACTGGCTGCTGACCGACGGGGCCGGTCGACCCCTGGAGTGGTCGGACTGGACCGGGTTGTACCCGGCCGACGTCGGCAACAACGGCTACCAGCGGCGCTGGGGCGACAACGTCCTGGCGGAGCTGCGCGCGCACGACTGGGACGGCGTCCTCATGGACGACACCCTCACCTACCTCAGCCACTCGACGGTCGGCGGCCGCGTCTCGACCCAGATCCCGGACGACGGCGCGATGTACGACGCGACCGAGTCCTTCCTCGCCCGCGTGGACCGCCGGATCCAGCAGGCCGGGTTCCTGGCGGTGCCCAACCTCACCGTCGAGTGGAACACCTGGCGCGGCGTCCTCGAGGACTGGACGCCGTACGTGTCGGGCTGGGAGAACGAGTACTTCGTGAAGTGGGGGCTGGACCGTGCGGGCGCGCGGTTCGTCGGGCCCGACTGGCAGTGGAAGACGGACCTGGCCGCCTGGTGCGCGGACCGCGACGTGCCGCTGCTCGCCGTCACCTACAGCAACCGCGACGACGTCGCGGCGCAGCTCTACCACCGCGCCACCTGGCTGCTGACGTGGAACGGCCGGACCGGCGCCAGCATCTTCGTGCCCGAGGAGTCCGACGTCGACCACTGGACGTCCGCGGCGACGGTCGAGATCGGTACGCCGGCCGAGCGGCGCCACCTCGTCGGCAACACGGGGGTGTGGCGCCGCGACTACTCCGGCGGCACGGTCCTGGTGAACCCCGGCTCACAGGCCCGGCAGGTCCGGGTGGGCCGGGGCTACGAACGCCTCGGCGGTCGCGCGGTCAGCGGCGTGCGCGTGCCGCCGCTCTCCGGCGTCATCCTCCGACTCCGGTGACGCCCGGAGAGCCGGGCGTCAGCGCAGCGACAGCGCCGCGAGTGCAGCGTTGACGATGCTGCCCGGCGTCAGGTCGTGCAGCTCGTAGAGGTCGGTGACCGTGCCGCTCTGCCCGAACTCGTCGACGCCGAGCGGCACGGCCGGCACGCCCAGCGCGGACCCGATCCAGGCCATCGCGTGGGACGAGGCGTCGTGGACCGTGACCACCGGGGCGCGGTCGGGGAACGCCGTGCGCAGGACACCCGGCGTGCTCGGCGCCGTCGCCGTACGCACCGACTGGCGCAGGGTGCGCTGCCAGGCCGCGTGCAGCCGGTCCAGCGAGGTGACGTCGACGACGTGCGCGGCGATGCCCTCGTCGGCCAGCTCCTCGGCAGCGGCCAGCACCTCCGGGAGGACGGCGCCACTCGCCGCGAGGTGCACCACCGGCGCCTGCTCCTCGGCGAGGGTGGGGTGGTCGTGGTGGGCGTCCTTGAGGCGGTAGGCCCCGGCGATCACCTGCCGCCGCAGCACCGCGTCGCCGAGCCGCTGCCGGGCGGCCTCGAACGGCGCCTGGTCCAGCGGGCGCGTCGTGAGCCGGAAGTAGTACGCCCCGTCGTCGGCGGGGCCCGCGGTGCTCGTCGTCGCGGGACCGGCCGCGATCCGGCCGAGGGCGTCGCAGAGCAGCCAGTCCAGGGCGGCGGCGTACGCGGGCTCGACGAACGTCACGCCGGGCAGCTCGAGGCCGACCGACGCGGTGATCGTCGACTGGTGCGCGCCACCCTCGGGAGCGAGGGTGATGCCGGACGGGGTCCCGGCCACGACGAAGCGGGAGCCGGAGTAGGTGCTGTAGAGGAAGGCGTCCAGCCCGCGCAGCACGAAGGGGTCGTACACCGTGCCGACCGCCAGCAGCGGCTGGTCGGACAGGTCCCAGGACAGGCCGAGCTGGCCGAGCAGCAGGAAGAGGTTCATCTCCGAGATTCCGAGCTCGAGGTGCTGGCCGTGCGGGTTCTCCGACCAGCGCAGCATCCGGTCCTCCGACCACGAGCGTCGCTCGGCGGGGGCGAACACGCCGGTCTTGTTGATGAAGCCCGCCAGGTTGGTCGAGGTGGCCACATCCGGCGCGGTCGTCACCAGGTAGCGCGCCACCTGCTCGTCGCGGGCCAGGTCGACCAGCACCCGGCCGAACGCCTCCTGCGTCGAGATCGGCTTGGCGGCCCGGACGTTCGTCGCGGCCGGGACCGTGATCGGCAGCGCCGGGTCGCGCGGCTCACGGGCCAGGGCCTCGCGGCGGGCGTTCGCGTGGATGCCGGCCGGTGACGCGGGGTCCAGCCGGTCCCACTCCGTGTTTGCGGTCAGCCCGTGCTCGCGGCGCAGCTCGTCGACCTGCGCGGGGGTGAGCAGCGCCGAGTGGTTGCGCGGGTTGCCGGCGATCGGCAGGCCCCAGCCCTTGACCGTGTAGGCGAACACCACGCTCGGGCGGTCGGTCACCGCGTCGCACTGACGGTAGGCGTCCAGCATCGCGTCGAGGTCGTGGCCGCCGAGGTCGGTCACGAGCGGACCGAGGTCGGCGTCGGTCACCTCGGCGACCAGCGCCTCGACCTCGGCCGGCGCTCCGTCGAGGAAGCGGCTGCGCAGGTCCGCGCCCTCGAGGCCGAACAGCGACTGGTACTGCTCGTTGGGCATCGCGTCGATCCACGCGCGTAGCGCCTCGCCGCCCGGCCTGGCGTACGCCTCCTCGAGCCGGCGACCGTACTTGACCTCGACGACGTGCCATCCCGCGGACTCGAACTGCCCGCGCCACTGGTCGATCCGGATCCCCGGCACGACGCGGTCCAGCGACTGTCGGTTGAAGTCCACGACCCACATCACGTTGCCGAGGCCGCTGGTCGCGGGGTCCGCGACCGCCTCCCAGACGTTGCCCTCGTCGAGCTCGGCGTCGCCCAGCAGCGCGATGAACCGGGACGCCGGCCGCTCACCGAAGTGCGCGTCGACGTATCGCCGGGTGACGGCCGCGAACAGCGGCGCCGCCGCGCCGAGCCCCACCGAGCCGGTGGAGAAGTCGACCCGGTCCGGGTCCTTGGTGCGGCTGGGATAGGACTGCAGGCCGCCCCGGGCCCGCAGCCGGGGGAGGTACGACCGGTCCAGGTCGCCGAGCAGGTACTGGATCGCGTGGAAGACCGGCGACGCGTGCGGCTTCACCGCGACCCGGTCGGCCGCGTCGAGGTGGGCGAACCACAGCGCGGTCATGGCCGTGACCAGGGACGCGCTGGACGCCTGGTGCCCGCCGACCTTGACGCCGTCGCCCGTGTCGCGGTCGTGGTTGGCCGCGTCGACGATGCGGGTCGCCAGCCACAGCACGCGGCGCTGGATCTCCTCCAGCACCTCGCGGTCCGGGGCGGCGTCGGGTCGGTCGGTCACGGGTGCTCCTGTCGGGTAGGGCGGCCGGGCCCGTCGATCATGTCAGCGCGCGAGCCAGGTCGTCCTGCAGGTCCCCGGCGTCCTCGAGACCGATCGAGAACCGCAGCAGATCGGCACCCGGGCGCGCCTCGGGCGCCACGGGGCGGTGGGTCAGCGCGGCGGGGTGCTGGACGAGCGAGTCCACGCCGCCCAGCGACACCGCGTGCGTGAAGAGCTCCAGCCGCTCGGCCACCCGTGCCGCCTGCGCGTAGCCGTCGGCCAGGCGGATCGCCAGCATCGCCCCGGGACCGCGCATCTGCCGCCCCACCAGTCCGGCCGGGTCGCACTCGGCCAGGCCCGGGTAGTGCACCGCGGCGACCGACGGGTGCGCGGCGAGCCAGCCGGCCATCTTCTCCGCGGTCGCCTGCTGGGCACGCACCCGCAGCGGCAGCGTGGCCAGGCCGCGGTGCAGCAGGTACGCCGCGAGAGGGTGCAGGATGCCGCCGGTCACCGCACGCACGCGGCGCAGCGCCGCCGCCCACGAGGCGTCGGTCGCGACCACGCCGCCGACCGCGTCGCCGTGCCCGCCGAGGTACTTCGTCGCGCTGTGCAGCACCAGGGCGGCGCCGTCCAGGAGCGGGTTCTGCAGCACCGGGGTGGCGAAGGTGTTGTCGACCACGACGGGACGCCCGCCGGCCGCGGCCACGACCTCGGCCACGTCGACCAGGTCGAGCGTCGGGTTCGCGGGGGTCTCGACCACGACCAGGCAGGTGTCGGGACGGATCGCGTCGCGCACGCCGTCGGCCGCGCAGTAGGTCGTCTCGACGCCCAGCAGCCCCGAGGCGAGCAGGTGGTCGGTGCCGCCGTACAGCGGCCGGACCGCCACCACGTGGTTGCCGCCGCGCTCGGTGCGGGCGGCCACCACGGTCGCACTGAGCGCGGCCATCCCGGACGCGAAGGCGACCGCCTCCTCGGCGTGCTCCAGGGCCGCGAGGCCCGCCTCGAACCGCGCGACGGTCGGGTTCCACAGCCGCGCGTAGACGTGGCCGCCGTCGGTCGGGTGACCCCCGGTGGCCATCGCCTCGTAGGACAGCCCACCGCTGTCGACGCCGGGCAGCGGGTTGGTCGACGACAGGTCCAGCGGCAGCGCGTGCACGCCGAGGCCGGTCAGGTCGTCACGGCCGGCGTGGACGGCCAGCGAGTCGAGTGCGAGAGGGGGAGCCATGCCAGCAGGGTCGATCGTTCTGCGGGTCGTCGCAAGATCTGCCGAAGTATCCGCTGCCGAAGTCGCCGATTCCGAAGTTTCCTGCATGATGGAGCCATGCCCGCCGCCCCTCCGTCGCAGAAGGTTCGCCCCCCGGCGCTCGACGCCACCGACCTCGCGATCCTCGCCGAGCTCGAGGACAACGGCCGGCTGACCAACGCCGCGCTCGCCGCCCGCGTCGGCATCGCCGAGTCGACCTGCACCGGGCGGGTGCGGGCGCTGCGGGACGCCGGGGTGATCACCGGGTTCCGCGCCGACGTCGACCCCGCGGCCCTGGGGCTCGGGCTGCAGGCGGTGGTGCGGGTGCGGCTCGGCAGCCACAACCGCGACCACGTGCACAGCTTCCACGCCACCCTCACCGCGATACCGGGGGCGCTCGCGATCTTCCACGTCGGCGGCGAGGACGACTACCTGATCCACGTGGCGGTGGAGTCCGCGGCGGCGCTGCGCGACCTCGTCCTCGAGCACGTCACCGTGCACCCCGCCGTCCGGCACACCGAGACGCAGGTGGTCTTCGAGACGATCCGGGGTGCCGGCGTGCTCAGCCGGCCGCGCGCTCCCGGCGCCTGACGCGGCCCCGTTTCCGACGCCGTGCGCCGGGTACAGCGTGCCCATGACGAGCGAGAACCCGCAGCAGACCGGCCGCCTCGACGACGCGGCCGAGGAGCAGGCACAGTCCGACACGACCGAGGGCCCGGCGGCCGAGGGCGAGTACGACCCGAAGCAGGGCTCGCCGGACAGCGGCCCGCACGCGCCGGGCTACGAGGAGAAGCAGAACCCCTGACCCGGCGCTCGTTCGCTGCCTCAGCAGAATGAGCCCATGGTCAGCATCGAGTTCGAGGGCAAGCGCCCGACCGTCCACCCCGAGGCCTTCGTCGCGCCCACGGCGACCCTGATCGGCGACGTGACCGTCGAGAAGGGCGCGAGCATCTGGTACGGCGCGGTGCTGCGGGCCGACATCTGCACGATCGTCGTCCGCGAGGGCGCCAACGTGCAGGACAACTCGGTGCTGCACGCGGCCCCGGGCGAGACGCTGGTGGTCGGCAAGGACGCGACCGTCGGCCACGGCTGCGTCGTGCACTGCAAGGAGGTCGGCGAGCAGGCGCTCGTCGGCAACGGCTCGACGCTGCTCGACCACGCGGTCGTCGGCCCACGCACGCTGGTCGCCGCGGGCTCGGTCGTCACCCCCGGCACGGAGCTCCCGGGCGGCATGGTCGCCGCGGGCATCCCGTGCAAGCCGACCAAGCCGATCGAGGGCACGTCGTCGGAGTTCTGGGTCGAGCACAACCCGGCGTACTACCAGGAGCTCGCGCAGCGGCACCGCGACGGGACGGTGCCCGTGGACGGGGAAGCCCGATGACCGTCCGCGTCGAGGTCGACGGTCCGGTCACGACGGTCGTCCTCGACCGTCCCGAGGCGCGCAACGCCGTCGACGGCCCGACCGCGGCCGCGTTGGCCGACGCGTTCCGTGCGTTCGACGCCGACGACGGCCAGAGCGTCGCGGTCCTGTACGGCGACGGCGGGACGTTCTGCGCCGGCGCGGACCTCAAGGCGATCGGCACCGAGCGCGGCAACCAGGTCGCCCCGGACGGCGACGGCCCCATGGGACCCACGCGCCTGCGACTCTCGAAGCCGGTGGTCGCCGCGATCGAGGGGTACGCCGTCGCCGGTGGGCTCGAGCTCGCGCTGTGGTGCGACCTGCGGGTGGCCGCCGGCGACGCGGTGCTCGGCGTGTTCTGCCGGCGCTGGGGCGTCCCGCTCATCGACGGCGGGACGGTGCGGCTGCCGCGGCTGATCGGCGCCGGCCGCGCGATGGACATCGTCCTGACCGGGCGTCCGGTCGACGCCTACGACGCCGAGCGGATGGGCCTGGTCAACCGGGTGGTCCCGGTGGGGATGGCGCGCGCCGAGGCCGAGGCGCTCGCCCACCAGCTCGCGGCGCTCCCGCAGGCCTGCCTGCGCCAGGACCGGCTGTCACTCCTCGAGCAGGAGGGGATGTCCGAGGACGAGGCGCTGGCCAACGAGCTGCGGCACGGGATCGTGTCGCTGGAGAGCGGTGCGCTCGAGGGCGCCCAGCGGTTCGCCGCCGGCGAGGGGCGGCACGGTCAGTCCTGAGCTGTCCCGCGGTCCGGCGCGTCGTCGAGGCAGACCGCGACCAGCGTCGCCGCACCGTGCGAGGTGTACACCTGCCAGCCCCGGTCGAACGAGACGAACCGCAGGTGACCCCGGGCGGAGCGCACGACCGCCGAGCGTGGCTGCGCGGACTCGAAGCCGGTGACCGAGCAGTCGTGCCGGTCGAGCAGGCGCTCGACGTGCGTCGGCCGGTCGTCGACGGCGTAGCCGGCGTACCCGTTCGACGGGCCGCTGGCGGCGGTCTGGGTCGCCCACCCGGTCACGGCGATGGCGCCGATCAGCGCCGCCTTCACCCCCATCAGGGCAAGCCGAGCAGAGCGAGGGAGCCGGTGCCGCATGGGTCCTCCTGTGCCGGTCGGTGTCCACGTCCTCCGCACGCGTCCCCCAGGAGCGGCGTGCGTCCCTCTGTGCCCGTGTCAACGAGCGGTGGGGTGCCGAGGTGACGCCGTCGGTGCGCGAGGATGGGTGACATGTCGCACCCGAGCAGCTGGTTTGAATCGCCGGACGACGCGAGTCGCCGCCTCGCCGAGCACGGCTACCTCGCCGACCCGGCGACCGCCACCACGGCGTACCTCGCCGGCGCTCTCGAGAAGCCGCTGCTGGTGGAGGGCCCGGCGGGTGTCGGCAAGACCGAGCTGGCCAAGGCCGTCGCGCGCGTCACCGGCGCGGAGCTGATCCGGCTGCAGTGCTACGAGGGCCTCGACGAGGCGCGGGCGCTGTACGAGTGGAACTACAAGAAGCAGCTCCTCCGCATCCAGGCGACGGGCGAGCAGTCGTGGGAGGAGACCCACGACGACGTGTTCACCGAGGAGTTCCTGCTGACGAGGCCGCTGCTGACGGCCATCCGGCGCGAGCAGCCGACCGTCCTCCTCGTCGACGAGGTCGACAAGACCGACGTCGAGGTCGAGGGCCTGCTGCTCGAGGTGCTGTCGGACTTCCAGGTGACGATCCCCGAGCTGGGCACGGTCGCGGCGGTGCGCCGCCCGTACGTCGTGCTCACCTCCAACGCCACGCGTGAGCTGTCGGAGGCGGTCAAGCGGCGCTGCCTGTACCTGCACCTGGAGTACCCCGACGCCGAGCGCGAGCGGGAGATCGTCACCGGGCAGGTGCCGGACCTCGACACGCGTGTCGCCGAGCAGCTGGTCGCCGCGGTCGCCCGGCTGCGCGACCTGGACCTGAAGAAGTCGCCGTCGATCGCGGAGTCCGTGGACTGGGCGCGCACCCTGGTCGCGCTGGAGATCGGCGAGCTCGACGAGAAGGCGATCGCCGACACCCTGGGCGTGGTCCTCAAGCACGCCTCCGACCAGGACAAGGCCGTGCGGGAGCTCCGGCTCCGGTCGTGAGGTGGTCATGAGCGGACTCGTCGACCGTCACATCTCCTTCCTGGAGGCGCTGCGCGCCGCCGGGATGCCGGTGTCGCTCGCCGAGGACCTCGACGCCGTCGCCGCGCTGCGGGCGCTGGACTGGGACCGCCGCGAGGTCGTGCGCGCCGGGTACGCCGCCACGCTGGTCAAGAAGCAGTCCCAGCGACCCACGTTCGACGCGCTGTTCGACGTCTACTTCCCGCGGATGGTGGGCGACGGCGCGGCCGCGGCCGAGCGCGAGCCGGAGATGGACAACGCCCAGGCCCTGCACGACTTCCGCGACCAGCTCGCCGACGCGCTGAGCCGCGACGGCGGCGCCGGCGACGAGCAGGCGCTGCTGGACCTCGCGGCCGAGATGGTCGCCCGGTTCGGCGCGATGCCCGGTCGTGGTCCGGGGTTGTCGTCGTGGTCGGCGTACACCGCCCTCCAGCGGGTCGCCCCGTCCGAGCTCGTCGACCGGATCGTCCAGGCCCTGCTGGACGGCGGGCGCCGCGACGACGAGGCGCAACGCGAGGCCGGGCGGCGCATCGGCAGCTTCACGAGCCTCGTCGAGGCCGACGCCCGCCGCCGCATCGCCGAGGAGAAGGGGCCCGAGCACGTCGCGAACGTCGCCATCAAGCCCGCCATCGACCGGCTCGACTTCACCGCCGCGCGGCGGGCCGACCTCGACCAGATGCGGCGCGAGATCTACCCGCTGGCGCGCCGGCTCGCCACGCGGTTGACGCAGGAGCACCACGCGAAGCGGCGCGGGCCCCTGGACTTCCGGCGTACCGTCCGCGCGTCGGTGTCCACGGGCGGCGTACCGCTCGTCACGCACCACCGCCCCAAGCGCCCCCACCGCACCGAGCTCGTGGTGCTCTGCGACGTGAGCGGGTCGGTGGCGAACTTCGCCCAGTTCACGCTGCTGCTGGTCTACGCGCTGCGCGACCAGTTCGAGAAGGTCCGTGCGTTCACGTTCATCGACCACGTGCACGAGGTGACCCCGCACTTCCGCCCCGGTGCCGACCCGGCCGACGTGCTCGCCGAGCTCGCGGCCAGCACCGCGCACGCCGCGCTGTGGGGCCGCACCAACTACGGCCGGGCGTTCGCGAAGTTCGAGGAGTCGTACGCCGACGCGCTCGGCCCCAAGTCCTCGCTGCTGGTCCTCGGCGACGCGCGCTCGAACTACTCCGACCTCAACCTCGACGTCCTGAAGCGGCTGGCCGGGTCGGCGCGCCACGCGTGGTGGCTCAACCCCGAGCACCGCCGGCACTGGGACACCGGCGACTCCGCCGCCACGAGATACGGCGAGGTCGTGCCGATGGTCGAGTGCCGCAACCTCACCCAGCTCGGTGAGTTCGTGCACGACATCCTGTGAGCCGCGACTCAGGCAGCGGCGACCAGGGCCGCGGCCGACTGCTTGGCGACGGTGGGCGCGTCCGGGGCCGCGTCGAGGGTGCCGCTCGTCAGCCCGCCGTCCAGCAGCAGGGTGAGAGCCCGCGCCAGCGCGTCGGGGTCGCGCGCGCCGGCGTCGACGGCGAGCCCGCGCACCCACCCGCGGACGGCGTCCTTGTGCGCGACCGTGCGGTCGTGGACCGCGGTGCCGGCCTCGTACTCGGCGGCGGCGTTGATGAACGCGCAGCCGCGGTAGCCGTCGCGACGGCACGCGGTGGTCAGCGCGTCGAACATGCCCACCAGCTGCGCGCGCGGGTCGGGTCCGGCGGCCGCGGCCGCGTCGCGCAGCTGGCCGGACCAGGCGGTGTCGACCTTGTCGAGGTAGCTGACGACGAGGTCGTCCTTGCCCGGGAAGTGCTTGTAGAACGTCGCCTTGGCCACGCCCGACTCGGCGATGATCCGGTCGACGCCCACCGAGCGCACGCCGTGGGCGTAGAAGAGCCGGAACGCGGTGTCGAGGATCCGGTCGCGAGCGGCGCTGGGGCGGGCCTCGGGGGACATGTCCCCATCCTACGGTCCGACCTAGACAGACCTGTCTGCTACGGTGAGGTCGGGTAGACAGATCTGTCTACCCCGACCTCGTCCGTCTGGAGACATCATGAACATCGCAGTCCTCGGCACCGGCATGGTCGGTCGCGCCATCGCCGCCCGGCTGGCCGAGCTCGGGCACACCGTCTCGATCGGCACCCGCGACCCGGAGGCGACGCTGGCGCGGACCGAGCCCGACGCCATGGGCACCCCGCCCTTCGCGGCCTGGGCCGACCAGCACGCCGCCATCGGGCTGACGACGTACTCCGACGCCGCCGCCGGGGCCGAGCTCGTCGTCAACGCGACCAGCGGCGCTGCGACGCTGGAGGTGCTGCGTCTCGCCGGTGCGGCACACCTGGCCGGCAAGATCGTGGTCGACATCGCCAACCCGCTCGACTTCTCCCACGGCGGGCCGCCGACCCTCTTCGTCAAGGACACCGACTCCCTGGGGGAGCAGGTCCAGCGCGCGTTCCCGGACGCCCGGGTCGTCAAGGCTCTCAACACCCTCAACGCCGACCTCATGGTCCACCCGGAGACGCTGCCGGAGGGGACCAGCGTCTTCGTGTCGGGCGACGACGCGGCCGCGAAGGCAGTGGTGACCGCCCTGCTCGAGGAGCTCGGGCACACCGACGTCATCGACCTCGGCGACATCACCACCGCCCGGGGCACGGAGATGCTCCTGCCGGTGTGGCTGCGCCTGTGGGGCGCCCTCGGGACGTCGTCGTTCAACTTCAAGATCGTCCGCTGACGCGCGGTCGGGATCAGGAGAGGTAGCCCAGCTCCCGCAGCCGATCCAGCTCCGCACGCACCTCGGGATGCGTCGCGGTGTCGACCGCGCGGCCGCCCGCGACGTAGTCGTCGCCGTCGAAGACCACGGTGAGCCGGTTCGTGGCGCCGGCGTCCATGAGCGAGCCGAGCTGCGCGACCGGGTCGGTGCGGTCCTCGAGTGCGAGCGCGCGGACGTGGTCCGGCAGCCGTTGCACCAGGGCGGACGGTGCGCCCGCGGTGACCACCTGGTCGACGACGAAGGGGTGCGTGCGCGTGGCGAGCTCGACCGCGGTCGCCCCGCCCTGGCCGCAGCCGGCCAACATCACGTGGGCGCCCGGCGGCACCGCCTCGGCGAGCGCGGCCCCGGCCCGGTCGGCGTACGCCGTGGGGTCGCCCACCACGAGGCGCAGCCCGCGTTCGTCGGCGGCCGGGCCGGTCAGCAGCGCGACCCACCGCTGCGGCGCCACCTCGCGCACCGAGACCGACGCGCGCGCGGTGGTCAGCACGGTCATCAGGTCCTCGATCCCGGCGAGCCGGCCGTCGTCCGCGGCCAGGTGTGCCGGCGGGGTGTCCTCGACGACCGGGGCGGCGACGTCCCGCAGCGCCGCGCCGGCCTCGGCCGGGAACGGCCCGGCGCCGACGGCGCGCAACCCGGCCCGTGCGGCACCCGGCGCGACCTCGCCGGTCGTGAGCAGCGACCGCAGCTGCAGCCCGTCCAGCAGGCCGCCGCCCCCGGCGACGTGGTGGAGCAGCTCGGGGTTGTCGGCCACCAGCTCCTCGAGGTACGCCGCGACGCCGTCCCGGTCGAGGGCGTCGGTCTCGATCAGGCCGGCCGAGACGATCGCGCCACCGAGCGCGACCTCCGGCGCGAGGAACCCGATCGCGCGTCCGGCGATGGCGCCCAGCGTCCGGGTCGCGGCCTCCTGGAGCTCGTCGATCCAGCGGTAGGTCAGCACGGTCGCGCGGACCGCCAGCGCGTCGGCGTCCAGCTCCACGGACCGGGCCAGGAGCCCGTGCCGGCCGGTGGTCGCGGCGCGCACGGCGTCGCCGAAGCGCTCGAAGGTGGCGGGGGCGAGCGCGGCGGACTCCTCGACGGCCGGGTCGCGCAGGACCTGCTCCCCGAGGCCGGTGCGTGCGCGCATCTCGGCGCCGGCGGCGTCGAAGACGTCGGCCAGGCGCATCAGCTCGGCGTACCTGTCGGTGGCGCTCACGCGCACGCCTCCGCGAGCACCGGCGCCAACTCGGTCGCCAGGTCGGCGGGCTGGACGCGGCGCACCTCGACGCGGCCGGCGTCGTGCGGCCGCAGCCCGCGCCAGCCGTCCGCGAGCAGTAACCACGACAGCACCCCGACCGCCGTGGTGCGTTCGCCCGAGACGTCCGCGACCATCGCCCGGAGCCGGCCGCGCGTCCCGGTGGCGAGCGCGGTCAGCACCGGCACCAGGTCGAGGCCCGCGTCGTGCTGGGCGACGAGCACCGACAGCAGGTCGGCACGGTTGCTGCGGACCGCCTCGGCGGCGGCGTCGAGGAGGGCGTACGGCAGGTCGAGCCGGTCGGGGACGGCGCAGTCGCCCACCGGCAGGTCCTCCGGGACGACGGCGACGCGACCGAGCTCGTCGGCCCAGCGGTCGGTGGGGAACCACGCGAGCTCGAACACGACGCCGTCCGCGGTCGCGAGCGAGGCGACCGCGTCGCCGCGCTGGCGGTGCCAGGCCCGGGCCCGCGCGGGGCCCGCGGTGACGTCGAGGTCGAGCGCGACCGCCGGGGCCGCCAGCAGCCCCACGGCGCCGAGCACTCCCTCGTCGAGCGCGGTGTCGACCAGGAGGCCGCGCCGGGCCAGCGAGGCCCGCGGGTCGTGGAGCGCCTCGAGCGCAGCCGCCAGCTCCGCGGCGTCCGTGGTGTCGGGGGAGGGTCCGAGGCGTCCGCCGAGCGCGGCGTCGCGGGGCGCCTCGGGAGGCGCGAACGGGAGCGGCGCACCTCCGGCGTGCTCGGCGACGAACAGCAGCTCGGTCAGGGTCAGCGACAGCCGGCGCGGGAGGGCGTCGAGGACTCCCGTCGCGGGCGGTCGCGCGGCGCCGAGGTCGATGGTCGCCATGTCACAGGTCCGGGAGGTCGACGGCCAACCAGTCCTTGTGACCGGGCGGCGGGGGAGTGAAGGGGACGGTCTCGCCGTGCTCCGTCAGCCGCCCGGCCCGGCGCTCGGCCTGGTCGATGACGTCCTTGAGGCGGTCGACCTCGACCAGGTGGGCCTCGAGCGACTCCGCGGCGTCGTCGTGGCGGGCCGCGACGTCGCGCAGGTGCGCGGCGCGGTCGCGGACCCGCACGGCGAGGGCGTCGGCGGCTCGTCCGGTCCAGCCGACGCCCTCGGTCCTCGTGACCAGCCGGTCCGCGAGCGCGCGGAGGTCGACACCCTGCTCGCGCAGCTCGGCGGCACGTCGGCGCATCACCTCGGTGTCCCCGTACATGCAGCACCTACCTCCGAGATCGACGGGTGCAACGCTCGGCGCATTCCCCGGACCGCCGGGCGTGAAACGCGGGTCACGGCTGGCGGACGATCTGGAACACCTGGCTGGTGGCCGTCGGGCCGGTCGCGTGGCCGGTCCCGAGGAACCCGCCGTCGTGCAGGCTCGCGAGCTGCTCCTGCACGGACGGGTCGGCCGAGGCGTCCGCCGCAGCGGCGCCGTTCACGTAGTGCCAGTAGTCGTGGTTGCCGACGATCCCGTCGGCGCCACCGTGGTCACCGAACCCCACGGTCGTCTGCTCCACGGAGTCCGGGTTGGGCGCCCCGTCGGTGAGGGGTACGACGTCGCCCTGGTGCTCGAGCGAGAGGACGTGGGTGCCGGCCGGGAAGGCCGGCACCTGCGCGGTCGGCGAGCCGGCGGTGACGACGTGGGTGACGTGGAAGCCGCTGCCCTGCCCGAGGATCGCCGCGGCCTCCATGCCGCCCATCGAGTGGCCGACCAGCAGCACCGGGTCGTCCCGGTCGATGCCGGCGTCCGCCATCGCCTGGAGGATGCCCTGCTGGTAGCTGTTGTCCTGTCCCGACATCAGCAGCAGGTCGGTGGGGAGGTCGCGGACGTCGCCGTCCTGGGTCCACGGCAGCGTCGTCATGTCGTCGGTGCCGGGCAGGTAGACGATGTGGCGCACGCCGTCCGGGCCGTGGATCGTCTGCACCTCGATGGTGCCGTTGAGCGGGGAGTCGGCACCCTGGGACAGTGCCGCGACGTGCTGGAGCTGGCCGACCAGGCCGGTCAGGTCGGACGGCTGCCGGTGGGAGTACGGCACGTCGACGTCCAGGGGCCGCACGCCGGGCCGGCCGTCGTCGCCGTACACCTGCGCGAGGTGGCCGGCGTGGCGCTCCGGGCCGGTGATCGCGAACAGGCGCTCGGTCAGGGGTTGGAACCAGAAGGCCACCGCGTCGTCGCAGGCGTCGAGCATCGTGACCACCTCCCGGACGACGACCGCGTCGGCCTCCCAGCCGAGCGACTCGACCAGCACGCCGTCCGGCCCGGTGGTCGCGGCCAGCACGGCCCGCTCGGCGAGCGCGAAGCTGACCGGCGACAGCGGCGCCGACGCCGCGAGTCCCGGGTCCAGCATCGTGCGTGCCCCGAGGCCGGCCCAGTCGCGCAGCTCGCTGCCCGCCCGGTCGAACACGGCCGCGAGCGCGCGGACCGCGGCGTACGTCGCGGCGAGCCCGTACGCGCCGCCGGTGACGTGGGTGATGTGGGCGGCGCTCACAGGACCTCCCTCAGCTTCTCGATCGGTCCACCGACCAGGTCCTTGAGGAGGTCGACCTCGCTCGCGTGCCGATCGAGCGCGTCGGCGGCGTCCTCGTGCAGGCAGGCGGTGCGGCGGAGCGCCCGGACGCGCGTCTCGACGTGGGTGCGCATCGCGTCGGCCGCCAGGCCGTCCCACGCGACGTCACGCGCGCTGGTGGTCAGCCCGACGGCGAGGTCGCGGATCTCGTCGGCCCGCTCCCGCAGCCGCCGGGCCAGGGCCCGGATGGTGCTCGTGTCTCCGTACATGGAGGGAGCGTCGCCGGGGCGGCGCTGTGGAGAAACGTCAGCGGTCGAGTGCTGTGGAGAGCCGCTCGAGGGCCTCCTCGATGTCGCTGCCGGGACCGGCGAAGCTGAGTCGCACGGAGCGGCCGCCGTCGACGGTGTCGAAGTCGATCCCGGGGGCCATCCCGACACCGGTGCGGGCGAGCATCTCGTGGCAGAACGCCATCGTGTCGTCGGTCAGGTGCCCGACGTCGGCGTACACGTAGAAGGCGCCGTCGGCCGGTGCCAGCTTCGTGATCCCCAGCCGCTGCAGGCCGTCGAGCAGCAGCGCGCGGTTGTGCGCGTAGCGCCGGACGTGGCCGTCCAGCTCGTCGTACGCCGCGTCGCTGAAGGCCGCGATGCTCGCCCACTGCGCCAGCACCGGGGGGCAGATCGTGAAGTTGCCCGTGAGCACGTCGGTCGCCCGGCGCAGCCGGTCGGGGACCAGCATCCAGCCGATCCGCCAGCCGGTCATCGAGAAGTACTTGGAGAACGACGAGAAGACCACCGCCTCGCGGCTGGTCTCCCAGGCGCTGCGGGCGAGAGGGGCGCCACCGCCCAGGAGGGGGGCGTACTCGATGCCGTGGTAGATCTCGTCGCTGATCAACTGGATCCTCTCGGCCTCGCAGTACGCCGCGAGCGCGGCCAGCTCGCTCGGGAGCAGCATCGTGCCGGTGGGGTTCGCCGGGCTGGCGACCACGAGGCCCTTGATGTCACCGAGTGCGGCGACCTGCTCGACGGTCGGCTGGAACCGCGTCTCCGGGCCGGTCGGGATCTCGACCACCTCGCAGCCCAGCGCCGCCAGCACGTTGCGGTAGCAGGGGTATCCGGGCCGGGCCATCGCGACCCGGTCGCCCACGTCGAACGCCGCGAGGAACGCCAGCAGGAAGCCGCCGCTGCTCCCCGTCGTCACCACGACCTCGTCCGGGTGCACGTCGATGCCGTGCGCGCGCCGGTGGTGCCCGGCGATCGCCTCGCGCAGCTCGAGGATGCCGGCCGCCGGGGTGTACCCGAGCGGGTCGCCGGAGTCGAGCAGCCGCTTGGCCTCCTCACGCACCGGCCCCGGGGCGCCCGTGCTGGGCTGCCCCGCGAGCAGGTTCAGCAGGTCGCCGTGGGTGCGCTGCCGCGCGGCCGCCGCCGCGAGCAGGTCCATCACGTGGAACGGCGGGACGTTCGCCCGGCTGGCCACCTCGAACCGGTCGGTCATGGGGCGAGCGTACGGGTGGGGGTTTCGGCGGTCGGCAGCCGAAACCCGCACGACACGCCGCTGCGTCCCGGCGTGCCGTGCGGGTCTTGGCTGTCAGCTGCCGAAACCCGCGGCATGCCTCCCGGCCCGACGCCCGAAGAACGAGCCCTCGCCCAGCTGGGTGCCGGAGCAGTAGCCCTTGCCGTCCTGGGCGAGGTTGGACGCGCACGCCCCGGCGGCGTACAGGCCGGGGACCACCGAGCCGTCCGGCCGCTGCGCCTCGCCGTCGACGGAGACCCGGATGCCGCCGAGGGTGAAGCCGGCGTACATCGCGTGGCCGAGCCGGAGGTCGAAGACCGCCCACGGGCCCCGGTCCTGCGGCGCCAGCCACTCCTTGCCCTTGTGGAGGTCGACGTCCTCACCGGCGGCGGCCATCGTGTTGTAGCGCTCGAGCGTCGCGGCCACCGAGCCCGCGGGCAGGTCGAGCGCGGTCTCCAGCTCCTCGATCGTCTCGAAGCCGTCGATCAGCGGGACCAGGGGGAACTTCGGGTACTCCACGTGCTCGCTGTCGACGATCAGGTACGCCGCGTGGTCCGGCTGCTCCATCACGAGCTGCGACGTGCGCGAGTGGTAGCTGTCCTCGGCCACGAACCGCTCGCCGTCCCGGTTCACGATGAAGCCGGTCATCAGCGACGAGGGCGGGTAGAACGGGGCGGTGATGAACGGCTCGTCCATGTGCCGGAGCTCGGCGCCCGCGGACGCGCCGAGGCGGATGCCGAGGCCGTCGTCGTACGTCGAGCCGAGCGTGAACGGCTTCTCGGCCAGGGCCGGTGTGTACGCCGCCACCATGTCCGGGTTCATCACGAATCCCCCGGCGGCGAGCACGACGGCGGACGCCGCCACGACGCCGGTGTGGTCGAAGGACCGCCACGCCAGTCCCAGCACGCAGCCCTCCGGCGAGACCACGAGGTTGGTCGCGCCGGTCTCGTACCGGACCTCGACGCCGGCCTCCTCGACGCGGTCGCGCAGCAGGTCCATGACCATCTTCGTGCCCTCGGTGTCGCCGGGCACCGGCACCTTGTGGCCGCGCGGCGCGGGCACGGCCTGCTCCTTGTAGGGCCAGACCTTCTCGTTGCCGGTGAACATCAGGCCCTCGGTGCCGGGCTGGATCACGGCCTTCTCGGGGTAGTACGAGCGCTCGAACTCGAAGCCCAGGGACTCCAGCCAGTCGAAGTGCTCGACGGAGCCGTCGCAGTACGCGCGGATCTTGTTGTGCTCGGGCTGCTTGGACACCGCGACGAGGTACTTGTACATCTCGTCGGCCGAGTCCTCCCACCCGGTCGCCCGCTGCACCGCGGTGCCGCCGCCGAGGTAGAAGTGCCCGCCGGACATCGAGGACGTGCCGCCGTGGACGGCGGCCCGCTCCAGCAGCAGCACCCGCGCCCCGGCGCGTGCGGCCTCCAGGGCCGCGCACCCGCCGGCGATGCCGAACCCGACCACCACCACGTCGTACCGCTCGGCCGCCGCGTCGAGCGCGGACGCGTCGAGGACCTCGGGGAGGGCGGTGCCGCTGCTCATGCGAACAATCTAGAACATGTTCCAGTTCCGTGCGATCCTGTCCGGGTGCTGACGCTCATCGACGTGGAGGGGCTCGAGCACGAGGTCGTGGTCAAGGACGTCGGCCTGTGCTGGGGGGACGTCTGCGTCCCGGGTGCGGGACCGGAGGACCTCGAGGAGTGGGCGGAGCGGTCGGGCCACCTCCTGGTCAGGGACGCCAGGGAGGGGCAGGGCGTCGTCGCGATCGCCCCGTCCGCAGAGACCCGCCGACGTGACCTCGCCGACCGTCGCGCACCGTCGCTGACGCTGCGCGACGTCGACGGCGACCGGGTCTCCTTCGACGACCTGTCAGGCCACAAGCGGGTGCTGGTGACGTGGGCGTCGTGGTGCGGGTGCCGGCACGAGCTGGCTGGCTGGCAGCGCCTCCAGGACGAGCTCGCGGACGCCGGGCTGCGGTTGTTCTCGGTCGCCCTCGACGCCGACGCCGAGGACAGCCGGCCGTGGATCGAGGCGGCCGCGCCGACGTACCCCGTCGCCGTGGACACCGCGCACGTCACCGCCGAGCGGTACGGCATCACCAACGTCCCCTCGGTGGTCTGGGTCGACGAGGACGACCGGGTCGTGAAGCCGCCGACGATCGCACCGGGGGACGACCGGTTCGTGGACTTCACGAAGATCGATGCGGCGCGCCACCACGACGCGCTGCGCGCGTGGGTGCGGGACGGCGTGCTGCCGGACAGCGCGCGGGCCGAGGCGCCGGGGCGCACCGACGACGAGCAGCGCGCGCTCGCGCACCGCCGGATCGCCGCGCACCACCAGCGCGCCGGGCGCACCGACGCGGCGAGGCGACAGCTCGCGGTCGCGCAGGCGCTGGCGCCGTGGGACTGGACGGTGCGCCGGGGCGGCATCGCGATGACCGGCGGTGACCCGTTCCTCGGCGAGGAGTTCACGTCGTTCTGGGAGGAGTGGGACGCCTCGGGCCGCCCGGGCTACATCCCGACGGCATGACGGTGCCGCACCGCTAGACTCGGCACCCGCCGCCCCGACGATGGCCGAGGTGACCTGTGTCGTTCGACGTCCACCAGCTCGACACGTTCGTGCTCGTGGGGTCCGCGGTCACGCTGCTGGCGATCCTCGCCGTCCGCGTGTCCTCGCGCGCCGGGTTGCCGAGCCTGCTGATCTACCTGCTCATGGGCGTCGTCCTGGGCGAGGCCGGCTTCGGCATCCAGTTCGAGGACGCCGAGCTCGCGCACTCCCTCGGCTTCGCGGCGCTCGCAGTGATCCTGGCCGAGGGTGGTCTCACCACCAGCTGGCGCCAGATGCGCCCGTCGGTGCGCCTCGGCGTCTCGATGGCGACCGTCGGCGTCGCGATCTCGGTGGCGGTCGTGGCCCTCGGCTCCCACTACGTCCTGGGGCTGCCGTGGGAGCTCGCGCTGCTGCTCGGCGCGGTGACGTCCCCGACCGACGCGGCCGCGGTGTTCTCGGTGCTCCGCGTGGTGCCCCTGCCCAAGCGGCTGACCGGTGTCCTCGAGGCCGAGTCCGGCCTGAACGACGCCCCGACCGTCGTGCTGGTGACGCTGGTGTCGACCGGCGCGGCCGATGAGCACGGGGTGCTCGCGATGGTCGGCATCATCCTGTATGAGCTGGTCGCCGGCAGCGCGATCGGCCTGGCGGCCGGGTTCGGCGGCGCGTGGATCATGCGCCGCGCCGCGCTCCCGTCGTCCGGCCTCTACCCGCTGGCCGTGCTCACCCTGGCCTTCCTCGGGTACGGCGTGGCGACGGCCGTCCACGGCTCCGGGTTCGCGGCGGTCTACCTGGCGGCGCTGGTGCTCGGCAACGCCGAGCTGCCGCACCGGACGGCGACCCGCTCGTTCGC
This sequence comes from Nocardioides sp., assembly GCA_035765695.1. Classification (GTDB taxonomy): domain Bacteria; phylum Actinomycetota; class Actinomycetes; order Propionibacteriales; family Nocardioidaceae; genus Nocardioides. The sequence goes on along the minus strand of DASTXB010000067.1, from coordinate 34,822 downwards.
GGAGGGCGTCGCCTGGCTGGCCCAGATCGGACTGTTCGTGATGCTCGGGCTGCTGCTGTCGCCGGGTCGTATCAGCCTCGAGATCGTCGGCTACGCGATCGGGGCGGGCCTGATCCTGACGCTGGTCGCGCGCCCGGTCTCCGTGCTCGTCAGCTCGGTGGTGCAGCCGATGCCCTGGCGCGAGCTCGGCTTCATCTCGTGGGCGGGACTGCGCGGTGCCGTCCCGATCGTGCTCACGACGATCCCGCTGGCCGAGGGCGTCGAGGACGCGACGGAGCTGTTCGACCTGGTGTTCGTCATGGTCGTGATCTACACGGTGCTCACCGGCCCGACGCTGCCGGCGATGGCGCGGGTCCTCAAGGTCGCGCGACGGTCCGAGCCCCGCGGCCTGGAGGTCGAGGCCGCGCCGCTGGAGCGGATCGCGGCCGACCTGCTGCAGGTCACGATCAGCCCGGTGTCGAAGATGCACGGGGTGGAGGTCGGCGAGCTGCGGCTGCCGCGGGGTGCCTCGGTCTCGATGGTGATCCGGGACGGCGAGACGCTGGTGCCGGAGCGTCGTACCGTCCTGCGGCACGGCGACGACCTGCTCGTCGTCACGCCCCGCAAGCTGCGCGAGCAGACCGAGGAGCGGCTGCGCCAGGTCAGCGAGCACGGCAGGCTCGCCCAGTGGCTGGGGCCCCGGAGGAAGAAGGTTCCCTAGACCGGCGGGCTGCAGATCTGGGCGTCGCTCTTCGCGACCACGCTGCGCTCGCCCTTGACCACCTTGGTGAAGTCGTCGCCGACGATCACCGTGACGCCGGCGCCCAGGCCGTCACGCCGCTTGATGTCGACCTGGTCGCCGAGGTGGCTGGCGACCAGCTGCACCGCCGGGTTGTCCGGCTCGGTGGTCCAGATCTCGACGGCGCCGACCTTGGCCGCCTGCGTGTTGCCGCCGTCGCCCTCGGCGAAGCCGTCGTCCTGCAGGTCCTTCATCACCCGGCCGGCGAGCCCGTCGCGCGTGCCGGCGTTGTAGACGCTGACGGTGACCTCCTGCGGGAAGACCTTGTCACCCGCCGCGACCGCCTGGGTCGTGCAGATCGGGGTGTCGACCTTCCCGGGGAGCGGCTCGGTGGCGGCGTTCCACCCCCACGCGGTCGCGAGGACGAGCAGCACGCCCAGGGCAACCAGGGTGATGGCTGACCGCGCGCCCTGGCCCATCAGCCGGCCATCGTGTGGACGCGGGCGTGGAGGACGTTGCGCTGCTGGAGGGCCGCGCGCAGCGCCCGGTGCAGGCCGTCCTCGAGGTAGAGCTCGCCCTGCCACTCGACGACGTGGGCGAACAGGTCGCCGTAGAAGGTCGAGTCCTCGTCGAGCAGCGCCGCGAGCTGCAGCGTGTCCTTGGTCGTGACGAGCTGGTCGAGGCGGACCTGGCGCGGCGGGACGGCGGCCCAGGCCCGGGACGAGAGCCCGTGGTCGGGGTAGGGGCGCCCGACGCCGACGCGCTTGAAGATCACGCCGCGACTATAACCACGCCCACCCCGACCCGGCCCGGCGTCGATCGGCGGTCAGGCCGACCACCGGACGGCGTCGTCGAAGTGGTCGGCCAGCGCGTGCACGCCCCGCAGGTCCGCGCGCTCGTCCATCAGGCTGGTCAGTGCCTGGGCGTGCCGGAGTCGCAGTGCGACCCGCTGCTCGCGGAGCTGGTCCAGGGTGGTGTCGGTCGTGGTGGGGTTCTCCATCTCGGCCTCCTCGGCTCGTGGTCGGGAACGATCGGTGGCTCTAGGTTGGATCGTTCACATCGCCAGGAGGTTGACGTGGCGTTACAGATACGTAAGCGGTGACGCGGGACGAGAACTGGAATACGTTCTACTTCCGTGGACGACCTCACCGCGATCAGCCAGCTCAAGTACCGCTACCTGCGCTCCCTGGACACCAAGGCGTGGGACGAGTTCGCGGACTGCTTCGTGCCGGAGGCGACCGGCGACTACAACGGGCTGGTGTTCGACGACCGGGCGGCGCTGGTCGACTACATGCGCGAGAACCTCCCCGAAGGCTTCCTCACGATGCACCAGGTGCACCACCCGGAGATCGCCGTCGACGGCGACACCGCGAGCGCGCGGTGGTACCTCCAGGACAAGGTGATCGTGCCGGCGTTCCAGTTCATGCTCGAGGGCGCCGCGTTCTACGACGACCGCTACGTGCGGACGCCCGCCGGCTGGCGGGTCTCCCACACCGGCTACCGGCGCACGTTCGAGATCACCTACAGCCTGGCCGACCTGCCGGGCACCAAGGTCAAGGGGCCCGGCGAGCACACGCACGTGTGACGCGGTGGTTGCCGGCCGGCGCCGGGCTCCGTTCCGCGAGAACAATTGAACAGTGCGGCACCGGTCACGGACCGGTGACCCGGGCCGGAGCGTTCAATTGCGCCGGGCCCTCCCGCGAGAACAATTGAACGGTCCGGCACCGGTCACTGACCGGTGACCCGGGCAAGGAGCGTTCAATTGCGACGCCGAGGTGTGGCGCGACCTCACAGGCTCGGCTCGCACCACGCCATCTGCACGACCTCGACCCCGCGGTCGCGGGTGATGAGGCGGCCCCGGCCGGGCGGGCCGGGCTGCGGCTTCTGGGTGCCGAGCAGGGGGCCCTCGTCCGGGCTGCCGGCGAGCAGGAGGCCGGGCATCGCCAGGTCGCGCAGTGACTGGATGACCGGCTCGTAGAGGGCCCGGGAGGCGCCGCCGGATCGCCGCGCGACGACGACGTGCAGCCCGACGTCCCGCGCCTGGGGGAGCAGCGGCTGCAGCGCCGCGACCGGCGAGCTCTGCTGGGTGGCGATCAGGTCGTAGTCGTCGACCAGCACGAACACCTCCGCGCCGGTCCACCAGGACCGGTTGCGCAGCTGGTCGGGGGTGACGTCCGGCCCCGGGATCCGGCCCTCGAGGTACGACGCCAGGTCCTGCAACGCCGGCTGGGCCTGGGCCGAGGAGGTCAGGTAGTTGAGCAGGTACTCGTCCGGCACCTCGCCGAGCAGCGACCGCCGGTAGTCGACGACGATCAGCTGGGCCTCCTTCGGCGTCCGGGTGCGCATCACCTCGTGGGCGTACGCGCGCAGGACCGCGCTCTTGCCGGACCGGCCGTCGCCGAACATCAGCAGGTGCGGCTCGGCGTCGACGTCCAGGCCGACGGCGGCGAGCTCGCGCTCGTTGACCGCCAGGAGCAGCCGGCGGTCGTCGGTCGGGCCCATGGAGCGCACCTGGTCGAGCGCGATCCGCTCGGGCAGCAGCCGCAGCTTGGGACCGGTGGGGCCGCTCCACGCCGCGGTGACCCGCTTGATGACGTTCTCCACCCCGTCGCCGAGGCTCTCGACGTCGGGCGAGCCGTCGATGCGCGGCAGGGCGGCGAGGAAGTGCAGCTTGCCCTGCACCAGGCCGCGGCCCGGCCGACCGGCGGGGACCAGCGCGGCGACCTTGCGGTCGATCTCCGAGTCCATCGGGTCGCCGAGCCGCAGCTCCAGCCGGGTGCCGAACAGGTCGCGCATCGCCGCGCGGAAGTCCGCCCACCGGGCCGCGGCGACCACCACGTGCAGGCCGAAGGTCAGGCCGCGGGTCGCGAGCTGCTGGAGCTCCACCTCGAGGTCGTCGAAGTCCGCGCGCAGCGTCGACCAGCCGTCGACGACCAGGAACACGTCGCCGTACCCGTCGTCGGCCCGGCCCTCGCGACGCCTGGACCGGTAGGTCTCGATCGAGTCGATCCCGTTGGCGCGGAAGTAGGCCTCGCGGCGGTCCACGACGTTCTGGACCTCGGCCACGATCCGGCGCACGACGTCGGGCTCGGACCGGGTGCCGACGCCGGCGACGTGCGGCATCTCCGTGAACGGCGAGAACGTGCCGCCGCCGAAGTCGAGCACGTAGAACTGCGACTCCTGGGGTGTGGTCGTCAGCGACATGCTGGTGACGATCGTGCGCAGCAGCGTGCTCTTGCCGCTGCGCGGGCCGCCGACGACCGCGACGTGCCCGCCCGCGCCGGACAGGTCGATGGTGAGGGTCTCGCGGCGCTGCTCGCGCGGCCGGTCGACGGTGCCGAGGGGGACGACGAGCCCGCCGACCCCGCGCCACTGCGGCGAGACCAGGCCGACGTCCGGGTGCTCGTCGAGGTCCGGCATCAGCGCGTCCAGGGTGTCGGGCACGTCGAGCGGCGGCAGCCACACCTGGTGGGCCGTCGGGCCGTTGCCGACCATGCGGTCCACGGCGATGTCGAGCAGCGACTCCTGCTCGCCGGGCTGCTCGGCCACCACCGGCTCGGGGTCGGGCTCGGCATCGACCGGGTCGAGCTTGAGCACCTCGGAGATCGTGAACGGCAGGATGCCCTGCACGTGGCCGCCCTCGTCGCGGCGGACGCGGACCCGGCCGGTCGGCGGCCCGGAGACGTACGCCGCCTTGAAGCGCAGCATCGTCGTCGGGTCGGGCTTGAGGTAACCGAGGCCCGGGTCAGGCGGCAGCTCGTACGCGTCGGGGACGCCGAGCACCGTGCGGGACTCGCCGGCGCTGAACGTGCGCAGGCCGACCCGGTACGACAGGTGCGACTCGAGCCCGCGCAGCCGGCCCTCCTCCAGCCGCTGGCTGGCCAGCAGCAGGTGCAGGCCGAGGGAGCGGCCGAGGCGGCCGATCGCCACGAACAGGTCGATGAACTCCGGCTTCGCCGACAGCATCTCGGAGAACTCGTCGACCACGATGAACAGCGACGGCAGCGGCGCGAGGTCCTCGCCGGCGGCGCGCGCCTTCTCGTAGTCGCGGATCGAGGCGAAGTTGCCCGCCTCCCGCAGCAGCTCCTGCCGGCGCACCATCTCGCCGGACAGCGCGTCCTGCATGCGGTCGACGAGCGTCAGCTCCTGGGCGAGGTTGGTGATCACCGCGGAGACGTGGGGCAGCTCGGACATGCCGGCGAACGTCGCGCCGCCCTTGAAGTCGACGAGCACCATGTTGAGCTGCTCGGGGGAGTGGGTGAGCGCGAGCCCGAGCACCAGCGTGCGCAGGAACTCCGACTTGCCCGAGCCGGTCGCCCCGATCACGAGACCGTGCGGGCCCATGCCCTGCTGGGCGCTCTCCTTGATGTCGAGGTGCACGACCGCGCCGCCCTCACCGAGCCCGATCGGCACCCGCAGCCGGTCACGGGCGGGGCGCGGGCGCCACGCCGTACTCGGGTCGAAGGTGTGCACGTCGCCGAGCGCCAGCAGCTCCATGAAGTCGCTGGGCCCGGAGATCTCGCCCGTGCCCTGGTCGACGGCGCCCGTCGACATGGTGTGCAGCGGGGTCAGCCGGCGGGCGAAGGCCTCCGCGGTCGCCAGCGAGCACTGGTCGGCCCGGGCCCGGATCGGCTCCTCGCGCAGCCGCAGCGCCGTCATCGGCCAGCGCCCGTCCTCGTCGGCCTCCCCCTCGAGCTGGATCCGCAGCCGGGTGGCGTCCTCGAGCTCGTCCCACCGCGCCGGCAGGTCGAGGAGGGTCACGCCGTGCAGGCCGTCGGGCGGTACGACGTGGTTGCCGGGTGGCAGCTCGCCGCCGTCGATGACGAGCAGCAGGTGCGGGGTCGCGGGGCGCTCGTCGGCCCCGAACCGGGGTCGCTCGGCGAGGTCCGGGGGCAGCAGGTTGGCGAGGTCGGTGATCGAGGTGGAGACCATCCGCATCGGCCCGACGGCGTCGGACTGCCGCGTGGACTGGGCGTGCGGCAGCCACTTCACCCAGTCCCAGTGGGCGAGGTTCCGCTCCGAGGTCAGGACGGCGACCTGGAGGTGGTCGGGGGAGTGGAAGGTCGTCGCGGAGCACATCAGCGCCCGCGCCAGCGCGCGGGCCGGGTCCTCGGGTCCGCAGACCTCGACCCGGTCGAAGGCGCGCAGGTCGATGGAGGCCGGCAGGTCGGGCTGGAGGCGGTGCACGACCAGCAGCCGGTGCAGCGCGGACGCCGCCGCCGGGTCGACCTGGTCGATGGGCGTGCTCTCCGGGGGGACGAGCTCCAGGGACAGGGGCTGCGCGCAGAGGCCGTAGCGCACGTGGAGGAAGTTCGGGTCGGAGGCGCCGTGCTCCCAGACCCGGGACCGGTCGTCGGCCAGCGCCGGCAGCGCGGCCGGGTCCGGGTGGTGCCAGGTGAGCGCGCGCCGCTGCTGGTCCGCGGCGTCCCGGGCGACCTTGCGGACGTTGGCGAGGTAGCGCAGGTACTCGGTGCGCGAGCCGGTGACCTGCTGCGCGCGCTGCTTCCGCTGCCGGTCCAGCTGCACCACGATGAAGCCGAGCGTCGCGAAGAGGAACATGCCGGCCGCGATGAAGCCGCGGCCGCCGGTCGAGCGGCCCATCGTCGCCACCAGCACGATCGAGCCGAGGCTGCCGAGCATCGGGATCGCGTTCATCAGCACGCCGCTCGCGCCCTCGTTGGGCTCGAGCTGCGGGGGCGGCTGCAGCACGATCTGCCCGGTCGGCACCTCGGGTGCGTCCAGGCGGGTGCCGCGGAGGGTCGTGCTCACGTGCTGTCCCTACCCCTGCCGAGCGGGGTTGACGCCTCTGAAATGTGGGGACGGTGACGGCGTGGCCGACACGCTCGCGAACCCCCACCTCCTCGCGGTGACCGTGCACGGCCCGGCCGGCGTGCTCGACCTCGTGGTCCCGGCCGGCGCCGTCGCCGTCGACGTGGCCGAGGAGTACGCGCAGCAGACGCGGATGGCGGCGGTCCCCGACCTGCACACGCGGATCGGGCGGCCGATCCCGGCCGACGCCGCGCTGTCGCGCGCCGGCGTCGTGACCGGTGACCTCCTGGTGGCCACGACGGGGGCGCCACCTCCGGCGGTCCGGCGTACGACGACCGACCGGGCCGCGCCCGGCACCGACCCGGCCGGGGGCCTGGTGGGCCTCTGGTTCCTCGTCGCGGCGCTCGCCGCCGGGCTGGCCGGATGGTCGGCGACGGCTTCCGACGGTGGCCTGCGGGCCGCGGCCCTGCTCGTCCTGGCCGCCGGAGCCCTCGTGGGGGTCGTGCCGGCCGGCCGGCTCGCTCCGTACCGCGTGGTCGCGGCGCCGGCGTTCGGCGCGGCCGCGGCGTTCGCGCTGCTCTGGGACCCGCACCCCGAGCGGCTGCCGATGCTGCTCGGGGCCACGGGACTGGCCGCCGCGCTGGTCGCGGCCGTCGGCCGGGCGCTCGACGAGCGGTCCGAGGAGACGCTGCGGGTGTGGATCGTCGCCGGGTCGGGCCTGTTCCTGGTCACCGGCCTGGCCACCCTGGTCGGCGCACCCCCGCGCGTGGCGTGGGCGGTGCTGCTGATGGCGGCCGTGCTCGCGGCCCGGTTCGTCCCGGGACTGGTGGTCGACGTCCCGGACCAGTACCTCGTCGACCTCGAGCGCCTCGCCGTCACGGCCTGGTCCGCGCGCACCCAGCCGACAGGCAGGCGCGGCCGCTCGGTGGTCCCGCTCGACGCGGTCGCCGTCGTCGCCGACCGCGGCACGCGGCTCGTCACCGCCGCGAGCGCCGCCGTCCTCGTGGTCGCCCTCGTGTCCGCGCCGCTGCTGCTGGCGACCGCGACGCTGCCCATCGACCGGATCGGCGCGCGGCTGATGGCGTTCTTCGCCGGGGCGGCACTGCTGCTCGCGGGCCGCAGCTACCGCCACCGCGCCGCGCGCCTGCAGCTGCGGACCGCGGGCCTGGGCTGCTGGATTGCGCTCGCCGCCGTGCTGCTCTCGCTGCCGGACGTGGACTCCCTGATCTGGTGGGTGCTGGCCGCCGTCGGCCTGGGCATCCTCATGGTGGTCGTGGCCGTCGCGGTGGGCCGCGGCTGGCGGTCCGCCTGGTGGTCGCGACGCGCCGAGGTGGCCGAGGGGCTGGCCGGCGCGTTCGCGCTCGCGTCGCTCGTCGTGGCCTCCGGATGGTTCCGTCAGCTGTGGGAGATGGCCAGCCTGTGGGAACTCAGCACCTGAGGTTTAGGCCACAGGACCCCGGGTAATCGCAGACTGTCCGGCTCGGGACAGGACACCTCGCCGGATCTCCACCGAACACACGAGATTCTCGAGCGGCGAGGCGCCGCCACGGGGGAAGGAGAGGGCGACATGTCGCATGGCGCACCGGAGATGGGGCAGGGCGAGGGCACTCTCAGCCGTGCCGCCGGACTCGTCGCAGATGCCAAGGCCGACTTCCAGTCGATGAGCACCACGCTCGACGGACAGATCGGCGGCCTGCGCACCAAGTGGGCCGGCGCCGGAGGCAGCGCGTTCTTCGCGCTGCACCAGGCCTGGACCGACAAGCAGCGGGTGATCACCAACGCGCTCGACGAGTTCGAGGCGTCGTTGAAGTCCACCGAGCGCGACAACATGAGCACCGACGAGGCCCAGTCCTCCAGCTACAACCGCTTCGCCGGCCGGCTCGGCTGACGCGGCGACACCACGACTCGGGAACACCTCGGGAAACAAGGAGTGACAGAGATGAGCCTCGACGGACTGCGCGTCAACCACGCCGGCCTCGACACCGCAGCCGAGGACCTCGGCCGCACCGTCAAGCAGATCGACGACCGCCTCAACCGCCTCGAGTCCGAGCTCGCGCCGCTGCGCAGCGACTGGACCGGTAGCGCCCAGCAGGCGTACCAGGCGGCGAAGACCAAGTGGGACGCCGCGATGCAGGAGATGAAGACGCTCCTCGCGGAGACCGGCACCACCGTGTCGCAGTCGAACCAGGAGTACATGGCAGCCGACCAGCGCGGCGCCGCGTCGTTCGACATCTGAGGGACCACCACGGAGGGGGTCGGCGCCGGGCGCCGGCCCCTTTCTCGAACCTGGAACGGGGAGGACCATGACCCAGGCGCCGGTGCAGTCGGGACTGGTGCGCGTGACGGTCGCGTCCGGCACCCGCCGCGTCGACCTCGTCCTCCCGGGCGCCGTCCCGGTGGCCGAGCTGGTGCCGGAGCTGGCCCGCAGCGTCGGGCTGCTCGACCCGGCCACCGTGTACGGCGGCTACCGCCTGGTCACGGCCGAGGGCCGCGAGCTGGCCTCCGATGCCGGGCTGATCATCCAGGGCGTCGAGGACGGCGGCCTGATCACGGTGACGGCCGGCGTGGACGACCGACCGCCGCGGGTGTACGACGACGTCGTCGAGGCGATGACCGACGTCGTCGAGCAGGCCCTCACCCCGTGGGAGCCGGCCTCGGGCCGGCGTACCGCCCTGGCCGCCGCGGGCCTGCTGATGGCGCTCGGCGCCGTCGCCCTCCTCATCCAGCGAGGATCGCTCCTCGCCGGCGTGGCCGCCGCCGTGGTCGCGGCAGCCCTGGTCACCGGGGCGATCGTGCTCTCCCGCGCCCAGCGCGACGCCGAGGCGGCGGTCGCCGTCGCGTGGATGGCGTCGCTGTACGCCGCGGTCGCCGGCCTGATGCTGGTGACCGAGGACCCGTTCTTCGGCCTGCCGGTCGCCGCGGCCGGTGGCGGCGCGATGGTCGCCGGGTTCGCCTGCCTGCTCGGCATCGGCGAGGGCCGGGCCCTGGCGATCCCGCCGGTCGTAGTGGGCTCGATCTTCCTGGCGACGGGCCTGGTCATGCAGGCCGCCGAGTTCGACCCGGCGGTCGTGCTGACCTCGGTGCTGGTGCTCGTCGTGGTCGCCGGCAGCCTGCTGCCCTGGCTCGCGCTCGGCGCGACCAGCACCCGTGTCGACCAGCTCTACAGTGCCGCCGACATCACCGCCGAGCCGCGACCGGTCGACCCCGCGCGGGTCACGGCCGACGCGCGGCTGGCGCACGAGATCCTCGTCGCGGTGTCCGCGACGGTCGGGCTGCTGCTGGCGCTGATCGCGCCGCTGGCCGTGTCGCTCGGCCTGGCCGGCGCCATCCTCGGGGTGCTCTGCTGCGTGGTCGTGATGCTCCGGACCCGGCAGTACCGCACCCGCTCGGAGGTCCTCGTCGGCCTGGTCTCCGGCATCGCGGGCCTGCTCTCGGTGGGGGTGTCCACGCTGTGGCTGCACCCCGACTGGCGGCCGACGGTCGCCGTCGTGCTGGCCGCGAGCGGCGCCGTGCTGCTCGCCGTGACGATGCTCCCGTCCGCGCCGTCGGTACGCCGCGGCCGGCTCGGCGACATCGCGGAGTCGGTCGCGCTGCTGGCCCTGCTCCCGACCCTGGTGGTCGCGGCGGGCGTGTTCGCCGCGATCCGGGGTTGAGGTCGTGGCCACCAAGAAGGACCTGGTCGAGGCCTACTCGTTCAGCCGGCGGCGGCTCGTCACCGCGTTCGTCTCCGGGGCCCCGGGCGGCCGCGAGGTCGAGCCCGCGCGACCGGGCCGCACGATCGTGGGCGGCGTCGCGCTCGCCGTCCTGCTCGCCGCCGGCGCCGCGATCGCCGGCGTCTTCGCGCCGCGCACCCCCGAGGACTGGAACCAGCCCGGGCTGATCATCTCCAAGGAGACCGGCGCGGCGTACGTCATCCTCGAGTCGGACCCCGACGAGCTGCGGCCGGTCGCCAACACGACGTCGGCCAAGCTGATCCTCGGGGACGACGCCGAGCCGACGCTGATCTCCCAGGACACCATCGACGACCAGCGGATCGGCGACGACATCGGCATCTTCGGGGCGCCGGCGAGCGTGCCCACGGCCTCGCTGCTGATCAACACGGGCTGGACCGCCTGCACCGCCGACAACCACGGCATCGCGCTGCGGGTCGCGGCCGATCCCGACGTGACCCCGGCGCCGGGCCAGGGCGTCACGGTCGTCAACGACGGGGACTACTACGTCGTCGCCCAGTCCGACCGGGCCGGTCCGGGCGCCGGGGGCACGTTCCTCTACCCGGTGCCCGAGCAGGTCGCGCCCGGCATCGACCAGACCGATGTCCTGCTCTCCCAGCTGGGGCTGCCCGGGCTGCGCAACGCCGTCGAGGTCCCGCGCCCCTGGCTCAACCTGTTCCCGGTCGCGGCCCCGCTGGACTGGAAGGCGTTCGACCTCGACGGGTTCGGCGACCCGCTCGGCCAGCCGCTGCCCGACGAGGCCGAGAAGGCCGACGTGGGCGACGTGCTGCACACCGCCGACGACGACTACTTCCTGGTGACCGCGAGCGGTCCGGTCGAGCTGTCGACCTTCGCCGCGCAGGTCTACCTCAACATCGTGCTGCCGAACGGCCGACTCGTGAAGCCGATCGAGGTCGACCGGGTGCCGAGCGTCGGCTTCGGCGACGACACCTTCCTCGCCGACACCCGGTGGCCCGCCGACCCGCCCGCGCCGCTGGCCACCGACCCGTGCGCGCAGCTCACCGCCGCACAGGGCGACGCCCCGGTCGCGCAGCTGGTCAGCCCGGGACCGTCGTCGGACGTGGGGAACACCGGCGCCGACGACGCGGACATCGTGGTCGACCCCGGCCGGGGCGCGTACGTGCTCTCGGGCGGCTGGTCCGGCGAGGCGACCGGCGCATCGCCGTACCTCGTCGACGCCAAGGGCCGCGCCAACCCGTTGATCGGCAGCGGCGCCGCCGCCCAGCTGGGCTACGCCGACGTCGACGTGCCGGTCGTGCCCGACACGTGGGTCGAGCTGTTCACCTGTGGCGTGCAGCTGTCGCAGCAGGCGGCGCTCCAGCCGCCGAGCGAGAAGAGGCGTCCGGCGTGCGGGTGACGCTCGCCGCCCTCGGCCTCGCCGCCGCGACGGCCGTCGGGCAGGTCTCGATCGGGGCCACGCCGGCGGCTGCGGACGACAACCCGCTGTGCGAGGGCGTCGAGGCCGGCGGCCCCCGGCAGCCGGTCACCATGACGAACGCGCCGTTCTCCCAGCTCCAGCTGCACCAGGCCCAGCTGCTGGTGAAGCACGAGGCCCCGCCGGGGCCGCCGGTGCGGGTGGCCGTGCTCGACTCGGGTGTCGCCCCGGGGCCGGTGCCCGTGGCCGCGCGGCACTCCGTGGCCGGCGGCGGCGAGGCCGGGTACTACCACGGCACCGCGGTGGCCGGGCTGATCGCCGGCCCGCTCGGCGTCGCCCCGGACGCGGAGATCGTGGACGTGCGGGTCTACGACGACGTCGAGGACGACGCCAACGCACCGTTGACCCCCGATCGGCTCGCCGACGGCCTGAAGTGGGTCGCCGAGAACGCCGAGAAGTACGACATCAAGGTCGCGAACGTGTCGCTGGCCGTGGGGAAGTCCCCGCGGTTGAAGCACTGGGTGCAGGAGGTGCGCGACCGCGGCGTGCTGGTCGTCGCCTCGGCCGGCAACCGCCCGGAGCGGGACGCCCCGTTCGACGACGACTTCGCCGACGGCACCGCCGCTCCGGGCGAGGACGCGGTCGGCGTCCTCTACCCGACCAGCTACGACGAGGTGATCAGCGCGTCGTCCACGGCCGACGGCACGGGCTCGGCCGACGTGACCGAGATCGTCGTGCAGAACAGCAACACGACCGTGGCCGTCCCGACGTACGACGCGATCTCGTACGGGCTCGACGGCCGGCCCTGTGTGATCGAGCCGGCCGGCACCTCGTGGTCCGCGGCCGAGGTGAGCGGGCTGCTGGCGCTGCTGTTCCAGATGTACCCGGACGACACCGCCGCGCAGGTCAGGGCTCGGCTGGTGAGCACGGCCAACGGCACCCCCGACGACCCGAACCCGCTCACCGGCGCCGGGGTCGTGCAGCCCCTCGAGGCGCTCACCCGGCCGCTGGACCCGTCCCGCTCGGGCGAGGTCGCGCGCTCGACCGTCGCGGAGCGCGACACCGCTCCGGCGATCGCGCCCACGCCGCCGGAGGACCTGCTCGCCGGCACTCGCGACGACGCGGTGTGGTGGGGTCTGATCGGCGGCGGGGTGCTCGTGGTGGCGCTGCTGCTGCGACCGGTCCTCGCGCGCCGACGGACGCAGTAGGGGAGCTCGTTCTCCGCGTGCGTAGAACCAAACGGCGCCCCACTGTTCGTGCGGCGCCGTCGGTGTGTGGCGGAGGTAGGGGGATTCGAACCCCCGAGGGCGTTAACCCAACCCGCTTTCCAAGCGAGCGCCATAGGCCACTAGGCGATACCTCCGCCGAGGAGGGTACCGGTCGGCGACGGGGGCCGCGAAATCGGCCGGGTCCGCTTTGGAGCCCCGCGGACCACTCACCTACACTCATCCGCAACCCCCCGTGTGGCGGCATCTCGCCCAACTCCCCCAGGGCCGGAAGGCAGCAAGGGTAAGTGAGCTCTGTCGGGTACGCGGGGGGCCTTTTCACGCCCCGGCACCGACGTCCGTCCGCCCCGCTACCGCCTGTCGGAGCCGCTGGTTAGGGTTCATGCGTGGAGTCACCCCTCGCGCTGTACCGCCGCTACCGGCCCGAGACGTTCGCCGAGGTCATCGGTCAGGATCACGTCACGACGCCGCTGCGCGCCGCTCTCGCCAACAACCGGGTGAACCACGCCTACCTCTTCTCCGGGCCGCGCGGCTGCGGCAAGACCACCAGCGCTCGGATCCTCGCGCGGGCGCTCAACTGCGAGCAGGCGCCGGTCGCGGACCCCTGCGGTGAGTGCGACAGCTGCCGCGACCTGGCCCGCGGCGGACCGGGGTCGATCGACGTGATCGAGATCGATGCCGCGTCCCACGGCGGCGTGGACGACGCCCGCGACCTGCGCGAGAAGGCGTTCTTCGCCCCGGTGAAGAGCAAGTACAAGGTCTACATCATCGACGAGGCCCACATGGTGACCACGCAGGGCTTCAACGCCCTGCTCAAGCTCGTCGAGGAGCCGCCGCCCCACCTGCGGTTCATCTTCGCCACCACCGAGCCCGACAAGGTGCTGCCGACGATCCGGTCGCGCACCCACCACTACCCGTTCCGGCTCATCCCGCCGCGGCTGCTGTCGCAGTACCTCGCCGACCTCTGCGAGAAGGAGCAGGTCGCGATCGAGGCCGCCGCGCTGCCGCTGGTCGTCCGTGCGGGCGGTGGCTCTGCGCGCGACACGCTCTCGGTGCTCGACCAGCTGCTCGGCGGCGCCGGCCCGGAGGGCGTGACGTACGACCTGGCCGCGGGCCTCCTCGGCTACACCCCCGACACCCTGCTCGACGAGGTCGTCGACGCGTTCGCGGCCGGCGACGGCGCCGCGGTGTTCGGCGTGGTCGACAAGGTGATCGAGACCGGGCAGGACCCGCGCCGGTTCACCGAGGACCTGCTGCGCCGGCTCCGCGACCTGGTCATCGTCTCCGCGGTGCCCGACGCACCCGCCACCGGGCTGATCGACGTGTCCGAGGACCAGGGCGAGCGGCTGGTGTCCCAAGCGGCGCGGTTCGGAGCCGCCGAGCTCAGCCGCGCGGCCGACATCGCCGCGTCCGGGCTGACCGAGATGCGCGGCGCCACCGCGCCCCGCCTGCTGCTCGAGCTCCTGTGCGCGCGGATCCTGCTGCCGGGGGCGGACCACGCGACCGACGGCGTCCTCGCCCGGCTCGACCGCCTCGAGAAGCGGCTCACGATCACCGGCACGCCGTCCGCACCGCTCCCGTCGGCCCCCGAGCCCCCGCCCGCCCAGGACCGGCCGGTCCCGCCGCCGGCGCGGCCCGACCCGCCGGAGCCCGAGCCGGAGCCGGTCGCGCACGTCGAGCCCCCCGCGCCCGCGGTCCCCGAGCCCGTGCCGGTGCCGACCGCGGCGTCCGATCCGCCACCCGCGCCGGTTGCACCGGCACCAGCGCCCGCAGCAGCGCCGACCCCTGCCCCTGCTGCCGCGGAGCCCGCGCCGAGCGGTGCGCTCAGCCTGGTCGACGTACGCCGGCTGTGGCCCGACATCGTCGAGGCGACCAAGCTGCGCCGCCGGCTGGCCTGGATGCACCTGACCCAGAACTGCCAGGTGGTCGGCGTCGACGCCACGTCCCTCACGCTCGGCTTCGCCAACGCCGGCGCCCGCGACTCGTTCGTGAGCGGCGGCTGCGACGAGGTGCTCCGGCAGGCCGCGGTCGACGTGGTCGGTGCCGACTGGAAGATCGAGACCATCGTGGACCCCGGTGCCCGGGCCGAGGGCACGCCGACGGTGACCAGGGCCGCGGTCCCTGAGCCGGAGCGGGCCCCCGAGCCCGCCCCGGAGCCGGCCCCCGAGCCCACTCCCGAGCCGCCGCGGCCGGACGCGAGCGCGGCGGCACGGGAGGCGATCCAGCAGACCCGGACGGCCGACGACCCCCGGCCCGAGCGCGGACCGGACTGGGCGGCGGCCGACGCCGACGCCCACCCCGACGACCTCGACGCCGAGCACCAGGGCATGAGCACCGCGGAGCTGCTCCAGCGCGAGCTCGGCGCCCAGATGATCGAGGAGATCCGCCACCAATGACGATCGCCCGATCCCCGATGACCACCAGTGAGAGGTAACCCATGAGCCAGAACCCCTTCGAGGCCCTCGGCGGCGGAGGCTTCGACATGAACGCCCTGCTCCAGCAGGCCCAGCAGATGCAGGAGCAGCTCCAGGCCGCCCAGGAGCGGCTGGGCGAGACGATCGTCGACGGCACCGTGGCCGGCGGTGCGGTCACCGTCAAGGTGAGCGGCGTCGGTGAGCTGGTCGGCGTGGAGATCCGCGCCGGTGGCTTCGACGGCAGCGACCCCGACGACCTGGCCGACCTCGGCGACATGATCGTCGCGGCGTACCGCGACGCGAAGGCGCAGGCCGACGCGCTCGCCGGTGAGGTGCTCGGCCCGCTGGCCGGCGCCGCGGAGCAGATGCCCGGCATGCCCGGTCAGCTGGGGTTCTAGTTGTACGAAGGGGTAGTCCAGGACCTGATCGACGAGCTCGGCCGGTTGCCGGGCGTCGGTCCCAAGAGCGCGCAGCGGATCGCGTTCCACCTCCTGCAGGCAGACCCGGCCGACGTACGCCGTCTCGCGGACGTGCTGATCGAGGTCAAGGCCAAGGTGAAGTTCTGCAGCACCTGCTTCAACGTGTCCGAGGACGAGCAGTGCCGGATCTGCCGCGACCCGCGGCGCGACCCGACGGTGCTGTGCGTCGTGGAGGAGTACAAGGACGTCGTCGCCATCGAGCGGACGCGTGAGTTCCGGGGGCGCTACCACGTGCTCGGCGGCGCGATCTCGCCGATCGACGGCATCGGCCCCGACCAGCTGCGGATCCGGGAGCTGATGGTGCGGCTGTCGGACGGCACGATCACCGAGACGATCCTCGCGACCGACCCGAACCTCGAGGGGGAGGCGACGGCGACCTACCTCACGCGGATGCTGAAGCCGCTCGGGTTGCGCGTCACGCGGTTGGCGAGTGGACTGCCCGTAGGTGGCGACCTGGAGTACGCCGACGAGGTCACCCTGGGCCGCGCGTTCGCAGGAAGGCGATCCGCAGATGACTGAGCCGCACCCGACGAGCACGCTCGATGCCGAGACCGAGGACTTCGCCCAGCAGATCGCCGACCAGGTCGCGAGCTTCCTCGTGGCACTGCGCGCGATCGCCCGGGAGAACGACGGCGGTCGGGCCATCTCGCTGCTGCTGCTCGAGATCAGCCAGGTCCTGCTGGCCGGCGCCCGACTCGGCGCCCAGCGCGACTTCACGCCGAACGCGGAGTACCAGCCCGACGTCGGCCCCGAGCCCGACCTGGACGCGATGCGCCTGCGGCTGGCCTCGATGCTCGACGCGGTCGACACCTACACCTACGTCTTCGACCCCTACGTGCCCGAGCTGGTCGAGGGATCGCTGTCCGACGACCTGACCAGCATCGCCACCGATCTCGAGAACGGCTTGCGCCACTACCGCTCGGGCAACGTCGCCGAGGCGCTGTGGTGGTGGCAGTTCTCCTACGTCTCCTCGTGGGGCAACCTCGCGGGGGTCACGCTCAACGCGTTGCTCTCGGTGGTGGCCCACGACCGTCTCGACGCCGAGATCTCCGGCGAGGCCGACCAGCTCGCCGCCGCCGATGAGATGCTCGAGGGCGGGGACCCCGCCTCTCGGTAGACTCGACGACCGTCAAGGACGTCGAGCTGTAGGGACCAACCGTGGGCATTGTCGTGCAGAAGTACGGCGGGTCGTCCGTCGCCGACGCCGCCGGCATCAAGCGGGTGGCCCAGCGGATCGTGAACACCCGCAAGGCCGGCCACGACGTGGTCGTGGTCGTGTCGGCGATGGGGGACACGACCGACGACCTGCGCGACCTCGCCGAGCAGGTGACGCCGCTGCCGCCGCCGCGCGAGCTCGACATGCTGCTCACCGCCGGTGAGCGGATCTCGATGGCGCTGGTGGCCATGGCGATCGCCCAGCTCGGCCACAAGGCGCAGTCGTTCACCGGCTCCCAGGCCGGCGTGATCACCGACTCCGCGCACGGCAAGGCGAAGATCATCGACATCACGCCCGGCCGGATCGAGAACGCCATCAGGGACGGCGCGATCGCGATCGTCGCCGGCTTCCAGGGCGTCTCGCAGGACACCAAGGACGTCACGACGCTCGGCCGCGGCGCCTCCGACACCACGGCGGTCGCGCTCGCCGCGGCGCTCGGCGCCGAGGTCTGCGAGATCTACAGCGACGTCGACGGCGTCTTCACCGCCGACCCGCGGATCGTCCCGGCGGCCCGCAAGCTCGCGCGGGTCTCGACCGAGGAGATGCTGGAGATGGCGGCCTCCGGCGCCAAGATCCTCCACCTCCGGTGTGTCGAGTACGCCCGCCGCTACAACATGCCGATCCACGTGCGGTCCTCCTTCTCCCAGAAGGAGGGGACGTGGATCATCCCGGACACCCAGGCAGGAGACGAAGAGATGGAGCAGGCGATCATCGCCGGCGTCGCGCACGACCGCAGCGAGGCCAAGATCACCGTCGTCGGGGTGCCCGACAAGGTGGGCGAGGCGGCCCGGATCTTCGAGGCGCTGTCCGCGACCGAGATCAACATCGACATGGTCGTCCAGAACGTCTCGGCTGCCGCGACCGGCCTCACCGACATCTCGTTCACGCTGCCCCGCGCCGACGGCCAGACCGCGATGGGCGCGCTCGCGCGGATCCAGGACGAGGTCGGCTACGACAAGCTCCTGTACGACGACCAGATCGGCAAGGTCTCGCTGATCGGCGCCGGTATGCGATCGCACCCCGGCATCACGGCGAAGTTCTTCGCCTCGCTCGCCTCCGCCGGCGTCAACATCGAGATGATCTCCACCTCCGAGATCCGGATCTCGGTGATCGTCGACGAGGCCCAGATCGACGAGGCCGTGCGCGCGACCCACACCGCGTTCGACCTGGACTCCGACGAGGTCGAGGCCGTGGTCTACGGAGGCACCGGCCGATGAGCGACCGCCGCATCAACATCGGCGTCGTCGGCGCCACCGGCCAGGTGGGCGTCGCGATGCGCCAGATCCTCGAGGAGCGGGGCTTCCCGGTCGGCGACGTCCGCTTCTTCGCGTCCGCGCGGTCCGCGGGCACCGTCCTGCCGTTCGCCGGCCGCGAGATCGTGGTCGAGGACGCCTCGACCGCCGACCCCGGCGGCCTCGACGTCGCGCTGTTCTCCGCCGGCGCGACGACCTCGAGGGCGGTCGCGCCGAGGTTCGTCGACGCCGGGGTGGTCGTCGTCGACAACTCCAGCGCGTTCCGCAAGGACCCCGACATCCCGCTGGTCGTCTCGGAGGTCAACCCCGAGGCGGCCCGCGGCGTGCTCGAAGCGGGCCGGGGCATCATCGCGAACCCGAACTGCACCACGATGGCCGCGATGCCGGTCCTCAAGCCCCTGCACGACGAGGCCGGGCTGGTGCGGCTGATCGCGTCGACGTACCAGGCCGTCTCCGGCTCCGGCGTGGCCGGTGTCGACGAGCTCGCCACCCAGGTCGCCGCGGCCGGGGACAAGGCGCGCGAGCTGGCGTACGACGGGGAGGCCGTGGTGTTCCCGGAGCCGCAGAAGTACGCCCGCACGATCGCCTACAACGTGCTGCCGATGGCCGGCTCGATCGTCGACGACGGCCAGCACGAGACGGACGAGGAGCAGAAGCTCCGCAACGAGTCGCGCAAGATCCTCGGCATCCCCGACCTGCGGGTCTCCGGCACCTGCGTCCGGGTGCCGGTCTTCACGGGCCACTCGCTGTCGGTGAACGTCGAGTTCGCCCGCCCGCTGTCGGTCGCCCGCGCCCTCGAGCTGCTCGGTGACGCCCCCGGCGTCGAGGTCAGCGACATCCCGAACCCGCTCCAGGCGGCGGGCAAGGACCCGTCGTACGTCGGCCGCGTCCGCCAGGACGGCGACCACGGGCTCGCGCTGTTCATCTCGAACGACAACCTGCGCAAGGGTGCGGCCCTCAACACCGTGCAGATCGCGGAGCTGCTGCTCGGCTGACCCCCGTTGAGTCGAGAGTTCCGTCGTTCGAGTCGGTAGTTCCGTCATTCGAATCGAGAGTTCGGCGACGGAAGTCTCGATTGAACCGACGGAAGTCTCGACTCAACGTGACCTCGTCAGTCCCGCGGCGGCTCGATGAAGGTCCGGGTCACCCAGTGGGCGAGGCCGAAGGTCACCGCGCAGATGAGCGGCACGACGACGACCATCGAGCGGTCGAGCAGGTGGTCGACGAGCACCAGCAGTGCGACCACGACCGCGAGACCGGTGCCGAGGAAGCTGGTGCTGGCCGGGTCACGCACCCGCAGGAGCTTCAGCAGCAGCCAGCCGACGACCACCATGAGGACGAGGATCAGCCCCAGCATGGGGTAGCCGACGTCGCCGCAGGACGAGGTGCCCTGGACGCTCTCGCAGGACCGGAGCGAGGCCCAGGTCAGGCCGACGATCCCCAGGCCCACCACGACGCCGGTGAGCACGGCGCCCGCCATGCCGCCGGGACCGCGCTCCCGCTTGATCCGACGCCGGGGCTCGGGCTCCTCGACGAGGATCGGCCGGGTCTCGGCGACCACGGGCTCGGGCACCGGGGCAGGCTCAGGCGCCGGCTCGGGCGCAGGGCGCGGCCTGCGCCGCCGCAGGCCGAGCTTCGGCAGCTCCAGCGACGGCTGGTCCTTCTCGGGCTCCGCCATGATCGGCAGTGTTCCACGGAGACGACGTCCGGAAACGGCGACAGGGCCCGGATCCGTGCGGGATCCGGGCCCTGTCGATCGGTCGGGCTGACAGGATTTGAACCTGCGGCCTCCTCGTCCCGAACGAGGCGCGCTACCAAGCTGCGCCACAGCCCGATCGGCTCACCGGAGCGAGCCGGGGGCAACCATACCCGAGCACCGCAGGCACCCTGAAATCGGTTCAGCCCTCGGTTCGGGCGGGGGCCGGCACCAGGGTCAGGAGGGTGGCCTCGGGGCGGCAGGCGACGCGAATCCGGGCGTACGGGCTGGTGCCCAGTCCGGCCGAGACGTGCAGCCACGACGAGCCCGGGTCCCCGGGCCGCGACGCCGCCGGGTGGCGGTGCAGGCCCTTCGCGCGGGCCGGGTCGAGGTCGCAGTTCGTGGTCAGCGCCCCGACGCCCGGCACGCACACCTGGCCGCCGTGCGTGTGGCCGGCCAGCACGGCGTCGTACCCGTCGGCGGCGAAGCGGTCCAGCACCCGCAGGTACGGCGCGTGCGCCACGCCCAGCCGGAGGTCGGCGTCCCGGTCGGCCGGTCCGGACACGTCCTCGAGGCGGTCGTAGCCCAGGTGGGGGTCGTCGACGCCCGCGAACGCGATCCGCAGCCCGCGCACCTCCAGCGACGCGCGGGTGTTGGTGAGGTCGGCCCAGCCGGCGTCGGCGAGCGAGCTGCGCAGCTCGCGCCACGGCAGCTGGGGCGTGTCGGTGTGCCGCTTCCCGTCGTCGGGCAGCAGGTACTTGAGCGGGTTGCGCAGCGACGGTGCGAAGTAGTCGTTGGAGCCGAGCACGAACACGCCGGGCGCGTCGAGCAGCTCGCCCAGCGAGTCGAGCACCACGGGCACGGCGTCGCGGTGGGCGAGGTTGTCGCCGGTGTCGACCACGAGGTCCGGCCGCAGCCCGGCGAGGTCACGCAGCCAGGCCTGCTTGCGCTGCTGTCCCGGGGTCATGTGCACGTCGCTGAGGTGCAGCACCCGGACGTCCGGACTGCCGGGCGGCAGCACCGGCACCGTGACCCGGCGCAGCGTGTACGCCCGCGCCTCGGTGATCGCGTACGCCGTGAGCCCGGCCCCGGTGACGGCCCCGGCGACGGTGAGGCGTCGGAGCAGGGGCAGCAGGGTCACGACGGCAAGGCTAGGTCACCGGGCACAATGGCGGTCATGAGCGAGCGTAGCGAGCGAGTCATCCACCACCGCGCGACCTGTGCCTCCTTGGCGCACGCAGCGAAGCGAGTACGTGCATGAGTGCCCTCAAGGACCGACTCCGCGCCGACCTCACCGCCGCCATGAAGGCCCGTGACGAGGTGCGCTCCTCGACGCTGCGCATGGTCCTCACGGCGATCACCAACGCCGAGGTGGCCGGCAAGGAGGCCCGCGAGCTGACCGACGACGACATCGTCGGCGTGCTGTCGACCGAGGCGAAGAAGCGCCGCGAGGCCGCGACCGCGTTCGGCGAGGGCGGCCGGGCGGAGATGGCCGCCAAGGAGACCGCGGAGGCCGAGGTGATCGCCGACTACCTGCCCGCGCAGCTGACCGAGCAGGAGGTCGCCGACCTGATCACCTCCGCGATCGCCCAGACCGGCGCCGCGGCCGAGGGCATGAGGGCGATGGGCAAGGTCATGGGGATGATCCAGCCCCAGGTCCGGGGCCGCGCCGACGGCGCCGCGGTCGCCGCGGAGGTACGCCGCCAGCTGGGTGCTTCCTGAGGGTCTCGCGGGCCTGAGCGGGCCGGAGGTCAGCGACCGCCGCCGTGGCCGCCGCCGTTGCCGTGGCCTCCGCCACCGTGGCCGCCACCGCCACCGCCACCGCCACCACCACCGCCGCCGCTGCTCGGCGTGGGCGGAGGCGTGCCGGTGGACTCGTAGACCGTGACCACCGAGCCCGACGGCGCCGACGACCCGCCGCCCGGCGAGGTGTAGGCGACCGTCCCGGGCGGGTTGGCCGAGGCTGCCGTGCCGGCGTCGATCGGGGTGAAGCCGGCGTTCTTGAGCGTGCTGATCGCGGTGCTCATCGTCATGCCGGAGACGGACGGGACCGTGGTCGGCACGCCCTCGACGGCCTCGGCGTTCGGCTTGGTGAAGTCCTCGTAGTCGAGAGTGTTCTGGATGGCGTGCATCGCTGCGGCCCACATCGGTCCGGCGAAGCCCGAGCCCGACACGGAGTAGATGTAGTTGCCGCCGATGGTCTGGCCGGCGAGCGGGATCGGCCGCTGGCCGTCCTTGCTGGCGCCGGCGATCATCGCCGCGGTCGCGATCTGCGGCGTGTAACCGACGTACCAGACCGACTTGCCGTCCTGGGTGGTGCCGGTCTTCGCCGCCGACGGCACGGGCAGACCGGTGCCGCCGAGGTCGTAGCCGAAGCCGCCCGGCTCCTGGACGCCGCGCAGCACGTCGTTGACGGCGTCCGCGGTCGACTGCGGCAGCGCCTGCGTGCACTTGTCGTCGTAGGCGCGGATCTCGTTGCCCTGCGCGTCGTCGATCGTCGTGACCGGGTGCGAGGCGCAGTGCAGTCCGCGCGCGGCGAAGGTGGCGTACGCCTCGGCCATCTCCAGCGGGCTCGCGTTGGCGATGCCGAGCGTGAAGGTCGGGACACGCTCGGCGCCGTACCCGTGCGAGTCGCCCTTGGGGTTGGTCAGCTCCACGCCGAGCGCCTTGGCGATCCGGTACGGCTCGCAGACGCCGGTGACCCGCTCGAGCATCGCGTAGAAGGTGTTCACCGACTCGCGGGTGCCCCGGTAGACGTCCATCGGGCCCGACGACGTCGAGGTCGACACGGTCCACTCGCCGGCGAAGTTGCCCGCACCGGGGCAGTTGGCGAACTCCGACTGCGGGATCGTCATCGTCTCGGGCGCGTTGAACGTGGTGCTGAGCGGGACGTGCTTGTTCACCGCAGCCGCGAGCACGAAGGGCTTGAACGTCGAGCCGGCCTGGAAGCCGGCGGAGTCGCCGTACTTCGTCGGCACCGTGTAGTTCAGGAACGTCTCGCCGGCCTTCTCGTCGCGTCCCATCGGTCGGGACTGCGCGAGGGCCCGGACCTGGCCCGTGCCGGGCTCGACCATGGCCATCGCCCCCACGGCCTGGTCGTGCTTGTAGACGTGGTTCTTGACCGCGTTGTCGGCCGCGACCTGGTCGGCCATGTTCAGCGTGGTGTGGATGACGAGACCGCCGGACTTGAGCAGCTTGCGGCGGTCCTCGACGGTCTTGCCGAGGCGCTGGTCGTGGAGCAGCCAGTTCACGGCGTAGTCGCAGAAGAACGGGGCGCTGGAGTTGAGGCAGCCGTTCTTGGCGGGCTTCACGTCCAGCCCGAGGTCCATCTTCTTCGTGCGCTCGGCCTTGGCGTGGCTGATCACGTTCAGATCCGCCATTCGGTCGAGGACGACGTTGCGGCGCTCGAGCGCGGCGTCCGGCGAGTTCGTCGGGTCGTAGCCGGTGGGGTTCTTCACCAGGCCCGCGAGCATCGCCGACTGGCGCAGGTCGAGGTCCTTGGCGTTGACGTTGAAGTAGTGGCGGGCGGCCGACTGGACGCCGTACGTGCCGTCGCCGAAGTAGGCGATGTTGAGGTACCGCTCGAGGATCCAGTCCTTGGAGTAGTGCTGCTCGAACGCGATCGCGTAGCGGAGCTCGCGGAGCTTGCGGGCGTAGGTGTCGTCGGTCGCGGCCGCCCGCTCGGCCTTGGTGTTGGCCTGGGTCAGCAGCGTCATCTTGACCATCTGCTGGGTGATCGACGAGCCACCCTGGACGACGCCGTTGTTGGCCTGGTTGGTGATCAGCGCGCGGAGCGTGCCCTTCAGGTCGATCGCGCCGTGCTGGTAGTAGCGGTAGTCCTCGATCGCGACGATCGCCTTGACCATCGTGCGCGAGATCTGGCTCAGCGAGACGTTGACGCGGTTCTCGTCGTACAGCGTGGCGATCGTGTCGCCCTCGGCGTCGAGGATCTTGGTCTTCTGCGGCAGCGGGTCGGTCTCGAGCTCGGCCGGCAGGCTGTCCATCGTCTCGGCAACGTGGCGGGCGCTGATGCCGAGCACGCCGGCGAACGGGATCACCAGGCCGGCGACCACGACGCCCATCACGGCGGCGACGGCGACCATCACGCCCAGGTGGGACGCCACGCGAGCGGCGGGCAGGCGGTCGTCGCGCGGGTCAGGCATGCCAGCAAGAGTACGGGAGGCCCTGAACCCCGAGCCATTCCTAGCACGAGGTAACTAGTCATTTCGGACTATGCGGATTGGGTCGGATGTGTCTGCCCGGATCCTGAACAATTCCTTAACTTCTTTACCGAGGGGAGTCATCCCGGGTAGGCGTCATGGGGACGCCGCCTATCTCGGACTGATGTGGGGACATCAACATGTGGGTTGAGGATTGGGCGCCTGCGGCCGCGTGCCGCGAAGCGCAACCGGACCAGCTTTTCGTGCGTGGGGCGGAGCAGAACAAGGCCAAGCAGCTGTGTGCTGGCTGCCCCGTGCGGACCGAGTGCCTCGCTGAGGCGCTCGACAACCAGATCGAGTGGGGGGTCTGGGGCGGCATGACCGAGCGCGAGCGCCGGGCGCTCCTGCGGCGCCGTCCCACCGCGTCCTGGCGATCGGTCCTCGAGGCCGCTCGTGACCAGGGCGCCGTGGTCGGCGCCAAGTCCGTCGCCGTCTGACGGGTCAGGCTCCGGCGAGGAGCTGACCGACCCGGCGCAGGCCGTCGAGGTCGTGCACGTCGCCGGCCAGCGCGGGCACCACCGCCGTGGGCACCTCCGGGTGCGCCGCGGCGAACCGCTCGCGCAGCAGGGCCTCGCGCTCGACCGCCCGGGTCTGGTCGGCGTGCAGCCGGAGCAGGCCGGCGGTCAGTGACGTCGGCTCACGCTTGCGCAGCCGGACCGACGCGGTCATCGCCTCGTCGGCCGACAGCGTGCCCTGCGGGATAGGGCTCGCCCGGTTGACGATCAGCCCTGCCAGGGGCATCTGGTCCTCGCTGAGCCGCTCGACGAAGTACGCCGCCTCGCGCAGCGCGTCCGGCTCGGGCGCGGCCACGACGAGGAACGCCGTACCGTCGGCCTGGAGCAGCTCGAACGTCTTCTGCGCGCGCTGGCGGAAGCCGCCGAACAGGGTGTCGAACGCGGCGACGAACGTCTGCATGTCGCGCAGCACCTGCGTGCCGAGGATCTTGTTGAGCGCCCCGGTGATCAGGCCCAGGCCGGCGGTCATCATCCGCGCCGGGCCGCGAGCCGGGGTCAGCAGCAGCCGGATGAACCGGCCGTCGAGGAAGCTCGAGAGCCGCTCGGGCGCGTCGAGGAAGTCCAGGGCCGAGCGGGACGGCGGGGTGTCGACGACGATCAGGTCGTAGGTGCCCTCGGCCCGGGCGGCGGCGTGGATCTGCCCGAGCTTCTCCATCGCCATGTACTCCTGGGTGCCCGCGAACGAGCTCGACAGCGCGACGTAGAAGGGGTTGTCCAGGATCTGCCGCGCCTTCTCCGGGGAGGCCTGGCTCTCCACCACCTCGTCGAAGGTGCGCTTCATGTCGAGCATCATCGCGTCGAGGCTGCCGCCGCGGCGGTTGCCCTTCCCGTTGGTGCGCAGCCCGGCGACCGGGCGCGGGACGTTGTCGAGCCGCTCGATGCCCATCGACTGCGCCAACCGCCGGGCGGGGTCGATGGTGAGGACCACGACGTTGCGACCGCGCTCGGCCGCGCGGAGCGCGAGGGCGGCCGACGTCGTGGTCTTGCCGACACCACCGGAGCCGCAGCACACGATGATCCCGGTGCTGCGGTCGTCGATCAGCGCGTCCACGTCGAGGTGGGGCACCGGGCCCGGACTGGTCGCGAGCGGGCCGACGCGCGGCCGTGAGGTCGTCATGCCAGCCCCTGCTTCTTGAGGTCGGCGGCGAGCTCGTAGAGCCCCCCGAGGTCCACGCCGCCGGGCAGGCGGGGCAGCTCGTACGTCGGGCGCCCGAGGTCGGCGACCACGGCGCGCTGGGCGTCCTCCAGGGCCCGCCGCTCCGCGTGGTCGCGCGCCTCCTCGAGCAGCCCGGCGACGAGCTCGTCGGCGTCGTCGATGCCGGCCTCCTCGAGGTCGGCGTCGATCCGGTCCCGGTCGAGCGTGCCGGCCAGGGCCGCCTCGAGGTCGGCGGGGGAGACGTCGCGCGGGCGGACCTGGTTGACGATGACGGCGCCGACCGGCAGTCCGACCCGTCTCAGCTCGGCGATCCCGTCGGCGGTCTCCTGCACCGGCATCTCCTCGAGCACGGTGACCAGGTGCACCGCGGTGCTCGGCGAGCGGAACAGCGTCATCACCGTGTCGGCCTGGCCCCGGACCGGGCCCACCTTGGCGAGCCCGGCCAGCTCGTCGTTGACGTTGAGGAACTGGCTGATCCGTCCGGTGGGCGGCGCGTCCAGGACGACGGCGTCGTAGGTGATCGCGTGCTTGTTCCGGCTGTTGCGCCGCACCGCCTCGAACACCTTGCCGGTCAGCAGGACGTCACGGACGCCGGGGGCGATCGTGGTCGCGAACTCGGTGACGCCGAAGCGGTCCAGCGCGCGCCCGGCCCGGCCGAGCTTGTAGTACATCGAGAGGTACTCCAGCAGCGCCGACTCCGCGTCGATGTGCAGGGCGTGGACCACGCCCGGCGGCCGGCCGTTGTGCCGCAAGCCGGTGGCGATCCGGCGCTCGGCGTACGGCAGGGGGTCGACGTCGAACATCCGGGCGATGCCCTGGCGGCCCTCGACCTCGCACAGCAGCACCTGCTTGCCCTGGGAGGCGAGGCCGAGCGCGAGCGCCGCGGCCACCGTCGACTTGCCCGTGCCGCCCTTCCCGGTCACGACGTGCAGGCGCACGCGGGACCAGTCGGCGTCGGGGAGCGGCGCAGCCATGCCCTGAGCCTAGGGCGACGGGCAAGACCCCTAGGATCGGCCGCATGGACAAGGTGGTGACCTCGGCCACAGATGCGGTGGCGGACATCCCGGACGGCGCGACGTTGGCCGTGGGCGGGTTCGGGCTGTGTGGCATCCCGTCGGTGCTGATCGACGCGTTGCTGGCGGCGGGTACGACGGACCTGGAGGCGGTGTCGAACAACTGTGGTGTCGACGACTGGGGCCTGGGCCGGCTGCTGTCGCAGAAGCGGATCCGGCGGATGGTGTCGTCGTACGTGGGGGAGAACAAGGAGTTCGCGCGGCAGTACCTGTCGGGCGAGCTGGAGGTGGAGCTGACCCCGCAGGGCACGCTGGCCGAGCGGCTGCGCGCGGGCGGGTCGGGCATCCCGGCGTTCTTCACCGCGACCGGGGTCGGCACGCAGGTCGCCGAGGGCGGGCTGCCGTGGAAGTACGACGCGGACGGCAACGTGGTCGTGTCGTCGCCGGCGAAGCAGACCCAGACGTTCGAGACCGCCGGCCCCGATGGTGAGGTGGTGCCGAAGGAGTTCGTGCTCGAGCACGCGATCGTGGCGGACTTCGGGCTGGTGCGGGCCTGGAAGGGCGACCGGCACGGCAACCTCGTCTACCGGGACTCGGCACGCAACTTCAACCCGCTGGCGGCGATGGCCGGGCGGGTCACGATCGCGGAGGTCGAGGAGCTGGTCGAGCCCGGTGAGCTGGACCCCAACCAGGTCCACACCCCCGGGGTGTTCGTGCAGCGCGTCGTACCCCTGACGGCGGAACAGGCCGCGGATAAGCGGATCGAGAAGCGCACGGTGCGCACCCGTGACGAGAACCGGGAAGGTGCCTGAGATGGCGTGGTCGCGTGAGGAGATGGCCGCGCGGGCGGCCTCGGAGCTGCACGACGGGTCGTACGTGAACCTGGGGATCGGGCTGCCGACGCTGGTGCCGAACTACGTCGCCGACGACGTGGAGCTGGTGCTGCAGTCCGAGAACGGGATCCTGGGCGTGGGTGCCTACCCCTGGGAGGGCGAGGAGGACCCGGACCTGATCAACGCCGGCAAGGAGACCGTCACGCTGCGGCGGGGTGCATCCTTCTTCGACTCCGCCACCAGCTTCGGGATGATCCGCGGCGGGAAGATCGACGCCGCGATCCTGGGCGCGATGCAGGTCTCGAAGAACGGCGACATCGCGAACTGGATGATCCCCGGCAAGATGGTCAAGGGCATGGGCGGCGCGATGGACCTGGTCCACGGCGCCAAGCGGGTGATCGTGCTGATGGAGCACGTCGCCAAGGACGGCACCTACAAGATCGTCGACGAGTGCTCCCTGCCCTACACCGGCAAGGGCGTGGTCCAGCGGATCATCACCGACCTCGCCGTCATCGACATCACGCCCGAGGGCCTGGTGCTGGTCGAGCTCGCCCCCGGCGTCACCGAGGACGAGGTCCGCGAGAAGACCGAGCCCGAGCTCGTCCGGGCCTAGGGGCCCCCGGTGCGCATCGCGGTCGCCGGTGGCACCGGCCTCGTGGGTCGCCTGGTCGTGGACGCGGCCACGGGCCGGGGCCACGACGTCGTCGTCCTCGCGCGCTCGGAGGGCGTCGACCTCACCACTGGGTCGGGGCTGGCCGGGCGGCTGGACGGAGTCGAGACCGTCGTCGACACCACCAACCACCCCTCGCAGAAGCGGGCCGCGGCCGAGTCCTTCTTCGGCACCGTCACGCAACACCTGTTGGACGCCGAGGCCGCCGCCGGCGTGGGCCATCACCTGGTGCTGTCGATCGTCGGCATCGACGACGTCGACACCGGCTACTACGCGGGCAAGCGGCTGCAGGAGAGCCTGGTCGCCCAGGGCCGGGTGCCGTGGACCGTCCTGCGGGCGACGCAGTTCCACGAGTTCGCCGAGCAGGCGCTCGGCTTCGCGCGGGTCGGCCCGTTCTCGCTGGTGCCCCGGATGCTCAGCCAGCCGGTCGCCGCCCGGGAGGTCGCCCAGCACCTCGTCGACCTGGCCGAGGGCGCACCCGCCGGCAGAGCACCGGAGCTCGCGGGACCCGAGCGCCACGACATGGCCGACCTGGCCCGTCGCGTCGCGCACGGTCGCCGCGTCGTGCCCGTGCGCCTGCCCGGGAAGGCCGGCCGCGCCATGCGTGCGGGCGCCCTGTGCCCGCAGGGCGACGGCCCCCGTGGGGAGACGACGTTCGAGGAGTGGCTGGCGACCCGGTCCTGACCGATGAGTCCCGGCCCGTGGCCGGGTCGGTACCGGCATGAACACGGTCATCGCGTCCATCACCACCTCCGTCGACGGGTACGTCACCGGCCCGGACGACCGTGCCGGGCAGGGACTCGGGCGCGGCGGCGAGCGCCTGCACCACTGGGTCATGGGCGGTCCGTGGACGTACGAGGGCGGCCACGACACCGGCGGGATGCACGGCCCGGACCGGGAGTTCTTCGAGGCCGTCACGCAGGGGATGGGCGCGGCGTTCGTCGGCCGGGGCATGTACGAGGCGGCAGGCGCCTGGGGTGGCACCAACCCGTTCCCCGGGCCACTCGTCGTCCTCACCCACCGCACCGAGGACCAGCCGCCGGACGGGTCCGGCTTCCACTTCGTCGACGGGTTCGACGCCGCCCTCGAGACGGCGCACGAGCTGGCCGGCGACGGCGTCGTCACGCTCGGCGGTGGCGCCGACCTCATCCGCCAGGCTCTCGCGGCCGGGGTGGTCGACGAGCTGGCGATCTCGACGGCGCCGGTCGTGCTGGGCGCCGGCAAGCGGCTGTTCGAGGGGTTCGACCGCGACCTCGACCTCGAGATCAGGGGGACGTGGAGCTCGCCGTACGCGACCCATGTCCGGTACGGCCTGCGGTGACGACCGCCAGTCCGGCGAGCGCGATCGCGAGCACGTAGACCGGGACGAACGGGTCGGTGCCCGCCTCCTCCGCGACCGCGAACACCACGCCGGACACCGACAAGGCGAGCGCGCCGCCGAGCGAGTCGGCGATGGAGAGCGCCGAGGAGTTGAAGCCGCGGTCGCCGTCCGTGGACGCGGCCAGCATCGCCACGCCGGTGCGCGGGAAGCCGAGCCCCATCCCGGCCCCGGCGACGACGTAGGCAGCCATCACCAGCGCAGGGTGCGCGTGCACGCGCATGGCGAGCGCGAGGGCGACCGTCCCGACGAGCAGCAGCCCGGTGCCCCAGCGCATCACCGTCGTGTGGGAGACCCGGTCACCGAGCCGGGACTGCACCTGGCTGGCGGCGGCCCAGGTGACGCCGACCGCGGTGAGGGCGAGGCCCGCGACGCCGGCGGTGAGTCCCCAGTTCTCCTCGAGGACGAACACGATGTAGGCCTCGGCCGCGAAGAACGACGCGCTCATCAGGCCGCGGGTGCCGATGACCGCGGGCAGGCCACGCCGGCCGAGCAGGGCGCCGGCGGGCAGCAGCTTGCGGAGGGCGAGCAGCACGACGATCGCCGCCGGCGGGAAGGCGTCGAGGGAGAGCACGGCCACCGCGCCGACCACCGCCCAGGCCAGCCGGGATCGCGGGGTGCGCGCCCCGGCGTTCGTCGTCCCGACGCGGCGGAGCGCGGGCGCGACGAGAGCGCCTGCTCCCGCTGCGAGCGCGACCGCGCCGAGGAAGACCCAGCGCCAGCCGATCGTGTGCGCGACGAACGCCGCGAGCGCCGGGCCGAACAGCGACGGCAGCACCCACGCGGCGGCGAAGCTGGCGAAGATCGCCGGCTGCAGCACCGGCGGGAACACCAGGCCGACCAGCACGTACAGGCCGACCGTGAGCGCGCCGCCGCCGAGGCCCTGGAGCACCCGGCCGCCGACCAGCACCTCCATCGAGGGTGCCGTGCCGCAGGCCAGGAGACCGAGCGCGAAGAGAACGAGGGCGGCGATCAGGGGCGCGACCGGTCCGCGCCGGTCGCTCCAGGCACCGGCGGTCACCATGCCGACGACGCCGCTCGCCAGCGGCGCCGCGAACGACAGCGCGTACAGCCCCACGCCGTCCAGCTCGTCGGCGACGGTCGGCATCACGGTGGTCACGGCGAGGGCCTCGAACGCCACCAGTGCGCAGAGCGCGAACATGCCGACCGTGGTGACGGCGTACGCCGGCGAGAGCAGCCGGGGTCGCGCGGCCGCGGCGGGAGCGGTCAGGGTCACTCCAGGACGGTAGGACTTCAACCGCGGTTGAGGTCAATCGGATTCGTTCCGGTGCCGGCGACGGCGCCGAGTAGGGTGCGGAGCATGACCAAGTGGGAGTACCTGACCGCGCCGATCCTGACGCACGCGGCCAAGCAGATCCTGGACAACTTCGGGGCCGACGGGTGGGAGCTGGTGCAGGTGGCGCCGGGCATGAACCCCGAGAACCTCGTCGGCTACTTCAAGCGGCCGGTACAGGCATGAGCGCCGCGGAGGACCGCCTCGCGGCGCTCGGCCTGGAGGTGCCCGAGGTGGCCAAGCCGGTGGCGGTCTACGTGCCGGCCGTGGTCTCGGGCGACCTGGTGTTCACCTCGGGCCAGCTGCCGATGAAGAACGGCGAGCTGATGGTGACCGGGAAGGTCGGCGGCGAGGTCAGCGTCGAGGAGGCGGTGGCGTGCGCCCAGCAGTGCGCGCTGAACGCGATCGCCGCGGTGAAGTCGATGGTCGGTGACCTGGACCGGGTCGCGCAGGTCGTGAAGGTCGTCGCGTTCGTCGCCTCGACCCCGGACTTCACCGGCCAGCCGGGCGTCGCGAACGGTGCGTCGGAGCTGCTCGGCACCGCCTTCGGCGACGCCGGGGTGCACGCGCGGTCGGCCGTCGGCGTACCCGTGCTGCCGCTCGACTCGCCGGTCGAGGTGGAGATCGTCGTGCGGCTCGCGGACCAGCCCGCGTGAGGATCCCCCTGCCGCCGGTCCCGCTGCCGGACCGGCTGGTCGAGGTCGCCCGCGAGTTCGAGGACGGGCGGCAGGAGCCGGCGGAGCCGCGCAACGCGGCCACCGTGATCCTGATGCGGCCCTCCGACGAGGGCCCGGAGGTCTACTACCTGCGCCGGCACGTCTCGATGGAGTTCGCCGGGGGCATGTGCGTCTACCCCGGAGGTGGCGTCGACCCCCGCGATTTCGACTCGTCGGTGGCGTGGGCCGGGCCGACCCCCGAGGAGTGGGCGGCGCGGCTCGGCTGCGACGAGGAGACCGCGCGGGCGCTGGTGTGCGCGGCCGTGCGGGAGACGTTCGAGGAGTCGGGCGTGCTGCTGGCCGGAACGTCGGCGTCCGACGTCGTCGCCGACACCACCGGCGAGGACTGGGAGGCGGACCGGGTCGCGCTGGAGTCGCGGGACCTGTCGATGACCGAGTTCCTCAACGACCGCGGGCTGGTGCTGCGCACCGACCTGCTCGGCGTCTGGGACGCGTGGCTGACGCCGATCTTCGAGCCGAAGCGCTACCGCACCTGGTTCTTCGTCGCCTCGCTGCCGCTGGGGCAGGTGACGCGGGACGTGTCCACCGAGTCGTCGTCGGTCGCGTGGATCCCGGCCCGGACGGCGGCGGACCAGGCCGACGCCGGTGACCTGGCGCTGATGCCCCCGACGTACCTGACCTCGCTGGAGGTGGGTTCGCTGTCGTCGCCCGACGAGGTGCTGTCGGTGGCGGCGTCGCGGTCGGTGGAGATGTTCACGCCGTCGGTCGAGCCGCTGGGCTCCGGGTGGACGCTCTCGATGCCCGACCGGCTGCGGCCGATGCTCGCGGAGCGGCACCGCGCATGACGCCCTGGTCCGGCGGGACGTTCGGGTCGCGGGGGCGGTGCCTGCTCGCGCCGAACCCCGGGATCATGACGCTCGACGGCACCAACACCTGGGTGCTCCAGGAGCCCGGTGCCTCGGCGTCGGTCGTGGTCGACCCGGGGCCGATCGAGGACGGCCACCTCGAGCGGCTCACCGCCGAGCTCGGCGACGTCGGCCTCGTGCTGCTCACGCACCACCACGTCGACCATGCCGAGGTGGCCGCGGAGTTCGCACGGCGCAAGGGGTGTGCGGTGCGGGCGCTCGAGCGAAGGCTCTGCGTCGGCGCCGACCCCCTGGCCGACGGGGAGACGCTCTCCGTCGACGGTCTGGAGCTGCGGGTCTTGACCACCCCCGGCCACACAGCCGACTCCGTGTCGTTCGTGCTGCCGGCCGACGGCGCGCTGCTGACCGGAGACATGGTGCTCGGCCGCGGTACGACGGTCGTCGCGCACCCGGACGGCCAGCTCGGCCCGTACTTCGACTCCATCGCCCGGATGCGTGCGCTGGCCGCGACCGGCGACGTCCGCACGCTCTGGCCGGCGCACGGCCCGGTGCTCGACGACGCCCTCGGCGTCCTCGACTTCTACCTCGCGCACCGACGCGAGCGCCTCGCCCAGGTCGAGGCCGCGCTGCGGGAGCTCGCGGTGCCGGTCTCCCCGGAGCTCGCCGAGGACCCCGCCCTGCCCCGCCGGGTCGTCGAGGTCGTCTACGCCGACGTCGACGAGTCCCTCTGGGGCGCCGCCGAGCTCTCCGTCCGCGCCCAGCTCGCCTACCTCGCCACCGGTTGAGTCGAGAGTTCCGTCGGTTGAGTCGAGAGTTCCGTCGGTTGAGTCGAGAGTTGATGACGTAGGACGGACCACCTTCCGTCCACAACCGGAGACCGGCCGGCGATCTCCACCATGTCGAGCCCGAGGGCTGATCGCGGCCGCCTGCTGCAGTGATCCTCGGTTGATGATCGACGACACCCTGGACTGGCCGGATGATCCGTTCACGCGCGCTGACCTGCCGACACTCGGGTTCACCGAGAACGACCTCCGGCGAGCGCAGCGTCGCGGCACCGTTCGCTCACTGGTGCGGGGTGTGTTCGTAGCGACGCACGTCGAGGAGACGCTCGAGCTGCGCGCTCGCGCGGTGGCCCGGGCGATCCGTCCCGATCAGGTCGTCACCGACCGCACCGCGGCGTGGCTGCACGGAGTGGACACGCACGTGTATGCCGAGCACGACGCCGTACTGGCGGTCGAGACCTGCGCCCTGCGCTGGCACGCCCCGACGAAGCTGGACGGCGTCGACGGTCGGACCCGCGACCTGATGCCGGCGGACGTCATGACGCTGCACGGGGTTCGCGTGACGACGCCCCTGCGCACGGCTCTCGACCTCGGCTGCTGCCTGCGGCGGCGCGAGGCCTTCGCCGCCATGGTCGTGCTTGCGAGCCTGCACGGGCTGACGTCGCGCGATCTCGAGCGCTCGCTGGGGAGGTACCGACGGCGCCGTGGCGTCATCCAGCTCCGGAGCCTGGTCGGACTCGTCGACCCACGGATCGAGTCGGTGCGTGAGGCCTGGGTCTTCTTGGCGATCGCGGATGCCGGCCTGGCGCTTCCGGAGCCGCAGGTCTGGATCGAGATCGACGGCGTGCCGACGTACCGCCTCGACTTCGCCTACCGCCGCGCCAAGGTGGTCGTCGAGTACGACGGTCGCGAGGCGCACGAGGGTCGGGAGGCCGCCGACGAGGAGCGTCGCGCGTGGCTGCGAACGCACGGATGGACGGTGATCGTCGTCCGCATCGGCGACTTCACCGGCGACGCGCTCGACCAGTGGCTCCGCGAGCTGCGCGCAGCCCTGGTGCCGACCTACTCGAACCGTCGTTGGTGACCAGAACTCTCGACTCGAGTGGTCAGAACTCTCGACTCGGTCGACGGAAGTCTCGACTCAACGGGCGCGGCGGGCCAGGCGCTCGACGTCCATGATCACGACCGAGCGGGGCTCCAGGCGAAGCCAGCCCCGGGAGGCGAAGTCGGCGAGCGCCTTGTTGACCGTCTCGCGAGAGGCGCCGACCAGCTGGGCGAGCTCCTCCTGGGTGAGGTCGTGGTGCACGTGGACGCCGTCGTCGGCGGTGCGGCCGAACCGGTCGGCGAGGTCGAGCAGCGCCTTGGCGACCCGCCCCGGCACGTCTGAGAACACCAGGTCGGCGTTGACGTCGTTGGCCTTGCGCAGCCGCGCGGCGATCTGCGCCAGGAGCCCGCGCGCGACCGACGGCCGGCCTTCGAGCCAGCGCAGCAGGTCCTCGTGCGACAGCGAGGAGAACGAGGTGTCCGTGACCGCGGTGACC